>CAVYIF010000009.1:0-475181 GCA_963768585.1 uncultured Chloroflexia bacterium
AGATTACAGGGTGCTATCGGGTTGTTTGCTGTCGTTTAAGGTGGATGTAAAAAGAAATGAAAATCAAACCAGCCTATATTTTTATTTTTGTATTCATTGTTATCTTGTTAGCAGTAGTTTTCTATTTAGTGGTTAATCGTGCCAAGAACACTACCATTGTAGACAAGCCTGTGATTAAGGCTGTGGGATTAACAATACAACCAGAACCTTCCTCGCCCTACGACCGGGTTGACCAAATCATCCAATTTCGATTCGATATCACCAACGTTGGCAACGTATCTATCCCTGGAATTGTTACGGTCGAGGGAGCAACGGTTAACTGCCCGAGTATTAGCGATATTGGTAACTATGATAGTTTCTTAGACGCGAACGAACAGCTATCCTGTAATGCTTCTCATTCGATCACCCAGGCCGATCTCGATGCAGGTTCTGTTTCGATCGTGGCTACCGCGAATGTCAATGGTACGATCTCGCCAACCGCCACTGTCTCGGTCCCTATGATTCAAAATCGCCTGCTGACACTGACCAAAACAGCCGACCCATTGACCTATGACCACGTTGGGCAAATTATTACCTACACGTATGTCATCACAAATAGCGGCAACACCACCCTCAGCCCTGCCCAGTTTACTGGGAGCGATACCGCCTTTGAGGTGCCGATCGCCTGCGGCCAGCAGAACATCAGTCTCGCCCCAAAAGAATCGCTGACGTGTACCGCTACGTATACCATTACCCAGGCTGACATGGATGCAGGTTCGGTAACTACCAGCGCCGTTGCCTCAGACAGCGGAGGTTTAATCTCCCCGGCAGTGAGCGTCACGATCACCAGAAGCGATGGGGTAGTCTCCGCTCTTCCTGCTACCCCTGCTGACCAAACATTCCCTTCCAGTAATCTCACGCCCGGTATCACCATCCAGCATACGGTAGTCGCTGGTGAATGGTTGTGGCAAATTGCCCGTTGTTATGGGGCCGACCACAAACAGGTGATCAATGTAAACTCACAACTGGCTGATCCGGACGAAATTTCTCCAGGCATGATTGTGAGCGTGCCAAACATTGGCAGTGAGGGTACCATTTATGGCCCGCCCTGTATCAGGGACTATACTGTTCAAGCCGGCGACACCTGGAATTCCATCGCCTCGAAATACGACGCCGATCTTATTGTGCTGCAGCGGGTAAATCCGGACGGTTTAGTGACCGGCATGGTGCTCAAGGTTCCAGTTCATTCGGCGAAGACCCCTTATTAGTACACAATATCCTCTTAGACAGTATTGCAATGACTCCGCAGTTGAGGGCAGCCATACAGGTCACATCCTTATTTCAACCAACTCAATCGTTTCCAGGGGTGTTAATTCGAGTTGGAGCGTACCTTCTTTGTAGGTGAATGGCAGCGCCTGTCCGGATGAGGTAGCCACACAGGCGCTGGGCGCTTTTTCAGGCAGGCGCAGGCTTACCTGAAGGCCAACCACCGGCACGTTGGGGAGCTCTTTTTGGTAATTGACCAGCCCTACCAGATAGGCGTCGGCGGTTGTGCTGCGCAGCACGGTGATCTCGACACAGACCGGGGCATTCGTCTCTGTAACCAGGGTTGGCGGGGCATATTGTTGAAGGAGCCACATCCCAAAGGCTTGCTGGGCATCCAACTGCTGCTTCAGCAGGGGCGGCGCCAGGTAGATGCAGCGTCCCTTGCCGTAGGAGTGGATGGTCAGCCCGGAAGACATCGATTTTCCGCCGGGTGGGTTGCTGTGGATCGAAGCATACTTCACGGGATCATCCGGGTCGAACAATGGCTCTACCAGCCCGGCCAGCTGCTCCGCGCCTGCCAGCGTGACGGTTGGGGCAGGAGAACTGCACGAAACATAGTTATTCTCACCCGGCAGTTCCAGATAATTCACCCGTTTTGACAATTTGCCCGTGTAGGATACGCCAAATACATCGCATAAGGCGAAGTCGCCGCTGCTGGAGCCGTCCGGGCGCATCAGTGACGTCAGCCCGGTGGCGACCAGGGTGCCGCCCTGGCTCACAAAGCTGCGAAGTCTGTGCTCTTCATCGACCGACATGACCTGGGCGTTATTCACGATCAGGGTCCTCAGGCGGTTAAGGTCTCCTTCGGCATCCCGCACAACGACAAAAGGCCGGTGCGCTTGCGTCAGGACAATCGATGTCCCCAGCATTTCTTCGTACCCGGACGTCGAGGACGATGAAAATTCGGCCGGCAGCCCGCGCAGCAGTTTGCCGTTGGCGGCTGGCTCGATCAGCGATAGCATCGAGAAGTACAGGCCCGTATCCGCGGTCAACACGGGGTGATGTTCTTTCATTTTGGCGGCGACCGGCGCCAGGCTGGCGGAAACGTGCCCCAGCCGTTCGTAGACCGCATCCATCAAGGTGCCGTCTGGGTTTATCGCATCGATAAAGAAGTAGGCTCCGCCGCTGGCGAGGGTCGTCGCGGCTTCACAGTGCAGCATTTCTTCCGATTTCATCGAGGTATGATCGGTCAGGTTGATGCAGCGCGAGGTCATATACTCAAAGGGTTGCTTTCGAGAGGTCGCCGACAGGATCTTTGCGCCTAAAATGTGCTGGTATTTACCGCCATAAAAATCACCGGAGGTGTAATCGCAGGCGTTGGCAATGCCGGGCGTCTGGCCATGGGACCAGCCGGAAATAATCGGACTGTTCTGAAAAGTGACCGTGATATCCTTTTTACCTTTAATGAAACTGGTTAATTTCTCACAGAAAGTGACCATCGAGGCCTCGCGAAAGCGCTGGAACGCCACCCAGGCTGGATCGTTCCAGTCTATGCTTTCGGGGATCTCGCGGCCGGTCTGACGGCGAAATTTCTCGCGGCAGTTTGGACAGCAGCAAATCACCGGCCAAAAGGTCATATCGATAAAGATGCCGTCGACGTCATAGTCAATAATTTCGCCCACCTGGGCTTTGGTAAAGGCGGTGTAATCCTCGCTGTTCGGACAGCTCCACCAATAGCGGCCGCTGTGCTGGACGCCAGCAATATCTTGCATTCTCCAGGCCGGGTGGTTTTTCGCCGAATGGTTATGGTAGATGGAGGTATAGTAGGCAATGGGATAAATGCCTTCGCTGCGCAAAAGTGCCACGGTTTCGCCGAAAATATCTCGACCCGCCAGGTTGTGGTGCATGTGGCCTACCCGGGTCGGGTAATAGCAGTTGCCGTTGTGGTCGCAGGCATACACCATGGAGGCTTCAACCCCCGCCTGTTTTACCAGAGAAACGTAACGGCCTGAATCGAAGCGGGTCATAAAGCCGGGATCATCCTCGGTGATGTGGTTGTCGATTAAAAGACGGGTGTAGCAGTTCTCGATCCAGTTATTCATAGTGCTGCCGCCAGATCGGGATTTTCCGGGCCGAAATGCTTCAACATCACGATGGGATCGGTGGGCGAAGGGTTGTGGATCGCCACCCCATTTTTGGCCGCATCTTCGCTGACGAAAAATTCGTCCATGGTTAACTGCCCGAAGCGGATGATGGCCGGTGTTTCAATGTCCCAAACGCCCATCTTCCCGTGACCTTGCAGGACGATCAGACCGTACGCCGCGCCGTCTTTGACGGTTACCGTCCGCCCGGGCAGCACGGTCAATTCTTTGGCGCTGTAAGATGAATTTTTATAACAAATCCAATTTTCGGCGTACCCCGCCGCACCCGGATCAATGGTGGAATTTACCGGCCGCGGTGCCATAAAATGATGCTCTGCGAACTGCGGGTCGGTATTGGCTTCCCAATCGACCACTTCGATCAGATAGTCATAATCGCCGCGCCGGTCAGGCGGGCTGTCCTTCCACAGCAGGTCCTCAGAAACAATGGCGTCGCCCACCAGGGATTGGTACATGGCGAACACGTCCGAGGCGAACTGGGGTTCATAGGTGCACAGGCTGCCTGGGGCGTGCAGGATACCCGCGGGAACATCCCAACCCGTACCCGGGGTCAGCCGGTATGCCGCCGACAGATCGGTAATGTGGTTGTCGCCTTTGGTGAAATTTTTCAGGCAGGTTTTTAGCTGTTCTTTGGTCGTTCCCGGACGGATGCCAAAAAAGGTGTAAGGAAAATCCGCTCCATAGTTGTTGACCTGGACGGGGAAGTAATATGCTTCAGGTTTACCGGGCTGGTTCACCAGGCGGGCGTGCTGATCGCGGTGGTGGATATGGTGGGGCAGCGCGCCTTTATTGTCGAAAAACTTGGAAAACATCGGCCAGCCGTGGAATTGGTTCCACAACCTGGAGCCGATCAGGCCGGCTTGAAGGTGGGCGACGGCCTCTCTGCAGGGTTGTTTTCTTGATCGCCCCTCCATCTTCAAAGATCACGTAACTGAGGCCTTCATCGTCTGGTGTCCCAGGACCATTATCGGCATGGGTGGTTGAGGAAAACCAGCGCTCATCGATTCCGCCGCGCGCGCCGCCCAGGGCATAATAATCATCCGGGTGTAATTTAATCCTCCGGCCCGGCACACAGAATGCGCGCGGCACCCAGGTGGGGGCCAGGCGCAGAATCCCACCCCCTTGCTCGATTGCGCTTTCAGCAATACTGTTTGCAGACATAATGTTTTCCTTTCAGGACGATCGGGGATCAAAACCGCTGCGGTTTCACTGTTTACTTATTATATCCAGTAACAATAATGATTTGCCGAAAGCAATTTAACCATAAATGGATAACAATCGTTAAATCCCTCGTTTTACCTGCTCGAAAATCAAAATACAACCCTAATCCGCGAGTGGAAATTCAGGCGGAGATGGTTGACGATACCAGCTGGCATAGATAACCCGAAGGGTGCGAATTCAGAAGCGACCAACCTATAATTGATACCTCTCAGGTAGAATGAGCACTTATTCTACTTTGAGGTGAAAAAATCATGGGTTGGTTCGTTTTGGCAAAGCTTTTCCCTGTTCTGATTTCACTCATTCACCTCGGTTGTTTGTCTGGGCCGTATTTGTCTTTAGGGTCTGATAAGGGGGTGAATGATTTCTACGTCTCCTGATGAAAAAACGTTAGGGAGTGGATAGATTACTTTATTCAACCAGGATACAAACGAAGCGTGACCCCGCTAGTTACGTTATGTAACAAAACCCCTCGCAAATTGAATATATAATAACGGCACATCCAATCCAACGAAACACTACTCGAAAATCGGGGGCCGCATGGTCTTAGACAGTCTGGCAGAAAACAGGAAGCGGTTGATCCAATTCCTGGATGGAGAAATCGTCTCGCTGACTGGCATCCTGCGGGTGTACGCGGTGCGGGCCGGGCTGGCTGCCGATGAAGACACGATCGGAGAGCTGCTCAACAACGTGGTGGTGGAGGCACTGTCCCACGCCCAACGCTATGACCCCGCCCGGCCGCCGCGTGCCTGGCTGCTGGGTATTGCCGCCAACCTGGTGCGCCGCCGCCAGGTGGAAACGGCCCGCCTTAACCAGCGCGAGCTTTTGGTCGGCGACCTGGTGGAAGGGCGGCAGGCAAACCTGGGGGAAGATGAGCTGTTTGAGCTGTTGGCCGCACGCATGGATGACATCGCCCATCAAGACCTGCACACCGAAATGGAGGATCGGGACAGTTTGACTGCTGCTTTGAGGCTGCTTTCGGTGGATGAACGCAGAATCGTGCGCCTGTTTGCGCTAAACAATCTGGATGGTGACGCCATGGCGGCTGCCTTGCATGTGACCCCAGGTGCAGCCCGGGTGCGCCTGCACCGGGCCCTGGCCCACCTGCGCCAGGTATGGCATTTTGCCGAGGAGAACAACACCCATGATTAACCAGGAAGTCTTAAAACGGGAAAAGATGCTCTTCGCCTATACAGCTGCCCTCGAACAGGGCGATTTTGCAAGGTTGGCAACCATCCTGGAAGCAGCCGGCAGTGATGCCATTCTGGAGAGGCAGATCCTTGAGATGAACACTATTCTATCCCAGCCGTATACGGAGGTCGCTGCTCAGGCTGTCCCAGAAACCGCTTTTGTGAAGCTGTGGCGGCAGATCAAATCCTCCACGGCTGGTTTGTTTTCTATTCGCATCAGAAATTGGCCTATGCTGCGCAACATCGCGCTGGGTGTGGGCGCCTTTGCCATCGTTTTATTGGGCGTGCTGGCGTTGTTGGGACCGGCAGTGGGCAAAGTTTTCTCGAATGTTGTCGCTGAAATACCGTTGAGCGCATACGCGACTTCCTCTGTGGAGGCCACCCAAATGGCCACTACAAAACTAACTGAAAGAAATGACGGCGCCTATCCTGCTCCATCCAGCAGCTTCATGCTCACCCCCCAACCAGCCGAGCGGTTGATCGTGCGAAACGGCAGCCTGATCGTCGTAGCCAACGATACCCGTGTGGCGCGCCAGTCTGTATTGGAGATGGTTGCGGAATACGCGGCTGAGGGTGCCTTCGTAGTCTCTTCAAATGAGACTTATCCTTACTCCGGGCAGATGCCGGTGATCAGCATGGTCCTGCGCGTGCCGGTGGCCCATTACGATGAAAGCATGACCCGCCTGGCAGATCTGGGCATCCGGGTCGAAAACCGCTCGGAAATTGCCCAGGACGTGACCCAGGATTATGTGGACATCACGGCCCGCCTCCAGGCGCTGGAAACATCGCGCGCGCGCCTGCTCGAGATCATTAAGGAAGCCACGAACACGGAAGACCTGCTGCGCGCCGAACAGGAACTTTCCAGGCGGGAAGCCGAGCTGGAATCCGCCAAGGCGCTGCAGCAGAACCTGGCAAAGACCGCCGCCCTTTCCAGCATCACGGTGGAACTGCGTCCGGTGGTCACCAGCCAGCCGGTGACGGATAATACCTGGGATCCTGCCGCCACGCTGCATAATGCCGTCAGCGCTTTACTCACCACCCTGCGCGGCTTCGCGGATGGCACCATTTTCTTTGTGATCACGACCTTGCCCTGGGTGGTGGTGGTATTGCTGCTGATCTATGGTGCGGTACGCTTTTTCCGCAGGAAAATGAAATAAAAAATAATGACCGATGGCGCAGGATATTTCGCCTCCGTATTGGATCATTTATGGTCCGTTCTCGTCCTGGAACGGATACTGGAAATCTCTGACCGATCCCTTGATGTGGGCGAGCATGGTTTTGGTAGCTTCTGAATTTACACCCTAAATTCATCCAGATGGAGAATTTGCACCCTTTCGGGTGATGCAATGCTCTAAAACTTCATCGGGGTGTGTAAACAACCACTTTGCCTGATCTATATCATCGGAAAGAGTAAGAATAGTATCTACCGGGTCATCTGCAAAACCCGCGGTTGCTATCCAGTACAACGGTACCCGGGCCATTTCAATTGGGAAAGAATTCAGTTCATCCGCCGACAGCGCCGATCCAGTGCCACCCTGGTAGGCCATGAGCAGTTCCGGTAATTTATGCCAGGGCCATTTCTTCGGAGATTTTTCGCCTTCAAAACGCGCGAACAACCAGTATGTCGTATATGCCAAATCGAACACTCGCTCATGGATATCTGCCAGATCGAAATCCAGTATGGCGGCGATCTCGCCTTGCTGCCAGAGGATATTCTCTGCGCCATAGTCGCCGTGAACCAACTGCTGAGGGAGATTCTGGCCAGTGTGCTTCCACCAGGCGTTCAGGTGTGTAAGAATTTTTTCGGATTGTGAGCAAACTGCCAGAGCCGCATCGCGGTCAGAAGTTGACTCTTGATGAGCAACAACCAATATCGTTTGCCTCAGCCAGCTCAATAATTCGGCAGGATGTCCATAGTTATGAACTGCCGGCGGAACGAAGGCGAGCGTCTTTTCCTGTTCTTTTAGCGCCTGGTGCAAGCAACCTAACATTGAATACGCTTTAATATGGTAATTCCAGCCAGCGGATACACGCTCGGACGATATGAACCGTTCCACTTCAATGAGGCGATCCAATTTTAGCCCAATTCGATTGCCAGCCACCCATCCCAGTGATTCCGGTATGGGTAGGTTGGCAGAGATCAAATTTTGTTTAACGCCTGCAAGAACGTCAGGCGGTCAGGATTTACCCAGGGCCGGTAGATGCGAGCGACGTAATCCCCTGTTGAGGAGTGAAGGAGAAGGTTCAAATTGTAGGCTCCCCCCAGGTCTTTTTGCGTAAGAACATTTCCTAAAGCGAAATAAGCAGCGATCTCACGCATCAGGTTTTCTGAATATTCAGCACGAGGACCTATCTCAAATTCTGTTTCCATTTCAATAGATACGCATTAGCGAAGTCGACCCTATTTTACGCTTCGATCTGTCAGGTACACGAGGGTTTTGTAGAAGATTTCCACTTCAGTCTTTACAACAATTCCAAATCTCTTGCTCGCGCCGCCGCCCGCATGCGGCTGTTTACATTGAGTTTGCGGTAAATGCTGGCTGTATGCGCTTTCACCGTGCCAACAGTGATGACGCATCGATTCGCAATTTCAGAATTCGAAAGCCCATCCGCAAGGAGGTGCAAAACTTCTAATTCTCTGTTACTTAAAGGATCGATCAGAGCCTGGGATTCCACGTCTTCATGGTTTGGAGATTGCTGAACAGCCGAAATAAGTTTGGCAACGAATTGGGGTTAATCCCCTGAGACCCGGCTCGGCGCAGTAATTCCTCTATGGGTGCACCTTCATTAATAAATACGCGCACATATCCTTCTGGTTCAGCCAAGGCAAGCGCCTCCTCCAATTTGGCCAATGCCGCCTCTTTATCGCCCTGTAAATGTAAGGCTTTAGCCAGCAGCACCAGCAGCCTGATAACACTCCCCACGCGTCCTTCGATTTGCGCCTCTTCTCTCAGCCATTCCAGATGCTTCAAAAATTTGACGTTCTGTTGCGCGCTCGCTCCTTGCAAACGTTCGTTGTGCGCGAGAAGGATTCGCGCAGTGGTTATCTGCTCAACCTCAAGGGCCAGGCTGAGTTTACCGGGTTGACTTAACGGATGCTCTTTAGCCCATTGTGATACAGCTGGCGTATTTCCTTGTTTCATCCACAATTGGATCCGCAGTTCTGCCAGCAGCGCCAGAACGTAGACGTAATCGCATTTCTGGCCCAAACGTTCGGCTTGTTCCAAAGTCTCAAGCGCACTCGCTATGTCACCGCACGCTAAATACACGCGGGCAAGAATGATGCTGCCGGCAAGCTGGTAAGGTACGAAACCGCCAAGCTCACTTTGTTTTATACCTTCTGTCGCGTAGCGCTGTGCACCCTCCAGATCGTTCCATTCGTACAACGATCCGGCGATTCCCACATAAGCCATGCCGGCAAAGGGGACAGGGTGCCTGTCGGGTTTCTCGACCAGTTTGAGCATCTGTTGGTAGGTGTTGACCGCCTGATGCAAGGTGCCTCGCATCTCGAAAGCACGGCCCAAGAAAGCCGTGGCGGTCATCGTGAGATAGGGCTCACCGGCTTTCCGGTCAGTTTAATCGCTTTCGTCAATTCCTGGGCAGCCGCCATCGGGTTACCGCTCCAGTGGTATGCCAGACCCAGTGTCTGGGCGACAATCCCTCGCAGGAATACATTGTCGGCAGGTAGATGTTCAGCAGCCTGGTGTGCCAGTGCGATCGCGCGTGTTATGTCGCCATGGACAGCAGCAACATGCGCCCGGACCGTTTCGACCTCACCCCGTACAGTGTGCAGATCGACATTTTGCAGCCTTTGCTCGACTTCGTCCACAGCACCGCTATATGCCAGGGCCCAGACGTTGAAGAAAATGAGCCGTGGTCGGGAACGCAGCAGCTCGTCAGGCAGTTGGTCTATCCAGCTTAATAATGTTGCCAGCTCGCCGCGCATCAGCACGGACCAGGCGGACCGCTCAATTAAATCGGCTGCACGCTGATGATCACCTGCGTTCAGGGCATGGCTCACCGCGTCAAGCATCAGCCCAGTTTGCTCATACCATTTGCTGGCTCGCTGGTGTAGTTCTGGCACAATCTCTTGCCTTTCCATCTGCTGGCGCTGGCGGAGCAGGTCAGCAAAGAGGTGGTGATAGCGATACCAGCGACGCTCGTCATCCAAAGGAACGATGAACAAGTTGGCCGCATCCAGGACCTCCAGAATCTTCTGGCTATCGGTACGACCGGTAATGGCATCACACAACGGGGCCGTCAGCCGGTCAAGAATCGCCGTATCCAATAAAAATGCCTGAACGTCAGCGGCTTGACGGTTAAACACCTCTTCAGTTAGATAATCCAGAATAAAACGGTGGCTGCCGGTGAAAGCATCGATAAACCCGGTAATATCCTCATGCTCTTTCAAAGAGATTGCAGCTAATTGCAACCCGGCAATCCACCCTTCTGTACGCTGTTCCAGCGCTGCAACTTGTTCGGTTGGCAGGGCAAGCTTCATGGTGCCGTTGAGAAAAGCCCTCGCCTCGTCGGTAGTAAAACTGAGATCCGCGGCGCGCACTTCGACCAATTGGCCCTCGGCTCGCAGACGAGGGAAAGGCAGCGGTGGATCGACGCGAGTAGAAATAACGAGCTGCAGCGTCGGTGGCTGGTTTTCAAGCAAAAATAGGGCTAATTCGTGGACACGGAGATTCTGAATGAGATGATAATCGTCCAGAATGAGGATGAAAAATTCGCGGATCGAGGCAATCTCATTGACGATTTGGGTCAATACCAGCTCAATCGGCGAGCGCCCCGTGGTAGAAGCGATGCCAGCAGATCGCAGGATATCGCCTGCACCTGTGCCCAGGTCCGGTTCGATTTGCTGTAGCGCAGCAATCAAATAGGACAAAAATCGCACCGGGTCATTATCTGCCTTGTCCAGGGAAAACCAGGTGTAAGGAAGCTCGCTGTCCGCGAGCCACTGGTACAACAGGGTTGTCTTGCCGAATCCGGTTGGAGCAGATACAAGTGTCAACTTTGTACAGCCAGCCAGGTTCAACAATTTTATCAGGCGCGGTCGTGTAACCAGGTTGGTCCGTGAAGAGGGGACGTGAAGCTTGGTGGAAAGCAGCGGCTCAGACATTGGCATATTGATTATACATCTCTCAGACCTGATTTTTTTGCCCGAGCGTCACCCATTGCTTCAATCAGGAACGACCTCATCAGGGGGTTAGTCAACGGATTCCCGACGACTGCGATCAGCCTCCGTCCAGCCCAACTCGTCTGGTGACTTTCTGGGAATACCAAATATCGTGCGCTATCCGTTTCTATCGGAAAAATAAATCATTAACTGGGATTACTGAAGCCAAAATTTACCCAAAATATGGCGAACTCTATCCCAGTCACGCAATAAAAACCTGCGGATAGGAAAAATAGCCGGGACAGGCATCTTCCACGATTACCAAATACAGCCTTCTTCTCAGGTTTACACTGATGGTTAGGTTTTTTACACCATACAGGCAATCATGGAAAGCAAGAGCCGATCCGGGATTTCAAATGCCAGGAACCGAACATTACGGTTCTTATATCAAGAATATTCATAAATCATAATAGCGCTGGATGAGGAGACAAATTGCCAGATAAGTCTATCCCTCCGCCCTTTTTCAGATCCTGTGCGGCAACGACCCGATCGCGCCCCTCATCCTTAGCGCGGTACATGGCAGCGTCAGCAGCGGCCAGCAGAGGCAAACGACTCGAACCATGCTCAGGAAATGCCGCCACCCCAAGTGAAAGCGTAACAGTCTCGAGGAGCATCCCGCTGTGCGACAATTTGAGCTTTTTTGCATCCAGGCGCAGGCGTTCAGCCCGCTGCCGCGTTGCTTCTAACGAGGCTTCAGGCAGGATCAGAACAAACTCTTCGCCGCCGTAGCGGCAGGCAATATCCGAGCCGCGGATGCTGGCAATTAAAGATGCTCCCAATGCCTGCAGCACCACATCTCCAGCAGCGTGACCGTAGCTGTCATTGAAATCCTTGAAATGGTCTATGTCCAACATGATAATGCCAACCGAGAGATGTTTGCGGCCTGCCCGGCTGAGCTCGCGTTCCAGGGTTTCATCCAGGTAGCGCCGGTTGAACAGGCCGGTCAGCGAATCGCGCACCGAAAGCTCGCGCAGCCCGGCCTCACTTTCAAGCAGCAGGCGGGTCTGCTCGTCAATTTGCTTGAGATCCTCCCGGTTGATAAAATTGGATACGGCCCCCAGCACGGAAGCAAAAAAGATAAAGATCATAAAACTGACCCAGTTAATGGAAGCCGTGGCGGGCACAAAGTTTGGCATCCATAACAGCAGCCCGAACTGGAGGACGGTCATGATGACTATCACCCGCGCCGATGCAAGCATACTTGTTAAGATCACCGGGAGCACCAGGTAGGTCAAGGGCACAAAATCGCCTTGCAGGATGGCGGGATCTGCTAAAAGTGAACCCCACGGGCCCAGGAAAGCACAGGTGATGGTCAAATGGGAGGATGCCCCATAAAATCCCTTGCGGTTCAGGCCAAATCCCGCCAATAAACCCATCAGCAGCCCTGCCATCAGGAAAACATACAGGTCGTTCCGCATGCTATTCCCTTGGTTGAACAAAAGAATTGCGACGAGTGCCACACTGATCAAAAAGATTAGCGTAATTTGCATCCAGGCCAGAACACGACTCCGGCGGCGTTAGGTTCCGGCAGTCCAGCCGCTGTTTCGCCCAGCCAACGCACAGTTCTGGCCAGCATTTGTTTCCAAAGGGGGTATTTTGGAGGGTTAAATGGCATATTTGGTTCCTTTGCTCGGTTTCATATCGATCAAATCTCGTTTTGAGCGGTCTCTTTTTCATCCATGCCCAACAAGAATGTTTGCACCACTTGCGGATCGAAGTGGGCGCCAGAGCCCGATTGGATATGCTCAATCGTTTTCTCCTCCGACCAGGCTTTGCGATACGGACGGTCGGAGGTCAGGGCGTCCCACACATCCACCACGGCAAAGATGCGTGCTGCCAGCGGTATTTGCTCGCCTTTAAGACCACGTGGGTAGCCCGTGCCGTCCCACTTCTCATGATGACAATAGGGAATGTCCAGCGCCTGGCGCAAATAGCGTATGGGAGAAAGCATTTCATAGGCCATTGAAGGATGTTTTTTCATCACCACCCATTCCTCTTCTGTTAATGGACCGGGCTTGAGCAAGATCCCATCCGGGACTCCCATCTTGCCTATGTCGTGCAGCAGCGCTCCCCGGCGGATGTGCGCCAATTCATCTTCGCGCAGACCGAATGACCGCGCCAACAGTAGCGTTTTATCCGTTACCCGCAAGGAATGGCCTTCGGTCTCCTTGTCGCGCAGGTCGAGGGCATGTGACCAGCCTTCAATTGTATCGTTGTAGGCCAGCGTAAGTTCGACGTTGGAGCGTGTCAAACTATCGAACAGCAAGGTATTGTCAACCGCGATGGCAGCCTGCTCGGCCAGGGCTTTGAGAAACCCGAGCCATTCATCATCAAACTTGAAAGTTTTGCGATTGAATATTTCCAGAATGCCTTTCACCTGCCCTTTCGAAATCAAGGGCACACCATAATATTCGACGAAATTCTCGTCTGCCAAATTTAGATTAAAAAATGCGTTGTTCGGAGCTTGAAGATTTGAGACATGAACAATGATCCGCTCCAAAGCGGCCCGCCCGGCATGACCCTCTCCCAGACGCAGCCGCGAGCCCTGGATGGCGTTGGTGCGAAAACCCTGCCCGCAGAAGAATTCCAGGGTCTGTGTACCGGAATTAAGTAGAAGCACGCTGGCTGCATCGACGCTCAACTGCTTGATAACCTGGGCAAGGACAGTCATTAAGCTAATTTTCAGGTCGACACCAGAGGTGATCGCCCGGTCAATTTCACTCAGTGCAGAGAGCTGCTGTAAACGACGATCGGTCTCCTGGCGCAGCAGCATGCGCCGGATGGCGGACGCCGCCTGATCGCCAATATTACCGATCAAGGAAAGCTTCTGTGGCGTAATTGGCTCACGGTCTTCACCTCTCGCTTCACCAAATATCAGCAGTCCCAGGAGTTGATCCGAGTCGCTTCCGGTTTTTCCGACACGGAGGGGCGTGACACAGATTGAACGAACGTGATTTAGCAGGAGAGCCTTATGCTCTTCGCTCCCGACTTTTAAATCGCTCGCATTAAGAACAACCGGTTTATGTCCTTTCATAATGCGGCGGCAATAGGGCAGGGCAGAGATAGGCTTACTGTCTCCAACGAAAAGATCATAATCAAGATCACGGATTGGATGCGCAGCCCGCATGATCAAATTATCGCCTTCTAAAAGTCCAATTCTGGAAAATGTCATATGAACATTCTCTACGGCATTATGATTTACGATATCTAATACCTGTTCGAGGTTCTTAGCATCGGCCAGGGAACGCGAGAGTCCATAAAGCATCTTCAATTCTTGAGTGCGGGATTGAATTTCTTGCTCCGCCCGTATCCGTTCCGTAATATCCCGGATATTGCACTGAATTACTTTTTTATGGTCAACCAAATAGACGTTGCTGACAAATTCGACATTATTGAGCCGCCCATCTTTGGATCGAAGGGGTAAATTCTCATAACGGATAAAGTCATTCTTTCTTAATTCTTGGAATGCCAATTGGTTTGCCGCAATATCCGTGAAAGCGCCTAACTCCCAGAGCCTCTTGCCCAAGATTTCTTCGTACGAATATCCCAGCATCGTGACCAGATATGGGTTTACGTCGAAGATCGCTCCTGTACCGGCATCCAGGAGGAGCACGCCATCATGGGCGGCTTCAAAGAGCCGCCGGTAGCGCATTTCCAAAATCTCTTAATGTCTCCTCCGCCCGCTTGCGTTCGGTAACATTGTCAAAAGCTGCGATGAAGGTACCGGTTTCCGGACTATAAACAGCGATGGAAAACCACATTCCTAACTGTTCAACATAAGTGTCGAATCTCTCCGGTTTTCCCGTTGATGCCACTCTGCCATAAATTTCCAACTGCTCCTGGTTTGTGGATTGAAATCCAGGTACGGCTTCAGAGACTTTTTTCCCAACGACATTTTTAAGACCAGTGAGTTGTTCAAAATTACTGTTGACATCGATGTAAACAAAGTCTCGCGGCAGGTTGTTTTCATAAAGCATTCTACAATATGCGAATCCTTCAAGCATATTCTCGAATAACGAACGATACTGTTTTTCACTGGTTCGGAGCGCTGCTTCGCCTTTTTTTTGCTCTGTGATGTCTCGAAAGCTGGCGATGGCCCCATATATTTGATTTTTATCATCCAACAACGGGGATGCATTGACTGAAAGCCACTTGACTGCACCGTTAGGGGCAATGATGCCATGCTCCAGCGCATTGACCTCGCGTTGTTCTCTCAGCGCAATTGCCAGCGGTAATTGATCAAGGGGATACGGTTTACCATCTGCATCAATCTGTTTCCATTCGCCTGATTGATAATAAATCCCGCTGATCTTTTTCTTATGAATTTCAAGGATACGCTCAGCCGCCGGATTGGCATACGTGATTTTTCCTGACAAATCCACGACAACCATCCCATCCACCAGGGACTGCAGCATCTTGTCCAGTTTATGTTCAGCTTCCCACTGCGCCTGCTCCACCCTTTTACGCTCGGTGAGGTCTGTTACCACGATAGTGATGCCCTTTACATCGTCCGTTTCCAAAAGATGGGCGGAAAGCTGCACCGCCACGAACTTTCCCTGCGCGGTTCGAATGCGGAACTCTCCCCTGGCGACATCCAGTCCAGATTCCTTATATATTGCAGCCAACCTGCCTTGATCTTCTGATGGAACCAAATCTTTAAACGGGGTGCCAATCAATCTTTCGAGTGGGGTTTGGACTATTTCTGCGAAGCGCGAATTGCAGAAGAATATCGTTCCATCTGGAATCAGAGTCACCGCGCCTTCACCCATGGAATCGACCATGGCCTGGTAAGGATAATCTGCGCCCTTCAGTAAAAGGGCGCGTGTTTTCTCGGATTGGGCGACGATCAGGGCGTCCACTTCACCGTCGCGGATAGCACGGATGGTTTCTTCCGCTTCTTCAAGACGGGCGCGAAGGTCCTTTGTTTCGTTCAATAATTCCTGGCGCGATTTTATTTTTTCTGTCATAGGCCTCACCCATGGAATAGTATTATTTTACCTGCCATTTTGCTTTTTATGATTTTTCGCGTAAATCGAGGCCGATCAGCACCCGCTCTGTATTCGATAGGTCGCCGATAATTTTCTTGATCGGCTCCGGCAATTTGCGAACCAATGTGGGTATGGCGAGAATTTGGTCACCGCTGGCCAATTGCGGATCTTTGAGTAAATCAATGATTTCGATATGATACTGACCCGCCAGGTGGTCCTCGCAAATCTTTTTGAGATTAGCGAAAGCAGCCAGGCTTTTTGGCGTTTGCCCCGCCACATAAAGGCGCAGTTCGTATGCTTTAACGGATGATTTCGAATCAGATTTCTTCTTCATGCTTTCTCCTCCTTTACCATTCCTATCAATGGAGCGGTATAAAAATTCATTCGTTTCCAGTATTGCGAAATCAGAACCTACATTTTAGAATTCGTGTGCCTGGCACCGCCAATTTTTATGCCATCATCAGTCAACGAGAATTCTCGAATTTGGTTCGAATGAGCCATCCCCCGCGACTTGAGGATGTATATACCGCGCGTTCTTTCGCCACCCTTCTCCAGGTTTTGCACCAGGATCCAGGTGTCGATCAATGACGAAATACCGGTTTCAGATTGCTCTGGACCGTGGTCTTCCGTTGTAAAGCTGGTAAAAAGTGCGGTGATTTGATTTGATTTAAGGTAGTCAATGAGCCGCGTTACTGTGGATTTGACTTCGATTTCGGAACCTACGCTCGTGAAGTCTGTGATCGGATCCAGTATTACAAGACTTGGCCCGAATTGCTTGATCGTGTCATACATGGTTACAAGGTGCATTTCGAGTCCAAAAAGCGTTGGACGGGCGATATGGAATTGGAGCAAACCTTTATTTACATGAGGTTCCAGATCGATTCCGATCGAGCGCATATTCCGAATGATTTGGTTTTTAGATTCCTCGAAGGCAAAATACAAACAGCGCTCGCCGCGCCTGCAGGCTGAGTCCACAAAAGCTGCCGCAAGGCTGCTCTTGCCAGCGCCGACTGTGCCGGAAAGCAGGATTGTGCTGCCGCGGTAGTAGCCCTTGCCCCCCAGCATGTCGTCCAGGCCCGCCACGCCGCTCGGGATTCGCTCGGTGGGTACAATATGGTCCAGGCCGAGCGATGTGATCGGCAGTACCGAGAAGCCGTTTTTACCGATTAAGAAAGGATATTCATTGGTCCCGTGGGTTGAACCGCGATACTTGACCACTCGCAGCCGTCGGGTCGATATCTGGTGAATTACGCGATGGTCCAGCAGGATAACGCAATCGGCGACGTATTCCTCTAAACCATAACAAGTCAAAGCCCCTTCGCCACGTTCGGCAGTTATGATGGCTGTGACCCCCTTATCTTTCAACCAGCGGAATAAACGGCGCAGCTCTGCTCGTACGATAGAATGGTTCGAGAACCCTCCAAAAAGGGTTTCAATCGTATCCAACACCACTCGCTTGGCGCCCAGGGTGTCAATTGCATTGTTCAAACGGATAAACAGCCCGGTCAGGTCATAATCGCCGGCTTCTTCAATTTCACTTTGCTCAACCTTTACAAACTCTACTAACAGTTTTTTATTGTTTATCAAGTCCTCCAGATCGAACCCGAGGGAAGCAACATTTTGAGCGAGTTCTTCCACCGTCTCTTCAAACGCCATAAAGACGCCAGGCTCATGGTATTGAACGGCTCCGTTAACCAGAAATTCCATGGCGAACAATGTTTTTCCGGCGCCGGCCCCGCCGCATACCAACGTCGGCCGGCCCTTTGGTATCCCTCCCTCCGTCACTTCATCCATCCCAGGAATTCCTGTAGGGGTTTTGGCCAGGGAAATCAACTTTGATTCGTTTAGAAGCATTATTTTCTCCTTATATATTATTGCCGCTGCCGTTGTCGTTTTTGTTTATTCGAATACATCTCGCGATCTGCCCGCTTTAAGACTTCAATTAGAATTTCATATTGTTCAGCGGAAGCCATTCCAATCGAAAGTTTCAAAGGAGGCTCGTCCCAATTCGCTATATGTTCTTCCAGATACTTCTTGATCCGAATCACCAACTTATTTGCAATTAGAATATCGACATTCGGCAGCAATATAGCAAATTCATCCCCACCAATTCTGGCAATGATCTCGTCAGGCCGAAATATTTTTTTGAGTATCATTGCAACCTTTTTAATTTGATCATCTCCAGCGGAATGTCCAAATTGATCATTGATTTGTTTTAACGCATCAATATCGATTACAATCATGGAAATCGGGTACTGCCGACCCTTCTCAAGTCGAGCCATCTCCTCTTCAAAAAAATTACGATTATAGAGACCGGTCAGGATATCATGGCTGCTAAAATATTTAAGGCTCTCAAGAGCGCGTTTTCGTTCTGTGATGTCTGTCACGACGATGCAGAACCCCTTAATATCTTCTGCCTCCAGGGCATGGGCCGATATTTCTACCGGTACGGGTTCGCCTATCGCTGAAATTAAATCGGATTCCACTCGTAATTTGTTTTTTTCAATTAATCTCGTTTTTATTTCTCCATTATTTTCCTCTTTGGTGGCGATCAATTCATAAAATGAAGCGCCGATCAGTTCACCCAATGGCTTTTGCACGATCTCGGCAAAGCGCTGGTTGGTGTAAAAAATCGTTCCATCCGGAATCAGAGTAACAGCGCCTTCATTCATTGACTCGACGAATACCCGGTAAAGATAATCTGTCCCTCTCAGTGTCAATACCTGGTTAATTCCTGCATTAGACACAACAAATGCATCAACATATCCACCACGGATCGCCTGGAGAGTACTTTCGGCTTCTTCAAGGCGTTTGCGTAAATCGATGTTTTCTGTTTCAAGCTCTTTTTTTGTTTTCAATCTTTTCACCGTAACACAAATCACCTTTCTTCTTCCAATGCATCACAATTCATTTTCCTCGCGGATCTGGTTCCTTCTCAAAATGAAGCTGACGATTAGACAGACATCGAGATCATTGCGATCGATTGCAATTTCAAAATAGATTGCTTAGAAACCTCGCAAATGCTTCAACGACTATGGGGTCAAATTGAAACCCGTTTTGCTCATTTATATAAGCAAACGATTTTTCCTTTGGTGCTTCCACAATCGATCAATCCGTACAAAGGCTGAGCGTCCATAGACACCGTCTGTACATCCAACCTGAGCGTTTGAAGGAATTTGCATTTTGAACCTCTATATCATTGCTTAATACCAAAAGCCTCCATCCTATTCTTAGGATAGCCTTTGTTACTATTTCATCATATCCCAAAGAGGGTATCTACGTCCCCCATACAACCTATAAAATATCTACAAAATTAATTACTATTATTCGCTTCGGGAAATGAACGGCAAAAAATATAAAATTTATAGGTTTTTTTGGGGACGCAGATAGCTTTTATCGAATATGATGGTAACGGTAACTTCGTTTGAACTTTCGTTTTATTAATTTTAAGATTCGGCCGCAAAATCCGACCTACGTTAAGCGGCTGAGCGGCGCAAAATTCCTGTATAAGCACCAGAAAAGGAGAAAGAATTATGAATTGGAAAATAAAATTTTTCCCGAATGCCTTTTTGGTCGTGATCGCTGCTCTGTTGCTTGCAGCCTGTGCATCACAATCACAGGGGGGTGAGTTGGGTGGAACTGCCTGGGGGACAGGAAGCTTTCGTTCGAACGGTGAACGCATCTATTTCACCGCCACGAGCGAACGCGGTACGGAAATCAGTTATACCAGCGGTCCTGGCTCAAATGGCTGGATGATGGGAGGAGGAGGTCGAATGACATGTGCCTCATGTCATGGCACAGATGCACAGGGTGGCGTACACAACATGGGAATGATGCAGTCGATGTCTGCCCCAGACATTCGTTGGTCAGCTCTACAAGGTGAATTCGACGCCGAAAAATTCCTCCTGGCGGTTACGAATGGTCAGGACCCCAACGGGACGCAGTTGAACGCGGATATGCCTCGTTGGAACATTGGCAACGACGACCTGGCCGACTTGATCGCTTACCTCAAAACACTGCCTTAACCAAAAATTCTCCTGCTAAGTTGTTCTCCGCAGGAGTTGTGCGTTGATCGCCACAATAATCGTGCTGATCGACATCAGCAGGGTGCCAACTGCCGGCAAAAGCAGGATGCCAGCCGCCCAGATCAGGTTTTGGATCATCTTGCAGTAGCTGGCCCGGTTCAAGCCGAAGATCTTGACCACGCCCTGGGAGTTGCTTTTGACCAGGATAATCCCGGCCACCTTACAGGCCTGAACCGCCAGACGATCAACAATACATTTAGTGTCTATCTGGAAAATATCTCAGGGGTGTTTTTTTGCCCCACTAAGTGGGGCAAAAAAACACCCCTGGAATTAATTTTCGGACAGGTTCTTATTTTTTCTTTAAAACTAACAGGCCGTTGGCGGTTTCTGCAACTTCGTAACCTGAAGGCACTGCATCTAATGCGCCTTCCTTTTCTTCTTTCGAGAAAAAGTAAAGGGTTGCTGTCTTTCCAGTAGATGTGACCCTGGTTTTTCCGTGAAGAATATATGTGACACCTTTAGAATTTTTATGTGTAAAAGCCATTGTTCCTCCAATTGAGTTTGATAGAGATATGTATCTCAGTAGCACTAATAATACCTTATTTATTAATAATTTGGTGAAAATCATCATGTAGCAGTGTATGTCAAGTTTGGTGCCAGCCTGATAGTCGTGGATGACGCCCCCAGGGTATTTGTCTACGTATCGGCCCGGACCTCTTGTGCTGGTCACCAGGTCTTAAACAGGTTGTTGATCAGCGTGGATCGATTTTCACACCATAATGGGTTCGCCAACAATAGCATAGATCAGGGCTGGATTAAAATATGCATGAATGCATCCACTACCTGCGGATCAAAGTGCGTTCCTGATAAGGCACGGATATGTTCGAGAATTTTTTCTTCTTCCCAACCGGCGCGGTAAGGGCGGTCCGATTTTAAGGCATCCCACACATCCACAACTGCAAAAATGCGTGCAACCAATGGAATCTGAGTACCTTTTAGTCCACGCGGATACCCAGTGCCGTCCCATTTTTCATGATGGCAATAGGGAATATCCAGTGCCAGCCGCAAATAGCGGACGGGAGAGAGCAATTCGTAGGCAAGTCTTGGATGTTTCTTCATCGCTACCCATTCGTCTTCCGTTAGAGCGCCTGGTTTGAGAAGAATCCCATCTGGAACACCCATCTTGCCAATATCGTGCAAAAGCGCTCCCCAGCGGACCTGTACCAGTTCCTCCTCACTCAAGCCGAAAGCGCGCGCAAGATCTATCGTCATCTGTGTCACCCGCAGAGTGTGCCCTTCGGTTTCCTTATCGCGCAAATCAAGGGCGCGCGACCAGCCTTCTATCGTGGCATCATAAGCCAGACTGAGTTCCAGGTTGGAGCTTTGTAGGCCCTCGAATAGCATTGCATTTTCAATCGCAATCCCGGCTTGCCCCGCCAGGGCATTGAAGAAGTCGAACCATTCTGCGTTGGGTTCAAGTGCGGTGCGATGGAAGACTTCCAGAACGCCCTTAATCTGACCCCTGGCAATTAACGGCAAACCGAAATAGCAGATGAAATCCTCGCCTGCGAAAAGGGTGGTCAGGAATAAGTCGCCTGGTTCATTCTTCAGGTTTGGGATTTGGACGAGATGTCGCTTAATGACAACCCGGCCGGCATAGCTGTCACCTAAACTTACATGTGTCTTCATGACGGCTTTGGTACGGAAGCCGCGCCCAGCGCCATATTCCAGCATTTGCGTATTGGAATCATAGATCAAAATGTCAGCCGCATCCACGCCAAGTTCAATCGTTACATGGGTGAGAATTTCTGAAAGGATAAGGCTCAAATCAAAATTACCGGCGATGACTCGATCTATGGCACTCAAGGCAGTGAGATGTTCAAGTTGCCGTTGAATCAATTCCTCTGTTTGCTTGCGCTTGGTAATGTCATTAAAACAGTAAGCATAGCCGGTTGACCGGCGTAGGGAAATGGAATACCTGATACTTCAACATCAATCTGTGTCCCATCCTGCCGAACGAATTTTTCTTGCATTAAGAGAGCGAGAGCACCATCATTTTGTGAATTTTGTACGCGTTTCAAAGCCAGTGCCCGGTAGTCAGGATGTACAAACTCTATAACAGGCTTTCCAATTAAATCGGCCGGGCTGGACGCGCCGATGATTGTTGCGCTGGCCGGGTTGGCAAAGATGACTTTCCCTTGGCTGTGGATAACCACACCATCAGGCAAGTTTTCTACCAGCTTGCGGTAACGTTCTTCGCTCTCTTGTAGAGAGGCTTCCACCTGTTTGCTCTCGGTGATGTCGCGGAAATACCAGACACGGCCATAATATTGATTATCTGGCCCGACCATCGGCGCCGAGTAGCGATCGAAGATCCGTCCATTCTGAAGAACGATTTCATCCCGGCTTGTTTCCTGTTTTTGCTCGTAAAGGTATTGAACGTGCTGGATAAATGACTGAGGATCTGCCACTTTACTCATAACAAACGCCAAAACGGGTTCATCGGCTTTCTTCTCGACTAACTCTGGCGGGATCCGCCACATCTCGACAAAGCGATGGTTGTACGATACGATGTGATTGTCTCCATCGACCACGAGGATCCCATCAATCGTTGCTTCCTGCTGCGTGGACAAAATTGTATTTCTGAACTGTAATTCTTCTTCCGCCTGCTTGCGTAGAATGACTGCTGTCACCTGACTGCTGATGTTTCGGATGCGTTTCAGGTCATCTTCGGTCAACACGCTTTCGCTGGTGGTGATATCCAATAACCCAATGGTTTTTCCTGAGTACATTAAAGGAACTGTGGCTACGGATTTTATATTTAGAAGTTGATAAATCTGTGGAACAAGTTGCTTGAGCCCGTTGCGGATTAAGGGCGGAAGGGAGGTCGTGTCTGTGAATTCTGCAATCCAGCGCTGAATGATCTTCGGATCGCTGGTAACATCGCCTTGTTCATTTCCGAGAATTTTTTGGAAATAGCTGTCCTTCTTGATCGGGATTTTGAGGTTTGGGATGGGGCGCCCAATTAGATTCTCGATCTTTCCAACGATAGGGGAGGAGAGGATCATACTACTCAGCAACTCGATGTACTTTGCATTCGAGTCCAGCAGATAGACTGTTGCGCGACAGGGTGTTATTATGCCCCCAAGTTCTCTGGTAAATATTTCGACAATGCCATCAAGATTTTCTCCGCGATTCACAGCTTCATTTAGGGTGTTGACTAACGCCTGATCCTCGTTAAGCATTCGGAGGGCGCGTTCCATTTGCTTGCGCGCAGTGACGTCACGAGCGACGCCTTGAAAACCAATAATTCCTTTATCACTGTAATGCGGAGCTACTAGAATTTCCACATAATGGTTTTTTCCATCTTTCCCCTTCACCACGTATTCTGCTACTTCGTCTACCAAACTCTCCCCCGCTAGAATTCGGGTTAGCCTTTTTTTGTGTTGATCCAAATATTGTTCCGGGATAATATCCCAAATGTTCATGGAAAGCAATTCTTCTTCGCTGAACTTAAGTTCCCTACATATTGTCGTATTGACGACTAAAATATTGCCTGACGATGCAATGATGAAAATACCATCCGGACTTTGATTAACCAGGTTGTGATATTTCTTTTCATTCTGTTGCAATGCAGCTATGATCTGCCTGTGCTCAGTGTTGTCACGGATATCACATTGGATCACTTTTTCATCGTCCACCAGGTAGACGCTGCTGACGAATTCCACCTGGATCAGACGCCCGTCCTTTGCTTTAAGCGGCAAGTCTTCATAGCGAATGTATTCGTTCTTCTGCAAGGCTTCGAAGGCATCCTGACTGGATTCAATATCCTTGAACGCGCCAACTTCCCAGAGCTTCTTTTTGATAAACTCTTCGCGCGAATAGCCTAACATTTTTATCAAATATGGATTGACATCTTCGATCATTCCAGTCCTGGCATCCAGTATTAATATCCCGTCCTGGGCCGCTTCAAACAGGCGGCGGTACCGAAGTTCAGAACTCTATAATGGATTTCATGATTAGCATTCTCCCTTTTCTGGGTGCTGCTTTTTTAAAATCCTTTCACGCCTATCACTTTAAACAGGTTCATTCACTATATAGGATCGCGGCATCCAAATAGCCCTTTTGAGCAGAAAGCTGACCTGCCCCCAAAGTATGTACCAACTTTTATGTGAGTGCCGGGGACAATGAGCCTGGTGGAGGTCCGATAACCGGCTGCGGCTGGACCACTTGAGGAGAGTGTGGTCGATAGCCCAAAATATTGTGCAGCCTGACTTGATTATAAACTACACGTCAATTTTCGATCAGCATTTTTGCCTGTTTGGTGCAAATATGCTATCCGTTGCCCAAAAAGGGACGCGAGGCTGCTTCGAGTTTATTCGCTCCCAGGTGAAATCCATGCCCGCCCGAAATCGGCTAACCTAAACCTTAGGGCGTATTATAAATGAAATCTGCCACCCGTCATCAAACGCCTGATTGACTGGAAACAATGGAAGGCAGACATGCTATACTTAACAGCATCTGTTCCTTTTATTTAGGAATTTACCGCATAAAACATCTGATGAGCAACTTGATTATCGAAGTGACAAACCCGATTAAACAAATCAACTTAGACAAATTGCGCCTGGTAGCAGGAACCGGCCCGGTGCTTATCCTGACACACGATAACCCTGACCCAGATTCGCTGGCTTCCGGCAAAGCGTTGGCCACCCTGTTTCGAGAAGCATGGGGGATCTCCGGGCGACTCGTTTATACTGGGTTGGTTGCCCGTGCAGAGAACCAGGCCGTGCTCAAACATTTAACCCCTGAATGGGAACACAGCGATGAATTACCTGATTTTAAGGAATATTCCGCTGTAGCACAGGTGGATACGCAACCGGGGGCCGGGAACAATCGTCTCAACACAGTCCACCCTAAACACATTGTGATCGATCACCATTACCCGATTCGGGAACTGATCGATACCGTCACGTATGCCGATATACGTACGGAGATAGGATCAACGGTCACCATGTTATATCCAATATTTGGAAGCGGCTGGTGTCCAACCCGACCCAATCCTGGCTACTGCGATGTTCTATGGTCTCAAGACCGATACTCGCAGCCTTTCGCGGGGGGCCTCACCCGCTGATGAAGTAGCCTTTTTAGAATTGCTCCACTACCTGGACCAGCAGGAATTGTCCAGAGTGGAACTGGCCGGGTTGAGCCGTGAATATTTCCGATCTTTTAGCCGGGGGTTACATGCAACCCGCGTGTTTGGGCGCGTGGTCGTGGCCCGTCTTGGTTTGATGACACAACCCGACTTCGCTGCTGAAATGGCGGACATCCTTATCCGCCTGCAAGGCGCCCATGCTGCGCTTTGCCTGGGACAAAATGGGGACACCTTACAAATCTCGTTGCGTACCGAACCGATGGGCCAGCATGCTGGCACAATCATTCAACAACTCATTGTTTCGCCCGGTAAAGGCGGAGGACATGGCACGATGGCGGGTGGACAGATTCCCCTGCAAGGAATGGATATCGAAACCTTAATCGCAGATATTGAACGTCGTTTTTTGGCTGTTATGGGGGAGACAAGTGTGGGTGTGGGGTTGATCGACTGAACCTTTATAAGGGATGAAAGCTGACCGGCAAACAGATTGCCAATAACGCCGGCCAGAATGGAAATGTAAAAGTTGAAAAAACAACGCCCACATGCTGGTAAGAATGCCGCCCAAAATGGTCACCCCTATAAAAAGTCGGGCTGGACGGCTCAGATCCCTGACATGAGCTGAGGCGTTAGCGAAAATTACTCAAACGATTTCATCATTTTGAATAATGGTCATCGCAATGACCTGCCGTCACGATATGGTTATTTCAAGCGTGTAATCAGCGGATGGTCCGTTAGAAAAGACTTTAAGGTAGTAGCCCTGCGTCAGGGGCAAAACGCCATGATACCCGCTGTTTTTTACCTGGTAGCGCAGATATGGCTGCCCATCTTCCTGACCATAGACGCCTAGAGATAAGGCATCTACATTCGGAGAAGATAGGCGTACATCCAATGTCTGTCCGGCGGATGCATAAGCCAGATAAGTCACATGATTATCGATTGCAGCAGATGGATCTGCGTCAAACACTTCTATGTGTCCTTTCAGGCTGGTTGAATAATATCCTGGGGTGAAGCGAATATTTGCCGGAATTTCAACACCCAGGAAGTAATTTGTGTCTGGATTATTGGTCGTAAGGGTTATTTTGTAGTCCTGAGTTTGCGGCAGCGTGCCTGTCCAATAACCAACCTGGGAATTATTCGAAAGCAATTGTTGCCCACCTTGAACACCCCTGACGCCGGCAAAAAAGACATCGTTATCGGAGGATGCAATCGAGAGGATCATGGTCTGACCTGCCAGAGCTCGCAGCGTGAAAGAATGTTGCTCACCTGCTTTAATCGATCTTTGAATATACGTGTATGTGCCGCCAGTTTTAAAATTTATTTTCGTAGAAGAGTTGCCAGAAGCAGGGGGTGCGGAACACTCGGGAACCATGGTAGGCGGGAAGCCGTATTGGGCGATGACCTGGCAGTTCAGCGCGCCCTGCCCGTCGGCCACGATCTGCCACCGTCCGTTGACTTTTGCCGCCAGGAAGTACCCGTTATCGACGCCGCCGCGGGCGTGCGTGCCGGTATTCTGATCGATCACGACACTCAGATTGCTGACGTCCGTGCCCAGGTGGGCTGCCAGGGCGGCCTTGATGGCGTCTTCGTCCGAAGCCGGAGCCGGAGGTGTTAAGCATTCGGGAATCATGGAGGGAGGGAAGTTGTATTGGGTGATCACCTGGCAGTTCAGCGCACCCTGCCCATCGGCCACGATCTGCCACTGCCCGTTGACTTTGGCCGCCAGAAAGTACCCGTTATCGACGCCGCCTCGGGCGTGCGTGCCATTATTATGTTGGATCACAATCCTCAAGTTGCCAACATTTGTGCCCAGGTGGGCAGCCAGGGCGGCTTTGATGGCGTCTTCGTCCGAAGTGGGGGCCGGGGGAGCGGCGCATTCGGGAACCATGGAAGGCGGGAAGCCGTATTGGGCGATGACCTGGCAGTTCAGCGCACCCTGCCCATCGGCCACGATCTGCCACTGCCCGTTGACTTTGGCCGCCAGGAAGTACCCGTTATCGACGCCGCCGCGGGCGTGCGTGCCGGTATTCTGATCGATCACGACACTCAGATTGCTGACGTCCGTGCCCAGGTGGGCCGCCAGGGCGGCCTTGATGGCGTCTTCGTCCGAAGCGGGAGCCGGAGGTGTTAAGCATTCGGGAATCATGGAGGGAGGGAAGTTGTATTGGGCGATGACCTGGCAGTTCAGCGCACCCTGCCCATCGGCCACGATCTGCCACTGCCCGTTGACTTTGGCCGCCAGGAAGTACCCGTTATCGACGCCGCCTCGGGCGTGCGTGCCGGTATTCTGCTGGATCACGATCCTCAGATTGCTGACGTCCGTGCCCAGGTGGGCAGCCAGGGCGGCCTTGATGGCATCTTCATCGGATGAAGGGGCAGCGGTGTCAAGAATCAAAGGGATAAACTCCTGTTGAGCAGCAGGTCCTTCAGATTCAGGCATCTTTGCATCCACCTGTATGGTATCGCAGCCTGTCAAACTGAAGATGATCAGGGCTAGGAGGGAAAGAAGTAAGAAGAAATTCCTAAAATGTTTCGTGGTTTTCATTATTTTCTCCATTTGAGAGCTACGTCTCGTTGTTGGGTTTGTTCTTATAACCAATATATCCCACAGCTGTTACCCGGCTATATCTGGTATGTTACGGTCTGCTCTTGCCAGGTTACCGGTTTGTAACAGGCCCAGTCTTCTTGAAAGAAGTGCTGGATCTGCAGTCTGGCTTGCGCCAGCCGGCCTTTTATCCTTCCTGGTGGGCAGCCGATTATCTTCGCTGCCTCGCCGTAATCCATACCCAACAGATCAACCAATACGAGGATGGTGCGGTGTTCTGCGCTGAGGCGGGCCAGGCAGCGCAATAAAAAGCCTTCAATCTCGGTCTTATCCGAACGCTCTCCGGGATTTTCCTGGGGCAGCCGGGGATTGAGGTGATTTGCTCTCTTCGCCTGGGGGAATACATGATTCGCGTGACTTTGTTGGGTGCCTTTTTTCGCGGCGCAGCTTTTCCAGGCATTTTTGGGTTACGATTTGGGATAACCAACTCTGGAAAGATCCGTCGCGAACCATTGAAATTGTCTGGAACGCCGTTATGAAGGCTCTCTCAACGGCGTCTTCGGCAGCTGTTGGGTTGCCGAGCAGATAATAGGCCAGCGTATATGCTCTGTCCTGGTAGACCAAAACAAGCCGGTTGAATGCCTGCAGGTCACCCTGGCGGGCAGCGCAGATTAAAGACTTCTTCGTCGATTGCCGAACTTTGCTTTTGGAAATCGACGGCAGGTTGATTTCGACTTGAGACGTTGTACCCATGGGTGTTTACTCGACCATTGAGTGGTTTCTCGAAGCCTTGTATATGTTTGAGCGTAAACTGTTCTTTTTCATAAATAGACTTTCCAGAATTTCCCTTCGATTTGGGAGTGCACTTTTATTTTTGGGTAGTAGAACTGCTTCTCCAATACCAGTGTGTTGGAAACCGAAAATAGTAACATTATCAGGCCTTCGCTCGATGAAAACGATAGCGAATTTTGGTCTATAACCTCCCAGGACATTAAGGAGAGAGGGATCTCCGAGTGGATGATCCCTCTAACGATGCCTTCTGTTGTAAGAAGTGGGGTGTATCTATCCCTCGAAAATATTGATAGAAAATCACTCGCCTGAGAGGATATTTTGCTTGATGTCCTGCGGCAGATTTGGGTCAACGTGGAGAACCAGGGATGCATCCCTTTATCGGCATTTTTCGATGAAGAGATAGCCAAGGATCTCTTTGTAGTGCAGTTCCCTCGTATTTTCATCGATTTCCGCGACATTCAGGCTTACGACGGTTGTTCCTTCAGCTTTAAGTGCTGCGGTTCCTAAGTACGCCATATTCGCCTCGATAACATGTTCGCCTTTGTCGGTTACGTCAACCATGCCAACCCGGGTTTGCGTCCCGGAGCCGAAATTCGGGCTCAAACCGGCGCTGTATGTAAAGAGCAGTTCTGGTTGGACGTCTTGGTCGAGGTCTGATACCACCATGGATAGTAGACCTTGTCCGCCAATAGCCTCGCCGAGTTGGACAACCTGGTCATAGCGAAGGAGAAATGTCTCGGGCTTGAAAATACCTTCGGTTACCACGAACACCTGTGCCTGCAGTTCTTCCCAGACATTCTCGTCGGAGATTTCCTCAAACGTGAGCGGAGGCGCTTCCATCAAGCCTGGGTTCATTTTAAGAAGATGCCTGGAAATCATCTCGCCAGCTTCTTCTGCGGTCCGGCGAAGGGGCGGCACCAGACTCGCAGGTGATCCGGCCATCAACATTGAGATATCATTGGAAGGAATGTTCACTGGGCCCAGTTCATCCAGGGTGGTCGCCATTTCCGCTTCCGAATGGGCGATGTGCGAAATGCGCGGAGAGCGGTAGCGGATCGTATAGGTTCCAGGTTTGGAAAAGTCGTAGGCGGTTGCAATGGGTACTTCAACAGATTCACCCTTGCCCGGATCCAATTTAATGTAGGATTCTGGTGAGGGGTTGCCCCTTGAGGCCAGGATACCCTCATAAGGAACAGGCTCACCATCGCGAGTGATCTCGAAAATATCCCCGGCGATCCCTTCCAGCGGCGTGTACCATTTGAGGAGATACAATGGTTCCGAGGAGATGTTCTTGAGCACGAAATTTATTTTGATGGGCTCGCCGCTTCCCGTCTCGGTTGATTTTGGCGCTGACAGGAAAGCCAGGAATCCGGAAGGCTCCAGCGCTGTGTCGGCGTCGGCTGCCGCAATGCGCTTGAACGACTCTACGATGGCGTTGGCTTCAGACATTGTCTCTTCGGAGATGTCGACATCCAGGTAGTCCGTTTCCAGGTCTTCCAGCGCAATCATAAAAACAAGACCATCGCTTTCGATCAGGCTGGTCCCGTTGTAAAAAACTGCTTTAGACTTCTTATCCATCAGCAAGACCTGAACCGGTATGACCTGCCCCATAAAACTTACTTTTCCGGCATAGATAAAATCACCCGCGCCTATTCCGGTCCGGCCAAAATAAGGATTTACATCACTTTCATCCGAACGGCGAAAATTGATCCCCAGACGATTATTGCCCTTGTGCAGGACGACGCCATGATCTCCTTCGGTTAACTCCCAGGTTTCAGGGAAATCAAATGTAAAGCCGTACTCCTGGTTGGTGTAAGAAGCATTCTCAGGCAGTGGGGTTGGCTCAATGCCAACTTCGACCGTACCGATTTCGCCTAAATCGATCCCTGCCGCCGTCGCAACGGGCGTCACCGAAGCAGCTGCACCCGGTTGAACCGCATCCGGTTGAAACGCGCCAGCTTCTAACGGTCCGCATCCCGTCAACACGACCAGAATCAGGATGAGAAAGGAAATTGTTACATAAGAAATGGTAGGAAATTGCTTGTCTTTCATGCGATTCTCCTTATATAGATAGAGCATTCGTGCTCGTGCTTATTCCTGTTCTCATGGTAATTCCTACCTGTTACTCGGGTATGCTTCCGATGTTACGATCTGCACACGCGGTGTTACCTTTCCGTGACAAACCCACCAGATTTCTCTGGCTGTGTGGCGTGAAACGTACGCAGAAAATTATTTCCCTGGTTTAGGCGATCTCAGGTATTTAGAACCGCAATCTTTGCGGTTCTAAACCACGCCAAGGCGGTTTATGAGCCCTCTACAGGGATACCTGGTTGGATACCGGCAAACGCACACTAAAGACTGTGCCCTGACCCTGGATGCTGCGCAGCCCGACCTTTCCCCCATGCTTTACGACGATGGCCCGGACCAGCGGCAGCCCTAACCCGGAGCCTGGCACACCACGGGCCTGCTCCGATCGATACAGCTCTTCCCACACCAATCCGATCTCTCCTTCCGGAATCCCCGGCCCGGTGTCGGCGACTTCAATTTCGATTTCATTACCGACCTCGAAGGCACGCACTTCAATGGTGTCGTCGGGGGCAGTAAACTTGACTGCATTATCCAACAGGTTGTGAATCGCCAAAAGAAGCAGGTCCGGATCTCCTTCAATGTTTGGCAAAGGACGGGGTGCATTTGGCAGGATCAGGTTCAGGCTTCGATTCTGGCTGCTTGCCTTATTTTCGATAACCCCTACAACTTCAGTGAGAAGTTCTGATGGATTAACCACCGTCTTTTCCAGAGCGGATGTCTCCAAAGCGGCCAGCTTGCGTAAATCGGCAACCAACCGGCTTATTCGGTACACCTGTGCCTTAACCGCAGCAACTTCGTTATAAAGATACTCCCCCAACGCTTCATCCTCGAGATTGATTAAGCCAGCCTGGATTGCGGTCAGAGGATTTTTAAGTTCGTGATCCAGGCGATAAAGAAACCGTCTGCGATCGTCTGCGGCTTGTTTCTGTACGCCGCGAATTTCTTTTTGCTGGTTGTCTTGATTCCGTTTCCAGAAATAAGTGCTCGCGACGGCAATGATGGACAGGACGCTTCCGCCTAATAACGCCAAAACTGCCAGGCTGCCTCGAAGATACAAAACCGGGTTTGATATCCATTGGTTTGCAGCCAGCACGGCGATGACAATCCCAATGCCGGCAGGCAGAAGAGAGAGAATGTACGTCCAACGCTTCATGATGTTTTTTCCACCTCTCCGATGAAACGGTAGCCTTGCCCCGGCACCGTTTCGATGTACTGCGGGTTGTTGGGATCATCGCCCAGTACACGGCGCAGTTCGGCGACGCGCGTATCGATCGTTCGCGTGCCGACGGGATAATCCCAGCCCCAGACGGCGTCGAGCAGGCGCTCTCGGGTGAGCAATTCATCGGGGTGTATGACCATGTATTCCAACAGGAGTATGGCTTTGGGAGAAAGACGGATTTCGGTCCCGCACAAATAGGCCCGGCGTTTTGTCCGGTCCACAACCAGGTCGCCGCTGCGCAATCGCTCGGCGACGGAAAGCGGGGGTTGGCCAGGGTTGGCTCTGCGCAGGACCGTTTTAATGCGGGCAACCAGCTCATTCGGATCGAATGGTTTATTGATGTAGTCATCCGCTCCTTCGGTGAGTGCCATGGCGCGTTCAGCAGATTCACCGACTTGCGTGAGAAGAATGATGGGGGTCCAATCTCCTTTGTCTCGCAGCTGCCGCAGGACCTCACGCCCATTGAGGCGAGGCATGAGCACGTCCAGAACAATCAAATCCGGCACGATAGAGAGGACTTCATCGAGGGCGGCCAGGCCGTCTGAGGCAACTTTTACATCGAACCCCGCCCGTGATAGGAACGGCGCCAATCGATCTGTGATGGCCGTTTCGTCATCGACCAAAAGGAGCTTGGGGTTATTATTCATAATTTCGATCCGTTTTGCTTCCTAACACTGCTGATGGTTCCAAAATTGAATCTTGACTTACTCCTGGTCATTTTCAAAACATTGACGGGGTGTCGGTCTACCTGAAAAAATATTTAAGGTGCCAACTTTTTCATCCCGATACAAAATTTCATAATCATTTGGGATCAATTGATCCAGCTTGAATTGAACAGTACCACCTCCAGCGCAATTTTCTGTACAGGGCAGCGGAAAACGCGATGTTTTTTCCAGAATAAAACGAGCTTCGAGCCGAATTTTTAGGTTTTGGACATCGACAATCGCAGTGCCCGCCTGCAGTTTGGGTGCTGTACAGGTTGTGGAATAACACCCTTTTGGAGAAACATCAGCGTAAAGGCTGCCGTCATCCAACCAAAAACAAATCCTCTCCCAATCCTGGATAAGGCCATTTATTGTAGGACGTTCAACAATAACGAAAGGTTTCACGATAAAGTACCCAACTGCAAAAGTAACCATCCCCAAAACAAACACGAAGATCGTTTTTCCCTTAAACCGGGTCATCAGCTTGCTCCTTTTCTGGTTGCATTCCTACAACAACAGGTATTGGTGCTTGAATTCATCCTTTTTTCCTTTGATCTGAATACCTAGTAAGTTGATTTAAGCTCTTTCGTATCTGGTTTTTCTGATAGAGAAAGCCTGGCTGGTTTGAACCATATTAAAACCACGACTGCCCACACCATCACCAGTGTGCTGATAATCGCTGCGCTCAAGCCAGTTTTACATGTTGCGCAGGCTGTGGTGAAGTTGTAAGTCCCATGCCATAAGGCAACCATCAAAACGCTGCCACGTGTGCTGTTGTACAGCCAGGTGAAGAGAATCGCTCCGGCTAAGAGACCGATCAAAAACCCAGGTAGTATAGAGACTTCATATGAGTAGAAAAACAGCGGTAAGTGCCAGAGCGCCCAAAAGGCCCATAGAATGATCGTTGCGTTGAGAGCGCTGCGGCCCTCTTGCAGCCTGGGCAGCGCGAAGCCGCGCCAGCCGGTTTCTTCTCCAATGCCAAAGGTCAGGATCCACATTGGCAGGGCCGCCAGCCCTAAGGCGGGAAGAAAGTCTACCTGCCCCATGGCGACTATGTCGACAGGTATCCCCTGGACCAGCCAGAGGGTTGCGGCTACCGCGAGGTAGAGTCCCAACGGGGCAATTGCGACCAGCCACCAGCCGGGGCTGACTTTCCATTTTGTCATCCGTCCCAACAATTCTCGCAGCCCGCGGGAACCTCCGGTCACCGCAGTCACAATCAGCGCAGAAAGCAGCGGGCCGTATGCAGCCAGGTAATGCACGGAGAATGGAATCTCTGTTTGTATGATCCCTTGGGCTTCGAGTGCCAGGGGAATTTCTACCATCCACGAAAAGGCATAAGCCAGGACAAAGAAAATAAGCAAGGGGTGCTTTTTTGCCCCGGTTGTAATCGCAGTCATTGCATACTCCAATATGAATCTCTAAACAAGAACCATAATCGTCACGCCTAATTGGGTCAGTGAGAGCAGTAATGTGGCCCAAAGGATTGCCTGGGATGTGGACGTCTTGAATTGCAGGTGATTGCGGCGGATGAAATAGGTATGGATCGAGAAAGCGAAAAGCCCGGCGCCGCATAATAAAAGCGAAACGATCAATCCGCCGGGAGTGCCGCGGTCGACCTGTACCAGGCCAAACAGCACCAGAAAGAGCAGTGGAAAATGAATGGACAGAAACCCCGCCTCGCCACCTGGAAGATGAAACAATTCCCATTCCTTCCAGAAAGCTGAAATCGATTTCATGGACTATCAATGTCAAGCTGTTTGCCAGATAAAGCCAAAATAAGATTTCTTTCATCCCTTATCTTCCGGGTCAACATTTGTTTTAGGGCCTTCGATTTCGGTTACGGCAATCAATGTCAGGTTCAAATCGCGTACCTTGGCAAGCAAGCCGTGCAATGCGGGTTGATCCACAAAAGGGCCGGAAAGGATCGTCCCACCATTATCAAGATCTGTTATCGCCAAATCTTCGAACCACATGGACCAGCGCGATGGGACGTGTTCTTTGATGTAGATCGCATAATAAACTGGCTGGCTCACCCTGAACTCGGACACCCTGAATTCCTTTCTTGACTGGAGTACAGGAAATGATGAACACGAGCGCATCTTCCAAAAGTTATATTGAAGGTTTATTTTTTAACAAAACAATGGAACCGGAAATTCCTGGCCCCACCATTTAATTATCTTCATCTATAATTTGATTGTACATATCGTGCCCAAGGGATCTGTAGGAGTGCGGCTGGACTCGCAAATTGGCTAGATTAATTACAGGGATTTTATGACTCGCATAGGTATTGTAGGAATGGGTGGTATGGGATGGTTTCATGCCTCCCGTTATTTTCAGATCCCGGGCGCCGAGCTGGTGGCGATCGCCGATATCCGTTCAGACCGACTGGAGGCCAAAAACGCGGTTCAGATCAATATTGAAAACAGCGTTAGCCTGCCTGACCTTTCCCTGGTGCAGCGCTTCGCGGAGGGCAACCAATTAATCAAGGAGGCGAATGTTGATATCATCGATATCTGCCTGCCATCCTTCTTGCATGCCGAATATACGATAAAGGCATTAAAAGCCGGTTTTCACGTGTTATGTGAAAAACCAATGGCCTTGAATGTGAATGATGCAAATGCGATGATCGAGGCCGCCCGCCAGGCCAACCGAAAACTAATGATCGCACAGTGTATTCGTTTCTGGCCAGAATACCAGTTTCTGAAGCAAATTATGGGTGCGGGAACTTTAGGAAAACTACTTTCCCTCCATATGTACCGGTTTGGCGGCCGGCCTGTAGGCTGGGGCTGGCAAGACTGGTTCATGGACCCATCACGCAGCGGAGGTTCGCTTTACGATCTGCACATTCACGATGTCGATTTTGTTAATTCCATACTGGGCGAGCCCGAAGTGATCTTGGCCACAAGCAGGCGAGCCACGCCTGACTCTCCTTGCGAGGTTATCCAGGCAATTTTCAACTATGTTGAAGGTCCTCAGGTTTCGATCTACGGCGGTTGGAGTGAGGTGCAAATCCCGTTTAGAGCCGGGTATGAGGCCTGGTTTGAAAAAGGTTTCCTTCACTTAAACCAGGATAAGAGCCCGACTCTAACCATTTACGATAACCCGAATCAATTAAATGCGCAGCCTGCTAACTACGCGCCTGGCGATGCTTACCTGAATGAAATCCAATATTTCATGCACTGCGTTCAAAACGACCTGGAACCGGCCGAATGCCCACCAGAATCGGCGCGCGATTCCATAATTTTGCTCAACAAAGAAAGAGCCGTGATCGGCCAGGAGGAGGAAACATGACAAACGAGCGTATCGGGATAATTATTCCGGTCGAAAACAAACCCGACATTTTAGAAGCCACAAAAGCATTTGGAGTCAAACGAGTGGAGCTGAACTGCTGGAATGCGGATTTCTACAATCCGGCATTAGCCCAGGCCATTCGAGCCGATGCGGCTAAACTAGGCGTAACCATCACAGCATTGTGGGCAGGATGGCCGGGGCCAAAAGTGTGGGACTTTATTGACGGTCCGCGAACGCTCGGAATTGTCCCGCCCGAGTGGCGCAAGGAAAGGGTCATTGCGCTAAAAAAAGGAGCCGACTTTGCCCACTCGCTAAGCCTGCCGGCTATTATCACGCACTTAGGGTTTATCCCCGAAAACGCCTCCGATCCGGCCTTTCAGGATGTGGTCGAGGCTGTCAGGGATGTGGCGACCTACCTGGACGGCCTTGGGATGGAATTTTGGTTTGAGAGCGGTCAGGAGTCTCCCGTCACGATGCTGCGCTTAATCCACGAGGTGGCCACCGGTAACCTCGGCGTTAATCTCGATCCGGCTAACCTGATCATGTACGGCAAGGCTAACCCGGTAGATGCCCTGGATGTTTTCGGAAAATATGTTCGCAGCGTACACGCCAAGGATGGTCTGTACCCCACCGACCCATTTCAGCTTGGCAAAGAAGTCAAAATCGGCCAGGGAAAAGTGAACTTTCCACTGCTGATTACCCGGTTGACGGAAATCGGTTATACCGGACCGTTTATTATCGAACGAGAAATCAGCGGAGAACAGCAGGTCATCGACATGAAAGAGGCCGTGGCTTACCTTTCCTCGCTGCTGGACGATTAAACCTTATTTTTCTCTTCATCTACTTTTCCATCGCGAATCACCAGGATGCGGTGGGCCAGGTTAGCCACACTCTCGTCATGGGTGATAATAATCACCGATTTACCCTGCGAAAGCAGCGATGTGACCATATTCATCAATTTTTTGATACCAAGCGCGTCCAATCCCACCGTTGGCTCGTCCAGGATGAGGATAGCGGCATCGGTGTTGCTCGCCGCGATTGCCAGCATGCGGGCCTGGGATGGGTGAATATCCAGCGGGGAAAATTCCGGGTCGAGACCTGTCCAGGCCAGCCCAGATTCAATAAATGCCGCGGCTCGTTCAGGTGCCCATTTGAGAATATTTGCCCCCAGAGCCAGTTCGGAACGTACCGTGTCGGCCACTACCTGCAGCTTAGCATCCTGGAAGACATAGGCAATCTGCCCCTGGGATTCGACCGTGCCCTGGAGCGGTTTGATCGCGCGAGCCAGGGTGAGCATCGCGGTCGTCTTGCCGGACCCGTTCGGGCCCATGATCGCCAGCAGTTCACCGGCGCGAACTTCCAGGTCGATACCGTGCAGGATCGGGTTGCCTTCCAGGGCTACATGAACTGACTGCATGCGCGCGACCGTGTCGCCGGGGGTAGGTAAAACCGGCGATTCGAGATGGGTGATCAGGTTCATGCGCTCCAGCCAGGTGTCTTGGAAGAACTCGCCTGGGGCCAGATCGTTGATCAACTGACCATTTTCCAGCACCAGGACTCGCCTGGCGTAAGGGGAAAGTTGACGCCAGAAGGGATCCGCGGCGATTACTCCGACCTCGCCACTGGCATGCAGTGCGTCGAGAGCCTGCATGAAGTCGCTGCGCCCAGCCGGGTCCAGCTCCTGCATGGGTGAATCAAGCAGCAGGTAGCGCGCCCGCGAGGCCAGCGCCCCTGCCAGGACCAGGCGGACCTGCTGCCCGCCCGAGAGCTTGGTCGTTTCGCGGTTCCACAGGTGTTCGATGCCCATGAAGGCCAGCTGCTGGCGGGCTTCCTTTTCGTTGCGGGTCAGGAAGGAAATTTCCTGCCCGACTGTCAGACCGTAGATCGATGAAAATGGTTCGGGGGCGACGTAGCGAGCAGTGCGGCACATTTCGGAAAGCTGAATGTTCTGCGCATCTTTACCGCCCACTTTCACACTGCCCTTATATTCCCCCATAATGCGTGGAACCACGCCGCCCATCAGGCGCAGCAGGGTGGTCTTCCCGGCCATATCGGCCCCTGCCAGATAGATGAACTCGCCAGGGTGGATGCGCGTGCTGACGTTGTGGAGCACATCCGGCAGGCGTGGGGAATAGCGCACTGTGGCGTCATCCACTTCGATGACGCTGTCCTGGTTTTCTTGCACGACAGGCGGCTGGTGCGACTGCAGTGCAAAGGTCGTTTTTTGGGCGTTGTCCGCGACGCGCGGGATGATCGCCATGGCCAGCGGCATCAGGTTCTTAATACTCGCCAAGGGAGAATCCCATTTGAGTCCGCGGATGATCAGGGACTGCGTCAGGGCGATGAATTCGCGCTTCACGATTTGCACGCCGCGCAGCAGTTCCAAAACCCAGGGGCGGGCCGGCTTGATCCAGGCCAGACCCTCATACATCTGCGGGATGGAGGTGACTACAAGCCAGGCAAAGGAAACCAGCATTGCACCAATCAAACGCATGCCGGTGACCAACCCGCGCTCAAAACCGGCTTGATTTACGGTGAAGAACAGGAAATGAAATCCTCCGGCCTGTTGGGGCGAAAGGATCAGGTTGTAAATGAAGAGCATGACGCCGGGGAATATGGCCACCAGGGAAAGTTTTTTATTTTTCCCGCAGCTGGAAAAATAGATCAGAATGCCTGCGAATAAGATCACACCCGCACCGATCAGGTTGTTGATAAAAACATACACCATGCTGAAAATAAAAACGACCGCCAGTCTGGCCGTAGGTGATAAGCGGGATAGGCTGAAGGCGGGGAGTTGTGAATTAGCTGCTTTCATAATCTCTTTTGTTGTTGAAAACGAATTGTTTTCCGGCCAGTGGTTTGGGGGTTAGAAAATGGATGGGCGTGCCGGGGTAAATACCCCGACACGCCGTGCAAGGTTTAGAAAGGGCCTGGGCTAGTGGGCAATACCAGCGTCGCGCAGCCTCTGCGTGAACATGGGCAGCAGGAAGAGGCCCAGAACGGCCGATACAAGGTCGCCGGCGAACCAGCCGATGCCGGGGTCGACCAGCGCAGCGGCGAAGGGCTTGCCACCCACGGTTGCGCCAATCGCGCCGATCAATGCGGAGACCAGGCAGGCCACCACGGCGACAACCACACCCAGCGCCAGGTCGCGGGTGCTGAGAGTCAGATTACGCAGCAGCAAAAAAGCGCCAACGATGAGGACGACTAACGGAATAGCGAAGCCCCAAGGGCCGGGCAGGTTCAGACTCATATTGAGCAGGCCAGCGCCCAGGACCAGGAGGGTCAGGACGAGCATGCGGATCGCGCCGTTGATTACATCCCCGGGTTTTTTTGTGCCGAAGGTCGGGTCAATCTTGAGATAGGTAAACAGGAAAGCCGGGAGCATGGCATTGGCCACCCCGCCCGCGATTGGGTTCATGATGATATCAACAATCCCCCAGCCGCCGTAGGCCAGGATGCCTGCGGCATAAGCGCCCAGGCCGCCAGCCAGCAGCCCCCACCAGGGGCCCAACCACACGCCCGCAACCAGCTGCAATGCAGCCGGCAGCCACAGGAAGCTGGCGCCCTTCACAGAGGGGCTGCTGCCGACGGTCATCATCACCCAGCCTAAGGCGGCGATGGCAACGGCCATAATCAGGGCAAACCGCCCACGCAGGGCGGGGTCGCGCTTTGAAACGTATTCTGAAGAAGACATTGGGTTCCTCCTAATCGAATTTCTCACGTTGGCAATGAATTGGATTAATACAGTTCGTGGACATTCAGGCAGGCTTGTGTGCAGGACAGATTGTTTCCCATTGACCTCCTTGTGGACCGGCGGTTTTTTATTCTACTGACGCTCAATCGGAAAGAGCGAATTCTTTTCCGAATTCGCGAACATGCAGCTGGCGGATATACGGGATTGCCGCGGCCCAGGCTCTTTGCGCCGGGGTGGTGAATTGATCCCACAAGATCCCGTGCGGCTGCAGCAGGCGCGGGAGGCGGATCGTTTCGGTGGGCGTGGTGATGATATTGAGGTGGCAGTCCCACGGGTCGAGGGGGAAGGCTTCGGAAACAACCTGAAGATCGTGGACGATGCCGAAGACGGGCGTGTCAGGTCCGGTCAGGTTGAGCGCGCCCCAAATGCCCCACTCGGCATCGAACCAACCCGCGCCTTTGCCCGCGCGTCCGCCATGGGCCCGGCTGACTGCCAGCGCCCCGGTGACCATCAGGTCAGGTGCTCCGGCAGCTTCCAGGTCTTCAATCGTCATCAAAGACTGGCCAAACCTTTCCATGCCAACCAGCGTGGAGGCGTATTCCTCCTGCCCATTTGGTACCATGGCGCGGGTGATCAGGACCGAACCTCTGCGGATGCCGTAGGTGGTCATAATGACGGTTTTGGATTGGCGGAGCGCCAGTTCGCGTAGATAAGCGGTGCTGTTGTCCGGGGTGATGAACACACAGCTGGCCTGTCGCCATTCGGGCTGCTCCACCAGGCGCAGGGTCGCAGCGCGGCTGCCCTGGAAATCGGTGATGAAATGATCCAGTTCGTGGTGGAAGATCACATCCGGCAGCGCCACCGGCTGCTTGCTTCCAGGCGGGATTTCGAGGAGCTTCGCGGAGACCAGATCTCTGAGACGCGACTTTTCATCGGTGTAATGGTGGGGGGCATCGGTCATGGTCGCTCCAATCTATCTGCAAAATCCATGTGTTGTTTCGTGGCGGGATCAAACTGTTGTGAATCGGTCGGGAACGTTTAAAAAAACTGCTTGAAGTTAAAGCCTGAATTCCACGTCAAAACAAAAATCTCTTCATTTGCGTCCAACTGGCGAAGAAATTTTGGGGAACTTTCTATATTGTATCATTTTTCGTCACCTGTATGGCTACTTAATCTAATCGCAGCTAATTTTCTCCTTCATTTTGAGTCGTAACCCACTACTTTTTCATTCACTAATATAATGTAGTTATCCATATTATGCCCGAAGGGTACAACGGAGTGAGGTGCTACCCTGACTTCCAACCCGGTGGTTGCAGAAGTGCCTGATCAGAAGCATTGCGATCACGCATTCGTATTCAAGATTGTAAGGGAACAACCTTACAAATAATCATTTTCTTCTATTTGGAAGGAAAAAAAGAGGGTCCGATGAAATACACAAAATTGGGTCGATCCAATCTGACGGTAAGTAAGGTTTGTCTGGGTACAATGCACTTTGGACCCAGGGCGACCGAAGAGGAATCCTTCAAGATCATGGACCGCGCCCTGGAAATGGGGATTAATTTTTTCGATACCGCCAATGTATACGGCCATCGAGGCCGCACTGAAGAGATCATCGGCAACTGGTTCAGCCAGCGTCCTGGCAATCGAGAGCGGGTGGTGCTGGCTACCAAGGTTTACAACCCGATGGCCGATCCGAATACCCCAAACGAGGAACGCGGCATTTCACTCTATAAGGTGCGAAAGCACTGTGCCGATTCGCTGCGCCGCCTGCAGACTGACCATATTGATCTTTATCAGGTTCACCACATCGATCGCAGGGTCAGTCCCGAAGAGTTCTGGGGGGGCTTTGAAAAGCTGATCGCGGACGGCGACATCCTTTACGTGGGCACCAGCAATTTTACCGGATGGGGTCTGGCCAAATTCCAACTGCATGCCTGGCAGCGCGGTCTTACCGGGATCATTTCCGAGCAGTCCATGTACAGTCTGCTCTGCCGTTTTCCCGAGTTAGAAGTCTTGCCCGCGGCCCGGGAATTTGGCATCGGGGTGATCCCCTATATGCCCCTGGCTGGCGGTTTGCTCACCGGTAAACTGCGGGCGCAGGAAGGCTCGCGCACCGCTCAGGTGGAAGGAGAATACGGTATCAACCTGGGCGAACAGAACAAGCAGCTGATGGCGTTTTCTGATATCTGTCGCGAGCTGGGCGAGAAAGAACACGTCGTCGCCATCGCGTGGACCCTGTCTCATCCGGAAGTGGCGTCTCCCATCGTTGGCATCCGCACCGTGGAGCAGCTGGACGGTCTTGAACGTGCTGCTGAACTGGTGATCCCTCCTGAAGTGCTCACTCGGCTGAATGATCTGTTCAACATCAACCGCGGACGGCAACTGCGCCCGGGAGAAGCTCCTGAAGCTTATGCATGGTAAATGATGTGTAACTGACCATCATTTGTGTGGTCAGCCTGTATATGGTGTAAAAAAGCTCGTCCATAGCCAGAAGCATGAGATGAGGGCTGCCAGTAATGGTCGTGGATGACTTTACTGGACAATCTACTCGTACCGGGGAAGATGGTTGATGCGAATCTTTGTCACCGAGATTAATCTCTGGGTCACAATCGAATCCGCAAAAAAGATAGCAAACCATGAAAACACAAAACCAAGAACCTTCCTCTCTTCCTTCTGGCACCACGCTCTTTCGCTTCAACGGGGTGCCTGTCGTGGCCCAACCCGATTTCTGGCCTGCCCCCATCCTGCTGACCGGTTTGCTGGCCTGGGTCGCCGGGATGCGCAAACCGGAGCGCTCCTGGCGCCAGCGCCTGGGTGTGGGGCTGTTAGCAGCGCCGGTGGCATTGTTCGCCGATATCGGTCACGCCATGGCGCATACCATCAGCGCCCGTCTTGCCGGTGCGCCTATGGATGAAATTCTGCTCTCTTCCGGGATGCCGCGCACACTCTATAAGAACAACGCCGTCCCGCCGCAAACTCATATCCGGCGCTCGCTGGGCGGCCCAATTTTCAGCCTGATCGGTTTCACACTCAGCCTGCTGTGGTGGCGCATTTCGCAGCGGGGATCGCTCAGCCGTGATCTGGCAGGCGCCTCCCTGGCCGGCCACAGCTTTATCCTGTTGGGCAGCGTCGCTCCTCTGCCGATCGTCGATGGCGGAATTATTCTGAAATGGAAGCTGGTAGAGGCCGGACAATCCGCCGAGAAGGCAGATCAGACGGTTCGCAAGACCAGCCTGAGCCTGGGCGCAGCTTTTCTCGGTACGGGTGCCCTGCTGGGTCTGCTGCAAAAGCGCAAACTGGTGGGTAGTTTGCTGGCAGCGGGTGGTGCAGCGGGAATCGCTGCCGGCATCGGATGGTTGAAATAGATTGGAATCTTGAAGTTGGAAACGACGATCAGGATATTGCTTTTTTTATCCGGAAGACCGCCACGTGGGGCGCAGCAGGAATTTCCTTTTAATCCAGCCTCCCAGGTCGATTAAGAGGAAGGCGTACAAGGGTAAAAATTGGGCAAAGATGGCCACAAAGTCGGGCCACCAGTTGATGTAAAAAGTATAAGCCAGGGCCACCAGGCCGCTAAACAACCACCACCCGGTCCAGCTTGAATGGAGCAACCGCCGGGCCAGACCTGCCCGGCTGCCGGATTGACGGGCAGGCAGGTAGAGGGCCAGCAGGGGGACAAGCCAGAGCATATACCATGGATAGAGGTTGGCGGTCAACAGCGTATAAGCTCCGATCGGCCAGATCGAATTTCGAACCGCAGTTTCGCCATCCCTGGGCGGGCGGAATACAAAAAACAGATAAATCACCAGTAGAACCACGCCGATCAAGCCATTAATCACCAGTTCGGGACGCCCGCCGGCCAGGTAAACCCAATAATAAATGGGCCCGGTCAATAGAAAATTGAACTGCTCCTGGAAATACTGGGGTAAAAATCCGAGTACGCTTGTGCCAATCGTAAGATAAGGCAGATATGTCACCGCAAACCCAATCAGGAATGCGAGGGGCATGACCCAGGCGGACCGCAATCGCCCCTTATCGTCGCGCCTCCGCCACAAGATCGGCAGCAGCAGAACCGGGTAAAATTTCAGGGCAGCACCAAACCCCAGCAAAAGGCCGGTCAGGGCATCTCGTCCTTTCAACCTGGCCAGCCAGGCGCCAATTAGAAAAGGCAGCACCAGCCCATCTACGTGGGCTGCATGCGCGATCTCGAAAACAACCAGGGGGTTCCAAAGGTAGATCAATACGAATCCCGGTGAGCGCCCTACAGCCCGCAGCAGAAACAGCAGTAGCCCGGCCGCGATCAAATCTCCGCACGCCATGACCGCCTGAAACCAATGAACCTGATCCGGCCAGATTTTCCAGATCACTGCAAAAGCCAGCTCTGCCCCGGCCGGATACACGGTCACAACCGGTTTACGGTTGATGCGGGCCCAGATGAATGGATCGCGCAAACCGGCCAATTCGGGTGCATCCGGGGGGTAGAGATATGGGTTAATCTGCTGTGCCTGAACGCGGCCGTCCCAAATATAGCGATACATATCGTCAGACAGGGTCGGCTGAGAAAAAATCAAGATGGCTCGAAAAAGAACGGAAAAGCCAAAAATGAGGATGATCATCCGGCCGGCGGCAGGTTTGTTTTCTTGCAGAACCTGCCACGTCGCCAGAGCATATAACCCAAATGCCGCAAAAAACACCCATTCGAACTGAATGGTATAAAACCTCAGGTCTTTCAACCATAAGGCATACCCGTACAGGATGACCGACAGGATCCCGATCACCGCAAGCAGGGTAAAAGTCGATAGACGCCCCTTCATCTTTAATGGCAAAATTTATTGTTCCACGTAGAACCTGCTAAGCAGGCAGCGATTTTCAAGACCCTAGGTTAACCATCGCACCAGGCGAGGAACCAGTTTGTTGCCGCCAGCCTCCAACCCGAAACGCCGGCGCAGGATAACGTCCACGCCCAGGAATCGACCGGGAGGAATACAGAAAAATATCACCTGCAAGGTGATTAACATCCCGTATGTCCAATACCACTCGTGGGGAACAGCGATCAGGCCAATAAACAGGTTAATGGATTGGATGATCCCAACCAAAGCACCCAACCGGGAAAGGACCCCGAAAACCAATGAGGCGGCGATGAATGCTTCCATCAGGAAAATCAGCCAACCCATCCAGGCAATGTTGGGAAGTATGATATTTTTTACAAAAGCCGCATGAATGGGCAGGATGGAATAGCTTGCCATCAACCCGGTCCAATCGCACAAACCGCTCGTTCGGGCGGTGTAGCTGGTGCTGGCGGCAAAATCTGCCGGGCAGCCAAAAGTGGGCGGCGCTTTCCAGGCCAATTGCGTGACCCACAACAGGCCGATCACCAGTCGGGCCAGGAACAGCCCATAGCGGCCCAGCCAATCTAATGCCAGGCTGTCTGGGTCTGGGCCTGGGTTTGCTTTGCGTAGGCTTGTACTCACTGCAACTCCTTTCCGGATTCATTCCGATCAAACTGAAACAGCATAGCCGCCTGCATCACGGCGGTAAGCAAATCGCACATTCCGCTCATGATCCCTATCCGCAGCACCCGGGGTCTGGCCCCATCTGGTGCTTAAGCCTGCTTTTCCGCCTTTGCATGCACTGCGGGCAGCAAGATGCTCAAGACAAGCCCCAGAACGACACCTGCAACCGCCACACCGGCGATGAAATTGTAGCCCCACATCCCTGCCACCCAACCCCCCAAGGATGCCCCGATCACTCCCGCCAAAGCATTGGTTGCGTTAAAGATCCCAAGCCCTTCACCTTCCCCTACCGGAGAAAGTTGGGCTGCCAGCGTCGTCCCGCTGACGCTGATCAGGGACCAGGCGCAAACTACAATCGCAAAAGCCAACAGCGCCAGGACATTTTCATAACCCAGGCGGGTAAAGCCCAGTACAAACAAGCCAATAAACGCTAACCAACGCAATCCCAAAGCGGCGCGAATCACACGCGCCGAACCATAATCCTCAGACCATTTTCCAGCCGGAGAATACAACGCCAATCCTAACCCGGCCACAATCGCAAAGGCTGCGGACGAGATATTGGGTGGAATATTGAAGACTTTTTGCATTAGGACCGGGTATTGGGAAAAGAATGCCGCCGATCCGGCCATAGAAAACAACCATACCAATAGAAAGATGCCAAAGGGGGAACGCAGCGATGGGCCTAATTTCTTTATTGCTTTTAGATCCATGTGGTGGAAAAGACGCTGCGGAGAACTGAACACCCATTCACCATGTCGAGCCGGATGAAGTAAAACCGGTTTCGGGCCCAATGGGTTTGGCGGTGTCCTGGTAGTCAGCCAACCCAGCAGGGCGGCCAGGCCGCATAAGCCGGCAGAGAGAAGCAGACCGATCCGCAGGTCGGTCTGGCTCATTATCCCTGCCAGCAGCAAACCTGCGACCTGCCCAATGCCATAAAAAGTCTGCAACCAGCCAATGCGCTCATCCCATTCGGCCTTTGGATGCGCCTCAATCACAAACAGGTTGGCAACCGTCGCTGCCCCGGCTGCTCCAATTCCCAGCAGCAGGGCCAGCCCAATCCAAAGTGCTGGCTGTGTGGTCATAGAAAAAACGACCACCCCGCCTGCAGAAATCAGAAGACCCCCGGCTAACAACCAGCGGTGCAATCGATAACGGTCAGCCAGGCTTCCCCATACCGGCGCGGTCAACCCACCCAGACTTAAGGCTGCGATTACCAGGCCGATGTTGGCAGCATTTCCGGACTGGCTCACCATCAGCGGCAGCAGGATAGGCAGCAGCCCGGCGATCACAGTACCTTGCAGGGCGTAAGTCAGGTACCAGGGCTCGACCCACTTTCGCCAGGAATTGGCTGGCTTTATCACTGGAAGATCTTGGTTTGTTTGGCTCATCATATCGGCATCCTGGTCATAGATTTTTTTAGAACCTCACTCCATTGGATCCTTTGATTATGAAACGGATAACTTTATTATAGAAGATTATGGTAAGATAGCGCGCTTCGAATTATATTTCGATTGATAAATCAATTCTTATTAATCGTTGCAATTCTGGTGTTATGTTTTGAATTTTATCGTTTTCTATTGGTAGAATTTTCACCAGATCTTTCACTCAGCGGGCTATATTTCTTCCACGTTTTGATTCAAAGCCCATCATTCTATTATTCCCTTCTATAATGTAGTGATACATTTGATGCCCGAAGGGTAACGCGGAGTGAGGATGTACCTGTTTCAACGGCGCGGCTTTCGTGCAAAGCCTGCCAAAAAGCAAGGCGGTTCACCACCTCGGTCGGGTGCAGCTTGCGTCCGGATTAGAGGACTACCCGCTGCGAATCGCGCCGGAACCAGAATTATGATTTGATCGGGAAAAAGTTGGCAACCTCTAGATCCAGAGCAGGAGTATTCCATGGGTAAACCTAACATTCTCTTCATCTTCACCGATATGCAGCGGGCAGACACGATTCATGCACTTGGCAATCCCGTCATTAAAACGCCAAATCTCGATGCGCTGGTAAGAGAAGGGGTATCCTTCGTGAACGCATACTCACCTTCCCCAGTCTGCGTGCCTGCACGCTACTCGATGCATACCGGCGCCTACCCGTTTAACACCGGCTGCGCCGACAATGGCCCGATGCCAGCCGATGACGGCAGCTCTTATGTCGCCGTACTCGGGAATGCAGGCTACCGGACACATGCAATCGGCAAATGCCATTTCACACCGGATAAGGATGCACTGCGTGGTTATCAGACGCGCGAATCACAAGAGGAAATTGTAAAAGATCCGGCAAGTGATGATTACCTGAGGTACATTCACAGCAAAGGGTATCGTTATGTCTGCGATCCGCACGGAATCCGCGGTGAGATGTACTACATCCCGCAGATTTCGCCATTCCCCGCGGCGTTTCACCCGACGCAGTGGATCGGCGACAGAAGCATCGCTTTCATCAAGGAGGCGGCGAATGGCGGAAAACCATGGCATCTCTTTTCCAGTTTCATCCACCCACACCCGCCGATGAACCCGCCGAATCCGTGGCACAAACTCTACCGCGCACCGCTTATGCCGCTCCCATTCGTCCCGCAGGATTCGGAGGCTCTCTATACATGGATAAACAGAAAACAAAACAGGTATAAATACCGCGATCAGGGGATAGACAACAACCTCATCCGGTCCATGAAGGCTTACTACTATGCATGTATTTCGTTCATCGATTTTCAGATCGGACAAATCCGCAAGGCGCTCGAAGAGACGAAGCAGCTTGACAATACGCTGATCGTCTTCAGTTCCGATCACGGCGAATTCCTGGGGGATTTCAACTGCTTCGGCAAGCGCAGCATGCATAACCCGGCGGCAAAAATTCCGATGATTGCGCGGATGAAAGGTCTCTACGAAGGCGGCAGGATCAGCGAGACACCGGTTTCGCTCGTTGACCTTGCGCCCACATTTCTCGAAGCAGCCGGGGTAGGTGCCAATGCGATGAGCATCGATGGCGAGACACTTTCGCGGAACATCGTTACAGCAGATCGGTTTATATTCTCGCAGTTTAACAGCGAAGCACGCGGGATTTACATGATCGCCAACCGGAATTGGAAATACTTCTACTCCACAGCAGACAACCGGGAATTCTTATTCAACCTTGAAACCGATCCGAAAGAATCCAGAAACCAGGCCGGACTGGTCTTTCCCGAACCGCGAGAAGCGCTCAGGCGGCTCAGGAAAACACTTCTTGAAAAACTCGCCGGTACGAAGTCCGCTGGCGCCATTGAGAAAGACGATCGCGGCGAACTCAACTGGAAATCCTATGTTAATCCTGACCAGGGAACCACAGATGAAATGCACCGCCACGTCCAGGATCCGGTTGTGCCGGCAGTGGACCCGGATGAAGGATTGCTCATCCAGGATCATCCGTGGGCGGATGATTTCATCCCAGGCTATACCAATCTAAATAAAGGAGAAATTGATGGAAAATGAATTGCCTAGAAACGAGTATCCACGGCCCCAATTTATGCGTCCTGAGTGGCTTAGCCTGAATGGTGAATGGCAGTTTGAAATCGACCAGGGCGACAGTGGGGCGGCGCGTGGTCTGGTAGACCGAGAACTAGAAGGAAAGATCAGCGTACCCTTTTGCCCGGAATCGGAACTTTCCGGGGTTGGCAATACTGATTTTCTCAATGCGGTCTGGTACCGGCGGACGGTTGCCATACCCGAACGCTGGGCCGGAAAAGTGATTTTGCTGCATTTTCAGGCTGTCGATTATGATGCCAGCGTGTGGGTCAATGGGGTCGAGGTTGGCCGCCATCGCGGCGGCTTCAGTCCGTTTACCTGTTCGCTCAAAGGGGTTGCAGAGGCCGGAACCGAAGCCACGATTGTGGTGCGCGCACGAGATTCGCATCTGCCGCCCCAACCGCGCGGCAAACAATCACAGCGCTACGAGAAATATAGCTGCCTGTATACCCGCACGACTGGGATCTGGCAGACAGTATGGATGGAACCAGTTCCAGAACCTGCCTTGCTGCGCCCGCGCATCACGCCGGATGCGGCGGGAGGGCGGTTTATTGTCCAGCAGGCGCTTTCGGGCAACCAACCGGGCCTCAGACTCAAGATGGAGCTTACCGACCCACAGGGACCCGTCTGTGCGGTGGAATTGGCCGCAGACCGCGACCTGGCGCCGGTGGGTATCCTGGAAATCCCGGCTGAATTGCGTCATTACTGGGAGCCCGGGAACCCCTACCTGTATGATCTGCGTATTTCGCTGATCGATGCCCAGGGGAATACGATTGACACGGCCTTCAGTTATGCCGGCCTGCGCAGTATTGTGATCGAGGGAAAAAAGGTAAAGATCAATAATAAGACGGTTTTCCAGCGTCTGGTTTTAGACCAGGGGTATTATCCGGATGGCATCCTGACAGCACCCTCAGATGCGGCGTTGATTAATGATATTGAGATAAGCCTTGCTGCCGGGTTCAATGGGGCCAGACTGCACCAGAAAGTATTTGAAGAGCGTTTCTTATACCACGCCGACCGAATGGGCTATCTGGTTTGGGGTGAGTTCCCGGACTGGGGTTGTGGTCACTACGGGCCAGATACCGATCACCAGCAGCCCGGTGCCACGTACATCACGCAGTGGCTGGAAGTCATCGAGCGAGATTTTTCGCATCCCAGTATCATCGGGTGGTGCCCGCTCAATGAAACCTGGCAGGTGCTCGAAGACCGCATTTCTGTGCTGGACGATGTCACCCGCGGCATGTTCCTGGCGACCAAAGCTCTCGACCAGACCCGCCCGGTACTGGATGCTTCGGGTTATTCACACCGCGTTCCTGAAAGTGATATTTACGACAGCCACAATTACGAGCAGAATGTGGAAAAGTTCGCGGCTTCGATGGCGGACCTTACAAGTGGGGACCCCTATATTAATCAACATAATGGAAAAACAATCTCTATTCCCTATCGCGGTCAGCCTTATTTTGTCAGTGAGTTTGGCGGCATCTGGTGGAACCCGGCTGCCAGGCAGGGTGAGGATTCGTGGGGGTATGGGGATCGGCCCACCAGCCTCACGGAGTTCTACCAACGATTTGAAGGGTTGTGCGTCACGCTTTTAGATAACCCGGCCATGTTTGGCTACTGCTATACACAGCTGACCGATGTATACCAGGAACAAAACGGCGTGTTCACCTTCGATCGCCGCGAGAAATTTGATCTTAAACGTTTGAACGCCATTCAACAGCGTCCAGCAGCGATCGAACTGGGCGATTAACATATTTAATCTTTTGACATTTAGCGAACCGCAAATGGCATAATCATGCCCTCTAACAAGTCTCCAAATATCCTCTGGATTTGCTCAGACCAGCAGCGTTTCGACACTTTGGGCTGCTACGACAACTCCTATGTGACCACACCCAATATCGATCGCCTGGCGCAAGGTGGTGTTTTATTTGAGCAGGCGTTTTCCCAAAGCCCGGTTTGCACACCCAGCCGCGCGGCTTTCTTGACCGGGCGCTATCCGCGCACTACCCGCGACCGGCAGAATGGACAATCCATTCCTGCAAACGAACAGTTGATCACCAGGTTTCTGGCGGAGCAGGGGTATATCTGTGGATTATCGGGCAAGCTGCATTTATCCGTGTGCAACCCGGGTGCTGGTTATGATATTGAACCGCGAATTGCGGATGGCTACAGCGAATTTCACTGGTCGCATCACCCGGCTCCGGATTGGCCGGCCAATGAATACGGTCAATGGTTGGCCGGAAAAGGAATCAACTTCCATACGCCAGATCGTCCGGACTGCGAGTATGTGCAAATTGGTATGCCGGCAGAAAACCACCAGACTGCATGGTGCGTTGAAAAAGCGATGGATTTCATCCAGGCACACGCGAATGGCGACAACCCCTGGCTTTTCTCGCTCAACATCTTTGACCCGCATCACCCCTTCGACCCGGCCCCCGAATATCTCGAGCCCTATCTAAATAAGCTCGATCAAATCCCGCTGCCCAACTACCAGCCCGGGGAATTGGAAAACAAACCGATTTTTCAGCAGCAGGATCACCTGGGGGCATACGCCAACCCGGGGCTCTACCCCTACCCGGAAATGACCGATTTTGACCACCGCATGGTGAAGGCCGCCTATTGGGCAATGTGCGATCAGATCGATGCGCAGGTAGGGCGGTTGATCGACACCTTGAAACAGACGGGCAAGTATGAAGACACCATTGTGGTTTATATGTCCGATCATGGCGAAATGCTGGGGGACCATGGCATTTACTTGAAAGGTCCATATTTTTATGAAGGGGCGGTGCATGTCCCCATGATCGTCTCCTGGCCCGGGCAGATTGCGCCTGGCCGGAGATTCTCCGGGCTGGTGGAATTGACCGATATTGCCCCGACCTTATTGGATGCGGCAGGTTTTTCACCGCTGCCCGGAATGCAGGCCAGGTCGCTCTGGCCAGTCTTGCAAGGGGCGTCAGGTCCGGATCAGATTCGCACGGATGTGTATTGTGAATACTATAATGCCATGCCCTGGCATAAAAACCCGGCAGCCTTTGCTACCATGCTGCGAACAGACAATAACAAACTGGTTGCAGTTCATGGCTTAAACATTGGCGAGCTGTATGACCTTGCCAAGGACCCCGGCGAAAATGATAATTTGTGGGATGATCCCGCCTACCAGTCTGTCAAGTTAGATTTGTACATCCGGTTGTGTGACCGGATGGCCGGGACCGTGGATCCCCTGCCCAAAAGAGAGGCTGCCTGGTAGCCGCGGGAGCAGGACCCGTGTTTGGAGGATCACCCTTATGAATTCTAAAGAACGGGTCACAGCTGCGCTGCAGCGCAAACCAGTGGACCGGGTACCGGTGTTCATGTGGTTTCACCCTGAAACCGCCCGGCATTTAGGCAGCCTTCTGGAAATCCCTCCCGCTTACGTGGGGGATGCCATGGGCAATGACGTTCACCAGACCTGGGTGAACAACAACTATGCCATGGAAGGTATTACCCATGAGAACGATGGCGAATCGCACACCGATGATTGGGGCATCACCTGGGTACAAAGCTATGGTTTTAACCAAATCGGTCACTACCCGCTGGCGGAGGCCACCCCCGAAGAAATGCTGGCATATACCTTCCCCACAGCACACATTGAAGAATACATGCGGCACATGGCACCGCTGGCGGCGGGCGGCCAGGATTATTTTTTGGGATGTGACATTTCACCCTGCGCCTTTGAAATGTACTGGCGCCTGCGCGGTATGGAAGCCACGATGACCGACATGGTGGATAACCCGGGGCTGGCGCACACCATGCTCAAACGCTGCATGGATTTTTCCATCCAATTGGGCGAAGAAGCCTGCCGCCGTTTCCCGCTGGACTGGTTGTGGACAGGCGACGATGTGGCTTCACAGACCGGCATGATGATCAACCCGAAAACCTGGCGCGCCCTGATTAAACCCGATCTGCAGCGTGTATTTGCCGTTGGAAAACAACACGCTTTGTGGGTGGCCTATCACTGCTGCGGTGGGCTGCGCCCCATTATCCCCGACCTGATCGAATTGGGTCTGGATGTGCTCAATCCGGTGCAGGGCAACTGCCCCGGCATGAACCCTCTGGAATTAAAACGCGAATTTGGCGACCGGCTGGCCTTTATGGGCGGTGTGGATACCCAGGAACTTCTGCCGCACGCCAGTCCGGAAGAAGTGCGCCGTGCCACGGCGGCTTTGCTCGAAGGAATGACGGCTGACGGCGGAGGGTATATCCTGGCAGCTTCGCACACCATTCCACCCGAAACCAGTGATGAAAATATCTTCAGCATGTACGCCGAGGCCAACATTTCCAGAGAGGAAATATTTGACCACGCCGCCCAAATCCGTAAGAATTTAAATGAAAAAGTAAGTTAATCATGCCTTGCCAGGCTGTTGATCTGACTCAGATTAAGAACCTGTCCGAAATTAATTCCAGGGTGTTTTTTTGCCCCACGAAATGGGGCAAAAAAACACCCTGAGACATTTTCCGGGCAGATACTATACCTATCCTGTATGGTGTACAAGCCCTATATATTGGCAGAAATTTGAGATGAAGGCTGCCGGTGCTCGTTGTGGATGACGCCCCGGCACATTTTGTTCCCGTGCTGAATTTCTGCTTCTTTATCAAATAAAGCCCACTATCTCATCATTCTCTTCTATAATAAAGTTATCACTCATGGGCGAAGCAGTACCTCAATCTTTATTTAAGGATACTCATATGTTCAATTTGTTTCAGTCCCCCCCACAGAAAGTAGAACCCGAATTCCATAATCCTGAGTGGTTGAAAGATGCGCTCATTTACGAAATATACCCACAATCGTACAACGACTCCAACGGCGATGGCATAGGCGACCTGCCAGGTATCATCGCCCGACTGGATTATATTCAATCGCTGGGAGCAAACACCATCTGGCTCAACCCATGTTTTGAGTCTCCCTTTGGCGACGCCGGGTACGATGTTTCCGACTTTTACAAAGTCGCTCCGCGCTACGGTACCAACGAAGACCTTCGGCGCCTCTTCGCAGAGGCTAAAAAACGTGGTCTGCGCGTCCTGCTCGACCTGGTTGCAGGGCATACTTCCATCGAATGTGAGTGGTTCAAGCAATCTCAGAAGCATGAACGCAATGCTTACTCGGATTGGTATATCTGGACCGGCAACCTTTTCAGCTTCTTTCGACCCGATCCACGCCACCAATTCATTGCGGGGATGTCGGAACGGATGGGGGGCTATTTGCCCAATTTCTTCCCCTTCCAACCGGCTCTGAATTACGGTTTCGCCAACCCGGATCCCGATCAGCCCTGGCAGCAGCCGGTGGATGCCCCCGGTCCGCAGGCGGTGCGGGCCGAATTACGCAAGATCATGAAGTTCTGGCTGGATATGGGCGCTTCCGGATTCCGGGTGGATATGGCAGCCAGCCTGGTCAAGGATGACCCTGGCTCGCGCGCCACCATTCAACTGTGGCGAGAGGTCCGCGCCTGGTTGGACCAGGACTACCCTGAAGCCGTGTTGGTCTCAGAATGGGGCCGTCCTGACCGCGCCCTCAAAGCCGGCTTTCATATCGATTTTTATCTGGGTTTCGCTGGGGCGGGATTTAACGCCTTGTTTCGCAAACATCACGGGATGATGGGCTTCGGTGGGGGCGGATTCAGCTTCTTCGGCCGGGAGGGGCTGGGGAACATCATGGACTTCGTGCCAGAATACGAGCAGCGTCTGGCTGCCACCCGCGAAGCCGGATACATTTGCATGTTCTCCGGCAACCACGACACCCCCAATCGCCTGGGTGTGGGGCGTAATTTTGCGGACTTGAAAGTGGCTTATACCTTCTTGCTGACGATGCCGGGCGTGCCCAAGATTTATTACGGCGATGAGATTGGGATGGTTGGCGTCAAGGGTCTGCCATCCAAGGAGGGCGGTTATATGCGCACTGAGGCGCGCACCCCCATGCAGTGGGACCATGCCGCTAACGCCGGCTTCTCCACGGCCCCCGCCGGCCAGCTTTACCTTCCGGTCGAAAGTGACCTGGACAGCCGTACGGTTGCCGACCAGGAGGGCGATCCCGATTCGCTCCTCAACACTATCCGCACGCTGACCGGGCTGCGCCATGCCCATCCGGCCCTGCATAACGACACCGAGTACCAGGTAGTGTATGCCCAACCAGGTCGTTATCCGTTCGCCTATTTACGCCAGGGCGAAGGCGAGTCGATCCTGGTGGTGGTCAACCCGGCTGACCGGGCGGTGGTGGTCGATCTGCCGGTGGATGTTCTGCCTTCTTCCCAAAAGGTTCCAGAAGTCTTGTGGGGTGTGGCGGATGGGTTGATCCGTCATTCGGGAGGTTGGAAAATCGCCTTGCCGGGCGTCAGTGCCGGAATTTACAAAATCTAAGGTGTTTTTTTGAAAAAAACGATCTATACCGCTCGAGATATTGAGGACCTTGTAAAAAACGGGACCACGTCTCTTTTTATTGGCGAATGTAATGTGGTTTTAACCGACCTCGCGTATGAAAAAGCACACAGGTTGGGGCTAAAGTTACTCAAGGAAACAGCTGCCGCTGATTTGCCCGTTGGGCCTGTGAAGGATGATCCGGGCCGAAATCTATTAAATTTCACACCCGGGGCAACAGAACAAGAACTGCGTGATGCAATTGTTGAAACCGGAAAAATCGCATACCAAAGCGGCCTGATGGTATCAAATGACGGGAATATTTCTGTCCGGATGGCTGGGGGGCAGGTATTAATCACACCGTCAGGCATATGCAAAGGACGGATGAAGCCGGGAGACCTGTTGGTTATCGATTTGGAGGGTCGCCTGCTAAAGCCAGCGGAAGATCCTTCGTTAAAGCCCTCTTCAGAACAACCAATGCATCTTGAGGTATACCGGCAGCGTAAAGATGTGCGCGCCGTGATCCATACGCATTTGATCTTTGCAAACGCCCTGGCGATCACGATTGGCAAGGTGAGGATGGATGTAATCCCCGAGGCAGCGGTGTCGTTCGGTGAAATTCCAATCACAGACTTCGCCATGCCTTCAACGATCCAGAATGCAGAGGCAATTCGGCACTTGATCGTCAACCACGATGTGCTGCTGATCCGCAATCACGGGAGCCTGACAGTCGGAAACCATCTGGCAGAGGCGCTTAACAACCTGGAGCGGCTGGAACACATTTCAAAAACATTAACTTTTGCCGAACTGCTCGGGAATATTCACGCCTTACCACCGGATATTATTGAAGCAATTACCCAAACTCACAGGGCGTAAATCCACCTGCATGCTGTTGAACGGGAAGGACTGGCAGCATTACAGGAACTTTTCAGTTCGTTTAACATTCATAAATCCTGCCGGATGACTCGAATATCCAGTACAGCTAAATTTGTAGAACGCCCTTTAAGAAATAAAAAATATTAATTTTCTTATACGCCAATAGCTGATTGTTTAAGGCAGTTTGTTCCCGAGTTAATTTATTTCTTTCTTTATACTGGGCAGCCAATGCTGCTTCCTGTTCGTTCTTTTTCTCTAAATAATACCGGTTCAACCGCTTAACCTCATTTCTATTCTGTTCGAGAACATTTCTATACCTGGTATGGATATTGCTTTTCCTCTGATCTGCCTCCGAGCTGGAATTCAAAATTTGATAGTTGAAATATGTCCGTTTACCTTCATATTTTGTTCGAATTTGAGCAGAAACCTCAGCGGATACTACTTTGGGGACGCTGAATTGATACTGCTGCGCTAAATTTCTTCGCCATTCCAATAATGACTTTGCTTTCGCAGGACCAATACCATTCACATGAATATCCCCTTTTCCTTTAATAACAAGAAGTGCAATTTCACGATCATGCTGCTGAGGTACGGTTTGGTAATCTAATATTTCTGCGGCTGTGAATATTCCGGCATCGAATAGATTTTTTTTAATTTCGGTCCCAATGCCATGAATAGATGCATCTGCAAGTTGGATGCTTGATAAATTGTTATTTATGGAATCTTCCTGGAGCGTTAATTAGATTCCTTCTGAAATCATCCGCTTCTTCATAATTCAATAGGCGAATTTCATCATTTAGACTCTGCAGCTGCTTATTCGTTTCTACATCAACACTCGCAATTTCATTCTTTTCTAATTGCGCGATTCGGTTGGCTCTCTGGTTAAAGGCTGCAATGAAACCTTGCTCTTCATTTGATATTTCGCCTATTTTTGTTTTTGTTTCGGCAATTCTGTGATCCAATTGGATCAAGTTTTCGCGTATATTCTTGTGTTTGGATAAAAGGCTTTGCTTTTCTTTTACTTTTGCATTTTGGTTGTAACGATAATATATGAAAGCAATACTTAACAATGGTTCTGAAATCATGAAAGACAGGAAAATAGTAGAATTTATTTCCCCTAAAACATAAAAGGCCAGAGTTACCAATAACGCGAGTACAAATACGGTTAAGCTTCTGCGTTCTACACTCAACTTCTCGGAAAACTCAAATTTGTTTACGTCAATATAATCCAGAACCCATGACGGGACAGTTGATGCTGCGCCTTTATTCTCCACTCTGGATATGGGGATAGGCTTTCGCTCAAAACCAGAAATCGTATTGCTGTCCAGTTTTGGAACTTTGGGCAAATTTACACAAGCAATTAATTCTTGCAGAAAATAGACGATCTTTTTTAGCTCTGGGTTTTGCTGGTTTTCTAGAATTTTTAAACTATCAGAGGAATAGGGGTTATTAAAATCAGCTCTTCGGAATATCAGGTTTTCATCCCCACCATTTAAATTTGCCCAAAGAGAAGGATTTTGCGATAGGGCTTTTAAAGATAAATAGATTATCCACTCGGAAAATCGATCCAGATAAGGACCGAAATCTTTCTCGGATCGAATCGGGTGTTGGTAATTAGGATGGCCAATTTCATTGGACAACATGCCGTTGAGCCCAGGGACGTACATACCATCATAATCGACCAGTTTTATTTCCCCGCCGACAATAATGATATTTCCGTGCTGCAAATCTCCATGGGCAATTGAATTCGCTTCTAGATTGTTAGCTAATCCAATAAATTTTTGGGAAAGGGATTGGATGGCAGCGGGATTGGTCAAGTTTTTCTCGATATAAGTAGATAATGATTCCCCGTTTATCCACGCCATCTTTAAAATTGGATACCATACACCTTTTACCTTAATGCCATTTCGCACATATTTAAATGGAACAAAATAAGGCGAATGCACCTTTTCTAAATATGAATTAATGTGTTGATAGCGTTTTTCTTGATCCGGAGTGTTTTTTAAGAAACATCGAATCGCCCATTTGGATGTTTGATAGGTCAAACCATATACGCAGGCGAAGTTTCCCGATATTGGCCGGGGAAGGCCCAGGTTGTCAAGGTCCAATTGACCGTCCCGTAATTCGTTATCAGCAAAGCATATTTTGGGACTTTGTATCGCCTCCTGATAATCCGTCATGATTGGCCAATACATTATGAAACCTCAGGACTCTGATAACAATAAACTCATAAAAGTCACGTCATCATTTCTAATCTCATTTTTTTCTCGTAACTCGCCTATCCAATGGACGAACTCAGCCTCGCCTTTCATTAATAATTGCTGCAACAACAACAAAGGTTGGCGGTTTATTTCGTGTTCTCGAAGAAACCAGGCGGATATTGCATCACTCATTAGTAAGAATTGATCACTGTCCACCCATGATCCTTCTATGCTTTTGCTTTTCTCTATTAAATTTGCATTGTGTATGGGGTTGCTTGAGATCAATGAAGGCCAGGTATTAAACGCTTCGGCATTTTGCATTGGAAAGCAGCAGATCAATTCGTTTTGCCTGATCTGGAAAAGGCAGGTGTCGCCAATTGCAGAGGCACTCCAGGTCTTATCGCCGCCTTCAGGCCCGTCAAAAATGGATAGGCCGATCAGCGTTGAAAATGCGCCATTTTCTAATCCGGGCTCTTCATACCATTGAATCGGTCGATTTTCTTCCCCCCTTTTTTTTATATATGCTTCCAAAAATTCCTTCCATTTGGCTTCGGTTTGTGCAAAGAAGCTTGTCAGGTCACTTTCATGGTGTGGGTCATTGCAGTATTCCCTTACCAGAATATCAGCCCATTGACCACTTAAAAACCCCTCGCTGGCTCCATCTGCCATTGCAGCACAAAACTTTTGACCTTCATATTCGCCAGAAATTGTAGGTTGGTACGCATCCTCGTATTCATCTTCCGGATTTCCATTTTTTTGAGTACGAAATATTCTAATTTTGACATTCATACTTAACTCAAGCAATTATCTGAGATCGCTTACTTTCGTACCAATATCGAGAAACTTGATCACAGCCACCATGTCTGCATTAAAAACAAAACCTTTCGTAAGATCCGACATCGTATATCCCATTTGTTGTGCGTAATTTCGCATTACTTCGGGGAGAATGCTGGAACAGCGGAATAAAAGTCTGGCATGCTCGTCAGGGAGGTTTTCTTCATTATCCGGAAATTCAATTGGAGATGCTTTCTTAGAAGAGATATGAATGTTAAACAACAGCACATTGCCATCATTGGTCGACAACTGCTGGATAGATTGAGCAAGATTGCTGGGATCGCCGTCTGTAGATTCACCGTCCGTTATATTGATCAAAATCGGCGGAAAACTTGTGGGGTGAGAGCCAATCCAGTTCTGGAGGATCGATTGTGCTTTCGACAACGCCTGGCACATCGGTGTGCCGTTATCCGCTACGGGGTCAAACCATATGGGGAATCTTATTGTCTGATTCACCAATCCCCCGGCGCCATCTTCTACCTGCTTCGTTCGTTCTTCGATCCTGATTGGATTTTCCGCAACCTGGCTGATCGGGATCAACTCTCTATCCTTCAGAATTCCTCCAAATGCAGGGACAACCTTTTCCCCGTATCCTATGACACCCACATCAAAGTAATCACGGATGCCTTCGGCTCTGGCACACTTAATTCCAAGATTCTGAAGAAGCCTGTTGATTGCATCAGCAACGCCAAAAGCTTTATTTCGCTTGGTGTTGTCTCCACCGAATGGATCCGACATAGAGCCCGATTGATCGATTAAAAAAATGATACACGCCGGATTATTTCGACTTATTTGAGCATTGTATGCCATCGCTATTTCCTCCAGGAAAAATATTTTTGAAATGAAGAAAGGGCTTTACGCCAGAAATGCTAAAAATAACTTTACAATAATTTTAGAGAATTATCAATCTTAACATGGTGAGAGGTAAGTACGCCTGTGTGGTGTTGTAAAAAACCCTATCCGTTTCTTTCCAGATCGGATATCCGGAGAGACATTTTTGCTTTGCGTTGCAAGATGCACACCTGTTGGGGGGCACACTATTGTTCATGGCTGTTCTGGTTTGTATGGTGCGTTACCTGCCATTTGAATATTGACTCTTTTCTTGTTATGTTCTATTATGGAATAGCGTTGACGTCAACGTTGGCGAACCACTTTTTCATACAAAACCGATGCTTCTTTTCGATTCGAGACCTTAAATCCAATTGGATTCATGATGAACGCTACAATCCATGAAGTCGCCAAACGAGCCGGCGTGTCAACCAGGACGGTTTCGCGCGTGATGAATCGGCAGGGTGAAATCAGTGAAGAAACACGCGCTCGCGTTCAGGCGGTGATTGATGAGTTGGGCTACCGGCCCAATATTTTGGCCCGCAGCCTGGTTAGCCAGCGCAGCAATATGCTTGGCGTGGTGACCTGGGGCCTGGACTATTATGCCCCATCACGGATTGTGGTTGGCATTGAACAACGCGCCAGTGAGTTGGGCTATTCCTTGTTCCTGAACCTGATCTCCCACCCAACGGATTCAGACGCTGAAAACCTTTTGAATACACTGGCTGATCACCGCGTAGACGGCATTCTCTGGGCAATTCCCGAGGTTGGCGAGAACCACGAATGGATCCGGCGTATTTCTTTAGACAATCTTCCCCCCATTGTTTTTCTCAATTCGCAACCATACCCCGGCCTGGATTCCATAGCTATCGATAACCGCCTGGGAGCTGAACTGGCGACCCGGCATCTGATCGACCAGGGCCTGCGAAAGATTGGCCTGATCAAAGGTCCCCAGGGCTGGTGGGAAGCTGAGGAACGCTTTGCCGGTTGGCAGAGTGCGCTGGAGCGAGCCGGACTGGACGTCTCACCCCAACGAATTATCCAGTCTGAGTGGTCTATTGAAATGGGGGCGCAGGCCATGCAGCATTTATTAGAGCAAGCACCAGAGATCGAGGCAGTATTTGCCAGCAGCGATGATATTGCCCTGGGCGCGTTAAATGCTGCTGTAAAAGCGGGGCGGCGCATTCCGGAAAACCTGGCCCTGGTCGGTTTTGACAACATTCCACAATCTGCTTACTTTCAGCCGCCTTTGACCACCATCGACCAGCCGCTGTCCCGTACGGGCCGGGCAGCCGTCGATCTGCTCCTGGAACGAATTGAGAGCCGTCGATCTGCGAAAAAGCAGCCAGGCAGGGCTGTGAGTGCAAAAGCACTCAAACTCGATCCCCGGCTGGTGGTGCGGGCCAGTTCGGACAAATCAGGAACCTGAACCGTTCAATCCATAATCTTGCCCATTTTCAAACCAAGGAGTCAATCATGAAAAAGACAACATTCGCTTTATTTTTTGGCAACCGCGGGTTTTTCCCGGCTTCATTGATCGCCGGGGCGCGCGAAGAAATGCGCCGCGAATTGAACGCATTGGGGCATGAAGTGCTGATGCTGGAAGATAGCGCTACCCGCTACGGTGCAGTCGAAACACCTCAGGAGGGCGAAGTCTTTGCCAACTTCCTGCGCGAGAACCGCGGAAAGTTTGGCGGCGTGATCCTCTGCTTGCCCAATTTTGGCGACGAAAACGGCGCGGTCGCGGCACTGCAAGAGGCTGGGGTACCGATCTGGATCCAGGCCTACCCCGACGATTATGACCAGATGGGACCGGCTACCCGGCGCGATTCGTTCTGCGGTAAGCTCTCGATTATGGATGTCTTCCGCCAGGTTGGGGTGAAATTTACGGCGCTGAAACCGCACACAGTTCGCCCCGGCAGCGACAAATTTCGTGCCAACATTGACGAGTTCGACCGGGTCTGCCAGGTGGTCAACGGGGTGAAAGGCATGGTGGTGGGCGCGATTGGCGCGCGTACCACACCCTTCAAAACCGTGCGCATCGACGAGGTCGCCCTGCAGCGCCACGGTGTGACCGTAGAAACCTTCGACATGTCGGATGTGTTCCAGCGCATGCGTGCTGTCAAGACCGCCGCGCCGATGTATGCCGACAAGGCTCACCAGTTGCACGAGATGGCCACCTGGGACGGCGTTCCCGAGCGCGCTTTCGACAACATCGTGCGCCTGAGCGTAACATTGGATGACATGATCCAGGAAGCCCACCTTGACGCGGTTGCCATCCGCTGCTGGACCGAGATTCAGACCCAGATGGGTATCTCGCCCTGCGTGGCGATGGGTTCGCTCAACGACCTGGGCCTGGCCGCCGCCTGCGAGGTCGACCTGGGAAATGCCGTGGCGATGAAGGCCCTGCACCTGGCCTCCTACCAGCCGGTGGGGCTGCTCGACTGGAACAACAACTACTATGATGAAGACGACAAGTGCATCCTCTTCCACTGCGGCCCGATGCCCGCCAGCCTGATGGAAGGCAAAGGCCACGTGACCGACCACTCCATCCTGATGAACTCGGTAGGCGCAGGCAATGGCTACGGCTGCAACCAGGGCCGCATCAAACCGATGAACTTCACCTTCAGCAGCCTGATGACTGACGAAGGCCAGGTCAAGCTGTACCTGGGTGAGGGACGCTTCACCAGCGACCCGATTCCTTCCAACTTCTTTGGCGTGGCCGGTGTGGCCGAGATCCCTGACCTGCAGGATGTGCTGCTGCACATCGGAACCCAGGGTCACCGCCACCATGTCTCAGTAACCCCAGGGAACCTGATAAAGCCGTTGGCCGAAGCGCTCGGGCATTACCTGGCGTTTGATATCACCCTTCCCCAGGGATAAATCACCATTCGTCATCGTCCGGGCCAATCGTCTCGGACGATGAATAGCACCAGTAAATAAAGGGGTAACTAAATGGCACCGGAGAACAAGATTGGAACCATCCTGGGGAGAGCCCTGCGCCTTGGGCTGGCAATCCCCGCGTTCAATATTCCTTACCTCCCAATGGTCGAACCGGTCGTGCAGGCCGTGGTAGACCTGGACTCCTTTAGCCTGGTTGCCGTTGCCCGGCTGGAATGGATTAAGTTCGAATCGGGTGGGCCGGCTGAGGTCGCAAAAGAATTTGCCCGCTGGCGCAAGCCAGACCACGTTCGCCTGCATCTTGACCATATCCCGGTCATCGACGAAGACAACCTGCGGGTTGACTACATGCCCATTATTCAAGAAGCAATCCAATTGGGCTACGAGTCGGTGATGGTCGACGGCTCGCGATTGTCTCTGGCAGAGAATATCCAGGCAGTTCGCCCGGTTGTTGAACTGGCACACGCCGCAGGAATTCCTGTAGAGGCAGAGTTAGGCGCGGTGATGGGCCATGAGAGCGGTCCAATGCTATCTTATGAAGAGCTTTACACCTCCGGTAAGGGTTTCACCGACCCTGATGAGGCACGCCGGTTTGTTCAGGAGACCGGCTGTGATTGGCTCTCGGTCGCAGTAGGCAATATTCACGGCGCGATCGCCGCCGGACGCAAGGACCTTAAAAAGATTGAAGCTCGCCTGAACCTGGATCGGTTGGCACTGCTCAACCAGGCTGCAGGTGTCCCATTGGTCCTGCACGGCGGCTCAGGAATCAAGCAGGACAACCTTCTGGCCTCGATGAAGCACGGCATTGCCAAGATCAACGTTGGCACCGAAATCCGCCAGGCTTATGAGGTCGCTCTGAAAGAAACCGGGAGCGTGATGCAGGCCAAGCAGGCGGTTTATGAACGCACTTGCTGGGTTTTGAAAGATTTTCTAAAAATAGCAGGAATCCGTGCAAAGGTCATAGCGCAGTAAACCCGCCCGGATCGGCCAGCATGTTTTCAGTCAAAATGCCGGAGCTGTGAAAGAACCACGCTATCAGGAGGATTCGATCAATGGTAAAACTATTCAATCAAGAATGGAACAAGGCCGAGCTGCTCAGCCGGGTTGGCCAGATGGAGCAGTTGGCGGGTATTCGTCTGGTGGAAGCGGGTGAAGGAAAGGCGCGCGGATGCCGTCTGCTCGATGTATGGACCGGAAGTGGGCTGCGGTTTCAAGTCAATGCCGACCGGGCTCTGGATCTATCTTATGGCGAATTTCAAGGCCTGCCGCTCGCCTGGCGCTCTCCGGCAGGGGATGTCCATCCCAGCTATTCCGAACCAGAGGGTCTCGGCTGGCTGAGATCGTTTGCCGGCGGCCTGTTGGCCACCTGCGGGTTGGATCAGTTCGGATTGCCGTCCGAAGATGGCGGCACGGCATTCGGCCTGCATGGACGGATCAGCAATACCCCTGCCACTCAGGTGAATCACCGGGCCTACTGGAATGGCGAAGTTTACCAGCTTGAGATTAGCGCTGAAATCCGGCAGGCGGCGCTGTTCGGCGAAAATCTTGTGCTCCGACGGCAAATCACGACCCGACTGGGGTCGAATTGCATTCGTATCGAAGATGTGGTAACCAATGACGGCTTTGAGGCGGCTCCCCATATGCTGCTGTACCATTTCAACCTGGGCTTCCCATTGGTCAGTGAACACACCCGCCTGCATCTGAACGCTGAAGAAACACTGCCCCGCGATGAGGCAGCAAGTCTGGGTCTTGCGGAATGGAACCGGTTCCAGGCGCCCACACCGGGTTACCGCGAGCAGGTTTTCATTCATCGCCCTTCCGCCGATTCAGATGGGATAGCCACCATTGAACTGCATAATCCAAAAGTGGGGATTGGTTTACGGTGGCAGTATTCAACCGGCAACCTCCCCTATTTGATGGAATGGAAGATGATGGGCGCAGGTGCGTACGCGGTTGGCGTCGAACCGGCCAATTGTAATGGCCTGGGCGGGCGCGCTGCGACCCGAGCGAAAGGCTGGCTGCCCATGCTTGAACCCGGTGAAAGCCGCGCATATTGTATTGATCTCGAAGTTTTTCAGCTTGGAGGAGAAAAGTCGGCTGGGGAATAAGTCTTCTGATTGGAAAAAGTCGAATCTGGTTCAGAAATGGCATTCCGCATGACAACCGATCCAATAGTTAATTAGGTGATGGCGTCCAGAACATCGGACGCCATCACTGTTATCAGAAGCGCTAAAGCTCGTTTTCCCTGCCAGATCTAGTCAACGAACCGCGCGGATCTGTCTCAAGAGCCGGGGGCCTGCGGTTTTGATAGCAGGTCGATGGCCTTCATCAGCTGCAGATCCTGGCTGGATTGCAGCTGTGCTGCGGTCAAATTCTTGATCTTTGTCGGAGTCAGGGGGGCTACATCGCTGGGCAGCGAAACCTGGATTTGGGGATCGATGCCCTTATGCCAGAAGGATTGCCCGTTGGGGGTCAACCATTCCTGGGTAGCAAGCATGATCGCCGAACCGTCCGAAAGGTGGAATTCATTGAGTACGGTGCCGGTGCCAAAGGTGGTTGTGCCCACGATCGTGGCCCGGTTGGCATCCTGCAGAGCGCCGGTGACAATTTCAGCTGCGCTTGCGGTACCTTTGTTGATCAATACCACCATCGGGATCTTCAAGTTCACGCCACCCGATTTGACGAGGACTGGAGTAATATTGCCCTGAGCATCTTTTTCTTCGAGGACCGTGCCCGATGATTCAAACTGGCTGACGGTAGAAATGGCCTGATCCAGCAGGCCGCCCGGATCGTCGCGCAGATCGAGCACCAAACCGGTGGCGTTCTGCTGCCGGACAGCCTGTAAAGCCGCGATCAGGTCCTTATCCATGCCATTGGCGAAAGAAGCGATGCGAATGTCGGCGATGGTGGTGCCGGGCAGGAAAGTCCAGGTGACGTTCTGCAGCGCGATGCGCGCTCGCGTCAGGGTGTAATCCTTCGACTGGTTGGTTTTGGGATCCAGAATGGTCAGGGACACCTGCGTGCCGGCGGGCCCGAGAATCTTCTGGACGACATCATTGAGCGTCAGAGAGGTAATATCTTCGCCATTCACCCTGGTGATGATGCCGCCGGCCTTGATCCCGGCCTTTTGCGCAGGTGAATTGTCGATGGGGGAAACAATGGTGACGGCGCCATTTTGCATGGAAACTTCCAACCCCACGCCTTCAAACGAGCCCTGGGTGAAGTTTTTCTCTTGTGCAACCATATCAGGTGTCAGGAACACGCTGTGACCGGTATCGCCTAAAGCGTTCACCATGCCGCTGATCGCCCCGTAGGTGAGATTTTTAGAGGTCACCACCGAGCGGTCAACATATTGCTGGTTGATGTCGTTCCAGGCCTGGTTGATTAGCTGCGAATTGAGGGTTGGGTCGCTGTTCGAGGTGCTTGATGGCGTTGTGCTGGCGAAGGCCGGCGCGGCCGGCGGGAGGAAGGCCTGGGCGACAATGGTATGATCCAGAACCACACCCCCCAACCCACCGGCGATAAAAACGACCACCAGGATCACTGTAAAAAGTATATTGCGGGTGTTACGGTTAATGCTTTCCATAATTCTCGTTTTCGATCAGTTATTGTTACCGCTCTGCGGTGAGGGCGGAACGAAATGGTATGAATGGTCATTTTGGCCATTCGGTGTCGCTGCCAGGGTTTTTGTTTCAAGTTCAAATGCATCCGGTGCTTCGGCATCTTTGAATTCGGCAGTCGTTACATCTTCGGGGCCGAAAGGATCGCTTTTGGCGAGGGCCGCGTTTGCAGCAATCGCTGCGGCTGCCGGAGTGGGGCGCTCGTTCTCCAGTCTTTTGGCTTCGCGCCAGCGAAACCAGAGGATGAAGAGCCCAACTGCACCCACCACAACCTGACCGATCATCAGGTCGAGACCCGAAGTCACCACGTTAGAAAGCAGCATCGGAATGGCATCCCATAGGCCGTGCAGAATCGAGACCAGCAGGTAAGCGCCGATCACTTTACTGGTGATGCGGAATTTGCCGGGATCGCTTTCAAGGAACAGGACGCCCACCAGGATTGCGGTCCAGGTGCCATGGCCCAGCGGTGAGAGAATACCCCGGATGAGAGTCATAACGACGATATAAGAAAGTCCAGCGCCGCTGTTAATGAAGACTGTGAAGGCATATCCCATGCTCTCCAGTGCGGCAAACCCCATGCCGGCGGCAGCACCCAGAACCAGCCCATCCAATGCAGAGTTGTGGCGGAACTTACGCGCGATGACCAGCACACCCAGGATCTTGGCAAATTCTTCGATCAGGCCGACGACGAAGGGCGAGGTCATGCTGTTCTGGTTCACAAAGATTGGCTCGAGCACCGACGCGGCGAAGGCGCCTAATAAACCGCCATAAATGAAACTCAGTGCTGTGGAGGGCAGGTTGCGGCTGGTCCAGTGGCGCTGCTCATAGAAAAAACCGATATAAGTTGCCGGGATCATGAAACTCCCGACCATCATGACCGTGGGAAACAGGTTGGGATTGCCGGTAAGGTACATCAAACCAACACCCACGAAGTAAAAAATCAAGCCAATTCCTAAGATGCGCCACCAAAGTCCCTTCATGGGGCGCGCCTCATGGCCCAATTCGGATAACGTCGCGTAATTCATCTCTCCCCCCTAAATTAAACTATTGACGGATTGCCCGCCGGATATGAAACCCGGTAACAACAGGGTACCATCTGGGCGCTTAACAAGCCTTTATGGTTGGTTGAAATCGGGTTGAAAAGCACATTAAGCCGATTTGAAAACACTGGTGCGGTCAAAATCAGGCTGAAAATCATCATCATGTAAAAAGAAACAGGTAATGCAATCATCTTGTCCATCCTTTGTTAATAAGATCATAGATATCAATGAATTAATCATAGTATCCTTCGATGAACAGACAATGACAGCCGAATAAATAAATCGGTTTTTCAGCCTTGTACTGATTTTCTAAATGGAGATGATTCGTTTGACTTTCAAAAATCCGGACGGATCATTAAAGTGGCCAGCACTACCATTGCTTAATCCTTTTTTGCCTGGTTATGCCGGATTGGAATACCAGGCAGCGCTTCGATACTCTGCTTATCCAGTTTCAGGTAAACCGTATTATCTTGATAGTGATCGATCTGGCTCACTGGAATGGATACATCTTTCTGCCCCCACAAATGGCCTTCACGCATCACGAGATGAGTAATGAAATCATTGGTCGGGTCGATCAGGAATTCATCCACCCGCCCTACATGTCCATCGGCAGCTTCAACTCGCGCACCGCGTCGAATGGCAAGTTCATCGAAAGGAATATGCTCGTCTTCGAGGGTGATATGAGAGGTGACCGGAATATATGTCGGCCACATCATGAATGGACCTCCAGCATACCCTGGCACATCAGATGGGACGAATTGAACCTGGTCAAAGATCGGCATATTCGACAATTCTTTGCAGGTGCAATTTAAACGGATCTGGTCAGATGTGCTTTCTGCTACCAGATCGATCGATACCAGATATTCGGTTTCGGGGAACAACTCATTACTGACCACCAAATGGGTTATTTCCTGGGTGGTTGGTTTGATGATTACCCGGGTGGACCGACCGCACGGACCATCCGAACAGTATACTTTGGCGTCGGTTGAAATATTCATACGAAAATCCTCCTTTGTAATGACAGGAATTTAAGCGCTCAAACGCTTCCTGCAGCGGGCGTAAAAAATTGCATTGTTCTCGCAGTTTAGAATCCTTTGTACCTTTCTTTCTGTCATGAACGGCATTTGATCCGCACTTTCCAGGTTCATTTAATCAGGCCCAGCGCCTGTGCAGCGGGAAGGTTGGCAAAGATTCGATCTGCTTCTTATCGAGTTTCAAGAACACAGCATCTTCCGAAGTTTTTCCCATCGGTGACAGTGCTGAAAGGGGGATAATCACATCTTTCTGTCCCCACAGATGGCCTTCGCGCATCACCAGATGGGAAATATGACCGTTCTCCGGATTGACCACAAATTCGTCGACTTTGCCGACATAGCCATCACGCGCCTCGACACGCGTTCCACGCTGCACAGTCAATTCTCCTGGTGGGATCTGTTGAATTTCTTCGGTTGCGTATATGGTTTGATCCGGGGTAGCATAGGGCATATAGTAAAGTGATCCCATTCCATAGGTCCCCTCACCATAACGAGAATATATATCAGGCACTGTTTCCTGGATATACTTCGTTTTGATAAACCGTTCCATCTTCTCCAACTCCGCCTTGCTGCAGCGCAGCCGAATGGTGTTGGCGATCGTTTCGGTCACAAAATCAACCGGTACAATGTACTCCGTGTGGGGAGACGCATCCTCTTTGACGACCAAATTCGCCACCTGTTCCATCACCGGATCGATCAGCACATACTCTGAACGGCCATAGATACCGTCCGTACACTCAACTTGTGCGTTTAATGGGATTTGCATTTTGAACCTCCGTAACCAATGATCATGACTGCATCATTGATTCCTTTCATAAATTTAGGTCGGAATGATCCCGGGAGATAGTTGCTCTCGGGCATTTCGCCAATACGGCTTGAGCTTCGTATCCAGATCTCATCTGAATATCCTAAACACAAACTCAGGTCTCTATCTTTCAGGTTATCACTGGATGATTCGAAAGTCCTCAACTTTAGTGGTCTTTTTGGAGGATTGCCAACCCCTTTTCATGATGGTATGACGCCATTGAACTAAGGAACAAGACGTTTACGGATAGACTTCAATTCGTTACGGCGTGCCTTGTCTACTTTCGGATAACTCATCTCGAGGTCGTTCAGCGTATCGAGGATGATTTGTGAAACAATCAGGCGGGCGTTCTTTTTATCATCGGCAGGGATGACATACCAGGGTGCTTGCTTTGTGCTGGTTGCACTCAGGCACGCCTCGTACGCCTTGCGGTATTTTTTCCAATATTTCCGTTCTTGGATGTCTGCGAGGCTGAATTTCCAATTCTTGTCTGGCTCATCAATCCGGTCGAGAAAGCGCTTTCGCTGTTCATTTTTCGATAGATGGAGGAAGAATTTGATGATTCGGGTTCCGTTACGATAGAGATGATTCTCCATATCTACAATGGAGCGATACCGCTCTTTCCAGATGGCCTCTTCGTATAGCAGCTTTTCTGGAAGACCCTGGTTGCGGAGAATCTCCGGATGCACGCGAACGATGAGCACTTCCTCGTAATAGGAACGATTGAAGATGCCGATGCGTCCACGTTCCGGCAGCCGGCAGTTTGTGCGCCAAAGAAAATCGTGTTCCAATTCCTCGGCACTCGGCTCTTTAAAACTAAAGACCTGGCAGCCTTGCGGATTAACCCCGGACATGACGTGCCGGATGGCGCCGTCCTTGCCGGCGGCATCCATTGCCTGAAAAATCAACAGCAGTGCATAGTGGTTAGACGCGTAGTGAAGGCGTTGCAGTGAGTTTAACTCCTCTACGTGTTCTCCCAGGCGTTTTTTATAGTGTTTCTTTGACTTGTAAAAGGGCTTTATCCGTGTCGGCCATTTTTTGAGTTTAACTTTTTTATCAGGATACACACAGAAATCCTTTGTATTGATTTTCATCTAAACTCCTTTTTTTGATAACATGCTAACTCCGGCCTAATAAGGGACTCTGCGTAGGATCGAAAATTCGATAAGCAAGAAGTTTTATTCGGTCATTCACGAGGAACCACGCCAGCGCATAGCCCCAAACAAACAAAGCCCAACCCCAGCCGAGAGGTGTCATAAACAGCCCATAAACCGCGATCAACGTCGCCACGATTTGCGTGCCGAGGACTGCCATCCATAAAATCCGTGCCGGGCGGATGGACCAGAACGGACCGCGCGTGCGCGTCAGGAAAATTGTCAGATGTCCGGCTACAGACAGCTTCAAATACATGAGCGTCTGGATGTGTCCCTGGTCGAGATGAAAGACGCGCTCGCCAAGATAAAATAAACCAAAGGCAGCCACAACCCCGATGACACCCAGTACGGTTGAAATTCCCAGAACCAGGTGCATATTCCAGGCTTCGGGCTTGTTCTTGTAATGAACGTTGTCATAGGCGATGGATAAAATGGCGCCATCGTTGAGCAACGCCAGCATCACGATCATCACCGCGGTTACCGGGTAAAAGTTAAATATCAGGATTGATAAGGTCATGAAAAACAGCACACGCAGTGTTTCGGCGATGCGATAGATGGCGTAGCTGTTCATCCGCTGGAATATTTTCCGGCTCTCCTTGATAGCGTCAATGATCACCGTTAGGCCGGACGTCAGCAGCACGATGGAGGCCGCAGCACGCGCCGCGTCGGTCGCGTCGGAAACGGCGATGCCACAGTCGGCTTTCTTCAGCGCCGGGGCGTCGTTTACCCCATCGCCGGTCATGCCAACGATGTGGCTGCGCTGCTGTAAAACATCCACAATGTGGAACTTGTGTTCGGGAAATACCTGGGCGAAACCGTCCGCTTTCTCGATGGACTCCGCCAGCTGGCCCGTCTCGTGAGCCTTCGTGCTACCAAAAACACTGGCATCCAGGATGTTTGTGCCCAGGCCCAATTTCTTGGCGGTTTCCCGCGCGATAGCCAATGCATCGCCCGTCACCATCTTGACGTTTATTCCCATCTGTCGGGCCGTCGCGATGGTCGCTTTGGCTTCTTCCCGGGGTGGGTCGAACAGGGGCAGCACGCCCACAAACTGCCACTGGTCCGCCTGGTCTGCCCGAGCCACGCCCAGTGAACGGAACCCACGCGACGCAAATTCGTTGACCGCCTGGTCTACGTTGGTTTTTATCTGCTCAGCATTGGCCGATAACGCCAGGATCACCTGCGGCGCGCCTTTGGTTACTTTGAACTCCTTCCCATCTTTACCCTTGACGGTGGCCTCGGTGCGCTTATGCACCGGATCAAACGGTTGGAAATGAACCACCTGGTAGTCTTTCAAGGCTTGATCATTTTTCAGACCGCCCATCACGGCCTGGTCGATCGTGTCTTTGTCTTCCGCACGTGAGGCCAGTGCGGCCCAGAGGATGACCTGGTCAGCAGGGATACTATTCACGCAAAAGGGATCACCCAGCGTCAGCTTGTTCTGTGTCAGGGTACCGGTCTTGTCCGAGCACAGCACGTCAACCCCCGCCAATTCCTCGATGGCTGCCAAACGGGTCACAATTGCCTCTCTTTTTGCCAGCAGGCGTGCACCGACCGCCATGGTCACAGACAGAACGGTGGGCATCGCCACCGGAATGGCAGCTACGGTCAGCACTAAAGCAAACTGCAGCGTGGTCAGGATGGGGTCGCCGCGGAAGAGCGCGACACCGATGATTAACACCACCAGCGCCACCGCGAGGATAATCAGATAATTGCCAATCTTCAACACGGCACGTTGGAAATGGCTGACGGTGTGCGCTTCCTGAACCAGTTGCGTAGTTTTGCCGAAGAAAGTGTTTCCACCGGTAGCATACACCATTGCATCGATTTCACCTTTGCGGATAATCGAACCCGAGAACACCGCCTGGCCAGGTTTTCGTTCAACAGGCAATGATTCGCCGGTCAACGCGGACTGATCCACCTCCACCGGGTCACCGTCCAACAAACGAGCATCCGCCGGCAAGATGTCTCCCAGACGCACGCGAATAACATCGCCCGGAACCAACTCGCGCGCCGCCGGAGTGATCCACTTCCCATCCCGTTTCACCCGGGCCTTGATCGCCAGCCTGGCCTTGAGGGCCTCGATAGCGTTGCCTGCCTGGTGTTCTTCCCAGAAACCGACCACGGCGTTGGCCAGCAGCAGCAGGAAGATGATTGCAAAGTCCGGCCAATGCCGGGCTATCGCCGAAAGGATCACGGCTGCTTCAATCATCCATGGGATGGGCCCCCAAAAATAGGTGAGGAATTTCAGGAACGGATTGGTTTTCTCTTCTTGAATCTCGTTAGGCCCATATTGCGTCAAGCGTTTCTGCGCCTCGGTTTGACTGAGGCCGTCCGGCGATGATCCTAATTTTTTCTCCACTTCTGGCAGGGGAAGAGTTTTTAGATCTTCCTTCGCATTGGGCCTCGTTTCAGGAACCTTGGATTGGTTAGAATTATTTTCCATAACAGCATTTCCTTCCTTCGTTAAAACTCAAGTTTCGCAGGGCTCAAGATACCGGTTTTCATGCTCACGACTTTTCCATCGTGGCAGTGTATTCCCCCCGGCGTTGTAGCCCAGTTGCACCTGGCTCGAAGAGCCAGAGCTTGTTGTGCTGCAAATGTGTATTTATTTGGTGTCGCTCCATTTCCAGTTGCGAATTTCCGGCAGGTCCTCGCCGTGTTCATCAATGTAATGCGTGTGCTCAATAAGCTTGTCCTGCATCATCTGTTTCAGATAAGTTCCCTTGGAACCCAAATCCGGCAGGCGATCGACCACATCCTGTACCAGGTGGAAGCGATCCAGGTCGTTCTGCACGCGCATGTCAAATGCCGTCGTGATTGTGCCCTCTTCCTTATAGCCCCGAACGTGCAGGTTCTGATTGGTCCGGCGGTACGTCAGCCGGTGAATCAGCGTGGGGTATCCATGAAAGCCAAAGATAATGTGCTTGTCTTTCGTGAAGAGCGAGTCATAATCTTCCTCGTTCAACCCGTGCGGGTGTTCGCTTGCAGACTGCAGCTTCATCAGATCGACGACATTGATCACCCGGATTTTCAGATCGGGCAGATGCTGGCGAAGGATGGAAACGGCGGCCAGGATTTCCAGCGTGGGCGTGTCTCCGCAGCAGGCCATTACCACGTCGGGCTCGGCGCCCTGGTCATTGCTGGCCCATTGCCAGATGCCAATTCCTTCCGTGCAGTGCACGACCGCCTCTTCCATGGTCAGCCATTGAGGCAGGGGGTGCTTTCCCGCAACCACCACATTCACATAGTGCCGGCTGCGCAGGCAGTGGTCGATAACCGATAACAGGCAGTTGGCATCCGGTGGAAGGTAAGCGCGCACAATATTGGCCTTCTTGTTGATGACGTGGTCCAGGAAACCGGGATCCTGGTGGGTAAAACCATTGTGATCCTGCTGCCAGACATGGGATGCAAGTAAATAGTTCAACGATGCGATCTCCCTGCGCCAGGGCAGTTCCGACGTGACCTTGAGCCACTTGGCGTGCTGGCTGAACATCGAATCAACGATGCGAACGAAGGCCTCATAACAATTGAACAGCCCGTGCCGTCCGGTCAGCAGGTATCCTTCCAACCAGCCCTCGCTCTGGTGCTCGCTGAGCATCGAATCCAACACGCGTCCGTCAGGTGCGAGAAATTCATCATTCTTTTTCGTCCGGGCGTCCCACTGACGATTGGTCGCTTCAAATACCGAGTCCAGCAAATTCGAGACAGTTTCATCCGGACCGAAGATGCGGAAATTACGCTGATCCTGATTCAACTTTTCCACGTCTCTCAGGAACTTACCCAGCACCCGTGTATCCTGGGCAACCACGGCGCCGGGCGAAGGCACTTTCACCGCATGGACTCGGAAGTCTGGCATGCGCAGGTCGTGCAGCAGAATTCCGCCGTTCGCGTGAGGATTGGCGCCCATACGCCGGTCGCCCTTTGGAGCCAGCTCGGCCAATTCCGGCATAAAGCGACCATTCTCATCGAACAGTTCTTCTGGCTTATAACTTTTCATCCAGCTTTCAAGCTGTTTGACATGATCGGGATGATCGGCATCCACCAGGATTGGCACCTGGTGCGCCCGGAAGGTGCCCTCAATCTGCAAGCCATCGATCACCTTCGGCCCCGTCCAACCCTTGGGAGACTTCAAGACGATTATTGGCCAGCGCGGCCGTGTGGCGTCGTTTTTGTTTCGTGCATTGCTTTGGATTTCTCGAATGCTCTCAATGGCTTTATCCAAATTGCTGGCCATGAGTTGATGCATCTTGTCAGGCTTATCACCTTCTACAAAGTAAGGCGTCCAGCCGCAGCCCCGCAGAAATTGCTCCAATTCCTTATGCTCGATGCGAGCCAGGACGGTCGGGTTGCTGATCTTGTAGCCATTGAGGTGCAGGATCGGCAGCACGGCCCCGTCGGTAATGGGGTTGAGAAACTTGTTGGACTGCCAGGCGGTCGCCAGGGGGCCAGTTTCTGCCTCACCGTCGCCGATGACGCAGGCGACGATCAGATCGGGATTATCGAAAACGGCTCCGAAGGCATGGCTGAGCGAGTAGCCCAGTTCGCCGCCCTCATGGATCGACCCCGGCGTTGACGGCGCGACATGGCTGGAAATGCCACCCGGAAACGAAAATTGTTTGAACAGCTTTTTCAAGCCAGCCTCATCCTGGGTGACGTTTGGATAAACTTCGCTCCATGTGCCTTCGAGGTAAACGTTGCCCACAATCGCCGGACCGCCGTGACCGGGACCGGCGATGTAGAACATATTCAGGTCATACTTCTTGATAATCCGGTTCAAATGCACGTAGATGAAGTTTTGACCCGGCGTCGTGCCCCAGTGTCCCACGACCAGCGGCTTCACGTGCGACAGTTTCAGTGGTTTTTTCAGCAACGGATTGTCGTAGAGGTAAATCTGGCCAACCGAGAGGTAGTTCGCCGCACGCCAATAGGCGTCCATTTTCCTCAAAAGATCTGGTGATAACGGCTTTTTCGATTTCTTTATTTTTTTCATTTTCTCCCATCCCATGGAAATATTTTTGTGAGCCACATTTTTTATCTTCACACTTTTACTCTTTTTAGAACCTTTTTTTGTTTTCATAGTCATTTTCCTTTCCATTTGCCAACCCTAAAAAGCTGCAGACCGTTTTTGCAATCATCCATTCCTCGTCCGTCTGTATCACGCGCACAGCGACCCGGCCGGAGTCCGCGGATATCACGGCGGCGTTGGCCAGGTTTCGTTTTTCTTCGAGTTCGATGCCAAGAAATGCCAGCCCGTCGCAGACCCGCGCCCGGACTGCGGGTGCGTTCTCCCCAATGCCGCCCGCAAACACCAGTGTGTCCAATCCGCCCAGCGCGGCGGCGTAGGCGCCGATCCATTTTTTTACCTGGTAGCAAAACAGGGCAACTGCCTCGGCGGCCCGCACATCTGAAGGCTCGCGCTCGAGTAAGTCCTGCATATCGGAACTGGTTTCAGAAATGCCGAGCAGCCCGGATTGGAAATTAACCATTTCATTGAATTTTTTTGGCGTGATATTTTCGGTTCGCGCCAGGTACCAGACCAGGCCGGGATCGAGATCGCCGGAGCGGGTGCTCATCGGCACGCCTCCGGTCGGCGTGAGGCCCATGCTGGTATCCACCGATTTGCCCTGATTGACCGCAGCCAGGCTTGCACCGCTGCCGAGGTGGGCGAGAATAATTCGACCTTGCGCCGCTTGTGTTCCAGCCAGGCGCGCCAGTTCCTCCATCAGAAACGCATACGACAATCCGTGAAACCCGTAGCGGCGCACACCCAGCGCCTCAAACCGGCGCGGGATCGGCACCTGCTGTGCTACGCGCGGCAGGTCGTGGTGAAAAGCCGTGTCGAAACACGCCACTTGCACCAGATCTGGAAATCGACGATGAAAGGCTTCAGTCAGCAGGATCTCTTCTGGCAGATGTTCGGGATCGAAAGGCTGAAGCTGGTGCAACTCTGCGACCATTTCCGTGGTAATTCGCTGCGGTTCGCTGTACTTCGGTCCCCCATGCACCACGCGATGCCCCACCGCGGTCAACTCCCCACGCCGGATGCGTTCCTCAATCCAATCCATAAGAATGCCAACAGCCGCCGTGTGGTTCGCCGCAGTCACTGAGCGAGTGAAGCTGTCGCCCTTGTTCAAGCTTTTCACCACAAACGTGGCGTCCGGAAGTCCAATCCGCTCGATACTGCCCGCCAGAGTCCGTCGCAGTGCAGTGCCGGCATCAAACAAGGCAAACTTGATGCTCGACGATCCGCCATTAACCGTCAGGACGCGTGGATTAGCTGGTTTCATGGATGACTCCTTCACCTGACCGGAATTACTCTTTTCATTTATCCTTCTTCAATTCTGCCTGCTGCTGTTGACGGTTTGTTCCTCGAGCCAGAAGTATGACGCCAGATCGGGGTCTCAGCCGGTAAGTTTTTTGATCTTCCCAAAGTGGTTCCTCGCCCGCAGCAAACAAATCTTGTGGCGCTTCGCGAGAGGTGTCAACTGCCAGATACCAATGAATCTCCGGCAATAAAGGTGGCAAAGCGAAATCGACCGCATCGACACCGGCATTGAGCATCAGGTAAAGTGCGCGCTGCTCATCTTCATGGATCAGACAGGCAAACCGTTTTTCTTGCGGGTCGGCCCAGTGGGGCGATCCGCCTTGCGAGCCAAACCATTGGATCTCGGCGTCCGTGTAAAATTGCTCCTTACTCAGAATTGGATGGGCACGACGAAAGGCGATCATGCCACGGGTGAAGCGGAAGATTTCACCGTGCTTTTCCAGACAGTTCCAATCGAGCCAGCTTGTTTCGTTGTCCTGGCAGTAGGCGTTATTGTTGCCGCCTTGCGTGCGCCGAAATTCGTCCCCTCCGAGCAGCATCGGCACGCCGCGCGAGATGAATAGAGTCAGCAGGAAGTTCTTGATCTGGCCTTTCCGCAAAGTCTCGATCTCACCATCCGTTGTTTCGCCTTCAGTGCCGTAGTTCTCGCTGAAGTTGGCTTCAGCACCGTCATGGTTATTTTCTCCGTTGGCTTCATTGTGTTTGTAGCGGTAACTCACCAGATCGTTCAGCGTGAAGCCATCATGGCAGGTGACAAAGTTGATGCTGCACTCGGGACCTTTGCCGGAATCGGTATAAATGTCGGCGCTGCCGCAGATGCGGCTGGCAAACAATCCGAGCATGCCATCATCGCCGCGCCAGAAACGCCGGACGTCATCTCGGTACTTACCGTTCCACTCCGCCCAGCGACGTTCGGAGAAGCTTCCGACCTCATACGCTCCGGCGGCGTCCCATGCCTCGGCAATGATCCTCACATCCCTTAAGATTGGGTCCTCGGCGATCCCTTCGAGAAGCGGGGGATTGGGCAGCAAATCGCCGGAACGGCCCCGGCCGAGTACCGCGGCCAGGTCAAAACGAAATCCATCGACATGCATCTCCACTACCCAATAGCGCAATGCATCCAGGATATGATTGCGCACCACAGGATGGTTGGCATTGATGGTGTTGCCGGTGCCCGTGAAGTCCTTATATAAACGTTTATTGTCTTCCAGCATATAGAAGATCGTGTTATCAATTCCACGGAAACAGAGTGTGGGCCCCAGCTGGTTTCCCTCGGCTGTGTGGTTGAAGACCACATCCAGGATGACCTCGATGCCCGCACCATGGAAAGCCTGGACCATTTCCTTGAATTCCAGCTTCTGCTGGCCTACACCTCCCGAACTGCTGTAGGAAGCTTTCGGCGCAAAGAAAGCTACGGGATCGTAGCCCCAATAATTCCCAAGTATCTGGCCTGTTTGCGGATTAACCCCTTTTACCTGGTGTTGATTGAATTCCTGCACGGGCATCAGTTCCACGGCCGTCACCCCCAATTCTTTGAAATAGGGGATCTTTTCCATTAGTCCGCGGTACGTACCGGGATGCGCCACAGCGGAGCTGGGATGGATGGTAAAGCCACGTACGTGTGTTTCATAAATGACCGTCTTCGACCAGGGATGCCTGGGCAGACGATCCTCATGCCAATGAAAATGCTCTTGAGTGAATACGCATTTTGGCATGGCGCCGGCGTCATCAATCTTCGAACAAACCAGGTCTCGCACTGGCGATGACAGGTCATATCCCCGCGCAGGATCAAAATCCCAGTCAGGCAACGATGAGATCGCTGTCGCATACGGATCCAGGAGCAGCTTGTTGAAATTGAAACGATGTCCTTCCTCGGGTTGGTATGGACCATCCACCCGGTAGGCATACAGTTGTCCGGGACGAATTCCCTTAATCCAGATGTGCCATACGTCACCCGTTCGATTGCGCAATGGATCCAGATCAATAATCCTGGCGGCCGTGGCATCTTCGGGATGATTGAATAACGCCAACTGAACGCGGCTGGCGTATCGGCTGAAAAAAGCGAAATTCACCCCTCCTCCCGTTTCCCGAGTTCCCATAGGTAGCGGAGAGCCCGCCCGAATATCAGTGCGCTCGGAGGTCTCTGAGATATAATCGTGCAGCTCGCGATGGGGCGTTTTCATCATCGCTGCCATAGGATTTGAGTAGCCTTCAAAGCAAATTTAACCCCGTCATGCTGCGGTATGACCCGCGCTGTATAGCCCGTGGCTGGGCATGTCGCAGGCACCCGGGCGCGGTAGGTATAAGGGTTTTCAGCCGCCAACTGCTGAGCGCTCTTCATCTCCTGACGCTCCAACTTGCCTTCCCATGAAGACGACTTGCACCAGTTTTTACGCATAGAATCTCCTTTAAATCTGGCTCGGAAGGATCCCCGGCTGCTGCGTGGGAACCGCCAAAGTATCGCTAGATGATCGTCTGTGCTTCTTCAAGGATGCGCTGTAAATGATCTGCTCCAACCAAAGCCTCAATTTTCAGGTTATCACTGGATGATCCGAAAGTCCTTAACTTAAGTGATCTTTTTGGATGATTACCACCCTTTTCCGGATGAAATGACTCGTGCTGGCTGCTTAGCTTGTTCGCAGATTATGATTGCTTGACCCGAATGGATCACGCCATATTTTGGGTATATTCAGGTCGCAGCAATGCCAGGATTGAAAAAGATCGGTAAAGATAACAGAAAGCAACCGATTTTTTTCATCCCAAATCGTCGTTCGATGAGTTTAATAAGCTGTCATCTCGCCTGGCAGCCATTCATTTTTTTTCGAGCGCTGGTGAAGATTAACGAAAATTGCTTACACGGAAATAGCTAGATGTAAACCCCCGAGGATAACTCTGGTAACGGTTTTTCCTTTAACACGTTCATTTGATTGGTCGCAAAAGTTTGGGATCCGTTGATCTAATCCCCCATGGGGTCGTTCTTGATTATAGGTGTGGGTATGTTCTTTCACTATTCGAGTCAAATGCTGGCTATATAAGATGAAGGGCTATGCGTGCGGCATATACCCTGGTACCCAGATGAAAGATGGCCAGCTTATAAATAAGAAAATGGTTCCCCCGCTTCTATGAACGAAATTGACATGTCAGGGAACAGCCTTTCCAGCCATGCCGGCAGGTATTTCATGCCGACTTCTTCGGTACGGTTGTGCCCCAGGATGATCAAGGATTTGTTCAATCCAAGTTGAGCGGCATCCCGCACGTAGGCGCATAAAGTCCATTCCAAAATTTCACCACCCACGATGACATCCAACTGCTTGTTACGCATCAGTTCCATCGGCATATGTTCAGATCCAAGCCCCAGGCTGCCGCCTCCTACCAGGAAACCCACCCGCTCCACGCTCGATTGTTTATTGCCAATAATTTGCACAGCTTTTACATTCAACTTTTCCTTCAGAAAAACGGATAACTTTTCTACAGTGGTGGTGGGGATCAAATAACAATGGGGGTCATTGAGCAGGTTATATTTTTCCCAGTCCAATTCCTTATTCAGGCCAACGTAAATCAGGTCCGGACGGATCATATGCATATGATCATGAAATCGCCAGATGTTGATCTTATTCCTGACGATCAGATTCTGCTTGCCTCTGAAGACCTCGTCTCCTTGCAGCCAATCTGTTTTGTCTAAACCTGTAAAATAAGTGGGTTCGTGAGTGATGATCAGGTTCGCCCCTTTTGCGATCGTTTCTTTGATCACATCCACGGTGGCCATGAAGGTGGTGACAATGCCAGTCACCTCGCAGTCCCAATCTCCGGCCATGAGCTGGTCACAGGTTTCTAGAATTTGAGGTGTATCGCAGGCAGTAAGAATGCGGTCAACCACTTCTTTTACTTTCATTTTTCGCCTCCCGTGAATTTAGTCTTTAACTGTACCTTGAGAATATTGATTCTCTCACTCAGGCGCAACGTTTTCTGCGAGTGAACGGTTGTAGGCGGCTTGCGCTTCCAGCATGGTCTCGATGTTGCTCTCAGCCCAAACGCGGATTGCATCGAGCAGATTAATTAACGTCTGGCCGAGTGGCGTCAGACTGTATTCCACCTTGGGCGGTACGCACGCGTATACCTTGCGCGTGATAACCCCATCACGCTCTAACTCCCGCAGCTTTTGGGTCAGTACTTTGGGAGAGATTCCACCGATTTCTTTGCGCAGTTCGCCAAACCGGAGGGTGCCTGTGGCCAGACGGCCCACGATGAGAACCGTCCACTTATCCGCGATGCGGTCCAGGGCCAGGCGGGTTGGACAGTTCTGTTCATATACATTCCATTTAGGTGCATTCATAGTATCCATTTTATACTCAGTTTCATTTATATCACTATATTACAAAAAAGTGCATACTTGCTAATCTATAGCAATATGGGTAAACTAACCAATGGATCCGGAAAACGGGTTTGACTGATTTTGTTAAAGATATTTTTTCTGGTTCGGTAATGGTATCGGGCCGATGAAAGGAGGTTTCAAATGACGATTCTTATTACGGGTGCCACAGGCCATTTTGGCAGCATTGTTGTTGAGAACCTGTTGGCACGAGGGCTGGCCGGCCAGCTTGCGGTAAGCGTCCGCAACCCGGCTCGAGCCGCCAATTACCAGGCGCGCGGTGTCGATGTGCGCCAGGGAGATTTTGACGATCCGGCTTCACTGGGGAAGGCTTTTGCCGGGGTCGACCGCTTGCTTTTGGTTTCGACCACCGATGATAATGAGACCCGCATCCGCCAGCACAAAACGGCGGTGCGTGCCGCGCAAAAGGCCGGGGTCGGCTTCATCGCTTACACCAGCATTGCGAATGCCAGCCGCAGCTCACTCGGTCTCGCAGAGGTGCACCGCACGACAGAGGATGAAATCCGTGCTACGGGGATACCGTATGTCTTTTTGCGCAACAATTGGTACCTGGAAAATGAAATCGGGTTTGTGCAGGCGGCCATAGCCGGGGCGCCGATCGTTACATCAGCCGGGCAGGGTCAGGTAGGCTGGGCGCTGCGCGCCGATTACGCCCAGGCGGCGGCCGAGGTGCTTGCTGGAAGCGGGCACGAGAATGCGATTTATGAGCTTTCCGGCCTGCTTGCGACCTACGATGAATTCGCCGCAGCGCTGAGTCATGTGCTTGGCAGCCCGGTGGCGGTAAAACATGTCGATGACGCGGCATACGGCGAGAGCCTTGCCAGCGCCGGGCTTCCGGCTTTTCTTGTGCCGATTTTGGTCGGGTATGCCAGCCAGATTCGCGAAGGGGCACTGGCAGTGAAAAGTAATGACTTCCAAAAGCTCCTGGGCCGGCCCGCGACTCCGCTGCCAGAGGCACTTCGGCAGCTGGTCAGCCAGGTGCGCAGCCCGGCAAAATGAGCCGAACCGCTGCAGCTTGGAGGTTGGCTGCGCCTCACAGGAATAAGTACCTATATCAGGAAAATTTCTCAGGGTGTTTTTGCCCCACGAAGTGGGGCAAAAACACCCTGGAATTAATTCTCGGACAGGTTTTAAGGCAAAGAAGGATATGGGCCAGCCATATCCTTCTTTTGTGATGTTTGTCTTCTCCTACCTTTAACGAACCACTTCCAGGTTTGCGTGGAGCGCCGCTAACAAATCGGCGCCAACCCAGAGGTCAAAATCGGCTGCATCCTGGACCCAGCTTCTGGCGTTCGTGCTCCAGTACCTGAGTTCCTCCGGACCAAGGTGGAAGGTGACGGTCTTCGTCTCACCGGGCTGGAGGGTCACACGCTCGAAACCTTTCAGTTCGCGCAGTGGGCGCGAGTCGCTGCCCGATTTCTGGTGGATGTAAAGCTGCACGACCTCGTCACCGGCCACCCGGCCGGTGTTTGTGACATCAGCGGTCACGGTCAGCGTCTCCCCAACCTTCACCTTTGAGGCCGATACAGCCAGATTGGTGATCGAAAAGGTGGTGTAGCTGAGGCCAAAGCCAAAAGGAAAGAGCGGCGTGGTCAGGCTGTCCCAGTAGCGCGAGCGGTACATGGGGCTGCCCTCAGGGGCGTGGGTCAGGGTGCGCGCGTAGTAGAGCGGCGCGTGGCTGCCGCTGCGCGGGAAGGTGACCGGCAGCTTGCCGCCCGGGTTCGCATCGCCAAACAGGATGTCGGCAACGGCGTGGCCCCCTTCGGTGCCGGGCTCCCATGCTTCGAGGATCGCGGAAACGTTCTCCGCCGCCCAGTTGATGCTCAGCGGACGGCCGTTCAGCAGCACCAGGACCACCGGCTTGCCCAGGGCGACGATCGTTTCGAGCAGCTCTTCCTGCCGTCCCGGCAGATCGAGCGAACCGCGCGAGGCCGCTTCGCCGGCCATATTAGCGTTCTCGCCAAGCACCATGATGACCATATCCGCACCGCGTGCCGTGTCCACGGCAGCCTGAAAAGCCGCGTTCGCATCTTCTGGCGTCTGTGCGGGGCGCTTGCCCTCTGGGGAGAAGTCGTCGAATGGAGAGGAAAAAATTCGCCGGATCTCAGGCCCCGGCGCGTATTCGATGCGCGCCCCCGGCAGCTTTGCGCGAATGCCCTGCAGAACGGTGACGGCTGCTGGCGTATGGCCAAAGACCATCCACGATCCTTCGGTGGCCTCCATCGAGTTGGCCAATGGGCCAATCACGGCCACATTCTTCAGGTTCTTGGCGAGGGGCAGCAGCCCACCTTCGTTACGCAGCAGCACCATCGAACGCTGTGCGGCCAGGCGCGCTGCCTGGCGGTGTTCCGGCAGCGCTACGACCTCATCCAAAAGCGCTTCGTCGATATAAGGCTGCTCGAAGAGCCCCATACGCACCTTGACAGCCAGAATAGGCCGCACGGCCGCGTCGATCTCGGCTTCCGCCAGCGTGCCACCCTCGACCAACCCGGCCAGGTTCTGTGAGTAGGTGCTGCTGGCCATATCCATGTCCAGGCCCGCGTGCAGGGCGCGGAAGGCAGCGTCGCTGCCATCGCGCGCGAAGCCCTGAATGACGAGGTTGCCGACCGCCATGGCATCGCTGACGACAAAGCCTTTGAAGCCCCACTCATCCCGCAAGATGTCATGCAGCAGCCAGCGGTTACCGCTGGCGGGGACGTTATTGAGATCCATGTAAGCGCTCATAAACGTCCCCACCCCGGCCTGCACCGCAGCCAGGAAGGGCGGGAAATAGACGTTGCGCAGCTGCGCTTCGGATAGGAACACGGGGTCGTAATCGCGCCCGCCGTCCGCCGCGCCGTACCCGGCAAAGTGTTTGGCGCAAGCTACCACCCGCTCCGGCGCGCCGGGGTAAGGTCCCTGGAATCCGCGCACCTGGGCAGCCGCCATAGCCGCACCCAGAAAAGGATCTTCGCCGGCGCCTTCGACGATGCGACCCCAGCGGGCATCCCGGGCGATGTCGAGCATCGGGCCAAAGGTCCAGTGCAGACCCGCCGCGCGAGCTTCCTTCGCCGCTACGGTCTGCGCCCTTTCTGCCACCGCCGGATCCCATGAGGAGGCCATCGCCAACGGCACGGGGAAGATGGTCCGGTAGCCGTGGATTACGTCCAGAGCGAAGAGCAGCGGGATCTTTGACGGGCTTTCTTCCATTGCGATCTTCTGCAGTCGGTTGAACTGCTTCGCATCATTGAGCCACAGGACCGAACCAGCCCCCCCTTTCCGAATCACATCCTCGGGTTTTGGTCCGGGAAAGAAGTCTGCCCCGCCAACCTGGGTGAGCTGCCCGATCTTTTCTGCCAGGCTCAGCTTTTCTAGAATGGCTTCAACCTGCGCCGCAACTGCGGCTTCCGACGGAATTGGCGCGTCTGGTCTTGTTTTCATTTCTTTATTCATCCTTTCTCCTTGGCATGCTGCCGGGGTCTGGTCCAACGGCGGTCTGCCCTATGTATGATTATATCGCTGCCAACCGGCATTATCGTTAATTATAAAATTCTACGAGCCTTCTATAACAGCCTTTTTACTGCGTGGTGACAGCCAATACAGGATGAGCAGCCCAAGCAGAGAAACAGTAAGCATCACCGGGATCGCTTCCAGCGAGATACGTTCGGCTAAATAGCCAGCCAGGGAGGGCAGCAGCGCGCCGCCTAAACCAGCTGCGCTGATCTGGATCCCAATCGTATTGCCTGCGTGACGCGGGCTGACCCGCTGGCTGGTGCTCGAAACCAGGCCTGGGAAAACCGGCGCCATTGCAAAACCAACGATAAACACACCTGCTACGCCGGCCAACGGGACCGGATTCCACCAAAACAGGAGTGCGCCTGCCAGAGACAGCACCATTGAGCCGATCATCAGCGTGTTCAGGCGAATGCGGTGGGCGTAAAGCCCCGCCATGATCCGCCCGACGGTGAAGGTGGCCCAAAATCCACCTGCCCACAGCCCGGCTAACTGCGGGTTCACCCCACGACCTTCGGTAAACAGGGTATAGGTCCAGTTGCCCAGGGTGAGTTCTGCACCGGTATACAGCAGGAACATCAGAATGCTGATCCAGGTAACCATGCGGAACAGGGTCTCCCACAAGGAGGTCTGGTAATCCATTAAACCACGCTCGCTGTCTTCAGCACCTGCTCCCTCAGCCGAGGTTTTTTTCGGCCGCTTCCAGGCGGGAAGGGTGATCCAAAAGCTGGCGGTCATGATCATCAGCAGCCCACCGACGAAGATATACGCGGGCCGCCAGGAAGCAAATATCGATAGGCTGGCTGTCATAAACAATGGACTGAGGGTGGCGCCGATGCCAAAACAGGCATGCAGCCACTGCATCTGACTCTCGTTGTATTCGGAGGCCAGGTAGGTATTCAGTCCGGCGTCCATCAAGCCCGATCCAAGCCCGCCAATTAAGCCCATCGTGATGATGAAGCCCCAGGATGGAGCGATGGTATAGCCGAATAAAGATACGCCAGAAAGCAAGCTGGAAAATATGAGCAGCGCACCGATCCCAAAGCGGCTGATCAGCCGGGCAATCGTGAAGCTTGAAATCAGATACCCAACGGTTGAGGAGATAAACAACAGCCCGAGCGCATCCAGCGGCAGCGAGAACTCTGCGCGCAGGGTGGGCCAGGCAACACCCATCAGGCTGGCAGGCAATCCCAGGGTAATGAAAGCGATGTATGCCAGAATTAACAGGTTTATTTTGGTTCCGGGCAGGTGGGTTGTTTTGGTGGTCATGTGGGTTTCTCTTGCTTCTTTTTTTATCCTCGTATTCGTTAACCTTGCTGCGCAGAATTAAATGGGATCGTCTTTAGCTTTCGCTTCAGTTCATCGAGAGTGTGCATATCGATCGCGCTGGCCGCAACCTTCTATGGCCGGGTGATGGTGTAGCAAGGTGTCAATTGGCCCAATCCTTCACTTTCATATGAGAGCGGTTCTGTGCAGAATGTGCCAAGATCTGCAGGGACAAGGTGATATGGTGGAGGCAATTCTGATATGATATCGAGCCAGAAGGCAATTAATGATTGGGCAAATTCCATATTCACATTTTCTGCACAGACCGAATATGGTTCTAGTTTGAAAGTTTGAGTTTTGGGTGTGACCAAAGCGATATCAAAAACGGTCATTTGATCTTTATCCACCAGATCGGGGGCTGTCAACAGAATACCTGGATCAAGCTTGTCTATCGACGTATTCATCTTTCGTCCCAATAATTCAAATGTCCATGTCATTGTCACTGGACGAGTTTCTACGCAGCCATCCACATTGATACCACCCTGTCCAATTGCAGCACCTTCAAATTCACCGATGCTGACGAAGACCCCATCTGCTTTGACTATAAATGAAATTTTATAAGAGTACATGATTTCCGTTTTGGTGTGAGAGTCGACCCAATGGAACGCCCCGACCAAAGTATACGTATCTTCTGAAATCTTCTCTTGTGGCGAAGATTCGGGACCCGGTTCCAGCGTGGGCGCACCGTTGACCGGTGGTGAAGATGTTGGTGTTTTTGTGGGAACTACGACACTGGTTGGCGGCGGAGATGTTGGTGTTTTTGTAGGAGATGCAACACTGGCTGGCAATGGAGAACAGGCAGCCAGGAGAACTAGAATTAACAGCATTTTTATTCGGACCATGAGCACCTCTTTAACACGTTCACTGAACATGGGTGAAAATGAACCAAAATCAGCATATTTTTCTGGCTTTTTGCCGTATTCTGGCAGCACTTAAAGGGATGAGATAATTTTAGTTTAGCATCGTTTTGGAAAACAAGAAAAATAGGACAGGGAACCAAACACAGCGTTGGTCAATCTTATGGAAACGCAACATCGCGAGATGAGTGGAAACCCTGCATTTATCCATCAATCTTGAGTTTAATTGCGGCCCCCCTATTTCGAAAATTCCGCTAATTCAGAATACAGCGACACAAAAGCTTCATACGCGTGGTTAAAAAAGGCATAGCCCTGGTCATAGACCGCTTTAAGGTCCGGATTGGGTAAGGTGGTATCGACAATCGGGGTTAAGAACTCCGCCATAAAGATATCCGGGTAAAATCCGATCCCAATGCCGCCAGCCAGGGCTGCCCCCAATGAGGTGGCTTCGGCCAGTAATTTAGGCCGCTGGATTGGAATTCCGTAAATATCCGCCAGGATCTGCCGCCACACCGCACCGTTTGCGCCGCCGCCGATCACACGCATGCTGGAAAATGGCTGCCCGATCTGCTGGAGCGCTTCGAGAATAACCCGCAAATTATACGTGACCCCTTCCAGGGTCGCGCGGATCATGTCGGCTCGCGTGTGCGCCATGGTCAAGCCAAAAAAAGCCGCCCTGGCCTCAGGGTTCCAACGGGGGCTGCGTTCTCCCAACAGATAGGGAAAAAAGAACAATCCATTGGCCCCCGGTTCGGATTTTAAAACCTGCAAGTTCATCAGCTCGTAGGAACTGACCCCGAGCTGTTCAGATGCTAATTTCTCGGGGATGCACAATTGATCGCGCACCCATTGATAGGCACCGCCAGCGGACTGCATGGGTCCGGTGGCCGTATACATTCCCGGTAAAAGGTGCGCCAGGGTAAAGGTACGCATTTCAGGGTCGAAGACGGGTTGGGTGGAAGCGGTCCCAATCCAGGATGATGTCCCGATGCAGTTGTAAGCGCTGCCTTCGCGGACCACACCGGCCCCGGTTGCCGCACAGGCGCCATCTCCGCTGCCAATGACCACTGGCGTTCCACTGGCCAACCCGGTAGCTTCTGAAGCCTGCTTTGTCACTTCGCCAATCACGTCAGTTGAGGCATGTAAATCTGGCAGCCTGGCAATGTCCAGTCCGGAAGCCTCAATCATCACCCCAGACCATGCATAATTGATTAAGTCATACAGGTCAGTCCCAGACGCGTCCGAATAATCTGTGACGAAGTGCCCCGTCAGGCGGGCAGCGATAAAATCTTTTACCTGTAGGAACTTGTAAACCTCCTTATAAATCTCGGGTTGGTGGCGTCGGATCCACATCATCTTTTCACCCGAAAGAGATGGATTGGTGCGGTGCCCGGTAATTTGATAAGCAGGCTGCATTCCTACTTTTTCAATTAATATTTGGGCTTCTTCTACTGCCCGGGTATCCGCCCAGATCATGGCGCTGCGCAGCGGGTTGGATTTCCTATCTACCGCGACACAGCCCATCATATGACCGCACAAACTCACGCAGGCGATTTGATCCGGTTCAATTTTGGCGTTTTTAATGAGATGCTGCGTTGATTGGCAAACGGCGCGCCACCAATCCTCAGGATTTTGCTCGGCCCAGTTGGGTTTCGGATAAACTGTGTTGTACCCGCAATAAAAACTGGCTTTGACCTGCCCCTGACGATCAAATAAGGTTGCTTTATTCCCGGTAGTGCCGAGATCGTGAGCCAGGATATATTTTTCGGACATACCCACCTCCGTTTTCGTATGGGTTGTAAGTCAGGTAAACATTGTTGGACGGTGTCGGATCGGCAGAAATGGTAAACAACCTGCCTAGATTACCTTTATTTAAATCATGAAGAACCTGTATATTTCGGACAGATCGATCGGGTATGTTTCGCAAGCCAGCGCCCTGTTTAAATTCAAATCCCTTGGTTCAGGTAAGTCCGGGCTGTAAACTCGAATGGATAAGGGCGGGCGATCCAGTCGAATCGAAAGTGAATCTGGGCCTAACGGCGAATATTCAATCTTTTCGATGATGCGCTCTTTCGTGAATGCGTTCGTGATGGATGCGTGAGGTACGGGGATGACTTTCTTTGGCAGCCCAATCAGGGTTATGTTCTCACTGTCTTTAAAGCGGCGTATCGCCCAGCCTGGCGGCAAATTATGAATTTGGGGTGTTTTTTCGGGTAGGAGGCTGGCGATCCTGTCCGCCAGGTTAAGCAACTCAGCATTCCACTGCAGCCGGCCCGGTGACCAAAGAAGTCGGCCCGCTTCGAACTGGATTTCTGTCCATTCCTCCGTTTCAATCCGTGTTTCACCCACAAAACCAGTGCACCGGGCAGCTGTTCTTTCCAGGGCTGCATAAGGTGGAAATGAAGGGCTGCGCTCCGGCTCATCAACCAGCACGCGGATTCCATGCAGTTCCAACCATGGAACTTTGCGCAGGAGCGCCCGCCGGTCGCGCATGCCGGTGGGGCCAAATGCAACGACTATTCCGCCGGCGTTTAAGAAGGACTCAAGACGCGTCAGCTCTTCATCACTCAAGCATATGACGCTGCCCATGACCAGAACCGGCCATCGAACCGGTTCGGGGATCGCTGTCACCACTTCGAAATCGATTGAGGCATCGACCAGTGCCCGACAGGTCAGGTGATAGTCGAGTGTATAATCCTCGTCAATTTGCCCATAGTAATCTCGGGTTGAACGGGAGAAAAAAATCGCGACATCGGCATCAGGTTGTGCAGCGAACAGGGTCGGATGCGCCTTTTCCCAGCGAAAACCCTCTCCCACCAATTCTGGATCATCAGCCAGGTTGGCAATCTCGGCCGGAGGTCCGGTCAGGCGGCCTGGAAGCGTGCTGAACCATGTGTCGGACCCCAAAAACTTGTTGAGCGCCCACACAAAGAAGCCGGTGTTTGGGAAAAAACCATAACCCAGCCCCAGGCATGGGCTTGCGCTGTCTCGTGCAATCGCCAGGTGCAGCATCTGGCTGGCCATGTACTCATCCCAGGTTCCTTGAAGATTGGGTGTGTTTCCACACATCTCCAGCATAACGATATTGCAGTGCTTGATGTACTCCTGATAGGTTAAACCTGAGGAAGGTGCCGCGGCGTAATCGCTGGTCGAACAGCACGAGAGCAGCGGGAAGCCTTCCCGCAGTACTTCTTTTACACAGCCGAGGAACCTGCCGCTGTCCTGGAAGCGCATATCAATCCAATCTTTGAAGGCCTCAAACTCGCGGTTTCCCCAAAATCTATCGTCGCTGACCGGGGGAAGCTCACGTCCAAAGTCGTTCAGGAAGCGCTGTTTGCACCAACGGCAAGCGCAGGTGCGCCATCCTCCATAATGGATGCCGTCATCGCTCATCAACCCGTCAATGCCTGTATCGTCAATCAGCTTGCGGACATAAGCCTGGTAAGCGAACCGGAAGTTAGGGTTGTTCATGCAGAACTGCTCGGCGGTATATGCAGGCAGGTAGGCAGCCTGGCCTGTCTCAACGTCGATCATTCGCCATTCATTGATTGGCTGCCCTTCAAACGTCCATGTGGCCGCTGTTTCAATGGATGGGTAGAAAGGCACATGATGGCGGTTGCGGTGGTAGATATCCCATGCATCTTCCCGACTGCGCGGACGATGGGTCAAGACGGAGGAATGATGATCGAAAACCCTGATGTTGCGGCTGTGCAGCTCTTCGACCGTATAGGCCATCAGGTCGTGCAGCCGGTCCCACAACGGCATATGATCCCACCGAAAGTGCATTCCGAAGATCATAACGCAGTTCACGCTCGCTTCGGCGGCCTGGTCCGCTCTGCGGCGGATCTTGTCTACAATGGCCGGACTCGGCCACAGCATATCACTCCAGTCCAACCACCAGCTGATCGCTCGATATCGTTCATGACTCATATCATTTCACCTGAACCGGTACAATTTCCTAGAAGTAAATGATGTTAATGATCGTTGGACTGTGAATACGCACGGTTTGCGAATCAACTCGTTCCACGCCTGGCTGGGCCGCACGCGCGTCGGCGTCGCTGGTAGAAAAATAACGGATCTCCAATACGTACGGGCCTTCCCATACCATCGGGGGAATGGGATGGGTACCATGGCGTTGAACCGCCTGGATGACACCCTCGTGAATGCGGCGATGGGCTTCCGGCGCGGAGAGAGAAATGGCCGAATGCCGGCCAAGTCCTTGTTTTACCGATGCGGTCACAATTCCGGGTATAAATGCTTCTGCTTCTCTGCAAGCATCTTCTTCTCCACTCAAGAAGATCATTGGCACATCCACGGCGCCACAAAATAAAGCGAACTGGGCAATCTCGCCCACCTTGCGTCCGTTGAGCTTGTAATAATCAATCGCCCGGCTGTTTTGCGTGTGATTCATATTGCTGGTCTGGACACCAGCCATGGCATGCTGACCAATGATCATGCAGGCATCGTAGGCCTTGAATACATTGGCGATGGAAGCCCAACCGGTCATAGGCCGCCCATGCAGCAGCCGTGCAGCCGGGTGCAATTCTTCAAACTGGATCCCTCCCGCGCCGTGACCATCGACAACAAGTACTTCTTCCACCCCAGATTGAATTAACCCGTCGACAGCCGCGTTTACTTCGGCTGTCAGCAGTTTTTTTGCGGCTTCATAATAACGCCCATCTGGGCCGGTCTGGTCTTCGAAGGATACCACTCCTGCTACGCCTTCAATGTCTGTCATAATCAGGACTTTCATTTTCCCTCCTCTATTCGATTAGATCCAGTCAGGCAACGGTGGAATCAGCACTGGGGTGCCTTTTGCGGCTCTGCTCTGGTTGGCTGCTTCTAAAAAAGCGATAATCTGATAGGTTTCTCTGGCACTCACTGGTGGCTGCCCGCTTTGGAAGAAGCGCGCAATTTCTTTGGCCAGGCAAGCGTGGTAAGGTGGCGTATTCCTGGCGATGCCCAGGCGGGCTCCGCTTCGGGTATGGATCAGGCAGCCGAATTCGTACCCTTCAAAACGCGAGCCCAGCACAACACCGCTGCGTCCATCCTGCCAAACACCTTTGATTACGTCCATTTTTTCAGAGGCTAGAGATTGCACAGTTTGGCAGCCACCTCCCATCAGCAAAAATAGGATTTCCGCGCTGTGGATCCCATACCAGAAATACCCCGGGTAATCCGGCAGAATAGGCATCGGCCCATAGGCCTCGCATGCCAGGATTTCATCCTGAGATTGAGCTATCTCAGTAATGCCTTCTGCAAAGCGCAGCGAGGAGCAAGACAAGACCGGCGTACCAGTTTCAGCTGCCCGCTTATAGATTGCAGCTGCGTCCGCCGTTGTGACCGCGAACGGCTTATCGATAAACACCGGTTTTCCTGCCGCCATCTGGTTGAACTGCTCCAGATGCTGCCGTCCATCCACGCTGGAGAGGAAGAGGACATCTACATCCTTTACCAGGTCTGGAATATTTTCATATACCGGTATTTGGAACCGGTTCTCAATCTCTGAAGAAAATTCTTTTACGCGTTCCCGGCTAACCGAGAACAGGTCTGAACCGCCCCGATATACGCCTGTGACCTTAATCCCGGGGATATGGTAAGGATTGGCGGGGTCATTGTACACTTCAACAAACTCCCGGCAGTGAGAGGTGTCCAGCCCAACCATCCCTGCTTTCAAAATGGACATCATGTGGATCGCTCCTTTGAATCGGCAGTCAACCTTTGCGCATTATGCGCAGTAATCTTCGCCCACACCATTTCTGGTAAATCAAGGGTCTTAAGAAACTCCTGCAAATCATTATTAAAGTTATCACGACCGTACAGAAGCCTATCCTGGAATTCAACCAAAAAATCTCGGGCGAATACTGGATCGCGCTTCAGCGCATTTAAACCCGAACCAGCAGACAGGTCCGCGTACAGGTTCGGATATGATTGCAGCATGCGAGTGACGGCGCCGCCTGGAACAACCGGCCCTTTCGGGTATAGCTCCTGTAGATACGATTGGTCGTTTGAGATATGCGCCCAAAAGCCCGGTGCGTGCCCGATAAAGCTCGTCTGTGTGCAGGCCCGCACGGCTCGCTCAAATGCATCGATTCCACCTCCATACCACCAGTTTGGGCGCGGGTAATTCCGTCCTGTGTCCATTTCGTAATCGATATGAACGGTGACTGGGAGATGCTGCTCTCCACAAAAACGGAACAGGCGCAGTGCATCCCAATTATCGTACATCATACGCAGCTTGATTTCACCGCAGACCTGTACGCCGTAAATCTCCACTGCCGCCTGCAAACGGTCAATAGAGTCAGGGCGGCGCGGATCGGGGGCATAACCGAGTACAAATTTTTCCGGCGCCTGCTGGAAGTACGCCAGACCTCGCTCAAAAGGAATAGGCCCGCGCTCGCTGCCCAAGGAGACATAGTTATAGGCTGGGTCGAACTCGTCAAGCGGAGATTCCCAACTCAAAAGCCAGGTCTTATCGATATTGCATTCGGCCATGTTAGCCAAAAAATTTTCCAGGTCATGACCGTGCCAATCGGGGTGGTTGTGCGCATCAATCATCATGTGGATTAGTCCCTGTTCCATGGCGGCTTTAAACCGCGTAGGTATGCTCAATGTTAGTGTACGTCCAATTCTTATGAAAACGCAAGGAAAAATGTTGGTCAACTGCCGCGGTGGCGTTCAGGTGTGGAAACTGCTTTCAGCGTCTCAATCTTCTCGGAAATCCTGGCAGTGATCGTTTTGCGCCGGTTGACAATTTCCGCAGCTTCTTGAGCTGCACACGCCCGATAGCGGCGGACAGGTCGTTCAAGTTGAAGTTTAAGGAAGCCGCCCCATTGGTCCTTCCTGGCAGCAAGAATTGTTGAATCTTTACCATTCTCTGGGTTTACATCAAAATACTGGTGGATGGCGAAATTTTTTTCGCAGCACCAGAACGTTTATTTGACCGCCGAAAGCAGTCGTTCATTGTGCTGGATAACCTTACCAAACCCAACTCCTTCAAGCCAGGTTCGATAATCAGAAAAGGAATGCGCAGCCCCGCCATTCCATGTTTGCATCAATAGTGTGGCCCGGCTGGCCCATTCCAGCGGCTGCTCTGCCGTCATAATGGCGTCAATGACCAGTTTGCCGTCTGGTTTCAAAGCCTGATAAGCACGGCGAAAAACATTGCTGTTTTGTTCGGGGGTCAAGATATATGTAATCAGCCCCAGCAAAGCTGCGTCATACTTATTGGTACCAAAATCATCAGAGAGTAAATCACCGGGCAGGAAGGAAATTCGATCCCCCAACGCCAACCGGCGCGTCAGATCACGTGCAACCTCAAGTACAGATTCGCTATCCAGGCAAGTAACCTGAACGGATGAGTTGGCTTGCGCCAGTGCCAAAGTTTTAATACCGCATCCGCTTGCCAGATCAAGGATATGAAATGGTTGGTTCTTTTCGACATCGATGCCTGCGGTTTGCCATAATTCCAAACTATTAGTTATCTGACTTGGGCTGTAGCTTTCAAGCCAGGCATCTTGCGCCCAGGGCAATGTGTAGCCGGTTGATTTGCCAGTTTGAACAGTTTGCAGCATTTTTTTCCACATTACTGGGTCAGTATTCGCCAGGACCCAATCACCGGCATACGTTTTTTCTTTACGAACCAAAAATGCTGCTGCGGATGGCGTCAGTTCATAGGTTTTTGTCGAGGGATGGAATTTAACAACCTTTGTGCTGCTCAGGTAGTTTAAAATCGCGCCAATCCCTTCAACGCTTGCGTTGCATGCTGAAGCTACTTCCTCAGCGGTTGCCGGGGCTTCTGATAATGGAGAGAACACGTCTAATAAGAGAGCAATCCGGGTAAACTGCCCGAAGAAGCCGCCCTCATATAAGCCATAGATCATATCTGAGTTGAGAGATGAAGCCTCCATTTTTCTCTCCTACCCTGTGTTGATTTCATATTTAAATACATCCGGTCTGGCGTAGTGGCCGGTAACATCGAACATGCGTTTGGACTTTGTAATTAAGCTCAGGTCTATCTCTGCATATAGAATTTCCTGCCTGTTTTGGGACGGCCCGGCGATAATTTCACCACGCGGGTTTATGATACAACTATTGCCGCCATTGATCCATTCTTGATCACCGGAATAGAGCTGCTTGAATTCATATCGATCAGGAATATCATCCATTCGGACAGCCTGACAAACGTTGATGACATACATGCCGCCCTCTCTTGCAATATGGCGCATACTCAACAACCAATCTTCACCAGAGTCCCACGTCGGGGCTACATAGACTTCAACGCCTGCTGAATACATGGCCTGGCGAGCAAGCGGCATATAATTCTCCCAACATAGCAAACCACCCAGTTTACCAAAGGGCGTATCGAATGTGGAAAGCGTACTTCCATCGCCCTGTCCCCAGACCAGGCGTTCGCCCCCTGTTGGGATCAATTTGCGGTGTTTTCCGATGATTACCCCCTGATCGTTAATGTATAGGAGCGTGTTGAAGAGCGAGGATCCACTGGCTTCCGAATTTTTTTCATGCACACCCATAGCGACAAATATCCCCGCATCTTTAGCAGCCCGGCAAAGTTGGTGTGTGGTTTCATCGGGGATGGTTACCGCGTTCTCGACTAGTTCTAGATATAACTCGTCCAGCATATTTGAATTTCCATTCGGAATGACCCACACCCAATCGGGGTAACCTGAGATGAAAGCTTCTGGAAATACGATCAGGCGCGCCCCATTTTTTCCTGCTTGAGAAATCAGGTCGCAGGCTTTTTCCACGGTTCTATCCAAATTCAAGAAATACGGGGCTACTTGGGCTGCCGCGACTTTTACAGCATGCTCATTCATATTCTGGTTTCGGTCTGCTCGCAACATATCAACCAATATCCTCCTCCGGCTATTATTCAAGGGTCCTTTCATTTTACATGAACTGTATTGGTAAATTGACCCGCCTTTTGGTTAGTATACCCATGTTTCTGGTCCTTTCCTAACGCTCAATCTGGACCAGTTTTCAGGGGTCAGGTCAGTGGGATTTGATTGGGTCAGTTCTCAACCAATCAAGGTGTTGGTAAAACCTTAAGAGGATTGAGATATCCGCCTGGAACACGGACTTCAAAATGCAGGTGAGGACCTGATGAATTTCCGGTGTTGCCAGAAAGACCGATGATCTGCCCCGCTTTGACTTTAGCGCCGCAGTATTGACTGACCTGGCTTAAATGCCCGTATAGCGTTTTATATCCATTTCCATGATCGATCACGATCGTGTTGCCGTATCCAAGGTCAGACCATCCCGCAAAGATCACCAGGCCCGCATCGGTGGCGTAGACGACCGAACCCGTGGGGGTAGACAGGTCTATCCCCGGATGATCTGCATTGAAATGGGTTCCTGAGATTGCCTGAAAAACCGTGGGCCAGATGAATTTTCCGCTGCCAACCGGTCCTTCCTGGTTGCCTGGGCAGCCTGGACCTTTCTCTGTGAAATCGACTTTACCTGCCGGGTAGGGGATGTCAGGGGGTGGGACGCCCGCTAAGGATGGCGTGGGTGTTGGCACTTTTTCAACCGGTGTTGGGGATGCTTGTGGCGTAGGAACGAGCGTTTTTTGGGTCATTGCCGGGGTAGGTTGGTCTGGTTTTGGCGTGATTTGCTGGACAGGTTCAGCGTTGTGGTTAAGCGCGGCTGCGGCAATTTTTGCAAAGATTGGCGCAGCGACTAACGAGCCTTCGCCGCCGTTTTCTATCATTACCACGACAACGACGGCGCGATCTCCGTCTTGAGCAAAACCAGTAAACCATGCATGCGGAAGTGAATTTCCTCCTACTTGAGCGGTGCCGGTTTTTCCACCGACGACCAGCCCATTGATGGCTGCCCGGGAACCGCTCCCCTGTTTGACCGCGGTTTCCATCATCTGTCGTACAATCCGTGCAGTTTCTGGCTTCATCAGGTTGTGGATTACTACCCGCTCTGGTTGATTAACGGTCTGGCTCCCTTCATGATTCTGCTCCCCGTAAACCAGATAAGGCAGGGGCATGTCACCATTATTATATGCAGCCAAAACCACCATTCCCATATTCAAAGGAGCGGCGAGCAGTTCTCCCTGGCCGATCGCCGTGACGGCACGCAGCAAATCATCCTTATACAGATCGTTCACATTCCCTGCCAATTGACCTGGGCTGAAGTCAAAAGCGAGTGGAAACTGCTTGTCCTGCGGTGCGCTGAAACCAAAGCGGGCCGCATAATCGATCAATACGCTTGCCGGCATTTCGTCGCCGATTTGCGCAAACGTCGCATTGGCAGATTTCGCATACGATTGTTCCAGGCTTAACCGCGGTTCTGTATGGTTAGGATCGATGATGACACCCCCGCCCACGCGATAGACATAATAAGGTCCGTTAGCGCCCTGCACAGGTGCACCAAAGTCAAAAATTGCGTCCGGAGAGATGGTTCCCGAATCGAGCGCGGCAATCAGTGTGACCGTCTTCCAGGTAGAGCCAGGCGTGTATAAACCTTGGGTGGCACGGTTGAGCAAGAACCCGCTGCATTGCGGTGAGCCATTACAACTCGTCAATAAGCCCGATAAATAGCCCTGCTCCAAAAACCGGTTGGGATCGAAACGTGGCAAACTGGCCATCGCAAGGATCGCCCCTGTGTGCGCGTCAAGGACTGTGACGGATCCGGCCCGTCCAGCAAGGACTTCTTCGGCTTTTCTTTGTAAGTCCCTGTCGATGGTCAGGATGAGATCATCACCGGTCAACGGCAGGTGAAGCATGCGATCGAAGCTGGCATTCAAGTTGTTCAACCCCAGCAGCTGCTCATTATAAGTATGCTCGAGACCTGAAATTCCTATTCTCAGTCCAGAAACAGACCCGATGACATTCGCCAGACTGGGTTCGTTGTAAACCCTGGTGCGGTTTCCCTGTGAGTCTACCTGGTCGCTCGCGAGAAGAACGCCATTCTGGTCATAGATCGAGCCTCTGGTAATTGTTGCTAATTGATCGCTTAAGCGCTGGATGAGTGGTTGCGGTAAATTTTGCATGTTATCCAACGATACATCGCCGCTCAATAATGAATTAAGCACCTTGTCACTGTCTGTGGCCGTCATCAGGTCTCCGCTCGCACCGTTGAGGCTCCCGGTGGGCAGCAGATCATTCCCCCTGACCATTTGCCAGTAAATCAAGCGGGTCGTTAGCAGGACCAGGATCAAGATGGAACCATCGATCACAAACCTGGTGCGTTTCTCGAAGCTCATCCTGGCTGAACCTCCAGCCTTTGTGACAGGCTCAAAACCAAACCTATTTCCGTCAGATTAATTAATAAAGCCATACCTCCTTGACTGAGGAAAGGGATGGTGACACCGGTGATCGGCAGCAGGTTCAGCGTTCCACCGACCATGATAAAGATCTGGACGAAGAAATGGATACAGATGCCAATCACCAGCAAGCGCTCGAAAACCTGCTGGGTTGGCAGCATTAGGGCTATCCGAGCCATGCGCAGCAGCAGGATAGCAAACAGGATCAATACAGCCAGACCGATGATTGAACCAAGTTCTTCGATGATGGCTGCGAAGATGAAATCAGATTGCGCCAAAGGCACGTATTGAGGCGTACCAAATCCCAGGCCGACCCCGCTAAGGCCTCCCGAAACTTCTGCATTGATTGCTTGTTGAATTTGGTAGCCAGGGCCTTCAGAAACCGTGACCCCCGTGGTTTGGCCTTTCAACAGGATCACTTCATTACTCCACGGGTCCTTAAATGCCAGGAAACGATAACGAATGACCGTTGGGATTTCCCACGTAAATGATAAAAACAAGGAGACAATCACGATCAGGGTCATGCCGATCGCACTGATTGTCAAAAAAATTCGGGTTTCGAAGCCTATAAATAACATTCCCGCGAAAATGAATGCCAGGATTAGAACAGCCCCAAAGTCAGACATTTTCACTAATGCTAATGTGGCGATTGCGACAAAAAGGACACCCGGTATGAAAAAGTGAATAGGTGGAAGCCGCAGCCAGCCAAGGAAGGCTCGGGCCCGCCCTTCCACCTGCTTCCCTTCCCGGTCAATATACCAGGCCAGAAAAACCACCAGTGAAAGTTTGATGACCTCGGAGGGCTGAATGGGCGGCAGATTACCCAACTGGAGCGCCAGCCTGCTTCCAGTCTCATCAATCACTCCGAGAAAAGCGGTCGCGACCAGCAAAAGCAGGCCCATCAAACAGATGGGAACTGCCCACCGGCGAATGCGTTCGACCCAATGGGGCTTCACGATCAGGACTGCTATGACCACCATACCTGGCAAAAACCCCCTGGAGAGCTGCTGCCAGGCGCCACTTGCGCCCTGCAACCGCCAAATCATCAGCAGCCCCGTGGTGAAACAGCAGCATTGAAACCGGCAGGATCAGCTGACTTACCTGCATTCCCCGTTTGCACATTAAATAATGAAGACCCGCAGAGGATATGCCGATTACCAGGGGGGGCAGCAGGGCACCTGGCAGACCTGACCAAATATCCGCACCTTGCTTGACCTGCATCCCAATTGCCAGCAAAGCGAACCCTAACAAGGCGATGACAAAGACGAGTGCCAGTAAAAAGGATTCGGTAAAGCGTGTGGTTGAAAGGATTTTGTTATTCATCCTTCAGGCCATCAGTTCGAAAATCATATCACCTAACTTCAGACTGGCACCGCTTCGCACCGGCTGAGGGGTCCGGGGTGGGCATATTTGTCCATCGACCGTCGTCCCGTTGGAACTGCCTAAATCTTCTATCCACCATGCGGCCCCATCCCAACGCAGGCAGGCGTGGTGTCTTGAAACAAACTGATCGTTTAAAACAAGATCATTGTCGATTTCGGCGCCCAATCGAGTTTCCGGTTTTAACAGCAGAACTTTTCCTGGTAAGATACCCTGATCGCTCCCGGCATTAATTACTTTTAAACGGCCCGCTGCCACTGTTATTGGGCGTTCTTGTCCAGGTACGCGGGATACCATCTCACGCCGAACGGTGATTACAATGATGACCAGGAATATATAAACCAGGCCAATCAGAGCCCACTTACCGGCAAAAAGGATGGAATTAATACTGCTCGGTTCCATGATCAACGCTCCTGGAGAAAGCGCAGAGAAGCAACCCCTGGCGTTTCTGGATTCGGCAGATTCGGATCTAATGCGGCGAGCAGGATTAGGTCGCCGTTTGTTAACTCAACTCCGCCTTGAGGCAGACGACGTGAATTCACATATGTGCCGTTTAAAGACGGGGTTCCATTTGGGGAACCGTCAAACAGGAGAAAACGGTCGGTCATACAATTAAGGAACGCATGCTGGCTGCTGACCAATTTCTTGTGTTGGATCTCGGGAATGTCAAGGAAGATATCGCACCTAGAATCGCGGCCAATGGTTACAATCCCAGCGTGGAGTTTCCAGCGGCGCTTGGTTGTCAAAATTTCAAGATACGCCGGTAATTCAATCTGGCTGCCAGTTTGAGAATTTAATTCCCCACCTGTCTTTACTCGAGAAAAAATTCGAATTTGGCCGGTGCCCAGGTCAGGGACCGGATAAATTTCGATTTTAAGCGGACCGGCAAAACGGTATTCCTGGCGACCCTGGCGATTGTTGGCAGTCAGAAGATAATCCAGAAGTTTCTCGTTCCATTGATGGAGAATCTGGTCCTTGAGCAGCTGGTAATTGCGGGCATAATTCTCCGCACCGATCTCGACTACAAATTGATTGGGAATGATTTTCCGGTAATTCGCATCTTCAATAATATTTTCTCGGGTCAATAAGGCTTTACACAGTTCATCACCAACATCAGCCGGCCGGTCCGGACGGCTGCCCCAGGGACGGCGCGAGTTTATCAAGCGCACCTGCCAGGTGCCTTCAGAAGGGGTTTGGGTCATACAGGTTCCTCCTGAACGCCGACCTTGAGAATCGATGTGCCAATCCGGATCTGGTCGCCAGGATCCAGACCTTTATCGTTGATACTGAATTCGTTTACTTTTGTCCCATGCGTGCTGTTTAGATCACGAATTCGGAGCACCCCGGTCTGTTCGTAGATTTCTGCGTGCAGGCGGGAAACACCTTGATCTTCATCCAGCCGGATATAGACCTCCGCGCCACGCCCAATTTTCACCGGAAAATTTTCTAACAGATATTCCCCACCGGCATTTGGACCGGCAACGATGCTTATCGTAAATTTTCTCCCCTTCATTTTCTCCTCGACCCGGTTTCGGAGGGTGGAATTGGGCTGGAGGAATTCGGCTGCTGGTATGGTGCCAGTCCGCCGGTCACGTTCAAATGGGTGCTTAATCATCGTACCCCGCCGGGGATTTTCCGCAACAGGATGATTTGGCGAAAGTGATTTCGCTAACAGTCGTGCAAATAGATAAGCCGCGAATCCAATTCCAGGTATCAGCGCGGTAAGCGCAACCCAGGCTGCAGTTTCGATCCCGGGCAGTTTTCTTCGGGAGGCGGCGTCCCAATAGGTGAACCCAATTGTGATCGCCCACAATAAAATTAGAATAAAAATCACAACGATATTGAAGAGTAGGGTTTGCAGTTGATTTGACATAAGAGATGCGTCTAATTCGTTATTACTAATTCCGCGTGGATGATAAATTGCGGCGTTGATCCGTTTCGCCGCCTGAAGGGTGCAAGCAGCATCGACATGGCTGCTGTGGCAGCAATTTAGCCATCACTTGAGTCGAGTTCGGACGAGTCGGACTGCAGCCAGGCGGCTACCACGGCTGTACAGTTGTCACTTCCATCCGATTCGACTGCATTCATGACCAGATCATGCGCAGCCTTTTCAGGCTGATCATCCAGTGCCGTTGAAATCATCACCTCAGGCGGCAGGTGAGAAAGCCCATCACTGCACAGCACAAGCCGGTCGCCTGGCGTCCAGGTGTAATGGTAAATGTCTGCCTGACAGTCATCTTGCAGCCCGATGGCGCGCGTGATGACACCAGAATCGCGGCTGGCAAGATTGGCTTCACTGACCAGGCCCACTTTGACGTTACGGACATGGTTGCTATGATCTTCAGTTAATTGAATGAGCTGCCGGTCGGCAGCTCGCACAAGATATGCACGGCTGTCACCCACATTGGCTATCCAAATCTGGTCTTTCTGGATCACTGCCGCCACCAAAGTGGTCAGGTGCCCTATCTCTGCGCCCAACTGGCGCTGAGTCAGACGGTTCAGGGCATTCACCTTTTCGACGGTCTTACCCAGGCGTTCAGGCAGGTTGTTAGAATTTGGGGCACCATAGTAGAGAGCCTGGATATAATGAATGGCTTCCTGGCTTGCCTCGCCACCTCCCGGCAAACCGCCGGTACCATCGGCGATAGCCAGAAGAGTTCCATAGCGGGTTTCATCGACTCCGGGGGATGGAAGAGCGCAAGCGTCTTCGTTCTGTTTGCGCAGCTTCCCCGGGTCGGAATAGCAAGCACGCTTGATCATCTTCTGCCTTCATTCAAAAAATGCCGCCTGGCTGGTTTTGAACAGGATTTCATATTGGCCTATAATTTCTGATACAGCATTTGTGAATTCATACTATTCAAACCATTATAGATGAATTAATTATACTTGAATAAAATCCATCCCCCCAAGGGCCCGATTTACTAAATCGACCTGTTCCCAATATTCAGGTTGTTATGGGATAATAAAATTATGCCAAAGGATGATCCTCTGATCGGGCGCATGCTTGCAAATTATCGTATTGAACGCTTGCTTGGCAGGGGCGGTATGGCAAGCGTTTATTATGGTTTTGATTCTCAACTCCAGCGACCGGCAGCAATCAAAGTAATCGATGAGCGTCACAGCGGTGATGCTTTCTATTCCGAGCGGTTTTTGCGTGAAGCCCGGGCAATGGCTGCCTGGCGGCACCCCAATATCCCTCAAATTTACCAGACGGGCCTGGAAGACGGGATCTTTTATTACGCCATGGAATATATCCAGGGCATGGATCTGGAGGAGGTGCTGCGTCGATCTGTGCAATTAGGCGAGCTTCTCCCTTATAAGGATGTTTTGGCATGTGGGAAGGCAATTGCGGACGCCCTGGATTATGCGCACCTGCACGGCGCAATCCACAGGGACGTCAAGCCAGCCAATGTTCTCATTTCCGAAGATGACCGCATCTTGCTTACAGATTTTGGACTGGTTCTGGAAGTCGCCAAAGGAACGATGGGGGAGGTGTTTGGAAGCCCGCTCTATATTGCCCCTGAGCAGGCACGTAGTTCTGCCGACGCGGTGCCGCAATCCGATTTGTATTCCCTGGGTGTCATTCTGTACGAGATGTTAGCCGGCAGGCTGCCATTCGAAGATGACTCCCCAACTTCGTTGGCGATTAAACATATCTCCCTCGAGCCCCCTGCGCCGCGACAGTTCAACCCGGATTTGAGCCCAGAAATTGACGCCGTTTTGCTTAAAGCTTTGCGTAAACTGCCTCAAGAGCGGTATCAAACCGGCAAAGAATTAATGACGGCCCTGGAAAAAGCGCTTGAAGGGCAAACTGACGGAATTCGACCCGTCCATTCTGTTACTACGCCCCCAGCCACACTGCCCTACCTTCCGATTGATGCGAAAGATCATCTGCAGGATACCCGTATCAATCCACAGCCTGGGGGATATCAACCTCCTGGCCCTGATTCACCAACACCTGCGACAGTGCGTTCCAATCAAGAAAGAAGCAAATCAGACAGGGTTAAGCAATTGTTTGCGCTGCTTTACCAGAAAAAATTTGCTGTTCCGGCGATCATAGCGGTAAGTTTCCTGGCAGTCTTATGTGTTTTGCTGTTTGGTGCGTCCTCGTTGTTCGGAAGACAGAATGAACCAACGCCGGGCACCACAAGTCAACCTTCATTTTTGTCTACGTTTTATGCAGCCCAAACCCAGGTAACGCCAACACTCACTGCTGTACCGACTGCAACAAATATTCCTATAACGCCATCTCCGACAAGCAATCTCACCGAAATTCATTTGTCGCTTGCCTGGCTACAAACCGAAGACATCCTGCTAATCAACCAGGGTGACGTTGGGGTTCCACTTACCGAGTTGCTTTTTGAAAACAAAAAAAATAAACTTACCGGAGATAAATGGGAAGTCGAAACTCTTCAACCCGGTGAGTGTGTCACAGTATTAAAATCGGTCAGTAAATCAGGGACACCGGTGGTAGCACAATGTGATTTAGTGGGAAAAATGCTGACACGCGGTGGCCCGAATAAATTCCTGGATGGTCCGTTTGATGTCTATTTTCAGGATGTTCTTGTGACCTCTTGTGAATTAAAGAAGGACCTCTGCGATCTAAAATTTAACTATTCCCCGCCATAAAATGATGTGGGGAGTGGAAAGATGAATGACAGAAACAAGTCTCGAAGGCTTTAAAGTGATCTCTACTTTTTTCCAAACCGATTTCGATATTCGCTCGGGCTCATTCCATAAGCCTGACGGAAGCGGCGAGCGAACAAACTGGGATCAAACCAGCCCACCTGGGCTGCTACCTCTGAAATCGGTAGGGAGGTGAGCAACAGTCCCATGGAACGCTCTAACCGGCAGTAGTTGAGATACGCAATTGGTGAGAACCCAATCTCGGCTTTGAACAGGCGCACCAGGTAGGAAGGATTGAGATGGACTATTTCAGCCAGGGTTCTCAGCGTCCAGGACTGCGCGAGCCGGCTTTCCAATAAACGAATTGATTCCAGGACGGATGGGTGGATCAGCCTTGTCTGCTGTTTAAGATGATCCAGACCTTCTACAGATCGGACCAGGTTTTCCAGAAGGATCATGAGCCGACCGATGGTTTCTGCCCTGCGCGGTAAATCCTGGACCTGGCTGAGTGCGTTCCAATGCGCCAGACATTCTTCCAGGTTGTTATCGTTCAAGCGGACAATCAAGACACCTCGCCGGTCAGCCATGTAGGGCCCCGTCCACAAGAGGAAATTCATCAAAACGTCTTCACGCAGCCAACTCAACTCGCGTTGAAGGATCTGCTGATCGAAACAGAAATTGTGCACGATCAGGTTCTTGCAGTGAATGTATCCATGCCAGGCGCCTGGGCGGATAATAATTAAATTTCCTCTATTCAACATTTGTACGCCGTTGGCCGAGAGGTGCCCGCCATTTCCACCCGAGATCAAGGCGATTTCAAAAAAATCATGACCATGCGGCTCAATCTCATAGTCGAGATCAAACCAATTAACCAGAGTGGCGGCATGGTCCCCAGCAAATTTGTCTTTTTTTGTGTAAAGAGCAGGTTCAGTGGTCATCATTAATGTCAATTTTATCCTACTTTTGATCAATTGGTGACTAATATATTCCTAAAATTAATGCTAGTATGATAGTTATGGAACAAAATAGTTGACAAAAGAGCCAGGAGGGTTGCTAAGAAAGTTCGTGACCCGATTGGATTTTTGTTTATGCTTGCTTGTGAGCAAAATTAATTATTCGCTCATAAATTACCTCAAACAAGAGTCAGATGGAACACAACGAACCTTTTACCATGTCAGGCATGGTCTATTGGTCATTTGATTAACAACACAACTCAAGTTATCTACCGTTTAGATGAATTCAGTTTAATTCTTATTGATATTCCTTATTGTTATCGATGAAGCAGAACACCAGATTTCCCCCTGGCCCACGCCCACCACCTCTTTGGGACTTTCCAGGCACAGGATGCCGAATAAAGCCCTTTGGCATGATCGAAGGGGCCAAGGAGAAAGCTGACGACCTTGACACTCCAGAACGGCGTTGAAATTTTCAAGTCACAAGAATCTCCTTTATTTTGGAATGTTTCAAGAGGCAGGCATTTCCTCCTCAATCCAACCTGACATTAATCTCTACTAAATTCCACCAAAAGGATGTAAAATGGACCATAATATTGTTACGCAAGCAAAAGATATCAGCTCCGACATGGTAGCAAAATATCAAAGCGAAGGATTTATCCGTATCCCCAATGTATTGACTCAAGATGAGATTGGCCGTTTCCACGACGCCGCGGTGGCTGCCACCAAGTCCATGCCGAATTTGGCTACCGGCACGCCGATGATCTTCAACCAGACGGTCAACGTCTGGACGAAAAACGAGATCATCCGCGAACTAACGCTCAACCCGCGCATCGCCGCAATCGCGACAAAACTGGCGGGCGTTCCTTTACGCTTATGGCACGACCACACTTTGATCAAACCTCCCGTCAAAAGCGCGCCAACCGAGTTTCATCAGGATGGCCCTTACTGGCCGCATACGAATAAACACAATGCGCTCTCGTGTTGGATTGCATTGGTCGACGTGCCTGTCGAGCGCGGCTGCATGACATTCATCCCGGGTTCAAATAAGCGCCAGGATTTGCGCCCGCAGAATCTGGCCGATTCGCATGACCTGCTCGACATCTATCCCGAACTGACCTGGGATTCGCGCGTCACCGTTCCACTGCGCGCCGGTGACTGCACCTTCCACCATTCTTACCTGGCACACATGGCTAACTCAAATATTTCGGATGTACCGCGTGTGGCACATATCATTATCTACATGGATGCGGACACGACCTTCAATGGCAGCAAGCATGTTGTTACCGATCCGCTTCAACTAAAGGTGGGCGATCCTTTGGATGCAGATTTGTTTCCATTGGTTTAAGCTCGATCTTGGGTTTGGAAGTCGCCACAAATAACGGTATTTCTAAAAGTTTCTCAAGATATTTCACAAAGTTCATTTTTCTAAACAAGAAAGGAGGCCTGTATTTTTCGATAGAAAGATAAATTGACCTAAGCTCATTGTTGATCGTTCACAGACCGGCAATCTTCCCAATTGCCCAATCGTTCTCCAGCATAAAACATAGATAGAGGAGAAAGTTAATGTTTAAGAGTCGTATATTCCCTGTTTTACTCATTCTGGTGTTCATCTTTTCGGCCTGTACGCCAGCAGCCACCCAGGCGCCGGCTGCCACCCAGGCACCCGCTGCTACCCAGGCACCTGCCGCGACAGATACGCCTGAGACTCCCAAGTATAGTGAGTCTCCGATGCTGACTGAAATGGTAAATGCCGGCAAGCTGCCCCCAGTTGAGCAACGTTTACCCCTTGAACCATTTAGTGTCGGACCGGGCACATTGATCACAACCACTAACTTGCCCGATTGGCAGCCAGGTAAATATGGCGGCACCATGCATTTTGCCAATGCATCCGCCAACTGGAATCCCGATATCTTTATCATGGCGAACGAGAATTTTCTGTGCGCTCCGGGTATTGGTCTCGAAGGTCTCGAACCTTGCATCCTCAAGTCTTACAAGGTCGAAGATGACAATAAGGTCTTCACTTTTGAGCTTCGCAAAGGGTTGAAGTGGTCCGATGGTGAACCGGTAACTACCGAAGATGTCCGGTTTGTATATGAGGACCAATACCAGAATGAAAAGCTTTACCCATCTTTCCCGGCTGAATTCCGCGCCGGCGGCGACCCCAACGGCGAGCCGATGAAGATGGAAATTCTCGATGATTACACCTTCCGCATGACCTCTGCAGCACCGTACGGCGGTTTGCTGCGCGAGATCAGCATTAAGGGCTGGCACGGTTATACGGATCTTCTACAACCCGCTCATTACCTGAAAGCCTACCACATCAAGTACACGACCCTGGACAAGCTGCAGGCAGACCTGGATCGCCTTAACCTGACCGATGAGTGGTGGCAGGTCTTCACCGACAAACGCTGCCTGAACTGGGATATGACTAATCCCAAGTGCGCCGGTTACCCCACCCTGAACCCGTGGGTCCCGACGGATTCCGGTACTGCGCAGCTCCTCACCTTCGAGCGCAATCCTTATTACTGGAAAGTGGATACAAGTGGCCAGCAGTTGCCATACATCGACAAGCTGGTTTCCCAGCAGGTCAATGATGTTGAAGCACTCACGCTCAAGGTGTTGAACGGTGATGTGGATTATGTTCGTGAAAGCACGGCTCTGGTCAAACTGCCTCTCTACAAACAGAATGCGGATAAAGCTGGCTTCAAGGTTACCCTGATGGATAACCACGTTGATCCGACCGCGCTGTTCATCAACTACACCTATGATGATCCAATCTTCCGCCAGGTAGTCAATGACATCCGCTTCCGCCAGGCGATCAATTACGCTATCAATCGCCAGGAGATCATAGACAATGTCTATTTCGGCCTGGCAAGTTTACCGGAACTGGTGCCAAGCGAGTACAGCGTTGAGAAGGCTAAAAAGCTGCTGGATGAAATGGGCATGGACAAGATGGATGCGGATGGCTACCGGCTTGGTCCGGATGGAAAACCATTCACTATCTTACTTGAGCACGGCGCATGGGCGCCTGATATTGTCCCGGCGGTGGAGCTGCTGGTCGCTCACTTAAAAGCGGTCGGTATCAGATTGGATGCCAAACAGGAAGACCCCAGTCTGGTCGGTACGAAACAGGCTGCCAATCAAGTGCAAGCCACGGTGATCTGGGATGTCCAGCCGATGTGGAAAAATGGCACCTGGACAGACTATGTGCCCCAGACCAATTGGGGAACGCTGTGGAGAGACTGGTATGCCTCCGCTGGACAGTCGGGTGAAGAACCCCCTGCCGATATAAAACAGTTATATAAGGATAATGAGGGTCGCACTGCGGCTGTTCCAAACTCTGCTGAAGATATTGCACTGACCGAAGACATTTATCGGATCTTACACGATGATCTTTGGATCATCCCCCTGGCAGAGAAAGTCAACTATGCGATGATTTCCTCAACAAAACTGGGAAATGTTCCGATTTCAGGTCAGGCAATCGGGGCAGACTACAGTGGTGAACAATTCTTCTTCAAATAGAGAGGATCACAGCACTGATTGTATCGTGCTGTCTCACCAAATAATATAAAACATTCTGGGGCCGTCCAGCTAGGACAGTAGACGGCCCCAGAATGTTAAATCCGTGCAAACTGGGCAAGCCATTCCTATGTAATTCACAAGAATTTGCAGTTTCTTGTGGTGAGGTTTTCAATGTTAACGAAACGAGAACGTGTGATGCGCACGGTCAAATTCCAGGAAACCGACTATACCCCAATCTATGATATCTTTCAGAATGACGGGCTGATCGAACACTACGCCGGGGAACCCATCACGCCTGAAAATGGATACCGCGTGAAGGGGATCGTAATTGGCAAAACGCTGGACATGACCCGCATGCCAGACGGTCCCTCAACTCCTCGGGAAGAACTGGACGAAAATGGTTTCCTGATCCGTTATGAGCGCTGGACAAACTGGATAATTAAGCGTCCATTTGATTCTGAGACTGCGATGGTTGACTTTGTCCGGCGCGATACTGAAAAGATTAACAAGTTTCAGTTCGATGCGGTATACCGCCAGCGGTTTCACGCCTGGCTGGATCAATGCAATGCATATTCTGCTGCAGGCGACCCGACTGGACGGGGTGATCCGACCGTATTGATCAACGAGTCCGGCGTAGGATTGGATGGGATTTTCCATCTTTTAGGGTGGGAGTTCTTTACCACCTTGATGATGGATTATCCGGAAGTATTGGACGCTTATTTGGAAGCGCGCAACCAGGCCGAATTGCGCCGGGTTGCTGCGATTGCCGATCCTAAAATTCTGCCCATCGTTCTGACCTATGATGATATTGCCTATAAAACCTCGACCCTGATTTCCCCGAAGTGGCTGCGTAAAAATTGGGTGCCCCGCCTGAAACGTCTTGTGGATGCATGGCATACCAGGGATACCATATGCGTGTACCACTCGGATGGAAATCTTTGGCCGATATTGGATGATCTGGTTTCTGCTGGAATCGATGGATTAAATCCCTTGGAGGTATTGGCCGGAATGACAGTGAAGGAAGTCCGGCAGAAATATCCGCATCTATTTCTGACAGGCGGAATTGATGTCAGTCAGTTGCTTACTTTTGGTACGGTTGAAGAAGTAAGGGAGGTTTGCCGGCAAACAATTCAAGATGCTGGCGGTCTGGGTTATTTCATTGGTTCGTCAACTGAGCTGCATTGGGATGTGAAACCTGAAAATGCAATCGCCATGTTTGAGACCGCCTGGGGAAAATGACTTATGAATTCTTACGAACGGGTTTTAGCAACAATCCAACACAGACAGGCTGATCGCATGCCTGTGTATGGCTGGACCAGAGCCAATCTGGAAAAGCCGATCAGCGAAGCATATGGTTCTGTCGATGCTTTTGAGGATCATTTTGAATTTGACCTGGTGCATTTGTTTGGTGGTCCAGGCCCTCACCCGGTGGGTGTTGTGCGCCAGGATGAAAGTAATGCCCCGTCTATTCTGCCGGAAGAGTACCTGGATGTGCCGCTCAATGATCCGAACGATCAAAGCACTTACCAGAACATCATCAAGGATATTGCCAACTACAAAGGAAAGCGCGGTCGTTTCGTTTACGTGCAAACACCGGGGATTTTCGAATGCCTGAACGGTGTTTTTGGGATCGAGAACCACCTGCTCTATCTGGCCCTTTATCCGGATGAACTCCAACGCGTTTACCGCCGCCAGGCCGAATGGAACCGTGCCTTTGCTATGAACTGCATCGACCTGGGGGTCGACATGGTGCATGTATCGGATGACTGGGGTGGTCAGAGCGGCATGCTCTTTAGCCCGCGGACCTGGTGGAAATTGATTTACCCCAACCACGAAGTAACCGTCCGTGCGGTGCAGGCACGGGGTGTGCCGATCAGCATGCACAGTGATGGCAATATCAACGCGGTGATCGACGGCGTCATCAAGTTAGGCTATCAGGTTATCCATCCATGGCAAGAATCGGCCGGGATGAGCCTGACGAATTTCAAAGAGAACTACAGCCAGCACTTTACCGTCATGGGTGGGTTGGATGTGCAGACTACCATCGGATTCGGCAAAATAGACTTTCTAAAAGCGGAGATTGAGCGCGTCATCCAGATGTTTGAAGATGGCGGCCTGATCTTCTGCACCTCTCACTATATCCAGGATCATTGCAGTCTGGAGGAGCTGGTGGCAGCTTATGAACTGGTGCATGAATTGGTGCATAAAAAAAATTGAGCTTCCCCTGATAACATTTCGCCTATGGTTCGGATCTTTTGTAGGTCTTTGGGCCCTGGAACAGATATAAAGGAAATCCCTGGACAATCTAGGTGTGGATGGATAGGTTGCACCACGCTGCTCCTGCGAAACCGTTTGAATTACGCAGGAGCAGTGGATGCGATTTACAGGACATCAGAAGGTTACATCGGCAGGCATCCCAGGTTTGAGTAGTAGATCCTTATTCGGCACGCGGATCTTTATTGCGTACACAGTGGCCTTGCGGCCTTCCACAGTCTGGACATTGCTGGGGGTGAACTCAGCTTCGCTGGAAATGAATTCAACGGTTCCACTAAATTTCTGACCAGGGAAGGAATCGACGGTGATCGATACAGCCTGCCCGATTTGGATCTGCCCATACTTGTCCTCCGGAATATAGATGGTCAGGTGGACCTCTTCGAGCTGGCTGATCGTCATCACCGTTCCGCCGGGAGCGACCAGTTCGCCAACCTCAAGGTTGCGAGCCGAGACCAGGCCAGCAAAAGGCGCTTTGATGGCGCTCTTCGCCAACTGCAGGTCGAGCAGTTTCAAAGCGGCCCTGGCCTGGGCTACGCCATTGGTGGCCTGGGCTACCCCTGCTTCGGCTTGCTTCACGCCCGCGCTGGCCGTCTGAAGCTGAAGGGATTGGTTGCCGGTTTGCAGGCCTGACAGTTGGTCTTGAGCGTTATCCAATCGGGCCTGGGCCGCTGCCACCCGGCCGCGGGCTTCTAATACAGATTTGGCGGTCGCGGTGCTCAGCATACTGTTGTAAGCGGATTGGGCAGCATTTAGCTCGTTTTCGGCTACGTCGCGGTTGTCCTGAGCGGCGTTCTTCAAATTTTCATTTTCTTTGGCTGTTTCAGCCTGGGTGAGGGTCAACCGAGCCACCCGGTATGCCGCCTGAGCTTCGGCCAGTCTTTTTTCGGCTGTGATGAAGTCTTTATCATTGGCTTTTGCCAGTTCATTTTTTAAATTTGCAAGTTCGGCATTCAAAGCAGTTTGGGCAGCATCCACTTCGGCCTGGGCAGCGGTGATTAACTCATCCTTTTCAAAATACCAATTAGGCAATTTGAAGGTGCTTTCAACATCGGCGGTCCACAAGCCGTTACGGGCAGGTGTATCCTGCTGCTGGACGGATTGCAAGGTCAGGTTGTACTGTGTCTGAGCGCTCTGCAGCTGGGCGTTGGCAGCATCCAGGGAAGCGTTAGCGACGTCCACGGCAGCCGCGGCCTGATCGCGCTGAGCCTGCAGGATCTGATCGTCCAGGCGGAAAAGGACGTCGCCAACCTGGACGGTGTCGCCCTCAGCCGCGTTGATGTCTGCGACCTTGCCGCCTAATTCGGATGCGACTTTCGCATCGGTTCCCGCAATGATCCCTGATGCCGTCAGAGCGCTATCAGCGCTGCCGTCTGTGAATATGGAACAACTGCTCAACGCCAGAGCCAGTATCAAGGCCGTAAAAATAAAAGCATGATTATGTTTCATGAAAAGCCTCCAGTTTTTGATACTTTACAATCTTTTCCGAAATACCAGCACGCTGGCAACAAAATAGGATATGCTGAGCACAATCAATGGCACGATGGATGACCACCACATGCTGCTTGCGGCCACGCCGCGCAAGATGATGCCGCGCGAGATGGTCAGATAATGGGTTACCGGCAGCAGATCGCTGTAAATATGCGAAAGCAAGGGCATGTTTTCGCGCGGGAACATCAATCCGGAAAGGATAATAGCCGGGATGAGGATAATAAATACAGCCAGGTAGATCGCCTGCATTTGAGATTGCGCCAGGTTTGAAATTAATACCCCCATACCCAACGAGCCAATAATAAAAATCAAGCTGGTTCCCACCAATTCCCAAAAGCTGCCCGTCACCTCTACACCAAAGAGCACCTTGCTTAGCAACAACAGGGCAAACAGGTTGAACAGGCTGACCAGCAAATACGGAATGATCTTACCCAGCATCAACTCCCATGACTTGATCGATGTGACAATCAACTGCTCCATGGTGCCTTGCTCGCGTTCCTTGACAATGGCCAGTGCCGAAAGGAGCAGGGCCTGCACCTGCAAGATAATCGGGATCAGACCCGGGATCATGTAGAGCTTCTGATCACTGTTGGGGTTGTACAAGGTCTTCAGAAAAGTTGCCACCGGCAAATTCAGGCCAGTGCTGTTTGACATACGCACGATTTTCTGAACGAGGATACGCTGAGCAGCCATCTGGCTGATGGCGCTTAATTTAAGCTGGATGGTCTGAACGTTGGTTGGGTCGGCTGAGCCGTTAACGTAAAACTGAACACTGGCTGTCTCGCCAGTATCAAATTTCCGACCAAAGTCTTCTGGGATGAAGATCCCTACCTGGATCTGACCGCTGTCCATCAATACCAGCATTTCATCTTCGCTTAAGACGTCGTAGACTATCTTGAAGTCTCCGCTGGCAGTGAAATATTCGATATAGCGCCGGCTGGCATCCGTTTTCGAAAGATCGACGATCGTCATGGGTATCTCGCTGCTTGTACCAGAAATGCCGTAGCCGAGTAAGATCAGCAGCAAACCGGGCAATAACAAAATTAACCCCAGGGTGCGCGGGTCACGCCAGATGTGATAAATCTCCTTACGCATGATGGTCCATAAACGTTCCATAAGCTATTCTCCTGAAGAGGGCGCGGTGCGCTGCTGGTGCTGCTGCACCAGGTAAAGAAATACGTCTTCCAACGAAGGTGGGATCGGATCGATCCGCGCCACGACAATTCCCGCCTGGGTCAGCACAGCCTGGATCGTTTCCTGGTAACTCGGGTCGGCCAGAGAGACGTGCAGTTGGGCGCCATGAATCGTGGCCTCAAGCACGCCCGCTGTCTGTTCCAGGATCCGTTCGGCATCCACCGGGCGTTCGCAATCCACCTGCAGCAGGTAACCAGGAAGTTGATCGCGCAGCGTATCCGGGCTGGCCAACGCAATCAACTCCCCGCCGTACATCATACCCACCGAATTACAGTATTCGGCCTCATCCATGTAATGGGTCGTCGCCAGGATGCTGGTGCCCTCACTGGCCATCTGGTAAATCAGATCCCAGAACTCGCGCCGCGAGACCGGGTCCACCCCGGCGGTGGCTTCGTCCAGAAAAAGCATCGGCGGTTTATGGACGATGGCACAGGCCAGGGCCAACCGTTGGCGCCAGGCTCCAGACAGGTTGCGGGTGAGCTTATTTCGATGATCCCCCAACCCTCCTGCCTCGATCAATTCGGCGATGCGTTGGTTGCGCTGCGCGCGGGGAACGCCGTAAATCGATGCATAAAATGACAGGTTCTCGAGCGGGGTCAGGTCGTTGTACAACGAGAATTTCTGGGACATGTAGCCGATGCGTTTTTTGATCTCTTCCGGTTCACGCGCCACGTCATAACCCAACACAGTCGCCGAACCGCCCGTAGGCGTCAGGATGCCGCTCAGCATGCGGATGGTGGTGGTCTTCCCGGCTCCATTGGGACCGAGCAACCCAAATATTTCGCCGCGTGGGATATAAAAATTGATCTGGTTTACGGCAATGAACTTGCCAAAATGGCGGCTTAGATCATGAGTTTCAACCGTATAGGTGGTTTCACTCATGCTGACCTCGCTGTTTCATCACCAGGTGGACGAATACGTCCTCCATCCCCGGCCGAACAGAGCGTAAAAGGCGCACATCGAGTTTTTCCTCGGCAAAAAGGTTCTTTAAGGTTTGCATGACCTGGTCGACTTTGCCGTTGTCGTTGGGGACCGCCATTCGCAACCGGTCACCGACCGGACGCCACGCCATATTCCCGGCGACGTCGCGTACTATACGACGCATCTCCTTGCGCGGTTTTGCCTTTACCTCAATGATGGAAAAAGCCAGCGTGTGCTCCAATTCCTCCGGAGTACCGCTGGCTAATAACTGACCTTCGTATAACATCCCCACCTTGTGGCAGCGTTCGGCTTCGTCCATATAGGGCGTACTAAGCAGCACCGTGACCCCCTGCTGGACGATTGCAGACAGAATCAACCAGAGTTCCCGGCGTGAAACCGGGTCGACCCCGGTAGAAGGTTCATCCAGCAGAAGTATTTGGGGAGAGTGGATCATCGCGCAAGCCAGGGCTAACTTTTTTTTCATGCCGCCGGAGAGTTTTTCGGCGCGAAATTTCTGAAAAGGCGCCAGACGGGTAAAATCCAACATTTCTTCGATCCGAATGGCTTTCTTATCCGCAGGCATGCGGTGGATATCGGCAAAGAAATTCAGGTTTTCCATCACTGTCAAATCCGGGTACAGGCTGAAATTTTGGGGCATGTACCCGATATTCTCTCGGACCAGTTCAGTCTTTTTGGATATGTCATACCCACCCAGGCTGGCGCTGCCGCTGCTTGGTTCCACGACCGAGGCCAGCATCCTGAGGGATGTGGTCTTGCCCGCGCCATCTGGCCCAACCAACCCATAAAGCTGCCCGCGTGGAATGAGCAGGTCAAGGCTGCCCACGGCTGGCTGACCCTGTTTGGAAAAGCGTTTATTCAGCCCGTGAGCTTCTATCGCGATTTCCATATTGCTTTCCTCCAAGCCGCATTTTATGCGATCATCTCATCTCCCGGTAGTTGTCATGCGCCACCAACCTGGGTGACGCGCGTAACCAACCACAATGATGCCTGTCACCAGACTTTTTTTATATGTTTTCTACCGGGTGGTATGTGATATTATGTTTTTATGTCGCGCCCTATTGAACCTGGTCTATTAAGGGCTTTTCGTTATTTCACCGTAGTGGCTTTGTGTTACTTTGCTATTCTGGTGATATACACCGGTATCCAGACCGGCCAGGGTCTGGCTTCCGTCCAGATCCAGTGGTATTTGAACTTTGCCAGCAATCTGGTTCTCTTCATTTATCTTTCCTGGCCAGGATTGTTACAGCGTTTGCGCAGCCTATACCTGCCTTTAGCCCTGAGCCTGGCTGCTGGGACGCCGGTGTTGAGCAACCTGATCTTCCTGGTGCCCCTAAACAATAATCTGGCAATGGTAGTCGAACCCACCTGGCTGCTTTTTCCAACACTGCTGGTCACATTGGTCTTAGTTGCCTGGCAGTACAACTTCGCCGTTGTCCTGGTTTTTACGGTTTTCGCTGCCGTGGTCGAACTGGTCACTTTATTTCCCCTTTCGGGAGGTATCAACGCCCAAACACTGCCTTTATTAGGATTACCCTTGGTAAGGGCATTTGCGTTCGGCATCGTTGGGCAAGTCGTCTGCCATTTGATGGCCCGCCAGCGCGCCCAGCGCCACGAGTTGATCTACGCCAATATCCAGCTTGGCCAGCATGCCGCCGCACTGGAGCAACTTACAGTGAGCCGCGAACGGAACCGGCTGGCGCGCGAACTACACGACACGCTGGCCCACACACTGAGTGGCCAGGCCGTGAACCTGGAAGCGATCAAATTGATGCTGCCGCCGGATCAGGTCGAGATCCAGGGCATGTTGGACCAGACTCTGAAAACAACCCGTGACGGTCTGGCAGAAGTACGCAGGGCGCTGAGAGATCTGCGCTCGAAAGCCCTGGTAGACCTGGGGCTATCGATTGCCGTGCGCAGCCTGGCTCAAGAAGCGGCCGACCGGGCCGATTTTGCACTTGACCTGGAAACTGCGGAAGATCTGCCCAGGATGGCAACCGATATCGAACAGGCTATCTACCGGATCGCGCAAGAATCTTTCACCAATATCATCTACCACGCGAATGCACGTAATGTGAGTTTACGCCTGGGTATCGAGAATCACAGGTTCCACATGGTAATTCACGACGATGGCCCCGGATTTGACCTCAACCAAATCGATTTTCATAACCAGCACGGTTTGATAGGCATGCAGGAACGCGCTGTCATGACCGGAGGAAAATTAAACATAAAATGCGACCCGGGCCATGGCACCCGAATCGAATTTATGTTGGAGGTTCCCGATGATTAGAGTTTTGATCTGTGACGATCAGACCATTGTTTGCGAGGGGCTTACTAAAATTCTGGGATCTGATGCAGAGATCGAGGTCCTTGGTATTGCGCACGATGGATCGGAGGCAGTCGAAATGGTCGACCGCCTGCAGCCCGACCTGGTGCTGATGGATTTAAAAATGCCCGTGATGAACGGAATCATCGCGACCCGAAAGATTCGCGAGCAGCACCCATCGATACCAGTCCTGGTATTGACGACATATGACGATGATGAATGGCTTTTCGATGCCTTGCGCAGTGGTGCAGCCGGGTACCTGTTGAAGGACACCCCCCCCAAGAACCTGATCGAATTGATCAAGGGCACGATTCAAGGGAAGATGTTTCTTGACCCGGCTGTGGCTGGCAAGATTGTAAATGAATATCAGAACCAGTCCCTGGCCGCCTCCGTGCCAACCAGTTACAACTTGAGCGATCGAGACCGGGAACTGCTCAAGCTGCTGGCTTGCGGCTTGGGCAATTCGGAAATTGCCCAGCAGCTTTTCCTGAGCGAAGGTACGGTCCGTAATTACACCAGCGAATTGTTTAAAAAAATGGGCGTATCGGATCGGACCCAGGCAGTCATCGCTGCCTTGCGTTATGGACTGGTGAAAATGAATGAGCTGTTGTAGTGAGGCCGCTGGAGGCTAAGGTTTCTCTGATACGTTTATGAAAAAATCCCTCGCAGAACTAATTAATAATTGATCTTTCAAAGAACCTTTTTCGATCCAGAGTCGCTTCCCCAATTTTGATCCAATCGCCATGCTGAAATTGGCTGCCGTAACGCCATTTTCAATCAGCGCAGGACCAAAGGAGAGCGTGTTCCAAACGCCCGTGTCGAGCAGTTCCTGGGCGTTGGTTTGGGTCTCATCATAGATTTTCATTGTAGGCGCCCAGACGGATGGCCAAGCTCCAGAGCGACATATCCGGCATGATTTCACCCAAAAATTTCCGCCGTTTCGTACTACCTTATATTCGCGAGCAGTGCCAGAATCGGAGCGGGACACGGATATGGCAATCGAAATTGCATCTCATTATTGATGGGAGAAAAGACTGTGCGCCAGGGTGTCTTTAACTTTCATCCCCGGCGCTGTGATTGTAGGTCTCCCATCCGAAGTAAGTCGTGAATGCTTCCTCCAATATCGCCGCCTGGTTGTTGAGGGTCATGGCGACGTGATGCTCGAAACCATTCTTACAAATGTACTTCATTAAATGATTCAACCGCTCGATACGCACCACGGCCCGGTTGCCGAAAGTGTCCAAAGGATCATCGGTCATCTGTCCTTCGCCCACATAGGCCCGCATACAGCCGTGGCGGTCATCCGTGCTGATCCGGGCGAAGGTAATGGGGCCGGAAGGCGCCCGCCCGGCCATGGCGCCGTAGGTGTTTTCTTCTCCCACGGAAGTACCCAGAATGGGTGCGGTGCTGATTTCGATATCGGGGACAAAGGTTTTGGCCCAGTTGCCGCAGTGGAAGAACACACACCGGTCAGGATCCCCACCATAGTTGTTGTTCCAATCGACCAGGGCGCTGGGCTTGAGCGAAGCCAACTGCAGGGCGTACATGGCCGCCACCCCGGTCACATCGACCTCACAGGCAGAGGGCATTAACTCGTCGCTCATCATGCTCATCAAGGTGCATACATTGACCCCGTAATTCTTTTGTAGAGAGGTCCAGCACTGCAATGCGCTGGCGGTCAGGTCGTTGGCTGCCATCCAATCGCTGATCGCCACCCCCAGCTTGCTCATGCGTACCATCGAAGCGGATGGCACACCATCGTGCCTGGCGTAGGATTGGATTTGGTCGAGCTTTTCTTTTACCTTGCGGTCATCATCGCTCAAGCGCTGGGCCACGCCCAGGATTTCGGAGAAATCCACGGTGACGACGGACATACCATTCGCCTGCAGCAATTTCTCACTGTAACGAGTGGTGTTAAAGTCGCCGGGCCGGGCACCGATGGCCCCCAGGCGTGCGGATCGCAGCCCCTTAACCACCCTACAGATACCCATGAATGCCTTGAGATCGTTTTTAAATGAATCGCTTGTGGGGTGGATGGTATGTTCGCTGGTCAGGCTGAAGGCGTACCCGTATTGGGCCAGGTTGTTGCACACCGATATCTTGCCGCAGAAGGCATCCCGGCGGTTGGCGACATTGAGCGCCGCTAAATCGTCCGGGTAAGCCTGTACCAGGATGGGAACCTGGAGGCCGGACAACTTAATCGTATCTGCCACGCCTTTTTCATCGCCAAAGTTTGGCAGTACCACCAGAATGCCGTCGATCTGATCGCGGTGTTTCTTGAACAATTCGGCGCACTGTTTGGCGTGGTCATAGGTCTCGACCGAACCCAGGGTGGTTTCCTGTTCGCCCAGCATGATCCCCGTGATATCCAACTCCGTAAAGACTTCTTGGATATCTTGGCGAGCACCGCCGACAAGGTGGGTTGGGAAGAAATTTCGGTTTCCGAAAATGACGCCTAAAGTGAGGGTTGGCATGGCAGTTCTCCTGATAAGTTGAGGATGTGGTTGAGTTCCAGGATCGTCAGCCGGTCCCGGACGTACATGGCATTCTGGATAGCCAGATGGACTTCTTCTTCATTAACATGAATATCGGCTGGCCGGGTTGGGGTGCCGGCTGTTTCCAGCCAGGAGATCATCTCGGTGGGGGCAGGAACCGTCTCGGCGATGGCGAGCACCTCATCCCATTGCGATACGACCCGCTCCTTGATCTGGTCCATCTTGCCGCGCAAAGTTCCCAGCAGCGAGGAATGGTTCGCGATCACCAGTCTGCCAACCGGGCCATAAGCCGCCTGGACCCGGTTCGACTCGACCTGGGAATCTGGCAGGACGAAATGCTCCAGCCGCCGGGACACTTCGCGGCGGGACAATTGGCGCAGGTTTTGATAAAGCTGGGCGACCAGCACCGAGGCGACGCCGGTTTTTTCGCCGTGCAGCGCATCTAGACCACCAGCCAGCTGGTGTTTCATCTCCCAGAAATGGGCCAGGCTGTGTTCTGCCCCGGCCGCTGGCCTTGAACTGCGTACAGCGACCATGCAGTGGCCGGAGACAAACAGGCCATCCAGCAGCACAGCAATCCCGGCGGGTGAGGCCGAGCGGACCGCAGCGGCCTGCGCCATGGTCGATCTGGCGGCCTGCAGGGCCCAAGCTGCGACCGGCTCAGGATAGCTCTCGTCTACCAACAAATGCGCCAGTTTCCAATCGGCCAGGGCGGTAAATTTCGCGAGCATATCCCCAAAACCGGCCGCTGCCATTCTGGACGGTGCGGCGCATATCACGGGGAGCTGGGCAAAAACCCCGCTGGCTGGTTTCGCAAGGATCGATTTTTTGACCTGCCCGATCGTAATTGCGGCGGTATAGGAGGTGAATGCGTCGACAGAGGCGGCTGTGGGGACCGAATAAAAGGGGTTGCGGGTCTGGTAAGCACAGAAGCGGGTGATATCCGTGATCGTGCCCGAACCGACCGCGACCAGCACGGCTTCGCGCCCATCCAGGGTGTTGAGTACCTGGACGATCGAGAGCTCATCCGGCCGCACCTGGGGTGCAGCGCTGCTGCCAGGCTTACCGGCGAGGATTTTGGATTGTACGGACAGGCCGGCTGAAGACAGCGTTTCTTCCACCTGCCGGCCAGCGGCCGGATAGGTGTTATCGTCGGCAATCAGCAGTACCTGCCGGATCGCCCCTGCCTTAAGCGTGGCAGCCAGGGATTCGAAGGCATGATCGTTCAGGGTAACGGGAACCTGGTCTGGCATAGTTTCCTCATTTTCCAGGTCACAGGACCCGTTGTACGGCAGCTTTCCAACCGCTGTATAGTTCGGCAACTTTCTCGGGGTCCAGGCGGGCGTCATATTGTTCCAGGCCGCGCGGCAGTCGGTTGAGATCGGCCAGCGAATGGACAACCCCGGTGCCCAGCATGCCGCAGTAAACCGCACCCAGAGCCGATAATTCGGCCAGGTCTGAAACCCGCACCGGGTAGCGGATCATGTCGGCGGTAAACTGCATCAGGAATCGATTGCGTACCGCTCCGCCATCGGCGTGGATGCACTGCAAAGGAATGCCTGCTTCGGCCACCATCAGGTCCAGCGCATCTTTGATCTGGTAAGCGATGGCTTCGAGCGCTGCCCTGACGATGTGACTGCGCGTGCTGTGGGGTGTCATGCCGAGGATGGCTGCCCTGGCGTCAGGGCTCCAGTAGGGCGCGCTCAGGCCCACAAAGGCCGGGACGAGGTAAACCCCACCGTTGTCTTCAACCTCCAGTGCCAACGCTTCGCTTTCGGCTGCGCTGCTGATCAGCTTAAGCTGATTTTTTAACCAGGAAATTGTGGCGGCGCTGTAATTGATCAATCCTTCGAAAGCATAAACGGGTCGGCCGTTCTGTACCCAGGCGATGGTGGATACGATCCCCTGGTCCGAGAAGCGCAGCTGGCTGCCAATATTTAAAAGCAGCGACGAACCGGTCCCAAAGGTAACTTTGGCTGAGCCGGGCTCGAAGCAGCGCAGGGCAAATAATGAAGCCTGCGAATCGCCCATCACACCGGTGATGGGAATGGGCCGGTCCAGGATCCCTGCCAGTGTGGTCTGGCCGAAATGGGCCGAGTTTTCGCGCACTTCCGGCAGCGCCTGGAGCGGCACGTGGAAAAGCTCGCACAGGGTTTCATCCCAGCGCAAGTTGGTGATGTCGAAGAGCAGCGTGCGGCTGGCATTGGTCGGATCCGTACCGTGCACCAATCCAGCCGTCAGCCGGTAGATCAGGTAAGTCTCGATGGTTCCCACCAGGGCGCTCCCGTCCTGCAGCCGGCGGGCAATTTCAGGCTGGTTGTCGATTAACCAGCGCAGTTTCGATGCTGAAAAATAGGTGTCAATCTTCAGACCGGTTTTACGATGGACGAGATCATCATAAGCCAGCCTGGACCAGTTCTTCACAAATCGGGGCCCCGCGCCGGCACTGCCAGACAATGGCGTTGTATAAGGGGCGACCGCTGCCTTTCTCGAAAACAACCACGGTCTCACGCTGGTTGGTGATGCTCAGGCAGAGCAGCTGGTCCCGGTATGACGGCTGGCGGTCAAGCAGGCCGCGTATCGCGGCGAGGGTATTGCGGTAGATCTCTTCGGCATCATGTTCTACCCAACCTGGCCGGGGATAAATCTGGCGGTGCTCCAGGCTGAATTGGTCGATCACCTGCCCCTGGGTGTCGAATAAGAGGGCCTTGGTCGCCGATGTACTCTGGTCGATGGACAGAATGGCGCTCACAACACTATCTCCTTGGCCAGGGTCTGGCGTGCGGTGCGAGTCAGGCCTTCAGCGGTAATCCCATAATGGGCGAAGATCTCATCCTGGCTGCCCGAAACGGTATGCTCATCCGGAATACCGACGATGCGCATTGGGCGAAATACACCGGCTTGCATCAAAAGGCTGGCCACCCGGCTGCCCAGGCCGCCGTTGACGCTGTGTTCTTCGACGGTGACCACGACCCTGGATTGTCGGGCTGCCATGAGGATCGCCGTCTCGTCCAGCGGACGGATGCTGTGCAGGCTGAGCACGCAGCTTGCCAGGCCATTTTCCTTGAGCAACTGACTGGCTAAAAAGGCAGGCGAAACGGTTTCACCGCAGGCGATGAATGCCACATCATAGGCGTTCAATACCGGGGTCAGCTGGATCGCCTTGCCGATTTCAAACTGCGCATCACAGGCATGACAGGCGGGCATGGCCTTCTTGCCAAAGCGCAGGTAGATCGGGTGGGGGTGCTCATAGGCTGCCAGCACAGATTGACGCGCTTCGAAATTATCGGCCGGAACGACGATGTCGATATTGTTGATGGCTTGCAGCACTGCCAGATCGTGCAGCGAGTGGTGGGTAGTACCCAGGGCGCCGTAGCTCACCCCCGCGCTGATCCCCACAATTTTCACAGGATGATCCGAATAGGCCACGTCGTTTTTGATCTGTTCCAGTCCGCGGGCGGTGGCAAAACTGGCCGGAGAAACCATAAAAACTTTCTTGCCGGCGGCTGCCAGCCCGGCCGAAATACCTACCAGGTTCTGTTCGGCGATGCCAATTTCGATGAGCTGATCGGGGAACTGCTCGGCGAAAGGGGCCAACTTGCCCGAGCCCCGGGAGTCGCTCGTCAGCACGTAAACGTCCCGGTCGCGCGCTGCCAGCTCAATCAGAGTCTGGGCAAAAACGTCCAGGTTGGTTTTTGCATTCTGCAATCCATTTGGGGAAGGTTTATTATCCATGGAGCCTCTGCAATGTTTCTTCAGCCTGGTCCAGCTCTGCCATCGCCAACCGGTATTCATCATCCGTGGGTACGCGGTGGTGCCAACCGGCCTGGTCTTCCATGAAACTCACCCCTTTTCCTTTGGTGGTATGCGCCAGAATCAGGTTGGGTTTGCCCGGCACAAACGGCAGCGCTTCAAACACGTCCATCAAATCGGCGATATCGTTGCCGTTCACCTGCCGCAGCGCATAGCCGAAGGCGGTGAATTTATCCTCCAGCGGTTCCAGGCCCATCACATTTTCGGTTCTGCCGCTGATCTGCAGGGTGTTGCGGTCGATGATCGCTACCAGGTTATCCAGGTGGTAATGGGCAGCGCTCATCGAGGCCTCCCACACCGATCCTTCGGCCAATTCGCCATCCCCCAGGATCGTAAATACGCGGTTTGTGACCGGTCGTCTTTTTTGCCGGCAATGGCCATGCCCACCGCAAAGGAAAGTCCGTGCCCCAAAGCACCGGTATTTTGCTCGATCCCCGGAATGTTCCGGGTGGGGTGGCCGATGAAATCGGAGCCGTACTTCTCAATCGTTTTAAGTTCATCGACCGGGAAGAAGCACTTGTCCGCCAGGACGGCGTACAATGCTTCAACCGAATGACCCTTGCTGTGTACGTAATGGTCGCGGTTTACCTGGGCAAAATTTTGAGGCGTGATATCCATCACATGGTTATACAGGACATTCAGGATGTCGACGCAGGAAAGACTGCCGCCCGTGTGCCCGGCCCTGGCATTCTTGATGATGTGCAGAATAGCGCGCCGGTATGCGATGGATTTTCGTTCCATTTCGCAAAGGTTCATATAATACTGACTCCGAATTAGCTTGAATAAAAATTCACATCGTGGTTAAATATTATAGATCTATTGTCCAAATTATCATCGGCAGGTCAAGAGCCTGGAATAAATATTCGTGATGGAATAATAATTATCGGCAGTCATTTTTTTCAAAATTATTATTCGGTTGGATTTCTCCCAATGAGAGGCGTAAATTATGACGGCATTAGATGAATTAAGATTGATGACCAAGATAGCCAGACTCTATTACGAATCCAACCTTAACCAAATGGAGATTGCCCACAGGTTGAGATTGTCTCAGGCGTCCGTTTCCCGGCTGTTCAAACGGGCGAAAGAGGAGGGCATTATTCGGATCAGCGTTCACGTGCCGAATGGTGTCAATGCCAACCTGGAGTCAGCGCTGGTTCAGAAATACGGCTTGAAGGATGCCATTGTAATCGACTGCAACGGCGAAGACGAAAACCAGATCATGCGGGAAATCGGCACGGCGGCTGCCTATTATGTTGAAACCACCATCAAGGATAATGAAGTGGTGGGAATTTCCTCCTGGAGTTCGTCCCTGCTGGCTCTGATAGATGCGATGCATCCCATACCCAACAAAAGTGGGGTCCAGGTGGTGCAGGTTCTGGGCGGAGTGGGAAACCCATCCGCCGAAGTGCACGCCACCCGGCTCACCGGGCGCTTTGCCGGGCTGGTGAACGGCACCGCCATTTTCTTGCCGGCGCCTGGAATTGTCGGATCTGAAGCAGCCTTACGCGTGCTGCTGGAAGATCATTACGTCAAAGAGGCGCTGGCCTTGTTTGAACAGGTAACCATGGCCCTGGTCGGCATTGGTTCACTGAAGCCCTCAACTTTGCTGAATTTAAGCGGTAATGTTTTTACCGAGACCGAACAGGAGTATTTGCAAAGTCATGGGGCAGTGGGGGATATACTCTTGCGTTTCTTCGATATCGAAGGGCGCCTGGTTGAAAGCTCCTTCAATAATCGGGTTATTTCGATGAATCTCATGCAGCTCCGCCAGGTGGAACGCTCTATCGGCGTGGCGGGCGGCAAGCGCAAGTATTCGGCTATTCTGGGCGCTTTGCGCGGAAAGTGGATCAATGTGTTAATCACCGACCGCTGCACCGCAGAACAATTACTGGATTGAAAAAAAAGAGGGTATCAATATGAAATATATCAGTCATTCCCAGTACGAAAATTCAATCGAAATCCTTACAGATGCAGGTAAGATCCGCCTCCAGGTCTGGGGCAACCGGGTAATCCATATTCAGTACACCCTGCAAGGAACCTTCAGCAGCCAGCCCAGCTTGATGGTTGTGACCCAGCCAGATGGGTCCACCCCCTGGTCGCTTGAAGAAAGCGACCAATCTATCACCCTCTCCACCCGTGCGATCCGGCTGGCAATAAATAAGGCTACCTGTGCCTTCACCTGGATGGATGCCGCGGGTAATTTGCTGGTGCGCGAGCCCACCAGTGGAGGCAAAGCCTTACGCGAGATCAGCCTGGCCGACCGCAAGGCTTATTCGACCAAATTGAGCCTGGAATTTTCAGAAGGAGAGGCAATTTATGGTTTCGGTCAGCATGAAGAGGGAGTGCTCAACTACCGTGGGCAGAGCCAGCTGAATTACCACCACAACCTGAAGGTGGCTATGCCGGTCATGGTTTCTACCCGCGGCTACGCCTTCTTCTTCGAGTCTTATTCGCTGGGTAATTTCCATGACGACCTCTACGGCAGTTATTACTGGACCGAGGTCGAGGATGAGATGGATTTTTACTTCATCTACGGCCCGGAATTTGATGACCTGGTCGCCAGCCTGCGCAGCCTGACCGGCAGGCCTTCGATGCTGCCCAAATGGTCCTACGGGTATGTGCAGTCGAAAGAGCGTTATAAGAGCCAGGATGAATTGATCGCTGTGGTCAATGAATACCGGGAGCGGGGGATTCCTTTAGATTGTATTGTTCTGGATTGGCAGTCCTGGCCCGGGAATCTGTGGGGTCAAAAATCCTTTGATGCCGGGCGGTTTCCACAACCTGGACAGATGATGACAGATCTGCATGCGTTGAATGCCCGACTGTTGATTTCGGTATGGCCGAAGCTGCGCAACGAAGGCCCTGACCATCTTGAGATGCGTGAGGCGGGCCATCTGCTGGCGGATGGCACCACCTACAATGCCTTCGACCCCCAGGCGCGCGCCCTGTATTGGAAACAGGCCAATGCAGGGCTCTTTGTACACGGCATCGATGGCTGGTGGTGCGACAGTACCGAACCTTTCGAGCCGGATTGGTCGGGCCCGGTCAAGCCCGAGCCCTGGGAACGCCAGCTAACCAATACATCGGTTTTCAAGCAGCTTCTGGATCCTGAAAGGATTAACGCCTATTCGTTGCTCCATTCGCAGGGGATGTATGAAGGTCAGCGAGCGGTCACCAGTGCCAAGCGGGTGATCAACCTGACCCGTTCGGCCTATCCTGGGCAGCACCGCTACGGTACGATTACCTGGTCGGGCGATGTCACGGCGCGCTGGCAGACCTTAAGGGATCAGATCCCTGCCGGACTGAATTTCACCCTGACCGGCAGCCCCCGCTGGAGCTTCGATATCGGTGGATTCTTTGTGAAACACAACGATATCCAGTGGTTCTGGGATGGATCATTTGAGAAAGGGGTCGAAGATCTGGGATACCGCGAACTGTATGTGCGCTGGTTCCAGATGGGCGCATTCCTGCCCATGTTCCGTTCTCACGGTACGGATACCCCCCGGGAGGTCTGGCAGTTTGGCCAGCCAGGTGAGGCGTTTTACGATACCCTGGTTAAATTTATCCGGCTGCGCTACCGTTTGCTGCCTTATCTATACTCGCTGGCGGGCTGGGAAACCTTCAGGGATTACACCATGCTGCGCGCCCTGGCCTTCGATTTCCGTTCTGACCCGCAGGTCTATGACATTCGCGACCAATTTATGGTGGGTCCGGCGTTGATGGTATGCCCGGTCATCGAACCGATGTATTTTGGACCGGATTCCACTCCCCTACATGAAAAACCGAAGCAGCGCCAGGTGTATCTGCCGGCTGGCGGCGATTGGTACGATTTTTGGACCGGGAAGCGTTATACCGGCGGGCAGTGGCTGGCGGTAGATGCGCCGCTTGAAATCCTGCCTTTGTTTGTCCGGGCCGGGTCACTCTTACCCCTTGGGCCAGTCATCCAACATGCCAACGAGCAGCCGGGTGCGCCGTTAGAGCTGCGCATCTATCCCGGTGCAGACGGCACCTTCAGCCTTTATGAAGATGAGGGTGATAGCTACGCTTACGAAAATGGGCAGTTAGCCTGGACTCCCCTCACCTGGCAGGAATTGACCAGGACCCTGACGATGGGTCCGCGAGAAGGCAGCTTTTCCGGGTTGCAGGACCACCAGGTATTTAAGATCGTTTTAGTTCGAGAAGGGCATGGGGTCGGGGTAACAGAAACTCCCAACCCGGATAAAGAGATCACCTGCCTGGGGGGTGAGAGCAACCGGTGGAAGGCCTAATAGACTGGACATGGTACAAAAATCAGGAACCAGCATGGATAACCTACCTGTTTCTAAAAAACAAATATTTCTGATCTGCAACGCCCACCTGGACCCGGTCTGGTTGTGGGAATGGGAGGAAGGTGCTGCGGCAGCCATCAGTACTTTCCGCACCGCTGCGGATTTGTGCGAGCAGTTCGAAGGGTTTGTCTTCAACCACAACGAGGTAATCCTTTATCGTTGGGTGGAACAGCTTGAGCCGGACTTGTTTGCGCGCATTCAGCGTCTGGTGCGGGAGGGCCGCTGGCATATCATGGGCGGCTGGTACCTGCAGCCGGACTGCAATATGCCTTCAGGCGAATCCTTTGTGCGCCAGATTTTGTTGGGGCGGAAATATTTTCACGAAAAGTTTGGCGTTACCCCGACCACGGCGATCAACTTCGACCCGTTTGGGCATACCCGCGGACTGGTCCAGATCATGACCCGCAGCGGCTACGACAGCTATGTCTTCTGCCGACCAGACCAGGCGAACTGCCCGCTGCCGGATGGTCCCTTTCAGTGGGAAGGTTTTGATGGCTCCCGAATCCTTGGTGTCCGCCCCATGGGCTCGTATCTCTCCGCACTTGGCAAAGCGCGAGAAAAGGTGGAAAGATACCTGAATGAAAGGCCGGAGGAGGACCCCGGCATCTTGCTGTGGGGGGTTGGCGATCACGGTGGAGGTCCCTCCAGGATCGATCTTAACCGGCTTACGGAATGGATGCCCTCTGTTGCGACCACCCGCATTCTTCACGGCACCCCGGAGGCTTACTTCAGCGCGGTGCGGGCACAAGGGGAGGATCTGCCCGTTATCCGTAAGGGGTTGAACCCCTGGGGCATTGGCTGCTATACCTCTATGAGCCAGGTCAAGCTCAAACACCGGATGTTGGAAAACGAGCTCTATCTGACGGAAAAGATGCTGTCTGCGGCCTGGGTCCAGGGGGCGCTGGTTTACCCGCAGGACGATCTGAAGGAGGCTATGACTGACCTGGCCACGGCCGAATTTCACGATATTCTGCCCGGTTCTTCCATTCAACCGGTCGAGGAGATGGCCCTGCGCCTCATGGATCATGGCCTGGAGATCCTCTCCCGCCAAAAGGCACGGGCTTTTTTCGCCCTGGCCGGGGGCCAGCTCGCGGCGAAAGAGGGTGAAATTCCCATCCTGGTTTACAACCCGCATCCTTACCCGGTTTCGGCAGTGATTGAATGTGAGTTTCAATTGGCTGACCAGAATTGGGGCGAGGATTTCACCATCGTAAAGGCTTACCAGAACGGGCGGGCCGTGCCCACCCAGATGGAGCAAGAGGAAAGCAACCTCAATCTCGACTGGCGCAAACGTGTGGTTTTGCAGTCCGAGTTGGCAGCAGGGCAGATGAGCCGTTTCGACTGCCGGTTAGAGCGCATTCCGGCGCGCCCGCATCCTGTACAGCCTGAAGGGGATGTCATCCGGTTCGACAATTCAACCATGGAGGTGGTGATTAACCGGCGTACGGGCTGGATCGATGCCTACCGGGTGGCGGGGAAGGATTACTTAAGTCCCGGTGCAGGCCGCATGCTGGTCATGGAAGATTCCCCGGACCCCTGGGGGATGACCGTCAGGAGCTTCCACCGCAGGCGAGGGGGATTCCGACTGATGTCGCCCCGGACCAGCGCCCGCTTTGCGGGATTGAAGGCTTCTTCATTGGCCCCGGTGCGGATCATCGAAGATGGTGCCGTGCGTACGGTGGTGGAGGCTTTGTTCCAGTTCCAGCACTCGACCATTTGCCTGCGCTATAAGCTGCCCAAACAGGGCGCAGAGATTGAGATCGAAGCCAGGGTCCACTGGAATGAAAAAGACCGGATGCTCAAAATGTCGATACCCTTTGCGCATCCTGGTGGACGCTTGTTGGGGCAGGTTGCTTATGGCTTTGAGGAACTGGCTGAGAATGGTGAGGAAGTGGTGGCCCAAAAGTGGCTCATGCTGGCTGCAGAAGAAATGGGACTGACAATCATCAATGACCGCACGTATGGGCAAGATTTCAAGGCTGGCGAACTGCGTCTTTCCTTGCTCCGCTCGCCGGCTTATGCGGCGCATCCAATCGGATCAAGGCCCATCGTCCCCGAGGATAGGTTTTCGCCTCGCTCGGACCAGGGTGAGCGCCTGTTTCACTTCTGGCTGCAAGGTGGGCGGCTCGCCGACCGTCTGGCTGCGGTAGACCGGGAAGCCCTGGCGCATAATGAAAAGCCGATGGCGCTGTCCTTCTTCCCCAATGGGAAGGGGCCGGCGGTACTCCCCCTGGCCCGAACCCGCGATCCGGCAGTGCAGGTAACCGCTATTAAAAAGGCCGAGGATAGTGAAGCATTGATTATCCGCCTGTACGAACCCACCGGAAAGGAAAGAGTGGTTAACCTGGAACTGCCGTTTGCCGGGGTTGCCAAAGAAATAAAGATGGGCGCATTCGAAATACGAACTTTACGATATGACCTGGCCAGGAAAAAATTTGAAGAAGTAAACCTGGTGGAGGAAGCATTGTAAAGACTCCCGGTTTGCCTGTTTATACGACTGGGCCGAAGAGCAGACCCAGGGCGTAGGTAATCAGGGCCTCTCCCAGGCCGACAATGGTCATCTCCAGGCCGCTGCGCCAAGGACTCAAACCCGTCACGATGGTCTTTGTGGCGCCAATCAAAAAGTGGGCCAGAGTGCTGATCACGAACGAGGCGATGATCGCCGGATACCCGCTGGAGAAGAAAAATGGCACGATGGGGATGAAAGCCCCAAAAGCTGTCGATAGGGTGGCCGACAGCGCTGCAATCCAGGGGTTGGGAAAGCTTTGCTCGGTAATGCCTAATTCTTCGTTCCCCAGGGTTTTGAGCGCAGATTCGGGCTGAGCGATCAGCCGGGCAGCCAGCATTTCGGCTTCATCCTTGGGCACGCCTTTGAGTTGGTAGAACAAGGCCAGCTCTTCCTCTTCCTCCTCTGGATGGCGCTCCAGTTCCTCACGCTCCCGGCAAATCTCGGCTTCCTGCATCTCACGTTCTGCCTTGGTGGCGAGGTAGGCGCCCGAGCCCATCGATAAAGCGGAAGCCAGCATACCCGCCAGCCCGGCGATCAACACAGCCGGTCCGCCAGCCGTGGCGCCCGCCACACCCGAAACGATGCCAAACACGGATCCCAGGCCATCGTTCGCGCCGTAGATCGCCTGGCCGATCCAGCCGCCGCCGCTTTTATGCCAGCTCTCGCGGTGCAGGATGACGTCCAGCCGGGCCTGAGGGCTTTGCCCGGGAGATTGTGGGGGAACACGGTTTTTTTTCATTCCACCGCTGTGGACCTGTTCGTCGTGTCTTACGGCCAGGATTGCGCTGCGGTCAGCCTCGGTTGGTGCCATTTCGGCCAATGAGGAATACATGTCGGTGTCATCCACCTCATTTTCTTCGATGCGCTTCAAGGCATTGTCGGTACCGCTTTGGACCAGCGTCCAACGCCAGATCCGATCGCGCAGTGTGTCGCGGTCAGGCGGCGGCTCGCCACCCAGTTCGAGCAGGCGGGCGGTCCAGCGTTCGGCGTGACTTTTTTCGGTCTCGGCCAGGGCCAGCAAGACGCTGCGCCGGGCCTCGTTGGTTTCGCGCTGCGCCAGGGCGTGATAGATGCGCTGGCTTGCGCGTTCTTTTTTCAGAGCTTCCTGCAATCCTTTGATGAATTTCAACCGGTCAGGGTTTTCCATACGCCTCCTCCGGGGTTTAACTGCACAAAGATATTTTATCAGTTTGTTCGGTTGATTTCAGCCGGTGCAGTCGGGCAATGCTGGCGACCGGAAGTTTAGACGCTGAAAACAAATTCTAACAGCGCCAGAAACGCCATCAGAGCAAAAAGGGCCACGCCGCTCGTGGTCAGCAGATAATTCCGGGTGCGCGTGGACTTGCGGACCACCGTATGAATCAGAACAATTTGCCAGATACCCAGCGGAAATGTCCACACCCCCCATGCCGGCGGGATATTTGACCATAACGCTTCAACAGCCAACAACAGGGTGGCCAAACCGATTAATGCGGTCACAACCCAGGCCGCGCCCCGCTTCCCCAGACGAACCGTCAGCGTTTTTTTGCCGGCTTCCCGGTCTGACGTGTAGTCAGGAAATTCGAAAGAGATCAGCATCGCGACATGAACCAGAACGAGGGGTACACAGATCAGCAATAATTGGCCGGGTGGAAAACCGGCCTGCATGGAATACCCTGCTACGGGTACCAGCAGGGCAACGATGACCGATGTGGACAGTTCGCCCCATCCGGAAGACATCAAAGAAACAGGCGGTGCCGAGTAAAACCAGGAACCCAGGAAGCTGAGGATCATCACCGGGATCATCCAGGCCGACACGAGTGAGGCCAGAATGCCGGTCAGGAGCGCAAACCCGGCGCAAATACGGGCGGCGGTCAGGACCACGGCAGGTGAGACCTTCCCTGCAGGGAGAATTCCGGAACCTCCTGAAAACCAGGTGCGGTTCGCCGGCGTCAGGCGGTCAACTTCCCGGTCGTAGTATTCATTAAGGTACTGCGCCATAAGCTGAATGGAGGTTACCACTGCCTGACCGAGAATATATTCGAACCAATTAATGGGTCTCCCCATCCGGACTGCGGCGGCGGCGCCCAGAGCGTACAGCAAGAACCCTCCCAACAAGAAAAAACTGCGGGTAAGCCTGATAAAGCTCCACACCCGGTGGCGAAAACCTGGAATTTTAACCTGCCTTTCTTAAAATCGGTCCTGGCTGCACAGTGATCCGCGCTGCGAGGGGTCAGTCCCTGGCATTGTGGTCTGACCTGATTATATTCCTGATTGGATCTGGCCCGGGAAATATATCTTGACAATTTATATCCATTTTATATAATTCATGGTTGTAAGTCTATTTTTCCCATAAGATACGAAAGAAGGTACCCCATGTCTCCCAAAAGGGGCGATCGAATTGCCCCAGTTTCCAAGAATGAACCCTCAAAGAAATTCGAAGGTATCGTTGACACGCAGATAAATTTGCATGTAGAAGAAGCCGCTCTCCCGCCGGATCTGGCCCCCACCAGCGGCACGGGCAGCAACCCCAACTTTATTTATCGCGGCGGTCCGGTGATCAATACACCGCAGGTGTATGCCCTCTTTGTCGGCGATTGGTCCAGCACAGCCAACCAGAACCGGGCCACTCGCCTGGGACAATTCCTGACAGACATGATGCACAGCCAGTACATGAACATGCTTGCCCAGTACGGCTGCGGTTCAAGCGGCACCCTGGTTAACTCGGTTTTTATTGCCAGTACCGATCACGATCTCAGCGCAAGTGATCTCCAGAACATCATCCAAAACGCGATCAACAACAACACCATTCCCGAGCCAACCAACCCGAGCAATATTTACCTGCTCTTCCTGGATGACGCTACCGGGGTGAATGACGTTTCCGCCGGGGCAAAGATGTGTGAAAGCAGCGGTAATAACGCCTTTGGCTTCCACGATTTCTTCACTACCACGGCCGGGAATACCTGCGTGTTTGGCGTGATCCCCGGGTTGGACGACGACTGCCTGTCAAACTCCTGTTCGAGTGATGCCACCTGCAGCCTGCACCTTTCTCAGACGCGGGAACAGCGCCAGACCCAGGTGACCTCACACGAGTTTGCCGAAATGATTTCAAATCCACAGGTTGGTTCTTCGAATGAGGCCTGGAGCAACAGCGGCGGACCGCACGAGAACGGCGACCTGTGCAACGGGCAGTCGGGGACGATTACGGTAGGTGCAAACACCTGGACCGTGCAGGAGATGTACTCCAAGTGGGACGATATGAACTCGAACGGAGCCACGACCTGTGTCCTGGGCTCACCTAACCCTCTGCCCTCTCTGCTTCCGGCGGTCACTGTGATTCTCGACCGCAGCACTTTTGGCAAAGATGAGGTGGACGCGCTGCTGTTCAATGCGAACCCGGGTGTGATTGATGCTGCTTTCTACGTGGCAGTGGATGGTTTTACCCCGGCCCAGTTGGGCATCACCTCGGCGTCGCTGAGCGGCGTGCCCAATGTGGCCCCTACCCTGACCTTCAGCCCCAGCGTGGGGGGGATGAGCGCCAGCCCGACCGCGCTGACAGCGGAAGATCCTTCCCTGGGCGGCGGCATCCAGCGCTTTACCTGGGTTTACCAGATCAGCTTTACCAGTTCGGCCGGTTTTCCGGCGGCGGTGGGTGGGGTGACCAATGTGCTGGTTTCGGCCTCGATCTCGCGAGTTACTTCTCCGCTGGTCTCGGCTTCGGGCAGCGCGATCCTGCAGTTAATCCACGAGCCCAACCCGTATGAGCTGGATGGGGCCACCTCCTGGCTCAGCACGGATCTGCGTGTTTTCCAAATTAACGCCGGCGCATCCAAGTTTGGGGTTACGATGGGCAGCACGCCTTCCAGCGCACCTGGCTTTATCCAGAGCGTGATCGCCAATCTGAACGCGGGCACGACGGGCGGCCAAACTTTTGAAAACGACATCTCTACGGACGAAAATACGTCCCAATTGGAACTGTCGGAACAGGTGAACGGCACGCGAGTGTTTAATTTCGCGGTGGCCAAAGTGCGCTACCGCTCGCTGGCGGCCGACGCGCCCAACGTGCGCGTTTTTTTCCGCCTCTTCCCGGTCTCCTCCACCTCCACCCAATTCGATTTGAACACCTCTTACCGACGCGGCGGACAGGGCGGGGTGACCATCCCTCTGCTGGGTATCCAGGGCGGGGCAATTTCAACCATTCCCTGTTTCGCTGCCCCACGCATCGATACCACCACCCAGAGTATGAATGCCCAGACCGACCCGTCCAACGTGCGTTCCACATTGCATAACGCCGCCGGGCAGGAGACCAGTGCTTATTTCGGCTGCTGGCTTGATATTAACCAGCCCTCGCAGGCGCTGTTCCCCCTTAACCCGTCGCCGGCGAACGGGCCCTTTACGGGCGGTGGCTTGCAGACCATCCAGCAGTTGGTGCGCAACGCGCACCAGTGCCTGGTAGCTGAGATCGCCTTCGACCCCGATCCGATCCCTAACGGGGCCTCGCCCGGTTCATCCGATAAGCTGGCCCAACGCAACCTTTCGATTGTAGCCTCGGATAATCCGGGCAGCCCGGCCTCGCACCGCATCCCGGACACGTTCGAGGTGAGCCGTCCACCGGCCTTCTCCACGTTTAGAAGTGGACCAGACGAACTGCTGGTCAATTCGCGCAGTGTGCCGACCGGCAGCGAAGCGCAGCTGTACATCCCTGGCGAGAGCGCGGCGCGCATTCTCGCGCTGGCGGATGAACGCTATGTGACCCACCATTTCACCCTGGCGGATGATCACACACTCAAGTTCCCGGCCGGCGGGGTGGCTTACGTGCCCTTGCCGAGCGCGACCGGTCCCAACCTGCCCGGGCTGCTGACTATCGACCTGCCAGCGACCGTGCGCAAGGGGCAGGCCTTCAAGGTGGTCGTGCGCCAGCTTACCAGCGCGGCGGGTCAATTCTTTCCCCCGCCGCCGCCTCGTCCGCCAATTGGCAGTGGGACGGGTGATTCGAGCGTCGAAGGCGGGCAGCCGGAGGCGATTGCTGCCCGCAAGGGCGAACTGGTCTTTTGGCGGCGCATCCTCGGATCGTATCAGGTCTCCATCCCTGTGCGCACGCGTGAGGTAATGCTGGTGCCCGAGGAGCGGCTGCTCTCGGTGCTGAAATGGATCCAGCTTTCGATTCCGGCCAACGATCGTTGGTTCCTCGTATTTAACCGCTACGTGGAGCAGATCGGTGATCGCGTGCGTGCCCTGGGCGGAAACCCTGACGAAATTGTGCCCTCACCGGCGGGCGAATTCGAGCCGCATAAACCGCCGGTAGAGAGATGCCTCACCGGCAAGGTGTGCGAGGTGATCTTCGATTGCTGGGGTGACTTCGAAGGTTTTGTGCTGGATACCTGCGACGAACGGCGCACATTCAAGTCGCGCGAACGTGGGATTAAGAAGCTGGTGCTGCAAGCCCTGAAAGACCGCCTGACGATTACCGTCTGCATGGACAGCAAAAGGCACCGCATCGAGAAAATTACCGTGAATTGTTAAGGTATCCTGCATCTTTGACCAGAACAGCGCGGCAGATGAATTCCTGCCGCGCTGTTTTCTGTAAATCCCCCATACGGTCAATTTATGCAAGAATTTGGTGTCGTTTTCCAATCCGAAGGGGCTTATATAGCGCAAATAATAGGATGAGTTAAGGACTCGATACCATCAGCAGCAGGCAGGCGGACGCCAACAAAATTTCGAGTGGCAAAACCGGTCAGCATTGGATCCCCAATGAGGTTACGGCACGAATCCTGAAAACCCACAATCACTGGCCGATATTACTGCAAATTGACAGCTATAATATTTGGTATATTTTTAAGCCACAAAACATCTAATCTTTATCACCAGAGTAGGTAAATATGAGAAAAAGTTTTCTGTTCAGCATCTTTTTTGGAATCCTCTTCCTTTTCTTATTCCAGATGGCGGGAACTCTGGTTGAGTCCATATATATCCTGGATTTGATGCACACCTCTCTGGACGAAAAGGCGCTGGGCACCCTGTTTTTCTTTACTCCGATCCTGTTGTTTTTTTTCCGTAATAAAGTCCCCAACCTGTTGGTTTGGAGTATGTTCGGCCTGCTTTTCTTTGCCCGCGGGGTGACTCCTTACCTGGACACATCTGGCCGGCTGCTGGCATCCGGATTGGGGACCGGCAGCGTGCTGATTCTGTTTGGGTTGTTGGTGGCTGCCAAACCCAAAAATGAGACACTGTCACAGGCCGGTTGGGGAATTTCCGGCGGACTTGCCCTGGCGGTGAGTCTTTCGGTGCTGCTGCGCACGTTGAATTTCAGTATCGATTATTCGCTGACGTCCGCCGGCAGCTGGGTGGGGTGGGGGCTGGGCATTGTATGCGCCGTGCTGCTCACACAGGTGGACTGGCAGGGGGAACCCGCTCGTCCAACCAAAAAGAACGGCCTGACTTTGACCATGCTGGGCATCATCCTCATTCTTACGCTGATCTATTTTGCTTTTTCGGCTCCGGCGGTGATCGCGCGCTGGACGGCGAGCAGCTACCCTTTGATCGTGATCGCGGTCAGCCTGCTGGCGGTGGCCTGGGCCTGGCTGGCGATTGCCCCACCCCGGTGGGTGGCAAGGCTTTCCCGCAGCGGACTGGTCATCTGGAACGCGGCCTTCACCCTGAGCCTGGTGGGGACAATTTTAGCCCAGCGGGTTGCGTTTCCTGTGGTTCCTGGCGATGTGGCGGTGGTAGCCGGGACGGCAAGTGTGGTCCAGATCGTTGCGCTGGTACTGATGCTGCTGCTCTTCCCGGTGCTCTTCGTGGATATGGTTGTGTTGGTTCACCGCATCCGGCAGCAAGCGCCCTCTCCGGCCGAGCTGGCCCCAGGCCTGCTGCTGGGGTGCGCCGCGCTGGTCCTGCTGGTTTTTATTAACATTTTCACCAATGTGTGGGGGTATATCCCGCCCATCAGCACCCCCTTCCGCAACCTGTTCTGGCTGCCGTTTCTGATAAGCGCGGGTGCGGTCACGCTGCTGATCGGATTCCTGAAAAAAGATGAAGTGATCTTCAGCGGGAACCCTGGCAGGGTTTCCTGGGGTTGGACGATCCTGTTAGGCATCATTCTTCTTGGCAGTATTTTCGGCTCTCTGCGCACGGCGCCCAAACCGGCGGCTGCAGCCAATCCAACTTCGTTAATTGTGATGACCTATAATATCCAGGCGGGCAACGATAGTCATGCCGAACCGGCTTTTGAGCGGCAGCTGGCATTGATCCGCCAGGTATCTCCGGATGTTCTGGCCCTGCAGGAATCGGATACCGCCCGGATCTCGCTCAACAACAACGATTATGTGCGTTATTTTGCCGGCAGCCTGGGATATTATTCAACCTACGGACCGTCGACCGTCACCGGAACCTTTGGGACGGCAATTCTTTCCAAATACCCCTTGCTGGACCCGGCAGTCGTATTCTCGTACAGCGATTCGGATGAAATTGGCACCACCGAAGCAGAAATTGAGGTGGCGGGACGCCGCTTCACGCTGTATGATGTCCATCCGGACGGCTCGGACGAGGCCAAGCTGGCCTGGGCCGAGACTTTGCTGGCGCGCGCCCAGGGTAAACCCAATGTGATTGCGCTTGGCGATTATAATTCTCGCAAGACGGATCCTGCCTACCAGCGCTTTGACGAGGTGTTTACGAATGCCTGGACGAGTGTTTATCCCTCCGAGATCGGCGCGGATGGCACAGACATGTCCGGCAGGAACCGCATCGACCACATTTTTGTCTCCCCTTCACTGGGCGTGCGCGACCCGCGATATGTCTTGCCGCCGGCTTCCGCGACCGATCACCCGGTGCATTGGGCAGAGATATTCTGGCAAAAATAGGGCCGATTCCCATTTTTTCGAACGGCGGCCCAGGCGCACGAAAATGCCGGCGCCATGGCCTTTAGCCCGCTTGCAGCGCAGCAGATCCAAAAAATCGACCGGCTGCGCGAGCGGTGAACAGACTTGAAAGGAGATCATCATGGATTATGTACGCTTAGGTGGCACGGGCCTCAAAGTTTCAAAGATTTGCCTGGGGTGTATGAGCTTCGGAGAGCCCAACGAAAGCCGCCCATGGGCGATCGATGAGGAAACCAGCCGGCCCATTATCCAACGCGCGTTGGATCTGGGAATCAACTTTTTTGATACGGCCAATGTGTATAACAACGGCGTGAGCGAAGAAATAACGGGACGAGCACTGCGCGATTTTGCCCCGCGAGACGAAGTGGTGATAGCGACCAAGGTTTTCGGGGTCATGGGTCCCGGCCCGAACGATCACGGGCTTTCGCGAAAACACATCCTGAGTTCGATCGATGCCAGCCTGAAACGCCTGGGCACCGATTACGTCGATCTCTACCAAATCCACCGCTGGGATAACGAAACACCCATCGAAGAGACGCTTGAGGCACTCAACGATGTGGTGCGTATGGGAAAAGCGCGTTATATTGGCGCCTCTTCCATGTACGCCTGGCAGTTTGCCAAGGCGCTGTTCACCGCCGATCAGCACGGCTGGTCTCGCTTTGTATCCATGCAGCCGCATTACAACCTGGTCTATCGCGAAGAAGAGCGCGAAATGCTTCCGCTGTGCATGGATCAGTCGATTGGGGTCATTCCCTGGTCGCCCCTGGCGCGCGGCCTGCTGACCGGGAAACGGGTTAAGGACGGCGGTGAAACGGAGAGGGCGCGTACCGATGGCTTTTCTAAACGCTTGTATACGCGCGATGATGATTTTGCGATAGCTGACCGGGTGAGTGAAGTGGCGCAGGCCCGCGGCATCCCCGAAGCACAGATCGCGCTGGCCTGGGTCCTCTCCAAACCCGTGATTACCGCCCCGATCGTGGGGGTGACCAAGATGCGTCATCTGGAAGAGGCCGCGGCATCCGTTTCGGTCACACTCTCCGATGAGGAAATTCAACAATTGGAAGAGTTATACCAGCCGCATACCGTGCTTGGACATTCGTAGAATCTTCAGGCGAGGGGCGCATCTTTTTACCTCTGCCGTTCATAAGGACCAACCGTTCTCAATCCAGCAGAACGGTTGGTCCTTACTTTATGCGGGGATGAGACCGGTTAGCGCTGGTATCGAGGATCGGATAATGGTCAAGACCGCTTGACGTTCCAATATCCGGCAGGATGGCTCAGCCAACCAGGACGGGGTGTTTTATAATGGGTTCATGTCAATACCAATTTTAGCCACGAAGCTTTATATTCCCAAACCCCGGCCGAAAATTGTCACCCGACCCCACCTGATCGCGCAGTTGAACGAGGGGTTATACCGCAAACTGACCCTCATTTCGGCCCCGGCAGGATTTGGAAAAACAACTTTGCTCAGCCAATGGATTCCGACGAGTCTGCGCTGCGTGACCTGGCTCTCATTGGATAGCGAGGATAATGAAATAACCCGGTTTTGGGCTTACTTCATCTCTTCATTGCAAGGACTTCGCTCGGATCTGGGTGCTGCGGCTCTCAAACTTCTGCAATCCCCGCAAGATCCTCCCATCAATTCCGTTTTGATGACTTTGATCAATGACATCACCACGTTTCCAGACGATTTCGCAATGGTCCTTGATGATTACCATCTGATTGATTCCACAGCGGTTGACAATGCCCTCACCTTTCTGCTCGAGCACATGCCGCCCCAGATGCATCTGGTCATCACCACTCGAGAAGATCCAAATTTACCCCTGTCCAGGTTGCGCGCCCGGGGTCAATTGACCGAACTGCGCATCGCAGACTTGCGCTTCACCCCCTCTGAAGCTGTTGAATTTCTAAACCAGATGATGGGTTTGACTCTCTCCTCAGCAGAAATAACCGCCCTTGAAAACCGCACCGAAGGCTGGATTGCCGGTTTGCAGTTAGCCGCACTCGCTATGCTCGCAATGCGCGGCCAAAAAGACACGACCAGCTTCATCCAATCTTTCACGGGCAGCCACCATTTCGTGATGGACTATCTGGTTGAAGAAATCCTTCAACTGCAGTCCGAACGTATTCAGACTTTCTTGCTGCGCACTTCGATCCTTGAACGCCTATGCGGCCCACTGTGTGATGCAGTCGTGCTTGACTCGTCAATTTCAGGACAAGAAACGCTGGAATACCTCGAACAAGCCAACCTGTTTATCGTCCCTCTGGATAACGAGCGGCGTTGGTACCGCTATCATCATCTTTTTGCGGAATTGCTGCGGCACCGGAGCAGCGCCGCATCGTCAGGAGATGCGGAAATCCGTGTGAATGAACTGCACATTCGAGCCAGCCAGTGGTTTGAAGACAATGGCTTCGAGATCGAAGCATTTCAGCATGCTGCGGCCGCCCATGATGTGGCGCGCGCGGAGCGTCTGATGGAAGGAAAGGGGATGCCTCTACAATTCCGGGGTGCGATGATCCCGGTCATGAACTGGTTGGCATCACTCTCCAGGGCAGAACTGGATGCCAGGCCTTCATTGTGGGTGACGTATGCCTCGGCGTTAACCATGGGCGGCCAACAGATCAATCGAGTAAAAGAGATGCTCCAGGCCGCTGAAGCGGCATTAGCGATCGCGACTATGGATGAGAGCACCCGGGACCTGATCGGGCAGATTGCCTCCATACGAGCCATGTTAGCGATCCCTGAAAACCAGGTGGAAACCATGGTCACTCAGTCGCACCGGGCTCTGGAATATCTGCATCCTGACAACCTGCCTCTCCGTACGACCGCGACCTGGACGCTGGGGTACGCCTACCAGCTGCAGGGTGACCGTGCCGCGGCCGTCCGGGCCTACACCGAAACCATACCGATCAGCCAGGCGTCTGGGAATACCATGATCACGATTGGGGCCGCGACTTCCCTGGGCCAGGTACGGGAATCGGAAAACCAGCTTAATCTGGCGGCCGAGGCCTACCGCAGCGCCCTGCAATGGGCGGGTGATCCACCGCTGCCGGCGGCCTGCGAAGCACACCTTGGCCTGGCTCGCATATTCTATCAATGGAATGACCTGGAAACAGCCCAACAGCATGCACAGCAGAGTCTCGAACTGGCGCAGCAGATGGAAAATGTCGACACTCCCGCTGTAAGTTGGGTGATTCTCGGCCTCTTGAAGCTTGCTCGGGGAGATGCGGATGGTGCGACCGTTCTTTTATCGAAGGCCGAGCTGTTCTTGCGCCAGCATGTCTCTGCACGCCGCATGCCAGAGGTCGCTGCTGCCCGGGTGCTTACCCTGCTTCGGCAGGGGGATCTGGCAGCGGCCGCAGATCTGGCTGAAACGCACGGCATCCCCACCAGTCAGGCCCGGGTATATCTGGCAAAAGGAGACCCATCTCAGGCCCTGGCGGTGCTGGAGCCGCTGCGCGTGGAGGCGGATTCGAGGGACTGGCAGGACGAACGCCTCAAGGTGATGGTGCTGCGAGCCATCGCACTCCATGCGCAAGGCGAGAAGGATCGGGCTGTGCAAGTGCTCAGCGAAGCGCTGTCGCTCGCCGAACCGGGCGGATTTATCCGCCTCTTTGTCGACGAAGGCCCACCCATGGCAGCACTGCTGCAGGAGACTGCCAGATATGGGAATGTCTCGAACTATGTGGGGCAGTTGCTGGACGCCTTTGGAAAGGCGGTCGTCAAAACGCCCGTCGCTCAACATTTGATCGAGCCGCTGACCGAACGTGAACTCGAAGTGCTCCGGCTGCTCGCGACCTATTTGAAAGGTCCGGAAATTGCCCGCGAACTCATGGTGTCTCTGAACACCTTGCGTACTCACACCAAAAACATTTTCAACAAGCTCGGGGTGAACAACCGTCAGGCGGCCGTCCGCCGGGCTGAACAGCTCGGTTTGCTGTAAAGAAGACACATATACTGTTCCCGGTCCCGGCAGGTGATTGCCAAACCTGCCGGGACCTATTTTGTTTCCCTCACAATCCCCGCAAGAATGGATCACCATATAAATCACCAATTTGTGGTGATGACATCTCACCATATTTATTTGTATGATCTGGTCAATGAAAACAACAAAGACAGGCGCAGAAATATTTCTTATGAGGAAAATACACGAGGTGCAGAATGGGTGAAGTACACGGTTTAACTGAGGGCAACTGCGGGTCGGGATTTTACATCATTCGTATCAAGGGACACCTTGATGACCGGTGGGCCGACTGGTTTGGGGGTTTGACCATTACGTTGGAGGACAGCGGCGATACGCTTCTGACTGGCCCGGTGGTTGACCAGGCTGCGCTGCACGGATTGCTCAAAAAAGTGCGTGATTTGGGGATGCCGCTGCTCTCGGTCAACTGTGTTGAACCCGGGCAGGCAGATGCGTCAGAGTTTGAATAGTTAATAATAGTCAACGGCTTGGGAAGGAGGTCAGGCTAGAAATAATCTCACTTTTATCTTCGGTCCGGGATGTAAATGGTCGGGCATCGTTATTGGCAGATGGGTGTCAATCAATTTTATCAATATCGTTTAAGGAGAAATAACCATGAATACCAACGTAAATGTGAATTCAATTCAAAAAACGGCAAGAACTGCCGGGTTCCTGTATCTAATTCTCGCAATAGCGAGCGGCTGGGCATTTGCAAATCTCTCAAGCTTGATTGTGCCTGGAGATGCAGCAGCCACTGTCAGTAATATCCGGGCTTCAGAACCGCTTTTCAGTATTGGGATCATGAGCGACCTGTTGGGTCAGGTGGTTTTCTTACTGCTGGTTCTGGCTTTATACAGGCTACTCAGCCCGGTGAATAAAAACCAATCTCGGGTGATGGTACTCTTTGTTATGATCAGTGTAACACTGCAATCTATCAGTTTGCTCAATCAAATCGCTGCTCTGCTGCTGTTGAACGGCGCTGGCTATTTGACCGTGTTCAACCCGGAACAGCTGGATGCTCTGGTTATGTTCTTCCTCAATTTGCATGAAGCTGGATTTTCGGTCATCGCGCAGATCTATTTTGGTCTTTGGCTTATTCCCCTTGGGCTTCTCGTGTTCAAATCCGGCTTCCTCCCCAAGTTTCTGGGCGCGCTGCTGATCGTCGCAGCTTTTGGCTACCTGATCGATGTGGTTACCTTCTTTCTTGTTCCCAACCTCGATGTGAGCATCAGCCAGTTTACATTTGTTGGAGAATTATCACTGCTCCTATGGTTGTTGGTAAAAGGCGTAAATGTCGACCGGTGGGAGAAGCGTGTGCTCCAATCAGCGTTATCCTGATTTACATCACCGGGGAGAGGATTCAATTCAAGCCTCTCCCCGGAAAACAACTTACAAAAGGTTAAAGCAAAGCAGGTAGGACCTGTGGTACAGGTAAGAAGATAAGTAGAAAGGATACGAACATGAATGCGATTGTCTATACAAAATTCGGACCGCCGGAAGTCCTTCAACTCAAAGAGGTGGAAAAACCTGCCCCTAAGGACGATGAAGTGCTGATAAAAATCTTTGCGACAACCGTAGCAGCAGAAGATCCAGGAATGCGAGGTTCCCCGGGTCTCAATGGTTTCGGGAAACCAAAGAAACCCATACTTGGTTTTTATCTGGCCGGCGAAGTAGAAACCGCAGGCAAAGAGGTCAAAAGATTCAAGAAAGGCGACCAGGTTTATGGAAATACAGGGCTGAGTTTATTGAGTGCTTATGCCGAGTACATCTGTATGCCTGAAGGTGGTGCGCTGGCGAAGATGCCGGCCAAATTGACTTATGAGGAAGCGGCGGCTGTTCCGAATGGGGCGTTAACCGCACTGCCTTTCCTCAGGGATCAGGGAAACATCCAGCGCGGACAAAAAGTATTGATCATTGGCGCTTCTGGTGCGGTAGGAACTTCCGCTGTACAGCTTGCCAGGTATTTTGGGGCAGAAGTCACCGGCATATGCAGTACGAAGAATATAGAATTGGTGAAAACTCTCGGAGCCGATCAGGTGGTCGATTACACCAAAGATGATTTTACCAGAAGCGGTCTGACCTACGACATCATTTTTGACGCGGTAGGCAAGAGTTCATTTTCAAGGTGTAAAGGTTTGCTATCGGAAAACGGGGTCTATCTTACGACGGTCCCTTCGCCGGCGATAATTTTCCAAGCGTTGTGGACTTCACTGGTAGGCAGTAAGAAGGTAAAGTTCGCCGCCACAGGCTTGAGGCCAGCAAGCGAAAAGACGAAAGATCTCGTTTTTATCAATGAACTGATCGAGATAGGAAAGATAAAGGCGGTGATTGATCGATGCTATCCTCTGGGGCAAATTGCTGAAGCGCACCGCTACGTCGAAACAGGACATAAGAAGGGTAACGTGGTGATTACCGTGGAGCACAAGTAGTAAGGGGCATCCCACCGGGGTACATTGCAATCGAAGAGCAGATTGTGAGATAATCCTGAAACAATTATATTATCGGTAGAGGAGGCGCAGGCCCAGCAAACCCGCGCACGGCGTATTGTAAAGATCGTCCAAAAACTGAGCGGGAACTGATTGGTAGCCCATCATCATGCTGATCATCAATCTTGAAACTGCGCGGCGCTTCATTCTCGGCAAACAGGGCTTATGGCCCGGGCGGCGCTGGCGCGGCATCCAGGGCACGGAGCAGGTCATGCGCGCCATGGAGTATCTGCAGCTCGACCCGCTTCAAATCATCGCGCGCAGCCAGGACATTACCCTGCACAGCCGCGTGCTCGATTATACGCCTGGCCTGTGGGAAGATGCGGCCTACCAGCAGCGTAAGTTCTTTGACTGGGGCGGCTGGCTGGCCGTCCGCCCAATGGATGAGCTTCCATACTGGCGTGTGGTCATGCGCCGTGAGCGCGACCATGGCGCACGGATGCGGGAGATGGCACGCGAGCACGCCGATGCCATCGTTGAAATGCGGGCCATATTACGCGAGCGCGGCATTGTCAGCAACCGCGACTTCAAGATGGCGACGCGAAAACGAACGCAAAGCTACCGCGGGCGCAAGGACAGCGCCCTGGCCTTGTATTATTTGTGGCGCACCGGCGAAGTAATGACGCACCACCGCGAGAACTTCGAGCGCGTGTATGCCCTCACCGAAACGGTTGCACCGGCGGAACTCATCCGCGAAAGCGATGAGGAGGAGGCGAACCGTTTCCTGATCAAAAAGGACATCAGTTTCTCCGGCCTGTCGCGAGTAACCCGCGCGTCCGATTCGTTTCACCGCGGGGTGCCGTTTGAACAGGTGAAGCAGATTCTCGAGGCAATGTTGGCGGATGGCGATCTCATTGAGGTGCAGGTGGAAGGCTGGAAGGCGGTCCATTACGCCCTTGGCAGCGATGCCGGTGTGCTCAGTATTTTAAGCACAGGGCGCGTACCGGAAGCCTGGACACCATTAGAGATGACCACAAAAGAAGAAGCAGTCTTTCTGGCGCCCCTCGATCCCGTCAGCGCCCGCGGGCGGGCCAAAATTCTCTTTGGCTTCGACTACGTGTGGGAGGTGTACAAGCCCAAACACCAGCGCAGGTTCGGCTACTATACGCTGCCCGTTTTGTGGGGTGACCGGCTCGTGGCGCGGTTCGACAGCAAACTCGACCGCACGACCAACACATTTATTATCCTGGGCCTGTGGTTGGAAGATGAAGCGCTTGGAGAAGATGAATCCTTCGCGCAGGCATTGGCGCGCGGGTTTGCGCGTTTCGTCACTTTTCTGGGCGCAAGCAAACTGGATGCGGCAGCAATTGGCCAGCCGCTGCTGCGCCAACGCGTAGATTCATCCATGCAAGTCCGTTAAGGACGGGTTTAATGGCAATGTTCGCCGGTGTGTACCGGCGCTCCCCATCGCTTCATCCGGGCTGTACAGCGCCGTGGGAAAAGAAAAGCTGCAGCTATTTCCCTGTCAAAGCAACAAATGCTCTTTTCCCCGCGCGGAAGGTTGTGTCCGGTTTCAGGGTGGTGGTCTGACCGCGCCGGGTGATCTGCAGCGTTTCTACCGCCAGTTCGCCCGCTGCCAGGCGGATCTCGAGCCGTTCTGCGTTCAAGAGGAGTGTGCCCCACCCGGAGGCGGTCGAGAAGAAGCAGCGAAAAGGTTCGGTTTCCACGGCGGGAGCTAAAACCAGGGTGTGGGTAACCGCCGAATAGGAAAATCCCGACATGGCGATGAGTAAGGCATAGCTGGCCATGGCGCGGGCATAGTAGTTCCCGCATTCATATTCATTCCAGGGGTTGCGTTTCAGACCGTCATAGCGGGCGCGCACAGCTTCAACCAGGGTCAGCCCCTCGGTGAGCATGCCCTCGGCGATCAGGTGGGAAGCCACCTGATACTCGATCCCTGTCCACACTTCATCGGAATACACAAACGGCAGGGTGGGTTTGCCGCCGCGCGGCCAGGTGCACAGCAGCAGGCCGGCTTCATCACCCAGCGCGTAGCCGGGACGCTGCACATTGGCGTGATCCCACAGAGATGGCTTGAAATTGTAGCGGTAAATGGATGCCAGGTGCCGGCGGATATTCTCCCCATTTTGCGGACTTTCCAGGCTGCACAGCCGCGCCAACCAGGCGCCAAAAACGCCATCCGAAATGCAGCCCGTGCCGTACTGGTACTTCGGCCCTTCTGCTTTCAGCAGGCGTTCTTCTTCGGTCAGGGTCTCACCCATACTGGAGAGCTTTTCAGCAAAACTGGTGTCGCGCAGGCCGGTATAGGTCACGTTCTGCTGGTAATATTCGCCGTTGAACAGCTGCTCATCCATGCGCTGCGCCCCCAGCCGGGCCAGCGCCTCGTAGCGTGCGGCCGCTTCAGGATGCCCGGCATCGTTCGCCAGGGCGGCCATGGCTGCTAACGCCCCCAGGTAGAAGCTCGAACACATGCCATCCGGGCCCCAAAATTCGATATCGTAGGTGTTGTGGTGGGGTTCTTCCACCAGCCCCACCCGGCGCGGATCCCATTGTTCGATGCAGAAATCCATGCTTTGCTGGGCCAGCGGGTAGATCTTCTCCAGCCAGGCCCGGTCTCCACAGATTTGCCATTCGCGGTAGATCTTCATGATCCCGCCCAACTGCCCGTCGGCAGCGGCGTGAAACTCGTGCGAAGCCGGCAGTCCTGGCGCAGGGGCGCGGAAATTAATATGGCCGCGCTCATCCATCGAATTGAACATCTCCCGCTCGCGCAGCGTTCTTTCCAGGGCGGGGAACAGGTGCGGCATGGATTGGGCATAATTCCAGACGTGGGTGCAGCTGCCGGCGCAGCAGCCTGCATCGCAAAAACACCCTTCCCAGGCCCACACACTGCCGTCCTCATAGCGCAGCACCGTGGGGGATTTGAGAATACCCAGGTTGGCCGAGACCGCATCCAGCACGGCAGCCGGGAGTGTGGATGAAAACAACGCGTCATGGAAAGTTTGCGTGCCCTGGCGCAGTTCGGCGTAGTGATCGCGTACATATTCGAGCACGGCACGGGCGTTTTTCCATTTCGAGACATAAAACGGGTGCCAGCGCGTGCAGCTGCACTGATCCGGGTTTTCGCAGGAAGAGTCGACGATGTTGGGGAAATGCCAGGCAATCACTACCGGATAAGTGACGCTGGCTCCAGGTGGCAGTTCTCCGGCGACGAGGAGCGAGCCGCCATTACGCGCCGGGCGGCTGCCGGACGGCAGGCCCACGGTCGGTTGAAAGCTCCCCTGTGAAACCTCGCGCCATAAGGCCGAGATGGCATCGAACCAGCCGCCCTGAAACCAGCGGGCTTTGATCTGCGGCGCCGCGTTCAACATTCCCAGGGCCGCGGAGCCAGATTCTGGGGCGTCTGAGGCGCTTTCATTCCAATATTCGACCCCCAGACCTGGGATGAGCGCGCTGCGCGCTTTGTCCTCGGCGCCTTTTTGCGCCAGGTGCGAGAGATGATAAGAAAACTGGTAGGCCACCGGCGCTGAAGAAGTGTTGCGCAGCGTGTATTCCAGAATGGCGCAGGGCAGGCTGGAGTTGACGTCATCCAGCGGGATGAAGGGATTGAACCCGGTGATGGTGACAGCCAGGGGGATCTCTTGATCCGAAAGGTTGACCGTCCCAAAGGGATATTCGCCCTGGAAGGAGCATTTACGGAAACGCGGCAGCCCTTCAAACCCGCCGCCGTTGTACCCCTGCGATTTCAGCCCCAGATTGTAAATTTTCTCGGGTGGGAATGGCCCTTCTACCAGCCGGGTTTGACCTGCGGCGGGGAGGTGCAGCAGCGCAAAGCCGGCATCCAGGGGTTGGTGGCGGTCAGGCAGGGCACTGGTAGCCGGCGCGTGGCGGATCGAAAAATCCTGCAGGCCGCCGTAGCCATTCAGGCAAATACTGCCCGCGCCGATACCGCCCATGGGCAGGGCAATTTGCAGCAGGTGGTGGTCGCGAAATGTGCGTTGGGATGATTTTGTTTTCATGGCTCACTTTTCCAGGCGGGTCGCTAAAAATGTCAGGATCAGGCGAAAAAGCCTGCCCTTAAGATGGCTTCGGCACCGGATTGCCGGGACATTCGCGTTCCGGGTCATGGATCCAGTTCCCGGCATTATCCCGCAGGACCGGCAGGCGCTGCTGCACCGGCGGAACGGCAACTGCCGGGGCCGGCTTTTCGGCGTACCAGTAAGCCACGCTGCTGACTTCGTTGGCCAGGTGATTGGCATGGCCGATCTCGATCGTGGCTTTGATCTCGCGCGTGAAGCGCACCGGGTTTTCCAGGTGGAAAACATAGCTGGTCTGGTAGCCGCTGTCTCCACGGTAGAGAGCGATCTCTGGGGCGGGAATCGTGCCGCCTTCGTAAACAGAGGATCCGTTGCGCTGAAAGGCGTTGGGCTGCATGCCATAAGCCTGGTTGAAATAATCTTCGCTGCCCGTGCCGTGCAGATCGGGCGGCCATTTGTAGCCGTCCACCCAGATCATGTCGTCCCCCTCGCCCCACCAGTTTTTAGAGTAGTTGGTGACTGACAGGTTGCAGCCCAGGTAATGGCCGCGACCTTGCGTTTCGAGAATGACGTAGTTGTTCTCCCAGGCCTGGCGCTCCAGGTTGGGCAGATCAGACTCCGGAGTGTTGACCCCAACTTGCGGCCCCCAACCGCGGAAGGGGTTGGCGCGGCGAAACTCGGCGTGGAAGTAGCCGGTGTCGGGCGGGAAATCTTCGAGCGTTTCGTAATCCACGTAGAAATACTGGACGTGTGGCTCGTTAGATTCGTTGATCAGCTCCACTTTGGCGCGTTTGGCGAACGGCATGGGGGCGTAGCTGTTCAAAGCGCAGGGCCTGTTGAATACATGGGAGAAATGAGATGAGGCTGTGAACAGGGCCGACTGGAACGAGTTGGCCATGCCGTGTCCCAGGCAGAAGAAATCACCCAGGGGAGTCAGGACGCTGGGGAAATCGGCATCGTCGTAGGTGATCTTGAGCAGGCACTCGCGGTAGTGGCCGAGCTGCGTCATCCAGATGTGGGTGATCTGCGCCGGGCCGGAAATTTCCGCCAGGACAACCGACTCACCGGGTGGAATGATCCAACGGTCACTGTTGCGGCCGGTTTTGTCCCACGAAGAACTGCGGCCGGTCTTGCGATTGCGCAGGGTTGCAATTTCAGAAATCATTTTTGCCTCCAAGGCGTGTCCCCAGGATAGAAGTGGTAAGGTCGGGGTTGTGGGCAGTAGGAAGAACAGCGCGCTGCCCCTTTACAGAACCTGATTTTATACCGGAAGCGAATTAGCGCAGAGTCGCCATAGGTACGGCATCCATATCGGTAAAGATCTGATTCTCCCCTGCCATGGCCCAGATGAAAGTGTAGCTGCCGGTGCCCATGCCGCTGTGAATCGACCAGCTCGGTGAAATCACGGCCTCCCGGTCGCGCATCACCAGATGGCGGGTTTCGTCCGGCTCGCCCAACAAATGGAAAACCACGTTATCCTCCGGAATATCGAAGTACAAATAAGTTTCCATGCGGCGGGCATGTGAATGGACAGGCATCGTATTCCACATGTTGCCCGGCTCGAGCAGCGTCATACCCATCACGATCTGGCAGCTTTGGACCCCGTCCGGATGGATATATTTGTAAATGGTGCGTTTGTTGCTGTTCAGCGGATCGCCCAGATGGACAGGTTCAGCATCCTGGATCTTGATGTGCGCGGTTGGATAGGAGGCATGGGCGGGTGCGCTGAAGATGAAAAACTGGGCCGGGTTGCCTGCGTCGATACTTTTGAAAACTACCTGGCGGACCCCTTTGCCGACGTACAGGCTGTCACGTTTTGCCATCGCAAACGGCTTTCCATCGACGCTTACACTTCCCTCTCCACCAATATTAATAATGCCTGCTTCCCGGCGCTCGAGAAAATAATCAGCACCCAGGTCATGCGTATCTGCTGCCAGCTCGACCGGGGTCTGGATGGGCGTCGCTCCGCCAACGATCACGCGATCGACGTGCGAATAGACCAGCCGCAGTTCTCCAGGCGTAAAAAGGCTTCCAATATGAAAGTTGGAACGTAGTTCGGACGTTGTCATATGCTTGACTTGATCTGGATGAAACGGATATCGCATTTCCATGAAATACTCCTCAATTTAGTTTGTCAGTTTCGCAGCTCTTAATCGGTTAAATCTATTTTACTCCAATGTGGTGCCGCTGGTTTAACAATGAGTGGAGCGATGCGAAGGGCCGGGTTCATGGCTGCTAGCGCTTCAATTTTGCTTTTATCATACGATGTGTTGTTTGACGTATAAATTGAAGTGTTGTAATTTTTACGAGTGGCTGGTACTATAGGACCATGTGCTCTGGCTAAAACTTTATTGATTAGGGATTCTTTTACAAAGCACTGGAATAGGAATCAGGTCGAAAAAACCTTAAACCAACTCCGAAAGGCTTCCTGATGTTAACTTTATTGTTTGGGGTCGATGCCCGATTTAATAGTTGGATTACAGCTCTTTTCCTTGCGATCCTCGTAGCAATTTTCTTCGGGCAGACCCGGATCTACCAATCCATTGTCCAATCCAAAGAAGCGGCTACCCAGAACCGGTTTCACAGATTTTGGATTCGATGGATCGCACGATTGACGGTTGTGGGGGTGGCAGGTGTCTTCCTGGGAATTTTACTAAATCTGGAACCAGTACCAAACAGTGGTTTAGCCCCGATTTTTAAGCTTATAAAAAATGATTTCTGGCAGAAAAAAAACCTCTACATCCTGGATGATCTTGAGGTTACTTTCATTGTTCTGTTCCTTTCATTGTTCATCATCATTACCAACAGACTGTATGCCTCCTTGTACCGGAGCATCGAAGACTGGGAGCACTATCATTTTCGCACCATCCGCATTCAAAAGCTCGATCTTGTCACCCGGGCACAGATTGCGACTGTTCTGTTACAGGTCGTCAAAACCGCCCGGAATGTGCTCCTTTTGCTGGTTATATCCTCCTGTCTTTTCATCATCCTGAGTCTTTACTCGCTAACCAGCGGCCTATCCCAGGCTTTTAGCGATTTGTTGTCGGAAATAGGGATCACCCTGTGGGGAGGGATCCAGGCTATTCTACCCAACCTGCTCATACTGGTCGCGATCAGCATTGTAACCCGACTGGCATTGAAGGTGATGAGCTTCTTCTATGAAGCTATATGGAAGGGAAAGATTCGGGTAAATTCCCTTCATGATGAACTGGTGGAACCGACTTACCAGCTGCTGAGGCTGCTGGTGATCGCCTTTGCTATCGTCGCTGCCTTCCCATATATTCCAGGGTCCTCTTCGCCGGTCTTCAAAGCCATCTCTATCTTTATTGGCTTCTTACTATCATTGGGCTCCACATCCATGGCCAGCAATATTGTCTCTGGAATTGTCCTGACCTATACGCGCGGGTTGAAGGTGGGGGATCGTGTTCAGGTCGCAGACGCGGTTGGCGATGTCATCGACCGGACGCTGCTTGTGACCCGCATCCGGACGATTAAAAATGTCGTGATCACCCTTCCTAACCAAATGGTGATGCAGAATCAGGTCAACAACTACACTGCCGATGCAGAAGCCAATGGCCTTATTCTGCATACAACGGTTACCATCGGGTACGATGTGCCCTGGCGGCAGGTCGACCAGCTGCTGGTTCAGGCGGCTTTGAAGACACCGGATATTCTTAAATCGCCGCCGCCGTTTGTGCTTAAGACCAGCCTGGATGATTTTTATATTTCATACGAGCTGAATGCCTATACCGATCAAGCCAGCAAGATGGCGGCGACCTATTCTATCCTGCACGGAAATATTCTGGATGAATTTAACCAGGGCGGGGTGGAGATCATGTCTCCCTCGTACTTCGCCGTACGTGACGGGCAGCCAACGACCCTCCCGAAAATGGAAAAAATCAGGAAGAATGGTCACGAGCCAGGGAATGGGGCTGGTGGATCTGCAGCAACCTCCAGTACCGCTCCCATCGGGCAAGCAGCACCTGGCGACGGCGCCGCTCCAGCACCAGAATCTCATCTACGCATGCCGTTCCGCCCATTCGATGGCTGACCAGCAGCACGCTCACCCCACAGTTAACCTGCTCCACGGGAAATTCCTATGAGCCAATAGTTAATCACCGGCTTGGACGGCAGATTGGGATATACTTTCCTTACAGTCAAATTGGAGGATTGTCAATATGGAGACCACCCCTGGAACAGAAGCCTGGTACGCGCAGGTTAAAGAAGATATTCTCGAACCGGATCGACCGATCATCGACCCCCATCACCATTTGTGGACCGGCGGCGGAAGATCCGATTACTTGTTAGAAGATTTCTGGCAGGATACGGGATCCGGACATAGGATCTTAAAAACCGTCTTCATTGAGTGCGGGACCCATTATCGTGAAACTGGTCCCGATTATTTGAAATCCGTCGGCGAAACTGAGTTCGCAGCAGATATCGCCGGGTTAAGTGCCGCGGCTGGCGCTGGCAAGGCTGTCATTTCAGGGATTGTCGGCCATGTGGATCTCACCAGGCAGGAAACGCGAGAGGAAGCCCTCGAAAAGCACGCAGCTGCCAGTAAGGGACTGCTGCGCGGCATACGCCATGCCGGAGCCCACCATCCTCATCCGGAAGAGGGTTATTTTGCCGGGAGATACGATCCCCGGCTGTTTCTGGATGAAAACTTTCAAGCAGGTGTGCGTTTTCTCGGGCGGCGCGGGTATCCCTATGAAAGCTGGCATTATCATACGCAGCTGCGTGACTTTACCGCGTTGGTCAGGGCCGCACCAGAAACGACGATCATCCTTGATCACTTTGGCACCCCCCTGGGTCGAGGGGTCTTTCGAGATCAGCGCGAAGAAATTTTCCGGCAGTGGCAATTAGATATGCGCGAGCTGGCGGAATGCCCTAACGTTTACGCTAAACTGGGCGGTCTGGCCATGCCCGACAACGGTTTCGGTTGGCATGAGGCGGCCAAACCCCCTACATCCGATGAACTGGTCGCCGCTCAAAAACGATACTACCTGCATACCATCGAATGCTTCGGTGCGAATCGCTGCATGTTCGAGAGCAACTTTCCGGTGGATAAGCTGTCGGTATCCTATGCGGTGCTGTGGAACGCGTTTAAAAAGATGGCGGCAGACTTTTCTGAGGACGAGAAAAATATGCTTTTCTATGGTACGGCGGCTAAGGTTTACCGTTTATAAAAAAGTGCCTGGCCAAGCGGTGTACCTAACAGCCTGATTTTGTAGATAAAATGGCTTTACTTTGCACGACTCGAATTGATGTCCTTTGTACTTCAAGATACTGTGGTGCTGTCTGGGACCAGGTTTCGGTCTGTGTATGATTTTTTTATTCGTTAGAGGTGGTGAGATGATGAACGAACCGAAGAGTGAATGGCAAACAAAAGAACTGGCGCAAACTTTTCTGACGGGTGTGCGTGGGGCGATGCCGGGGGCCGACATGCAGCTTGCCGTCATGGGTAAGATTGCCCAGGAGTGGTGCCCCCGCCCGGGGCATATTCTCGATCTTGGCTGCGGCAACGGTATTCTGGGCCGCTTTCTTCTCAACCTTTTTCCCGCGGCGAGCGGCTTGTTCGTGGATTTCTCAGCCCCCATGCTTGACGCGGCCCGCAAGAACGTCGGCACCCTCCCACAGGCTACGATCGCTTATGGCGATTTCTCAACGCCAAAGTGGATCGAGGCCGTGCAGCTGCACGGCCCATTCGATATTGTCGTATCCGGATTCGCGATCCATCACCAGCCGGACACCCGCAAGCGCGCGCTGTACGCCGAGATATTCGACCTGTTGGCACCTGGAGGGCTGTTTCTGAATCTCGAGCATGTGGCTTCGGCGACCAGGGCCGGAGAGGAATTGTTCGATGAGTTCTTTATCGATCACCTGTATGCCTTTCACCGCAAGTCAGATCCCGAAGTAAGCCGGGCGACCGTTTCAGACTCCTTCTACAAACGACCCGATAAGAAAGAGAATATGCTGGCCCGAGTTGAAATGCAGTGCAGCTGGCTCAGGGAGATCGGTTTTTCCGATGTGGATTGCTTCTTCAAGGTCTTTGAACTGGCCCTGTTTGGCGGGCGGAAGATTTCCAAAAAGCCGGATGCAGAGGGCGGCGAATAGCTGCGTTTTTCCCGCAGCCCAACAAGTTGATCGAGATGGGTGGTGCTTTAATTCCAGGCAGATAAGCTCACCCGCTTTATGACGACCGTCCACAACGTGGAGGGTGCAGATCGCTATAGCGGTGCTTTGACCCAGACTCCGGCATCCCAGTCTGATCCTGCAGAGAGCGCCTCTCTTGTCATTTGGCCTAACCTGACCATTTTTCCGTTCTCTTCTATAATATCTATACCATTCGTAAATCAGCATCGATGGTTGTGTGTTTAAATCCACCTTTTTGAATATCTGAAAGGTTTCCCGGAGGATCTTATGGAGACGAACGAGCCTGTTAACGCCCGTATTTCAGTGCAGCATTTGCGCACAGAACACCTTGAAAACCCGCTTGGGATCGATGAACGCAGCCCGCGGTTAAGCTGGCAGATTGGCGCCAGCGTACGGAATATCCTCCAGGGTGCCTACCAGGTACAGGCGGCACAAACTGCGGCTCAGCTGTATGCCAGCAGCAGCCTGCTGTGGGATTCGGGCAAGGTTGCTTCAGATCAGTCGCAGGCCATCCTGTATAAAGGACCGGACCTGCAGTCCGGGCAGCGCTGCTATTGGCGCGTTCGGATTTGGGATCAGGATGACCATCCATCAAATTGGAGTGAGCTGGCCTGGTGGGAGATGGGTTTGCTCGAAGAGGCGGCATGGCGCGCGGATTGGATCGAGGTCGACTGGGAGGAAGATCCCAAGGCATTCAATCCCTGTCCATTCTTCCGGCGCGACTTCCGCATCGACCAACCTGTAAAATCCGCTCGCCTGTATATTACTGCCCACGGGCTGTACGAAGCCTGGCTCAATGGGCAGCGGGTTGGCGATCAGGTCTTCACACCTGGCTACACAGATTATGACCTGCGTTTGCAGTACCAGGTTTATGATGTCACCGCTCTGCTGCAAACGGGTGAAAATGCCCTGGGCGCGATTTTGGGTGACGGCTGGTATCGCGGCAAAGTCTACGGTATCGGATCGCGCACCGTCTATGGACAGCGCCTGGCTTTGCTGACCATGCTCAAAATCGAGACCGCCGACGGCAGCCAGGTTGTGGTCAGTACCGGCCCCGAGTGGCAGGCAAAAAGTGGACCGATCCTCAAGTCGGATATGAAAGATGGCGAAGTTTACGATGCGCGCCTGGAAATGCCCGGATGGGCCAGCCCTGGCTTCGATGCTTCTGCCTGGATGGGGGTGCGTGTGGCTGCCCATCCAAAAAAACATCTGGTGGCTTCGATGGGGGTGCCGGTCAGGCGCAAAGAGATTTTCAGCCCGAAGGCCGTCTTGAAAACCCCTGCCGGAGAAACGGTGTTGGATTTTGGCCAGAATCTGGCCGGGGTGGTGCGCCTGAAGGTGCAGGGCCCCAAAGGAACTACCGTTCGGCTGCGGCACGGCGAAACGCTGGACAAAGATGGCAATTTCACGGTCGCCAACCTGATGTTGACCAAACCGAAAAAAGGTGAAATTCCAGAATTTCAGGTGGTGCGCTACACACTCAAAGGCGAAGGAGAGGAAGCGTATGAACCTCGCTTTACGGTGCACGGCTTCCGCTATGTAGAAGTGGCAGGTTATCCGGGCGAGGTGTCCGCGGAAAATTTTTCTGCTGTGGCCATTTACAGCGATATGCCGCCTACCGGGAAGTTTGAATGCTCCGATCCGGCGATTAACCAACTGCACCACAACGTCATCTGGAGCATGAAAGGCAACTTTCTCGATATTCCCACCGATTGTCCCACCCGCGAACGGGCCGGGTGGACCGGTGATGCACAGGTGTTTGCGCCAACCGCATCTTTTCTGATGGACACCAGCGCCTTTTTTGGCAAATGGCTGAAAGATCTCAGCCTGGTGCAGTTCCCCAACGGCATGGTGGGCAATTTTGTGCCCAACCCCTACCGCCTGACGAGCAGCATGGCGGAGAATTTCCTCAAGAAGACGGATGGTTCATCCGGCTGGGGAGATGCGGTGGTCATCATCCCGTGGGAGGTCTATCGGGCCTTTGGCGATGTACAGGTGCTCGAACGCCAGTATAAAAGCATGAAAGCCTGGGTAGATTACTTGCAAGCAACTTGCCGGCGCAGCAACTGGTCGAAGAAACTAAACCCCAAATATTGGTCCAATCCGGCTTACCGGGCCCGGCAAGGCCTGATCTGGGATACGGGCTATCATTGGGGCGAATGGCTCGAACCTGGGGATGGCGAACCCTTTAAAATGATCTCAGGTTTAATAAAGCGCATGCTTTTTGGTGAACCCCTGGTGGCGACCGCTTACTTCGCCCATGCGGCCCGGATTCTGGCCAGGACAGCTGGCCTGTTGGGTAAAACCGATGATGCCCAGGCATACGGCAAACTGGCAGACCAGATAAAAACGGCTTACTGCGAAGAATTTATTGCGCCCGATGGGCGCATCCAACCGGATAAACAGGCCTCGTATGTGCGCGTGCTGGCCTTTGATCTGGCGCCCGAAGCCTTGAAACCGGCTATTGTCGAAAATCTCGTCCGGCTCATTCGGGCCTCTGGCAATCATATCGGCACAGGCTTCCTGTCTACCCCATTCTTGTGCCAGGTGTTGAGCGAAAATGGCCACCTGGAGGTAGCGTATGACCTGCTCAATCAGAAAACCATTCCATCCTGGTTGTATGCCGTCAGTAAAGGCGCGACCACCATCTGGGAATCCTGGGAGGGGGTGAAAGAAGATGGCACGCCGCAGCTTTCGCTCAATCACTACAGTCCTGGCGCAATTGCCAACTTCCTGCACCGCACCGTAGCCGGCATCTCAGCCGCAGAACCCGGCTACCGGCGCATTATAATCCGCCCGCAGCCGGGTGGCGGGCTGACCTCAGCCGCCGCAAGTTATGATTCCGTGTACGGCTTGATTGGCTCGGCATGGTCCGTGGAAAACGGGCAGATGCGCATGGATGTCACCATACCGCCAAACACACAGGCCGTCGTCCATCTTCCCGGCGCAAAGGGCGACCAGGTAACGGAGAGCGGCGGCGCCCTTTCTCAGGCCAGCGGTGCGGTTCGCCTGGTCCAAAATGGGAAGGATACCCAGGTCGAACTGGGATCGGGTATTTTCCGTTTTGAATATCCTATTGTGTAACCCATTGCTTTTACCAGGAGCGCTTGAATCATGGCAAAACGGTTAGAGGATGTTCTTTCCGGTTCCGAAGAAAATTACCTGCTTCCGTTCTTATGGCAGCGCGGTGAGACTGAACCGGTAATTCGCGAAGAGATGGCCCGCATCCAGGCTGCCGGCATCGGGGCAGTTTGTGTTGAGGCCCGACCCCATCCGGATTTTTATGGTCCGCGCTGGTGGCGGGATATCGATATCATCATGGAAGAAGCCCGAGCGCGCGGGATGCGCGTCTGGCTTTTAGACGATGATCATTTTCCAACCGGGCATGCCCGTGGAAAGCTGGAAGGCGGGCCGTCTGAACTGCGCCGGCTTTTTTTGAAAGAAATCCATCGCGATGCGGTCGGGCCGCAGGCCAACGCTTCATTTTTCACCCGGCCCGGTCAATTTTCTTTTGGCCCGCGCACCGAACCAGAAACATTCGAGATGATTTCAGTTATCGCTGCCCGGCGCGATCCGGCCAGCGATAACCTGACCGGGGAACTGGTTGACCTGACCGATAAAGTCGAGAACGATTTGCTGTATTGGGACGTCCCGGAAGGCTTCTGGCGGATCTTTTTCGTCGGAGAGGCGAACTCGAACGCCGTCAACCACCACAAAGATTACATCAATATGCTCGTTCCGGAGTCGGTGCGTGTGCTGATCGACGCGGTGTACGAGCCGATGTACCAGCGCTATCCTGATGATTTTGGGCGGACTTTTGCGGGATTCTTTTCGGATGAGCCGGGCTTTTACAACGATAAAGAAATGTTTAACTTCAACTCCAGTGTGGGACAGCCGGGCGTGACCTTACCCTGGCGCACAGGACTGCTCGAAACGCTCTCGGAGGAATTTGGCGAGGATACCCGGAAATATCTTCCCTTGCTGTGGTATTCTGGCGGCGATGCGACCGCCCAGGTGCGCGAAACATATATGGACAGCATCACCAGGCTTTATGCGGCGGCCTTCACCCAGCAGATTGGGGATTGGTGCCGCGCCCATAAGGTTGAATACATCGGGCATGTGTTGGAAGACAACAATGTGCATGCCCGGCTAGGCCCGGGGGCCGGACATTTCTTCCGCGCGCTGTGGGGCCAGGATATGTCTGGGATCGATGTGGTGCTCTGGCAGCTGATGCCCGGTTTTGACGAAGGCCCATTCATGGGCCTGACCGGCAGTTTAGACGGCGAATTCTTTCATTATGGATTGGCGAAGCTGGGCTCGTCGCTGGCGCATATCGACCCCAAAAAGCAGGGACGGGCGATGGTCGAACTGTTCGGGGCTTACGGCTGGCGCGAGGGGTTGAAGCTGATGAAGTGGATGACCGATCACCTGCTGGTGCGCGGGATAAACGTCTTTGTGCCGCATGCTTTTTCGCAGGCTGAGTTTCCTGATGGCGACTGCCCGCCGCACATGTATGCGCGCGGCAAGAATCCGCAGTACCGCTACTACCATCACCTGAACGAATATACCAACCGGGCGGCGCACCTGCTCAGCGGTGGACAGCACATCGCTCCGCTGGCTGTGCTTTACCATGCCGAGGCTGAATGGGCCGGAGCGGCAATGCCCATTCAAAAACCCATCAAATACCTGCTGCGCGCGCAAATCGACTGTGATGTACTGCCAGCCGATGTGATTATTGAGAACAGCAGCGTGGAAAAGGGTGCTCTGCATGTAAATAGGGAGAACTACGGCGCACTGGTCATCCCGGCCTGTGAAGTTCTGCCAGTGAAGCTGATCGACCGGATGCTGCAGTTGGCCGAAGCAGGGCTGCCATTGATTTTTATCGACCGGATACCGGAGCGAGCCACCGCTACCACCAGCCGGTTGGCGGCCCTGGCTCAGCATGAAAAGGTGCGGGTCGTACCGCTGGCAGAGCTGCCCGGTTTCGCCCGGGCCTCAAGGCTGTATGAAGTCGGGGTGGAAGGCGACCAACCCAACCTGCGCTATTATCATATCCGCCAACCCGACATGGACGTGTGGATGTTCACCAACGAGCACCCGCTTGAAACGCTGGCGACGAATTTAACTATCCCAGGAAGCAGCCCCGCGCTGGCCTATGATCCTTTCGGTAACCGGCTCACCCGGCTGGGGGCTGCCACGGAAGACGGACAGCTTCGTTTTGCGCTGAAGCTTGAGCCTTATCAGTCGCTTTTCGTAATTACCGGCTCAAAGACTGAGGCTGCCCCGGCTGTGGCGCTGCCGGAGCAGGTAAGCATTCTTTCAGGACCGTGGTCGATCGCTACCGCGACCTCAGAGCAGTACCCGGCCTTCACATCTTACCAGGAGGCTGCGGCGCTGGCCGACCTGAGCAGACCCGGCGCGCTGCCCACTTTTTCGGGCACATTCCGCTATGAGACGGACTTCGAGTGGGCCGGAGCGCCAGGAACGGCTGTGCTTGACCTGGGTGAGGCTTATGAAACCGTCGAAGCCTGGATTAATGGGGAACATGCCGGGGTTTGCATCTGTCCGCCGTACCGCCTGGATGTGAGCGGGCGGCTGCGTCCGGGCAAGAACCGCCTGGTGGTTGAAGTGACCAACACGCTGGTGAAAGAGGTGCGCGACTTCTTCTCCCTGTCGTCTGTCCAGGAACCGAGCGGGCTGCTCGGGCCAGTGACCATCCGGTCGTAACAAGAACTGTTTCACGTCCCAGCTCGTCGGGAATGTCACCCTGTGCGGGCTGGGACGCGTGCTCGTATTCAAGCCGGCCAGTTAATCAAACCAGGGCTGCCGTCCTGGACAGCGCCTTCCTGGGCGGTGTTAGGCCCGCGGCTGATATCCAGGTAGATGGCGTGCGAGTGGTCGGCAAAATGGGCGAAATTTGAGCAGCCTGCATTCAGGAGGAGCGCTGGGGGTTTGACAGGGGAGTGAATGATGCCTTTTCCTTCTTGAGAAACAATATGGTCGAGATCGGTAATAGTTTATTAATAACTTTTCAGGGGAGAATATTTTATAATTGATATAGATTACCAAATATGGAGTATTTATTTTGGCCCGAAAAATGTTTTCTCTTTCTAACAGGGCAAATAAAGGATTATCCCCCGTATTGCCCGAACAGCAATTCCTGCCGGATGCATATCGTTTGCCAGAAGGCAGTCTGCGCGGGTCGACCATCGCATCGGGTCCGAAAGTCATCTTCATTGAAGTTACGAACCGCTGCAACCTGGTGTGCCAAACCTGCCCGCGTACATATTTTCAACGCGAGCCGCTTAAATCCCTATCTTTAACCGAATTCATTTCGATTGCCGAACAGTTTCCCCAAATGCAGCGCGTGCTTTTACATGGAATTGGCGAGCCGCTGCTCAATCATGATTTGCCGCAGATCATCAAGTATCTTAAAAATCGAAATGTTGAAGTCATCATTAACTCAAACGGAACGTTGTTAACCGGGAAGTGGCAAAAAGATTTGATTGAAAGCGGGTTGGACCAGTACCGCTGCTCGATTGACGGCGCGACCAACGAAACCTACGCGCGCATTCGCGGTGCGGATCTGCTCCCCAAGTTGAAAAAAGGGCTGGGCGGGTTGGTTCAGACAAAAGGCGATCTGGGGACAGAAAACCCGCGCATATCGATCTGGTGTGTGGCGACTCGCGAAAACCTGCATGAGCTGCCGGATTTGCTGCGCCTGGCGGCTGATCTGGGTGTGCCGGAAGTTTACATGCAGCGGCTGGTATATTTTGCCGGGAAATCGGAGCAGCAGTTCGGCCTGGCGCGAGAAGACCTGGCAATTTTTGGTCAGGATGACCGGGCAGAAGATCAAATTATTGATGAGTGTACCCAATTGAGTGCTGAACTGGGGGTAACTTTCCTCGCATCCGGGGGCCGGGACCCGGTAAACAGCCTGGCAGCCGCCCGTAAGTCCGATTTTTCTCCCTGGAATGCCTGTATGCGCCCCTGGACCACGGCATATGTGACTGCGAACGGCAACTGCCTGCCCTGCTGCATTTCGCCTTTTGCAACCGACGACTATGATAGTTTGATTTTAGGGAACCTGTATGAACTGCCATTCGAGCAGATCTGGAATGACGCGCGCTACCAAAAATTCCGGTCCAAATTATTGAGCGATCATCCCAACCAGGCCTGTGCCAGCTGCGGTGTTTATTGGAGCCTTTAATCGTTAGAAATCTGGAGTAAAAATGACCACCACGCAAGAAACAACCTATCTTTCTATCCTGGAACCGATTGCTGTCGATGTAATCCGTCCGGCTGCGGTCGAAATCGATCAGACAGGCGCTTTCCCGCGGCCAGCCATGCAGGCCCTGGGCAAAGCGGGTTTGCTGAGCCTGATCAGTGCCCCAGAAGTGGGCGGCATGGGCCAGGGTTTGCGCGCTGCCGCACTGGTGATTGAGCGCGTCGCCCAGGAGTGCGCCTCAACCGCCATGGTGCTGTGTATGCATTATGCTGGCACGGCGGTGATCGAGGCCCACGGCCCGCAGGAGATCCGGCGCGAAATTGCTGCCGGGCGGCATATCACCACATTGGCATTTTCCGAAAGAGGATCGCGCAGCCATTTCTGGGCGCCGGTCAGTTCGGCGGCGTCTCATAACGGCACGGTCAACCTGGAAGCCGCCAAGAGTTGGGTTACATCCGCAGGAGAGGCGGATAGCTACGTCTGGTCCAGCCGCCCGCTGGGAACCGAAGGTGCCAGCACGCTCTGGTTGGTCCCGGCGAATTCAACAGGCTTGACGATCGCGGGCGCCTTTGACGGCCTGGGATTGCGGGGAAATGCTTCCAGCCCGATCATCGCCAAAAATGTGCCCTTGGAGCGCAGCGCCATGTTGGGAGCGGATGGTGGTGGGTTCGACATTATGATGTCGATTGTTTTGCCGTATTTTCAAATCATGAATGCGGCTTTTTCCATCGGCACCATGGAGGCAGCCACCACGAAAGCGGCCCGGCATGTCTCCGGGACGAAGCTGGAGCACATTGGAAATTCCCTGCGCGACCTGCCAACGGTGCGCGCCTATCTGTCGCGCATGCGCATCAAGACCGACATGGTGCGCGCCTTACTGCTCGAGACGTTGAATGCGGTTGAAAACAACCGGGAAGATGCCATGCTGCGCATTCTGGAAATCAAGGCAGCCGCGGGAGAAACCTCGACCGAAGTCACCGATCTGGCGATGCGAGTGTGCGGCGGCGCGGCTTTTCGCAAAGACGTGGGCGTTGAGCGCAATTTCAGGGACGCACGCGCCGCAACCGTCATGGCCCCGACCACGGACGTGTTGTACGATTTTATTGGTAAAGCGGTTTGCGGTATGCCGCTTTTTGGTTAGAACAGGTTTATCCGGGAGGAAGTGGTTTTCATGGGCAAACAAACAGACGAACTGGTTCAGATGCTGATCTCATCCCTGGTTGAAAGCATGGCCGTCCTGGCACACTTGAGTGATGCCGAACTGGACGACCTTTCCGAACATCCCTGCGCGATGGGTGGTGCGGTGCGCGATCTGCTGACCCACAATATCGATCATGAACAGATGCACGCCGGCCAGATTTACAGTATGCGCTACAGCCTCAGGAAGATGCAAAAAAGTCAGGTGGACCGCCTGATCGCCGAGACGATCCGTGCCCGGGCCAACCTGATTGCGGCGTTGGTCGGATTGGATGATCTCGATATCGACGCGCGGACGCCGTCCGATGAATGGACGATCCGCGAGATCGTCGAGCATACGCTTTATTGGGAGCGGCATTCTATCGATGACCTGGCGCAGCGTAAATTGAAGCGTCGTTTGCCTGCCGACCGCCCGCGTGCGGGTCTGGATGTGTCCGATCCCTTGGAAGGAAAACTTGCCACCGTCGAAGCGGCGATGTCGAATGCAAACAACGGTCGGGAATGATGACTTCAGATCGGAGCAATCCCATAGCGAATACGGCGGCAGCCACCAAGCTTTCCGCATCGCCCTCCGCCATGTTGTGGAAATTGTGGATCTACACAAATTACGACTGCAATCTGAAGTGTGCCTACTGCGTTGCCAAATCGGGGCCGACTGTGCCGCGGCGTGCCCTGGGGTTGGCAGCCATACAGCGTCTGGTGGATGAAGCCGTCGCGCTTGGCTTTGGTGATGTGTTCTTCACGGGGGGAGAACCTTTTCTCCTGGAATCCATTTATGAGATGCTGGCTTATTCTGCTAACCGCATCAAAACCACCGTGCTGACCAACGCAATGCTTTTGAGGGGCAAGCGCCTGGAGAGGCTGGTCGCGCTGGCCCAAAAGGTGCCGGGGGATCGTTTGATCGTGCAGGTCAGCCTGGATGGCGGCAGGCCTGAGGATCATGATGCTTACCGCGGCGCTGGAAGCTGGCAAAAAACGGTGGATGGCATCCGCCTGTTACAGGAGCGCGGCTTCCGCGTGCGAATCGGTACAACGGAAACACCGGTTAACGCGCCGCATTTATCCAAGATCTGTGATTTCCACCGCCAGATTGGCATCCCGGATGAAGACCATTTTATCCGCCCGCTGGCAAAACGCGGCTACTCGCGAGAGGGGCTCGAACTGGGTATGTACAACCTGGTGCCGGAAATCACGGTCAACCTGGATGGGATATTCTGGCACCCGCTGGCCACCGACTCTGATATGCAGGTCAGCCGCGAATTGTTCCCGCTGTCTGCTGCCGTCCAAAAAATTCAGGGACAGTTGGCAACGATCGATCAGACAGGTGCCGCACCATTGATGACTTTCACCTGAGGGTGAGCATCCTGCTTCCGTGTGAAGCACAGGCATGAGTCGTTTTTGCAGGTGATTTGAAGGGGTGAATCTCCAAGCAGGATCATCATCCTGTCCATGCCAAAATCTAAAGTACCTGTCTCATCTGGAAAAATTTTGAGATGTTTTAATCCATCCAATCTTGTTGGATGGATTATTTTGGGATTAACAAAGTAGCCATTGAATAATATTGCACCATATCTTGAAAGCCTATATCATTACAGGTAGACATTGTCCATATATATTTATTCGAGGGCTCGCTTCAGCCACCTTCGAAACCTTACAATGAACCAGGAAAGGCGAGATCAGGATTATCATGAAAGCACAGATCAAAGATTATCATGGCGGACCAACTCTCTTCCTCGATGACCGGCCTGTTTTTGCGGGCTGCCAGCTCCTCGGCGGACTCGACCCAAAGTTCCGCGCGTACAACAACGCCATCATGCGTGTCTACGCCGATGCCGGGGTGCACATCTACTCGATCGACGCCCTCGGCCCTGAGTGGTGCGGTCCCGGGACGGCCCACACAGGCCATTACGACTTTACCGTCACCGCCCCCCGCCTGCAGGAAGTCGTCGACGCCGATCCGCAGGCGCTCTTTCTCCTGCGAATGGGTTTTGAGACGCACTACCTGGTGAACAATTGGTGGAACCAGGCTTATCCGGATGAACTGGAGGTGATCTCGGATGGGGCGAAGCCCTCCGCCTCGTTTGCTTCTTCCGTCTGGCAGTCGCAGGTCAAAGACCTGTTGAAGGCCTACATCGACCATTTGCGCAGTGCCGGACTTTACGAGCGCGTCATCGCTTACCAGATCGCCACCGGCACATGCGGCGAATGGATCAAAGACTGGTCTTCGATGGATCTCAACTACGGAGATTACAGCCAGCCCATGCGCCGCCACTTCCGCACCTGGCTGCGCGAACGCTATCACGGAGACATTGCAGCATTGCGTTCCGCCTGGGCTTCGCCGAACGTGACATTCGATACCGCCGAAGTTCCCAGCGCAGGCGAGCAAAAAGACACCACCCACTTTCTCTTTCGCGACCCATCCTGCGAGCAGAAGACGATTGATTTTTATGCCTGCTACGCTGAACTGGCCGCGGACGCGCTGATCGGTTTCTGCCATACCGTAAAAGAAGAGACCGGTGGCGAGAAGCTGGCAGGTGCATTCTTCGGCTACCTGATGGAGCTTTCCTGGAACGATGCCTTTTTCAACACCAATTACGGCACGATCGATAACGCCGAGATCGCCACCACCCAGCGCAGCGGGCACCTGGGGCTTAGAAAACTGCTCCGTTCAGCGGATGTAGATTTCCTGGTCAGTCCCTACAGCTACGGCTTCCGCGGCGTGGGCGGCGACGGCCTGCCCATGCAGCCGACAGAATCACTGCGCGCGCACAACAAGATTTACTTACTGGAAGAAGACTCGCTGATGCACAACAACTTCGATCCCGGCGGGCGAATGCAGACCAGCGAGCACTCGATTGGCATCTACCAGCGTAATTTTGCCCAGGTGCTGACCCATTCCCTTGGCATCACCTGGCTTGAGACCAGCGCCTTCCGTGAGGATCCCGCGATTGTAGAGGAAGCGCATGCCTGGCTGCCCCGCTACCAGGCGCTGGGACAATGGTCCCTGCAGCTCGACCGCTCCCTGTCGGCTGAGGTTGCGGTGTGTCTGGACGATGAATCTTATTATTACCAGACCAATCGCAATAACCTGACCCTGCCGCTGGTCTGGCAGCAGCGGGTGGTCAATCTAAACCGCTTTGGCGCGCCGCATGACCTTTTGCTGTTAGACGACCTGCTGGAAGGCAACCTGCCGCCGTATAAGCTTTATATTTTTCTCAATCCCTTCCATCTCAACCAGTCACGCCGTGAAGCGCTCAAGCGTGTTCTGCGCAAAAAAGGCCGCACGGCCCTGTGGATTTATGCGCCCGGTTATCTCAACAGCGACTCGCCCACGCCCATCAGCCTGGAGCACATGACCGACCTTACCGGTTTCTGCTTTGGCCGGGCAGAATGCTATTGGGGCCCGTTTATGCACCTGACGGATTTTACGCATCCCATCACCCGTGAACTGCCGCAGGACTTTTTCTGGGGCAGCACCCAACCCATCGGGCCGGTCTTCTACCTGCAGGATCCTGAAGCCACGACGCTTGGGCAGGTGGTATATTCTGGCGGGGCCTGCAAGCCGGGCCTGGGTGTTAAGACTTTAATCCGGTTTCGAGCCAGGAGGGCCCGTGGACCTCAATCTACGCCGCCGTGCCAACGGTTCCGGCCGCGCTGCTGCGCGGCATTGCCCGCTTTGCGGGCGTGCACCTCTACAATGAAGCCGGGGATGTGCTCTACGCGACCCCCGACCTGCTCTCCGTCCATACCGTTTCTGGCGGCTCGCGCAGTTTCAAGCTGCCGCGTCGTGTCGAAGTGGTCTATGATCTTTATAAAGACAGCCTGATCGCGCGTAATGCCTCCGAGTTTAGCGTCGCGCTTCAGCCAGCCTCGACCGCCCTCTACTATACGGGAGCGGCCGAGCGACTGGAAAGCCTGCCGCACTTTTAATGAGGCATTGGAGGCCGGTATGAATATCGCCGTTACCGGTGGAAGCGGCCGCCTGGGACGGGTGGTCATCGAAACCTTGCTCGCGCAGGGTCACACCCTGCTCAACATTGACCGCACCCCGCCGCCGGAAGATCTCTTTGCGGGACGCGCGGTGCGCTTCGCGAGGGCGGACCTGCCGACCTGGCGGCCTTGAAAAACCTGCTGCGCGCGAGCGAGGCGGTGATTCACCTGGCCGCCTATCCTGGGCCAGGCGACCACCTGCCCGGTGAGGTATACCTGAACAATACCACTGCCAGCTACAATCTGCTCCAGGCGGCTGCTTCCCTGGGGATCCGCCGCATCTGCCTGGCTTCCAGTGTCAACGCTCTGGGGGGCATCGCCAGCCGCGCCGGGCGCTTTGATTACTTACCCGTGGATGAAGCCCATCCCACCTACAACGAAGACGACTACTCATTATCCAAATGGGTGATGGAGCAGCAGGCCAGTTCGTTTGCGCGCCGCTTCCCTCAGGCAGCGATCTGCAGTCTGCGCCTGCACGCCTTACCGGACACTCCGCCTGAGCGGCGGGCGCTGCTGGAGAGCGCCGAGGCGCCGGCTGCGCGCGGACTGTGGGGTTTCACCCTTATCTCGGAAGCCGCCCGCGCTTTTAATCTGGCCCAGCAAGCCGGGTTCAGCGGGCATGAAGTTTTCTTCATCACCGCCAGAAGCACGACTTCGGCCATTCCGTCTCTGGAATTGGCGCATCACGCTTATCCCGATGTTCCCATCCGGGGGAATTTGTCCGGGCACGCCAGCTTTTTTAACTGTTCCAAAGCCGCCCGCCTGTTGGGTTGGGTGCACGCGGACGTCTATTCGATTTGATTTTTTTCGGTTAATTTGAGGAGGCTTTTTTAAATGGAAACGCTCGATAATCTCGGACAATCACTGCCGCGCCCGCTGCGCATCACAGCGATCAGGGTCTTTCAGTTGAAGGGACATGGCATCCAGTCTCTGATCAAAGTCGAGACGGACAGCGGGGTTTACGGCATTGGCGAGGCGGGGCTGCCTGCGGCGATCGTGCAGGGCTACCTGGATTTCATGCAGGAGTTGCTCCTCGGCCAGGACCCGTTGTCAATCGAGAAATGCTATGCAGATATGACGCGCATGCGCGCGCAGTGGCACGCCCACTGGACCCAGAATCCCACCATCAGCGGAATTGATATGGCGCTCTGGGACATTGCCGGGAAGGTCTTCGATCGCCCGGTATCGGCCCTGCTCACCGGGCGCTTTCGCGAGGAAATCCCCCTGTATGTCAATACCGCCGGTCCAAAAGACTGGTTTGACCCGGCGGCTTGCCGGGATTGGGCCGATGAAATCAAGGCCGACCCGCACGGATTTACAACCGTTAAGTTCGGCTTTGAAGGCTTGCTGGGCCGCGCGCTCCCCGCGGACCGCTATCACGGCGGTTATCTCTCGCAGATGCTCACCCAGACCGAACTGCGCCAGATCGGGCGTGGTTATGAAAATTGCCGTGCGGCGCTTGGTTGGGATATTGACTTCATCGTGCACTGCCACAATGAATGGGATTTACCCACGGCCCTGGGCATCGCCGAAGCTGTGGCTCCGAGTAAGCCGCTGTGGATCGAAGACGCCATGCCGGTTGTGTATTCGGAAAGCTGGAAGCTGCTCAAGCAGCAGTCCCCGGTGCGGGTGATGACCGGTGAGAAGCTTGAGCTCCCCGCCGAGTTTCTACAGTTTATGCTGAATGGTGCCGTGGATGTCATCCATCCGGACCTGGCCTTTGTGGGCGGGCTGACCGGTGGGCGAAAAATTGCCGACCTGGCTGAACTGTTTTATATTCCGGTTGTTACCCATAACGTGGGCAGCTACGTGCAGCTGATCGCCAACGCCCACTTTGGGGCGTCGATCCGAACTTGTGATGAGTGAAAAGACCACAGGGCCAGCTTTATGCAGAAATGAGCGAGGAAGGCATCACCGTCAAAGATGGAAATTTGAAAGTGCCCACCGGGCCGGGGCTGGGAATTACCCTGCGTCCCGACATACTGAATACGATCATCGAAAACGGGCCCTGGGAATAAGCGGAATGATAAAAAAGCTCCCTATCCCTGAGAGATGCAGTCGATAGCATTCATCAGGATGTCAATTTCTGCAGGAATATTGAAATGGGCCGTCGAAATGCGCAGCGCGTTGTAATGCGGGATGACCCGGGTATAAATACGGTGCTTTTCGCGCAGCGCCTGGCTGACTTCTTGAGCGACATGCCCCTCGATCACGAAGGCCACCAGCCCAGAAGATTCCTCGAACGCGAGGGGTGAGAGCAGGCGCAAATACGGTCGCGACAGAATGCACTCTTTCAGGTACCCGCTGAGGGTGGCGATATGCGTGTAGACGTTTGACCAGCCCAGGCTTTCAAACCAGTCCAGGCTGCCGCACAGCCCGGCCTGTCCGGGCCAGGCGCGCGTGCCAAACTCGAAGCGCCCCGCGGTGAGATGCGGTTCCGCAATGCGGTTGGCAATATCCGCCTTCTGTAGAGAACCGGCCCCCACATGGGCGGGAGATAACAGCGGCAGTTTTTCAAGCTTGCCGTAGAAGAACCCGGTGCCCTTAGGACCGCTCAACCACTTGTGCCCGTTTGAAGCATAGAAATCGAAGTCCATGGCACGCACGTCCAGCGAGATCGCCCCCGAAACCTGCGCCCCGTCGAAAAGGGTCAGCAGGTCTCGCTCTGCCGCCCAGCGGCTGATAGCTTGCGCCGGCAGGCGCGTGCCCGTCTCACAGGAAACCAGGCTCATGGCGATCAACCGCGTCCTGGGTGAAAGGGCACTTTGCAATCGTTCGAGCATTACCTCTGCCTGCGGAGATACTTCCAGCAGTTTGATCTTGATCCCTTTGCTCTGGTGCAGATAGAGCAAGGGATGAATTATGGCTTCGTGCTCCTGGTCGGTGGTGATGATCTCGTCACCCGGCTTCCAATCGATGCCAGCCAGGGTGAGGTTGATCCCATCCGTCGCGTTCCGGGTGAAAGCAATCTCCTCCTTCTGCGCTCCGATCAACCCGGCGATGCGCTCGCGCGCCTCTTCGGTCTTGCGCCCAAACGTGCCGTCAGATGCTACTCCCCGGCTTTCAAATTCCGCCAGGATAGACTGGTATTTTGCCAGCGCACTTTCAGGCATAATCCCATACGTTCCCACGTTTAAATCAGACGACATCTTTAAGACCGGGAATGCTTCTCGCACTGATTCGGCGGGCAATAAACGGGAAAGATCGGTACTCATTCAATCTCCTTATGCGATGATTTTACCTGGCGCTGATAAAAAAAAAGCGCCGGGTAGGGTCGGCAATGCCCCCAGAATTATAAGCCTTTTTACAACTATACTATACTCAACTCTTGCCAAACTTTTGGCGGTACGTGGTTGAAAACCAGTCCTGGCAACCATGTCTTAACTGCAGCCACGAACAATCTCAAAATGCCGTCCTGTAGGAAGCACATGACTTATTCTTATTTGAAGTATCCATTATCCGATGGTTTCATACACCATTGGCTGGCTGCCGGACCGATCCCTTTTGATGACAGTTCATTCCGGAGACCTGAGCAAGCCGATCCAAACCCGCTCGAAGCATTCCTTTCATCCGGTCCTGGGATTGACGGTGAACGCGTCGACCTGGGGCTGATCGGCGGTTTCGATGAAGCGAACCCTGGGGCAGCCTGGCGCTACTACCGCTGCCGCGAAGACCATCTGGTCGATTTTAAGGCGCAAGACCTTAGCCACCGCAACCAGGTGGCTTACTGTTCCGTGATTTTGACTTCCTCGGTCGAACAGGATATCAGGTTAACGCTCACCGGGAGCGGTCTGGTCGATCTTTGGCTGGACCTGAAACCGCTCCACCGTCTGGGTACCGTGACGCAGCTTTCCCCAAAGTCGGCTTCGTTTGGGGCGACCTTACATGCGGGGGATAACGAGATTCTTGTGCGAATTGTTTCCAGCGGGGCGCCGGGTTCGCCGCAGCTGTGCGCTTTACGAGTTGGCAGCGGGGGCGCCGGTGAGATCGAGACGGCCATCGCAACCAGTATCGAGCCGGCGGATGTACAAAGGCGTATGGCGCTCGAGGAAGTTGTCGAAGCCGCCTTCACCGACCGGTATGTGTACGGCTACCTGGATGGGGATCATTACAATCGCAACGAGTCGATTGCCCTGCGGTTTTCTCCACGGCTGCCGACATCGGCTGAGATCACCTACCGCCTGCAAAGTCTTACCGGTGACATTTTCCAGGAGGGGACCGGCACGTTTGGCCCATCAGATACTGTGGAAATGGCGCGGACGTACCCGCTGCGCAGCGGGCCGCACCACCTGGCCTTGCTCCCGACGGCGGATCTCTACTACGTCAAAAAGCTCCAATTTGAACGCAAAGAACTTTTATATATCGTGCGCACACCTTATTCCGTGAAAGTTTCCCCCTCTTATCGTGAACGAAAAGCTTCCGCTTTGAAAGATGCTTGCGAGCGCCGCGGCGGCAGTCTGTTCAGCGAAATCGCCAGGATGGCCCTGCGGGATTGGGAGCATATCGACCGGAAAACCATCGGTGACGCGCTGGCGCGCGTCAAAGCGCGCATGGATGACTTCGTTATTGACCTCCTGGGGCTGCTGGGCATGCTGGCGCGTTTTGGCAAAAAGCGGCGCTTCCCCAAGGAATTTAAATCTGCCATCGCTCAGGCTGCCGCTGGCATTTATTACACATGGAGCGAGTCCGATTTCAACGGCCTGGAAGGTGAAAATGAAAGCCGGCAAATCACGCTATATGCCTGCGAAATCCTGGCAGGGGCGCTGCTGCCCGATGAGATTTTTACTGTTTCCGGAAAAACGGGCCGGGTCCATCGCGAGCATGGTGAGCAGGGTGCTTTGGTTTGGATGCGTGCGCGCGGAAAGTTCGGTTTCCGAAATTGGGATTCGCCTGATGAAGTGGAATCCGCAGTCGCCGCACTCACCCACCTGGTTGATCTGGCCGAAGCGGAGCCGGTCAGCGAACTGGCTTCCGTCTTGTTGGATAAAATCTTCTTCAGCCTGGCGGTGAATTCTTACGCCGGTGCTTATGCTTCCTCTCGTGGCTCCAGCCGGACAGCCGCAGTATTCAGCGCACGTCTGGCAGAAACGTCGGGCATCTCGCGCCTGCTGTGGGGATTGGGAAACTACAATGAGGCTGTTATGGGTACGGTCAGCCTGGCATGCTGTGCGGGTTACAGCCTTCCCAAACTCATTGAGGGCATTGCCACCGATCAGCAGCCTGCTGTTTGGAGTTGGGAACAGCACAGCCAGCCCTTTGCCGGGGAAGATCGCCAGGCTGCCGCCTGGCGGGTGAATAAGGTGACCTACCGGACGGCCGACACGATGCTCAGTTCGGCCCAGGATTATTATCCGGGTCAGCAGGGTTCTTGCGAGCATATCTGGCAGGCCGTCCTGGGGCCCGACGCGCTGGTTTTTACCAACCACCCGGCCAATATGAGCGTTGAGGATTCTCACCGGCCAAACTTGTGGCGCGGAAACGGTGTTCTCCCCCGGGTGGCCCAATGGGGAGATGTCCTGGTCGCCGTTTACCGCCTGCCGGAAGATGATTGGATGGGCTTCACGCATGCCTATTTCCCGGCTGCCGCCTTCGACGAAATGAATTTTTCGCATGGTTGGGCCTTCGCCCGCGTTGGGGGTGGTTATCTGGCGCTCACTGCCTGCCGCCCATTCGAGTTTATGACAGAAGGGCCAACGGCTAACCGCGAACTGCGCTCATCTGGCAGGCTGAATACCTGGATCTGCCATATGGGGCAGGAGCTTTTGGACGGCACTTTTGCCGACTTTCAACAGAAGATCCTCGCTGCGGACCTGCGGATGAGCGAACAATCGGCGCGGCTGCACAGCCTGAGGGGAGATTGGCTTGAATTTGGTTGGGAGGGTTCCCTGCTGGTCAACGACACGCCGCAGCCCCTGGACGGTTTCGGGCATATCGAAAGCCCTTACTGCGCTGTCCCGTTGCCTGCGGCACAGATGGATATCCTCCACGGCCAATCCGGCATTCGTCTGAAGTTTGATTGAGGATCGATCTTTGTTAAAAAATCAACGGCCCGCGCGGGCCGTTGATTTTTTGATTATGTGCGAATATTGGGATCCAGGGCATCGCGTACGCCGTCGCCCAGGATAATCCAGGCCAGCATGGTGACGGCGAGCACCAGCGCCGGGGCGATAACCAGATGCGGGGAAGTACGCACGTAAGTCTGGTAAATCCCAATCATCTGGCCCCAGGATGGGTTGGGGTGGGGGTACGCCCAGTCCCAGGAAGCTCAAGCCTGCCTCGGCGAACATGGCTCCCGGAACGCCGAGGGTCATCGACACGATTACCGGGGTGAGCGAGTTACGCAAAAGGTGCATGCGGATGATCCAGGATGAATCTCCGCCCATCGAGCGGGCGGCGCGCACGAAGTCCGTCTCTTTGAGGGAAAGCACCTGACCCCGCACCAGGCGGGCAATACCGATCCAGCCGGTCAGGGTCATCGCCAGCAGGATATTAAATACCCCCGCGCCCAGCACGATCATCAGCAGAATGTAAAACAAAAGTCCTGGAATGGAAGATAACACATCGATCAAGCGCATCAGGGCGAAATCTACCCATCCGCCCACCAGGCCGGCTATGGCGCCGATCGGCAGTCCAATGAGTACGATAAAAACCTGGCTGAACACACCCACGATGTACGAAACACGCCCGCCGTAGATGATACGGCTGAACACATCGCGCCCGAGGTCGTCTGCTCCCCAGAGATGTGTCTCACTGGGACCCTTGTATGCCGCGGGGTAATCACTCTTATAAGGGTCGTACGGCGCGATCAAGGGGGCGAAGATGGCCATGATCACTTCGAGCAGGATGAATATCAGTGCAATCATCGACCAGGTATTGCGCACGAAACGGCGCCAGACGGCCGCCATCATGCCAGGCCGCTTCTCAGGCCGCAATTCCTGCTGAACTGCAATGGTAGAACCGGCCATGGCCTATTTCTCCTTTACGTAGGTTACCCGCGGATCAATCATAGCATACACCAGATCGGTGATCAGATATGTCAGGCTGATGATGGTCGTCCAGACCAGGGTCGATGCCATGATTAACGGGTAGTCGCGGTTTTGCACGGCGGTCACGGTGAACTGTCCGATGCCGGGGATGCGGAAGATGCTCTCGATGAAGAAGGACCCTGTGACCAACCCGGCTAACATCGGCCCGCCGACGGTAACCACGGGGGTCAGGGCATTTTTGAAAATATGAATAAAGGTGATTTGCAAGGAGGGTACACCCTTGGCGCGCGCCGTGCGCACGTAATTAGAGCGCATCACGTCCACGACACTGGCTCTGGTAAAGCGCTGCAAAATCAAGATCGGACCCAGGGAATTCGCCAGCACGGGTAAAACCCACTGGTTGGGATGATCCCAACCTCCGGTTGGGAACCAACCCAGTTTGATGGCGAAGACGATCTGCAGGATTAACGCCAACACAAAACTGGGCATTGCCAGGCAAAAGAGCGCCACGGCTGTCCCCATAAAATCTACCCAGGTACCTTGTTTGATCCCGGCAGCGATTCCCAGCCCCAGGCCCACCAGGCCGGAAAAGGCAAAGGTCAGCAGCCCAAGTTGAGCGGAATAGGGCCATTGGTTTTCAAATATTTGGGCGATCGTCTGGCCCTGGTAGTAAAAAGAATAACCGAAATCCAATTGGACGGCATTGCGCATATAAAGCAGGTATTGGACAAAAACAGGTTTATCCAGACCATATTTTGCTTCCAGGCTGGTTTTAATCACATCCGGAATTGTGGTGGATGAGTTTACGGCCATGACATCAAAAGGCCCGCCTGGCACCGCCTTCATCAGCAAAAAGGTGATCAAAGACACTGCCAGGAGAACCCCAACCATTCCGATTAACCGCAAAAAAATATATCGACCCATTCAGTTCTCCTATTCTATGCGAAGTGGCAGGAAACCCAGTGTTCGGGGTGTAATTCCCTAAATTCGGGGACTTCAATCTGGCAGCGTTCTTGAGCCAGTGGGCAACGCGGGTGGAAGGGACAGCCAGGAGGACGGTCGATCGGACTGGGTACATCGCCAAGGACGGTCTTTTTCAAACGTTTGCGTTCTGGTTCCGGTTCAGGCACTGCTTTGATTAACGCCTGGGTATAAGGGTGGAGCGGTTGGTCAACAATTGCCTTGCTGGGCCCCATTTCGACCAGTTTTCCTAAATACATCACGCCGATTTTGCGGCTCATGAAAGCGGTTACGGCAATATTGTGGGAGATGAACAGGTAGGTTAGCTCAAATTTATCCTGCAAATCGCGCAGCAGGTTGAGAATCTGGGCCTGAACGGAAACATCCAGGGAGGAGACGGGCTCATCGCAGATGAGCAGCTTGGGCTGGAGGGCCAGTGCTCTGGCGATGCCGATGCGCTGCTGCTGCCCGCCGGAGAATTCGGTGGGAAAGCGGTAGATTGAATTGACCGGCATACCGGTCACCTGCAGGAGCCGGTTTACTTCGTCGTTGCGCTCTTGCATGGTGCCTTCGCCGAAAATGTCCAGCGGCTCGCGGATGATCTCACCCACGCTCATGCGCGGATCCAGTGAAGCCAGCGGATCTTGAAAGATCATTTGCATTTGCCGGCGTTTTTTGCGCAGTTCTTCACCGGAGATTTTGGTAAAATCCTGCCCGTTGAAATAAATCGTCCCTCTGGTCGGTTCGTACATGCGCGAAATTGTCAGCGCCAGGGTGCTTTTTCCACAGCCCGACTCCCCGACCAGCCCCACCGTTTCACCGGATTTTACATTCAGGTTGACTTCATCTACGGCGATGAGGCGCAGGTGACGCTGTCCAAAAAATCCTTTGCGCACCGGGAAGCTTTTAACCAGGTCCACTGTCTGAAGCAGGTAATTATTCATGCTCATTGGCCCGTACCGCTTCTTTCTAAGAATTGCGCCTTTGTGACCCAACAGGCGCAGTACTGCCCTTCATTCAAAATCTCTAAAGGTGGGTTTTCCACTTCGCACTTCTCAATGCGCAGCGGGCAGCGCGGATAAAAAGGGCAGCCGACGATGTCCGAGGCCAGATTGGGCGGCGCGCCTTTGATCGTGGTGAGCCGGTCGAGCCAATCATGCAGCCGCGGGACGGAACCGAGTAAAGCACGGGTATACGGGTGCTGCGGTTGATTGAAAATGGTTTTTACGGGCCCCTTTTCAACAAACCTGCCGGCGTACATTACGGCTATCGTTTCCGCCATGCCTGCAATCACGCCCAGGTCATGGGTGATGATAATCACAGAAGTGCCCATCTCGTCTTTCAAGTCATTGATCAGATCGATGATCTGGGCCTGGATGGTGACATCCAGGGCGGTGGTGGGTTCATCGGCGATCAGCAATTTGGGTTGGCAGGCCAGGGCAATCGCCACCATCACGCGCTGGCGCATGCCCCCTGAAAACTGGTGCGGATACTCTCGCATGCGCTGTTTCGCCTCGGGTATGCCCACCCTTTCCAATAATCGGATCGCCGCTTGCTCAGCCTGGGATCTGGACATTTCCCGGTGGTGGATGAGCGGCTCCGTCAACTGGTAACCGATGGTTAACACCGGGTTGAGCGAAGTCATCGGATCCTGGAAAATCATCGAAATTTTATTCCCCCGGATGTGCTCCATCTCCGATAACGGCAGGCCCACCAGGTCCACCTCTTTCTGCTCATCGTACAAAATCACCTCGCCCTGGGTGATTCGCCCAGGGCGATCGATCAGGCGCATGAGTGAAAGCGCGGTCACACTCTTTCCGCTGCCCGACTCGCCCACAATTCCCAGCACTTCGCCTTCATCCAGCGTAAATGAAACACCGTTTACGGCATGGACGACAGCCTGGCTGAGTTTGAATTCAGTCTTGAGATCTTTCACATCCAGCAATATTTTAGACATCAGTCCTTTTTTGGGGTATATCCGATGAGTACTGACGGTTTAGATAAAACCAGGCTGGCCTGATGGATGCTGTTTGGCGTCCATCAGGCCAATGGTTTAGAAATTATTTTAGTAGCTCGACATCAGTTGATCTACATCGTTGCGGATGTACATCTGGAAGCGAGAGATATCGAGCCAGCGGAAGACAACATTGCCGGTCGAATTGGGGTGCATGCCCACCACCCAGGGCCACCAGATCTGGTAGACCACCTGATGGGTGATGAAAGCGGCGGCCGCGTCATTGACCAGGATATCTTCAGCCTGCTGGTATTCCGAGATACGCTTGGCCACGTCGGCTTCCTGGCCGGCATCTGTGACCAGCTTATCGTACTCTTCGCTCTTCCAGGCGTGGCGCGGTGAGCCCCAGGGTTCGCTCTGTCCTTCGGGCGGGCTGACGGAACGCCACAGCGCGGTCAGCAGGTTGGCGGCATCCACGTAGTCATACTCGTACTGCCCTTTTAGACCTGCATCTGGTGCTTGGCGCGCATATCACCCCAGACCGCATTTTCCACCTGTTTGATATTGACCTTGATCCCCAGGTTGTCCTGCCACTGCTGGGCTACGAACTGCACTTCCTGATCGACACCGTTGGAATAGAAGTCCAGGGTAATGCTTGCCGGATCGATGTTCGCGTCTGAAAGCAGCTTCTTGGCCGCTTCCAAGTCGTACGATTGGACCGCTTCTAAATCCTTTTGATAAGCCGGGAAGAGAGGCGGCAGCATGGTATAGCCTGGGGCATACGTGCCGTTCAAGACGTTGGAGCACATGGTGGTACGGTCAATCGATTTCGCCAGCGCCATGCGCAGCTCTTTCTTGTCCAGCGGTGGTTTGAGGGTGTCGAAAGCCACATACTGGGTCTCGAAGTTGTTGAAGAAATGCAGCAGCGCGTTCAGTTTGGGATCCGCGCGGGCAGCCGCCAGGTCCGCCGGCGCAAGGATATGGAGCAAATCTGTCTCTTTATTCAGCCACGGGGTAATCTCGGGGGCGCCGGCAGCCAGGATGGGGCTGATTAGTTTAGTGATCGCCGGTTTATGAGGGCCGTTGTACTTCGGGTTAAGCTCCCAAACGATTTGCTTGTTGTGCTCCCAACTGGTGGGAATGTAGGGCCCACCGGATACAAAGGTATCTACGGAATCGGCCCAGTGTTCGGGATCCTTTTCGGCAACATGCTTGGGAACCGGAACAGCGGCCTGATAAGACATCAAAGCCGGTAAGAATGGGATCGAGCCGTTATTACCGTAGATGCGCACCGTGCGGTCGTCCACCTTTTCCACACCGATACCTGAAGCGGGTCCTTTGCCTGAGGCAAAGTCGGCTACGCCCTTAATATCGAAGTAGAACCATACCCAGGGGTTCGCCAGAGCGGGGTCCGCCAGGTGCTGGAAGGTAAAGACCCAGTCGTCTGGCGTGATAGGCTGACCGTCGCTCCACTGCGCGTCCTGACGGATGACGAAATCCCAATATTCTGCATTCGGGCCGGGTTTCCATGATTCGGCCAGCGCCGGGACTGTCTGGATGTTCTCATCATTGCGCAGCAAGGGCTCGTTACCCAGGTTGGTCGCTCCAGAGGAGTAAATATCGCGGGCAGTGTCGAAGAATTTTGGCTCCGCCCCGGCTTCGCGGAAGATCTGCTTCTCTAATGGGGCGGCATCGGGTGGAAGTTCGCGTCCCTGCAGGGTTACTAACGCAGGCGGCGGTGTAGCCGTCACGACCTGATTTACGACCTTGGTCTGTTCAACAACTTTGGTCTGCTCAACTACCTGGGTCTGGTTGACTACCTGGGTTATGACCTGCGGCGTGGCTGCTGCCGGAGTACAGGCAGCCAGAACAGCACCACCGGCCGCAAGTCCACCTAAGTGGAGGAATTCTCGCCTGGATATCCGTTTATTTGCCATATTATTTCTCCTGACCTCTCATTAAAGTTTGTGTGAAATAGGGGCAGGGAAGCGACTTCACCTGCATGGTTGACCAACCGATTTCTTCTCTTTCCTCCTTTCCTGGATTAAAAATACAAAAAACAGTAAGCATTGAGTGGATAAATCTGCTTGCTGGGAATACAACAAAAAACGAGCCAGTAATAACCGATCGAAGAAACTTGCTTGGGAATTCTCTTGAGATCAATTCGCCTTCCAAATCGATGCAAATTTCTACATGAGTGGCCGGTGGAATCGTCTAAGTGTAGAATTGGCCATTTCCCGTTTTATTGCGATAGATCTCTTTCTCTCTTTGTTTCCGCAGATATAAAAAGCAGGCCAAATGAGAGAAAACTTGAACCAGAAGACAGGTTCGAAAAGGGGATAAGGCTGGCTGGAGTGAAAAAGCGATGACCTTCTTAAAGGCCAAATTGGAGGACAACAGTCTCAGCACGGTCTTGACCGATCAATTGCGGGCTGCTGTTTCGTGTATGTATTTAATTGTAAGAACATTATAGTAATTGAAAGATACAGTTGTCAAGCAAAATACGTAAAAAGGTAAAAAATATGTTTTTACATCCCATGCACTCAATCCTGGCGAACCGGGACGCCCGTTTGAGCCTGAACCGCCATCAGCCAGTTGGAAACCTGGGAAGACTCGGGTGCTTTTACATCGGGCAGGGCTGGCGTTTTGCCGAGGCGTTGGCTCTTGGAAGTGCCGAGAGGATGATAAGGCAGGATGTGGATTTCACGCACATTGCGCAGCTGGTTGGCCAACGCGGTTATCCCGGCAAAGTGCTCGGAGCGGTCGTTTAACCCGGGGATGATCGGACAGCGCAGCACCAGGCTGGCCCCATTGAGATCCAACGCCAGCAAATTACTGCGTATCGCCTGGTTTGAAACACCGGTAAACTGGCGGTGCAGCTCCGGGTCGGTTTCTTTGATGTCGAAGAGGAACAGGTCCACCAGCGGCGCAACTTCCAGGTAGCGCTCGCGGCTGCTGCAGCCAGATGTTTCCAGGCAGGTGTGCAGGCCTGCTTCTTTTGCAGCCAGCAGCAGGTCACGGGTGAAGGCAAATTGCTGCATGGGTTCGCCACCGGATACCGTCAGACCGCCTCCCGAAGTGCTGTAAAAGGGGGTGTCCTTTACTACTTCGGCCAGCACCGCATCTACACTCATTTCCTGGCCCACGCGTTCAAGCCCGCCAGAATAGCATTCCACGGTGCAGGTGCCGCAGCGCACGCAGATCGCCCGGTCCAGGCTGTGTTCGTTGTCTTTAAAAAGATGAGCGCCTTCCGGGCAGACGTCCTCACAGGCGCGGCAGCCGATGCACTTTTCGGGCAGGTAAAAGATCTCCAGGCCGGCTGTCTGGCTCTCAGGATTGTGACACCACAGGCAGTGCAGCGGGCAGCCCTTAAGGAACACAGTTGTCCGGATTCCCGGCCCATCGTGAATGGCAAAATGTTGGATGTCGAAAACCAGGCCGGTTTGCATCAGATTGTATTGTATTCGGTGCGCAGAAGAACCTCGGCCTGCATTTCCGGGGTCAGGCGGGTGAAGTAATCTGTGTAGCCGCCGATGCGCACCACCAGATCACGGTGCTCCTCCGGGTGAGCCTGGGCGGCGCGCAGCAAGCTTCCATCGACCACGTTCACCTGGGTTTCAAAACCGCCCAACTGCAGGAAGGTGATGATTAAATCCTGCAAGCGCCGCGAGGCGCCGGGTGTTTGGAAGAGGGATGCGCTGAATTTCATGTTGAATGCTGCCCCACCGATCAGCGGGGCGGCATCCCAGGCGGTCACAGAGCGGATCGCGGCGGTCGGCCCGGCTTTTTCTCGCCCCTGGGCTGCCCCACAGCCATCCGCAAACGGAAAACCCTCCCGGCGACCGTCGGGTGTAGCGCCGCACTGCCGGCCAAGCTGTTCGTGCATCACCCAGCAAAATGCGCCGGGAACGTAAGGGCTATTGTCAGGCTCCAACCGGTGGGGGGCACAGGCCTCACGCGCCATGCCAACAATATCATTCACCAGGTGGTCGACAAGTTCAATTCCATTGCCGTACTTGGGGTAGGCATTTAAAAAACGTTGGCGCAGGCGTTCATTCCCTACAAAATTTGCATCCAGGATCGCGTGCAACTCTTGAAAACTAAATTGGTGCTGGGTAAAGACTTCTTGCAGCACAACATATAACGCATCGGCCAGGTTTGCCAGACCGACGAATGAGCACTCTGCCCAATTATAGCGCGCACCACCGCGGTCAATATCCAGGCCGAGTTCAATGCAGTCATTGGTAAATACACTCTGCAGCGGTTTGCCGCCCCATGCCTTCCGGGCGGCTCGAGCCTGGTTCTGCTCGGCTACCGCTGCGCTGACCTTTTCTTCCAGGCGAATCTGATAACGTTTTAAGAACCCCGCAAAAGTGTCGACCGGGGTTAAAGACTGCGCCTGGGCCTGGATTTCGTCCAACAGGATCTGGGGCAGAGAATAATAGGGTGAGGCTACCCACACATTGCTTGAACCACACGGCGTGATCTCTACACAGGTCGAATTGACGTAATTCCAGGATTCTTCGGGAGGCACGCCGTACTGCTGCAGACCGGTTTGAATGGTGCTGTCATTGAAGAATGCCGGGTTGGCATGCCCGCCTGCCATCAGGTCTGCTGCCAGCGCAGTCAGGGCAGCCGGTGTGCCAGGGTGCCAGCATACGCCTACCGAAGGGTAAACAAGACGCGTATTTTCGAGCGCCTGCAAGCATAAATAGGAGAGCGGGTTGGTCAGATCCTTTCCGGCAGCGTCGCGCCCACCTACCATTACTGAAATGGCCAATCCATCCGGCACGTATTCGTTGATCAGCAGGTAAAGACATTCGATGTAAAGCCGGGCGGTATCCGGGGTGATGCGACCTGCCTCCAGGTCGGCCTGATAAAAGGGGCCAAGCAGGCGATCAAGGTGTCCAGGCGAGACCAACCAGGCCCGATCGGCGAGCTGGACCCCCAGGATCACCAGCCAAACCAGCTGCAGGGCCTGGCGAAAGGTTTCCGGCGGCTGATGGGCCACATGCAGGCAGGTCGCCTTCATTTCTTCCAACTCGGCCTGGCGGTCTTGTGAGCAACTGTGGCGTGAAAGTTCATCTGCGGCTGTGGTGGCGGCATTTTCGATCATGGCGGAAAGTCCTGATACCGCCAACGCAAAGCTGCGATAGGTGTCAGCCTGTTCTGCCAGGGCGTGCAAACTGCGCTGCTCCAGGTCAGCGATCAGACCGTCTATCCCCAAGGTAAACAGGCGCGAAAATTCCAGCTGGCAGTGACCGGCCTGTCCAGGGGTGAAAACAGCCGGGTAATGTTCTTTCAGCCAGCGGGCTGCGCCTGGGCGTCTGGCTTTTTGCGCCGGGTTATCTGGCGCCAGCCTGCCGATGATCAATTCGAGATCATCCAGGGCAAACCGGGCTGCTTTCAGCAGGTCGCGCGTCAGCATTCCCCGCCGGATTATCCAGGCAGGTTCGCTTTCGGAGGCTTGCAGTGAATGAGAAATGTGCACTGGATCGCCATCCCAGGGTGGGATGAGTGTTTTCCGCTCCAGGCAGCGTGAACGCAGGGTGGAAATCCGTGGATTGCTGATCATACTTAAGATTATAGCTCGATTCTGCCTGGCTTCAGCGGTGGAGAATCAAGGCTCATTGGTATTTCCCGTGGAAGAGTTTATTTGTGGGGGTGAAATTGGCGCTTCGCGCCAATTTCACCCCCACATTTACTGCCCACCACGGCAACTCCCAGAGAACCAGAATCAAGGGGAAAACTTGTCGACATTGCACAATAACTCGAGTAAACTGTTTAAAAACGATCTGATGGAGAGGAAGGAACAGTATGGAAAAATTTGTAACTTACGAGCAATTTGGTGCGATCGGCGATGGCATTGCAGACGATCTGGCGGCGATCGTTAAGGCACATGAATTCGCGAACGCGAATTGCCTGCCGGTAATAAGCGACCCCAAGGCCTGCTATTACCTCAGCGGCAAAGCACTCACCGCGATCATTCAAACGGACACCGACTGGAACGATTCCAAATTCATCATTGATGACCGCGCGGTCGAAAACAACAAGGTTCACATTTTCGATGTTCAGTCTTCTCTTGCTCCTGTACAGGTTGAGATATCCGCATTGAAGAAAGGCCAAAAGTCTTTAGGGTTTTCGCTTCCTCATGATTGTTATATGAATGTCACCAACGACAATGTGAAGCAGTTCATCCGTTTTGGGTTGAACCAGAATAATGGTTCTTCTCAGACGGACTGTTTCATCGCCCAAAAAGATGGAACAATTTTAAATGAAATCATCTGGGATTTTGAAACGGTCACCCAGGTCACCGCCTTGCCCATGGATGCGTCCACGCTGACCGTCAAGGGCGGCATGTTTACAACGCTCGCCAACGGTGAACCTTCAAAATACAATTACTACGCGCGCGGGATCAATATTCACCGCAGCAACGTACTGGTCGAGGGCGTGTCTCATTTTGTGATCATGGAGGGAGAAACGGGCGCTCCGTATCACGGGTTTATGCGTGTGGACGATTGCGCCAATGTGCTGGTCAAAAACTGCTATTTTACCGGCCGGAAGATCTATGTCACTATTGGCGCCGCCAACCTGCCGGTATCCATGGGTTCGTACGATATCAGCATCTACCGCAGTATCAATATTAGCTGTGTAGGATGCCGGCAGTTCAACATCACAGATACCACGCGGTGGGGGGTGTATACCTCGAATTTCTGCAAGGATCTTTCGGTCACGGACTGCGTGTTCTCGCGCTGGGATGCCCATATGGGCTGCACCAACGTGGTGATTAAGGATTCTTCCCTGGGCCACCAATGCCTCAACGCGATTGGTCATGGACAGCTGACTGTGGAAAACGTACACGTCTATGGCGCGCGGCTGATTAACCTGCGGGGAGATTACGGCAGTCTGTGGGATGGTGATCTGCTGGTGAAAGATTGTGTCTGGCACCTGCGTGAGGGAACCAGTGAAGCGGTCAGCATCCTGGCTGCCTCGCAGCGGGAAGATCACGACTTTGGCTATGCCTGCACCATGCCGCATCATATTGTTTTTGAGAATATTCTGGTGGATGACAGCCATGCGGCCGAAGATTTCCAGGGAGTATTTCTGTTTTCAGATTACAACCCATTGGTCACAGACCAGGAGATCGAAACCACCCATCCCTACCAGCTGCCTTCTTCTCTTACCGTGCACAATGTGCGCACGGTGAGTGGGCGAATGGTTGGCCTGTGCAGCAATCCGATCCTGGCGGCAAGGTTTAAAAAAGCGTTGGGTCAGGAGATAGATTAAGTATCTATCCGTATATCACCTCTTCATATTTTTCTCCCCTTCCCCGATTTGGGGAAGGGGCTGGGGGATGGGGAAAAAAGAATCAAAATCACCCTCAGAATTAAATTTGGGGTGATTCATGCTGGAATTGATTTACGGTAGATTCTAAATCGACCCTTTTTCACCTTTTTTAAATCACTCAACAAATGGATATTTAATTTAAGATTATGAATGGCTTTTAATGATATAATTGTTTACATTAAGGGTAGTAAATATAGATTGAGTTCCAATACCATCTGGCTGGTCAGTAGAGTTTATTGCCCCTTTTCAGTCCAACTTCATCGAAAATAAACTACACCCAATCGTTTCTATTACCCTCGTCTATGTGAATAAAATCCAGATCCAGGTGATTTTTGGGTTTTCCGGGAAGGAGGTGTTCACCCGCATATAGAGTATCTTGTTCCACGCTTCAGAATTCGGATGTAGTTCATGCAATGGAGGTATTTCATGAATCCAAGAAATGTAAGCAATGGGGAAGAGAGATCCTTACATTTGGCCATTCCCTTAGAAACTGATCCCGGAAGTGACGTAAAGGGCCAGGAAGTCAAAGTTGTCCTGCAGATGGCAGACGGCACTTTGATGGAACAGGTCGTCAAGCTCACGGGAAAAGGCAAAGATATTGCTACGTTTGACCTGCAAAAAAATCCCGGTCAGGTGAAAGTCTTGCTGGGCCCAGGTAGTGCCCCGGCAGACTCGTTGGGGAATATGCAAACGCTGACGCGCACGATTCAACCCTCCCAATGGGGAGGAAAAAACGAGCTGCAAATAGCGATCCGCATTCCGCCCTATTACCTGATCTGGTGGCCGATGTGGTGCCGAAAGTTCACCATAACCGGCAAGGTCCAATGCCCTGATGGCAACCCGGTGCCCGGCGCGACGGTGAGCGCCTACGACATCGATGGCTTTTGGTGGTGGACCAGCAAACAGCAGGTGGGCAGCGCTGTAACCGACCTGGACGGTACTTTTAGCATTGACTTTACCTGGTGCTGCGGCTGGTGGCCGTGGTATTGGTGGAATCTGCGCCGCTGGGAGCTTGACCCGGTCTTGAGCGATAAAATCCTCAACCAGTTGAAGCAATTTAAAGTCAAACCGCCTATTCCCGATCCGGAACCTGATCCGCGCTTTTTCGATGAGCTGTTGACGGATCTGGGTGTTGGCCCACGTCCGCCTGTGCTTTCGCGCGTAACGCGAGCGCCTGTGCAAGACATCAATGAAAAAGTGAACGAAGAAAGCGGGAACATGACTGTTATGGCTGCAGATGTCGCCAATGAGGTGCAGCTGAATAAAGCAACCCGGCTGCTTGATCTGGCGAATCTGGATGATATCCGCAGCCGATTGGTCGAGAAGCTCCCTGCTGTCGAAGGTGTAGAGATGCTGCATCTCTGGCCCTGGTGGCCCTGGCAGCCGTGGTTCGACTGTAATCCGGATATCATCTTCGAGGTCACCCAACCTTGCGAAGGCGCGACCAATGTCATATTCGAGGAAAATTGGTGGGACACGCGCTGGAATATTCCGACCAACCTGGGCGTGACCCTGGTGGCGAATGACAAGGCCTGCTGTGCCTTCGATAATACTGACCCTGTGGGCGACTGCATCTTCCTGTCGCATGTTTGCTCGGGGATTGATTTAAATGAGATCGGCGGGAATCTGAGCGCGCCGGCCTTACCGGCGTCCTTATGGGGCTACGCTTACCCGAACAGCAGCGACCGCCCGTTTGCCGGATCGGTTCCCATTCATGGCGAGTTTGGCGACTCGTCTGGGGCGGATTACTACGAAGTCGAATATTGGAACGCAAACAAGCTGCCAGTCGCCGGCTGGGATGCGTTGCCCCTGGGCACCTTCGCCCCACCCACCCGATCATACTTCGGACCGGGTCTGTTTGGCGAGCCGGGTTTCTCACACCCTGTGCCTTTCCCAATCCAGAACATCGATGGGCATAATGTTATCGAAACACGCCACCACTACGAGGCAAATCACGCCCCGGGCTCGTGGGGTGTGGTCAGAGGGTGGTACCTGAGCAGCGTCTACCACCTGGGAAGCTGGCTGACAGGATCCTTCGCCGACGGCTTGCATACCCTGCGAGTCAAGAGCTACGGGATCAATGCCGCCGGGCATCTGATTAACGAGAAGGTGTTAAACCAGTGCTACTATACCCCGGCGACTCCCAATTTCCTGCGTCTGAGGATCGACAACCGGGTCACCGGCGCAGCCAGCGGACACCCGTGGATCTGGCCGGCTCACCCCTGCAATGGCGATACGGTGCATACATGTACCCTGGAACCGGAGACGGTGATCCTGGCGATCAAAATCCTCAACCACGATGGCACGTTGAAAGCCACCATCGGTCCCTGTGGAAACGTGGATGTCGATGCGGATGACCTGGTGCAGTTTGACTTTGTCGCCTACGACAAAGACGGGCACCTGCATAATTACACCCTGCAAGCCACATACGCCGATAATCTGGTGAAACATATCGCCTACTCGACTGCCTTAAATGCAGGCGTTGGAGCGGCCTTCGTCGCCTCCCCAGGACCCGGTGCGGCTGCGCAGCAAGGTCCATCCTACGCTGCGGCCCTGGCTGACGTACCCCCGGCCACCCGGCCAATCTGGAACGGCGGCGCGATCTCAATTCGGGCGCGTGCTGCAGACGTCTTCCCCATCACTTGCAGCTACCAGCTGGAACTTCGCGCTTACAAGCGCACCATCGTAAGCTGCGACCACACCATGCCGCACCGCAATCTGAGTGAGCGCAGCTTCTCAGTACGGCGCGTCTAAGGCTCCGGTAACACACTAAAAACAAGGGCTGTCCGGCCGTTCTGTCTGGACAGCCCTACTTTTTGTTTCCCCTTTGCGACCATTTCTCCCGCAACATTACGATGCGATTGCCAGGCAGAAAACGTCGACATCGCAGAATAATGCGAGTAAACTGGCTGTAAACGATTTGGTGGAGCGGAAGAACGGCATGGAAAAATTTGAAATTACGAGCAGCTCGGCACAATCGGCGATGGTATCTCGGATGATCTGGCAGGACCCAATTTACGAAAATCGATGTAAACTAGAACCTGAAAGGAACAATCTGACTCAATGATTCCCACCATCCAACCCGGTATTAAAATAGCCATCCAGGCGTCACCAGAGCCCAATGCGGAAGAACTGCAGTTTATTCAACAGTTGGGCGTGGAGTGGGTCGTGCTGTGGACCGACGCCTCAAAATCCAGCTACGAGTATTATGCCAGCCGCCGTGAACTGTTTGAGCAGCACGGGCTCAAAGTGTACGGCATGGGCAACCTGGATGTGCATAACCAGGCCGCGATTGTACTCAACCTGCCCGACCGCGATGCCAAGGTGGCCCAGTATAAACAGCATTTGCGCGATCTCGGCCGCGCCGGCATCCCCTATACCACCTACGCCCATATGGCCAACGGTATTTGGAGCAATGCTCCTGAGGAAGCGCGCGGCGGCGCCCCGGCGCGCGCCTTTGACGCCAATCATCCCCAGCAAGGCCACTGGATCCATGAACATTACGGCCTGCCGCTTTCCCATCGACGCGTATATACCCAGGAAGAAATCTGGGAAAACTTTACCACCTTTATTCAAGAGGTGGCGCCTGTCGCGGAAGAAGCAGGCGTGCTGATTGGAATCCACCCCGACGATCCACCCTGGCCCGAACTGGCGGGCGTGCCGCGCTGCATCTTCAGCAGTTTTGATGGCTACCAGCGCGCGCTGGATCTGGCGGGCAGCCCCAACGTGGGCGTGTGCCTGTGTGTGGGCTGCTGGTTGGAGGGTGGGCCGTTGATGGGCAAGGATGTGCTTGAGACCATCGCCGCGTTCAGCCGCCAGAACAAGCTTTTCAAAGTTCATTTCCGCAATGTGGACCAGCCCCTGCCGCATTTTGTGGAGACGTTTATCGATGACGGCTACATGGATATGGCTAAAGTGATGCGAGCGCTGCGCGCGGCGAATTTTTCGGGCGTGGTGATCGCCGATCACATCCCGCTGATGGGTGATGATAAACGCATTGGCACGGCATATTCCATCGCCTATATGAAGGCCCTGCTCCAGTGGGCCAACGAAACCGTGCCGCTTTCAGCCTGAGCCAGAAATTTAGCGAGCTCCCCATGGAAAAATCTTATCGTGTACGTGCTGTAGCATGTGATTACCGGTCAAGTGATGAAGAGGTGTATCAGGCGCTCAAACGCGCCACCGATCCGCTGGAAGCTGCCTGGGAAAAACTGGCGCGCGCCCGACGCATCGGCATCAAATTCAACCAGCATTGGGCCCGGCATCACGTCGTGATGCATGCCGGTCACCGTCAGCAGCTGGTCAGCGATCCGGTGGCGCGGGCCACGCTGCGCCTGCTGCGCGAGCGGACCCGCGCCGAGATCTTTGTGACCGATGTGGGCGTGGAACAGCCGGCTCCAGGCGACCCGCCAGAGACCTGCCACAGCCTGATGCCGGTGCTGCGCGAGTTTGATGTGCCGCTGATCGATGGTCACAATGAGCCGGTGGATTGGGTGGATGTGCCCGGCGGCGGGCAGATGTTCGATCGCTACCCGGTTCCGCGCTGCACGGTTGAGGCCGATGAAATCATTTCGGTGCAGAAGCTCAAAAACCACCAGTTTATGGGGATCACGCTGTGCATGAAGAATCTGTTCGGCCTGGTGCCGCTGCAGCCGCTGGGCCGGCCGCGGGCCTACTACCACCACCTGGTGCGCATGCCCTATATGTTAGGCGATCTGGGACGCATTTTTAACCCGGCGCTGAACATCATCGACGGCCTGGTATGCCAGGCCGGGCAAGAATGGGGCCCGGGCAAATATCCGCTGATCTGCAACACGCTCATCGCCGGCGACCAGGTAGTCGCTACGGATGCCTGCAGCGCGCATTTGATGGGCCACGATCCGCAATCCGATTGGCTTACCCCGCCCTTCCACCGCGACCGTAATTCGCTTCTGGCGGCTGCCGAAAGCGGGTTTGGTATCGTCGATCTGAACGCGATCGATTTTGAATCAGAGGTGCAGGCTCCGGTGGGCCAGTTCTTTGCAGGCCACACGGACACGGAAGAACGGGTGATCAGCTGGCGGCGCACCACGGCGGAACAGGGGCTGTACTACCGCGATCACAAGCAGGAACTCGTCGACCAATATGCCGGCAAATACATTCTGCTGCAAATGGGCCAGGTGCGCTGGGCCGATGCGACCGGCTCCATTACCACCAGCCGCCGGCTGCTCTCCGGCGATCATCCCGATCAGGCCATGTGGCTTAAATACGTGGATCCCGCCGAGGAAGAGGGCGAACACTACGAGGTATACGAAGAGACGCTCAGAAATATGCCGCACTAAAAATTGGCATATTTCCGTCTCGTTCTTTGGTGGATTTTGCTCCGGCAGGCGAGTTACCAGTTGGTCATTGAGCCATCCGGGCGGCGGTACATGGGAATAGGCGCCGAGTGTTCGCTCACTTCGCTGATTAACTCGGCGCCCGAGGGGTCAAAATCTACGCCCAAACCGGGCCGCGCTGTGGGCCACAATTTTCCATCGCGGAAGGTGCAGCCTTGAGGCAGGTGGGGGGGCTGTTTGGGGCTGGCGCCGGCAATTTCCATCAAGGCCGGCACCGGCTGCGCCGCCAGGACATGCACCAGCGCTGCCAGGGCGATAGGCCCGGTAAAATGCGGGATCATGCCGATATAATGCGTTTCACACAGCGCGGCAATCTTCTGCATTTCAGTGATACCGCCCACATTAGGCAGCGTGACCCGCGTGTAATCGATCACATGTCTTTCAATTAATTCGTTGATCTCCCAGCGGTCGCCGAACTGCTCGCCGGCGGCGATGGGCAGCTTAACCTGCGCGCGCAGGGCGGCCAGCACGCCGGGGTTTTCAGAACGCAGCGGGTCTTCGATGAACAAGGGGTTGTAAGGCTCAATCAACCCGCATAAGCGCACCGCGTCCGCCAGGTCCAGGCGGGTATGAAAATCAATCGCCCATTCCCCACGCTCGCCGAGCGTCTCATGCAGCGTGCGGCAGGCCGCCGCGGCTGCTTCCACCTGGCGGCGTGCCTCAAAGATGCCGGTTTTGGTGTCGCCCACCGACATGCGGAATGCCCGAAAACCGGCTGTGATGCAGGCCTGGGCAGTTTCGGCCAGCGAGCCCTGCCAGGGATAACCGGTGGAATAGCATTCCACGTAGTCGCGGGTCAGGCCGCCCAGCAGCTCATACACCGGCACGCCCAGGCGCTTGCCCTTCAGATCCCACAGCGCCAGGTCCAGCGCGCCCAGCGCATGCAGCTTTTCGCGCCCGGCCGGATAGAAAAATCCGCGGTACATCGTCTGCCACAAATGCTGGATGCGGTCTGCGTCCGCGCCGATCAGCATGGCAGCGCATTGCTCCAGCGTATCGCGCGTGCCGCCTTCACCGATGCCGGTCAGGCCGCTGTCGGTTTCGATGGTGACGACCATGTCGCTCTGGTTGAAAGTCCGGTTTAACTGTTTGGGCTTATAGATACGGATGCGGGTGATTTTCATGTACCTTTCCTTGAGGTGAAATAGAAAACGGATGCGACCGAAGTCCTGTCTGGCTGAAACGCTGTTTCCACGGGTTTCAGCCAATGAAAGAGGATAGAAACTTTGGTTCGTCCTCTGCGCAGGCGAACCAGAAATGGAACTTGCTGCCCACCTGCTCCAGGAAGTACCCATCAATATCGGTCACAGTTTGGCAGCGGTCCATCTTGTCGAGCAGAAGATAAGGCACCATCCCGGTTTGAGCGGCAAGCTGGTCAATTCTCCGATCTTCGTTTCAGGAAAGTGGAACTCCACCGCTTTGATCGGCAGGTTGGCTTCAGCAAATTACGCGCGTGGCGCTTTCATGCACCGCAGCAGTGAATATGGAGACCACCTGTAGCTGCGGCAAGTTCACGCATACGCGGCAAACCGAATTCTTTGAATGATTTTGGCGAAAGTAAGGGCATCAGATCTTCAGTATATGAAATGCCCATATCACTTGGAAAGAAAGTGTACGGCCAGATATTGCCGCACAGCTTGTTGTTGGTCTCGCGCTGCAAGTAGTGGAACAGGGCGATCAGATGCTGTGTTACGGCATCCAGCAGTTGGTGTACTTTGACTTGATCTTCGTGCAAAGCTACCAGCAGGTTTTCCCGTTTCATCACCAGGCCTGCCGTGGTCAATGGCCCCTGCATATCCGGCGTGCGCATCCAGAGAAGATCGGTATTCAGGTTTTGGAGGACCTGGCGGTACAGCCGTAGACCATGGGCAAAATCCATCTCCGGGTCATCTACAGGGTGAGGTCGGATTGCAAGCGCTTCATCCAGGGTTTGCGCGACTGGATCAATATAAATTCTGCGTTCTTCCTGCGGCTCGTGCCAGATTCCGCCCCAATATTTTGCGGTAGAGATTGTGCCTAGGTCGGTAAAATAAGACGGCAAATTGAGGCCGGGCAGCTTGCTTTGCTCGGATAAATTCTGTGATGCCCAATCAACCATCTTGCTATCATCGAAAGTTTGCCGGTAGTTATCCTGCGTAGTTTGGATTGAGATGACGTAACGACCTTCGCCTGCCCAAAAGCGGCGCATATGCGCCAGGTCGCGTTCATAATTGGGGAACCACTGTTTAAGTTGCTCCATCAGAGGCCTTTTATTATGAAAAAATTTTAGCGGTTTTTGGGAGATGCCAAATTGTGGCGATAGACAAGCATCTGACATCGATTTTTGATTAAGTTGACAAGGAACAACTTTTATTATAAGATAAGAATTATATAGGATCAATAATATATAGGAAAAAGATCATATGTCTTTAGACCATGCCATTCTTGGTTTTCTTAACTACCACCCCTATACTGGATACGATCTGAAAAAGATCTTCGACTCTTCCGTGCAGCACTTCTGGTCGGCCGACCAGAGCCAGATTTACCGCACCCTGAACCGTTTAACGGATGCGGGTTATGTGGAAATGGAGAAGGTTGCCCAGGAAGACCGCCCCGACCGCAAGGTGTACCACATCACCGGCGCGGGACGTGCCGAATTAATGAATTGGCTGTCCGGGCCGCCGCCCATGGTCGCGCCGCACAGCGCGCCGTTGATCCAGGTCTTTTTTAGTGGGCAGTTATCCGATGAGGAAGCCCTGGCTAAATTTGAAGGCTATGCGGCGATGATGCGCGCCATGCTGCGCCAGTACGATCAGGTCCCTGAGCAGATTGGTTCCTTTCACGATGAAATCCCCTCGGCGCGCGAACATTTTTTCTGGATGCTGACCCTGGAAAATGGGATCGCCAACATGCAGGCTAACCTGGCCTGGGCCGAGAGCGTCATCGAGCGCATCAAAGCCGGACAGCTTCCAAAAGCATAGAAAGGGTATTCAATGATCCACCAGCTTCCCCTCCGGCAGCGTATTCGCAAGGCTGCCATCATCCTGGCATTCCTGTCTTTCCCCGTGACGATGAACTTCCTCTCGCCTTACGTGATCATCGACGGCGCCATGAACGGAATCGTCAACGGCAGCTTGATACTATTTGGCCTGATGTTTATCTCTTCCCTGTTCCTGGGCCGCGCCTGGTGCGGCTGGGTTTGCCCGGGGGCCGGGATGCAGGAAATGGTCGAACCGGTTAACAACCGCCGGGTCAACGGCAAGAAAATCGACTGGATCAAGTGGGTCATCTGGATCCCGTGGATCAGCCTGATCGTCTTCCTGGTGGTGCAGGCTGGTGGCTACCAAAGCGTAGATCTGCTGTTTCACACCCAGAACGGCATCTCTGTGGCAGGATCACCCGACCGCCCCATTATCTTTGCTTACTTTATCTACTACATCGTCATCGGCTTGTTTGCCGGACTTGCGATCCTGATCGGCCGCCGGGCTGGCTGCCATACAATCTGCTGGATGGCGCCCTTCATGATGGCCGGACGCTGGATCCGCAACCGCTTCGGTTGGGCTTCTCTGCGTCTGGTGGCGGATGCCTCGGCCTGCGCGGATTGCAAGCTGTGCAGCAAGAACTGCCCGATGAGCCTGGACGTCAACGGCATGGTGCAATTGGGGCAGATGGAAAACACGGAATGCATCTTGTGCGGCACTGTGTGGATAACTGCTCCAAAAAGGCGATCCGCTATTCGTTTCGGGGAGGAAAATAATGGCTAACCAATTGAAGAGCGCAAAAGTGTGGAACGAACTTAAAAAAGAAAATTTTGCCGTTCTCGGCATGGTGAATTCAAAAGGAGAAGCGCGCACGGTGGGCGTTGTCTATGTTGTCCACGGCCAAAGAATCTATATTTCAACCGCAAAAGATGCCTGGAAAACACGCCACGTTCAAACGAACCCCCACGTTTCGATCACCATTCCCATTGCCAAACGCATCTTGTTTATGCCCTGGATCAAAATTCCTGCGGCAACGATCACTTTCTCCGGAAAGGCAAAGGTGTTCGCCGCAAAAAATGTACCGGGCGACATCTTGCAGACACTGTTCCGTGGTCTGGAATCGGATCTGGAAAAATTGGAAAGCATGTCTGTGCTGGAAATTGAACCGGTAGGCGACTTTGTTACCTATGGTATCGGGATCCCGCTCATGCAGATGCGCTTCCCCGAAAAGGCACGTGGGCGGGCTCCGGTTGCGCAGACGCCCCTATTGGATTGAACCCCTTCCGAAACTGGTGGGGCAGCCCGTGAAATCACAGTTTCAGGATTCTGGTTCCATGGTGAACTGCAGGGGGTAGCCTTCTAATCCGGCGGCGAAATGCGCCCGGCCGATGCGGTTCTGTGCTTCGCTTTTTGAAAGGGTTTGCACATAAGCCGCGCCGCTGAAATGCGCTGTGTACATAATCTCCACCGCGTCGGCCTCACCGACGAAAAAGATGCGCTCCAGGATGTGGATCACAAAATCCATCGGGGTAACATCGTCGTTATGGATGATGACCCGGTACATCGGCTCCAGGTCGGTCTCCGGGTCGGATATTGGCTCGATCCGCGGGGTAGTTTTTACAATGGGAGACATGGTCAGGCAAGCCGCGTCATTTCGGCAGCGCTCAAAACCAGGTCCGCCGCATGAAGGTTCTCGGCCTGGTGTTGAGGGTTAAACGACATTGGAATGGTAATTACCCGGGGCTGGGTTGTCAACCAGGCCAGGGCAATCTGCTGGGGGGTAGCTCCGCGCTCCTGGGCGATCGCGTGCAGGATTTTGTTGCTGGCGATATTCCGGCGTTTGACCGGGCTGTAAGCCGTCAGCAGGATGTCATTTTCCTGGCAGTAAGCCAGTACCCCGTTTTGGACACAGGTCCGGTCCGGGATGCTGTAGGAAACCTGGTCGGTGAACAGCGGGGTCTCACAGAGCGCTGCCGACTGTTTGAGCAGCTTTAGATTGAAATTGCTGACCCCCAGATGCCGCACCTTACCGTCCTGGACCAGCCTGTTGAGCGCCCGAAAAGTCTCCTCAAGTTTCATCCCTGGCTTTGGCCAATGGATCAAGTACAGGTCAAGGTATTGGGTGTTGAGGCGGCGCAGGCTGTTTTCGCAGCAGCGCAGGACGTCATCGTACTTTAAATGGTCGGGAGAGACCTTCGAGGTGATAAAAAGCGTCTCGCGCGGAACCTTCAATTCACGGACAGCCTGGCCCAGAAGCTCCTCGGCGTGACCCGAGGCATATCCCTCGGCGGTATCGAAGTGGGTATACCCCAGCTCCAGGGCAGAACGCAGTGCCGAAAGTGACTTTTCGTCGCTGTCCGGCTCAGCACTTCCTCGTCCGCCGATTTGCCAGGTGCCCAGACCGATTTTGGGAATTTGCAGGTTGTGGATGGTTTCGAATCGCATAAGATTAAATTATAGCATTGGCTAGCGCCGCTTAATGGGACGCTCTCAGATGATGGATGCCGGCGGCTGTTCGATCCGGCGCGAGAGGCACCGCTTATAACGTTTTTACCCGCTGAATCCGGGCCTCATGGCTTGCCTGCTGCAGTGTGTTGCGTAAGGGCCGGCCAAAACCCGGGGCGGAAATTTCAAAACGATCGCCAGGCTGTGTCACAATTCCCGCGTTGCGGCTCAGGGTGGCGGTGCCAAAGTAGTGGCAGTGCACATCGCCGGGCTGCCTGAACGGCTCATATTTAAAATGATGGTGTTCCAGGTTGGCGATGGTGTAAGACATGTTGTCTTCACCGCTCAGGAAGGGCGCCTCCCACAGGGTAGCACCAGCGCGCCGGATGCGGACCAGACCAGCAATGTGAGCCGGAGCAACGCCGGTGAGCAACTCCGGGCCGAACGAGCAGGGGCGCAGCTTAGAATGGGCCAGATAGAGGTAGTTCTGGGCCTCCATAACGTGATCTGAAAATTCATTCCCCAGGGCAAATCCAACCCGCAAAACATCGCCCAATTCGGCAATCACATAAAGCCCCACCAGTTCGGCCTCTTCGCCGCCGTCCAGGGCAAAGCCGGGGCTGATCAGAGGCTGCTCCGGCGGCACCAACGCATACCCGCTGCCCTTGAAAAACCATTCCGGCTGAACGCTGATCTCGCCTGCGGCGGGCTTCCCGCCTTCCAAACCGAGCTGAAAGAGGCGCATCGAATCTGTCATTGGGGCATTGGCCGCGGCCTGGGTGTGCATGGCATCGCGGGCCTGTGCGCTGCCCAAATGAGTCAGGCCGGTCCCCGTCACCAGGCAATGAGCCGGGTCCGGATGATCGAGCGGCAGCAGTAAGCGCTGTTCGGCGACGATGGGATCATAGTCGACCTTTTTGGCACTCAGTCGTTTCCCAACCAGGCCTTCCAGGGTTGCCCCGGTCCGGCCAGCTTCCAGTGCCAGATCGTAAATTCGTTCTGTTCCGGCCAGGACGATTAAACTGAGACCATCTTCCGCGACCTGGGCGACCTTGCGTTCGCCATTTTCGTTCAAAAATTGGATTAATCGCATAGCGTTCCCTTTTATATGTCCGGCGACAGCGGCCCTGATCGACCTGCATGACTGGGGGTGCGAATCTGCGATACCGCCGTCCGGGTGATGCTCCAGAACCCATGAATTTTGCTTCCTTCAATGATGAAGGAATGCTTTTCGCCAAGAAATACCTTAGAACTTATTGTATGCCAGAACTGAAATAAGGGCAGCGGGTCGCACGCTGAACAGATAAACCTGCCCAGGCATGTTTTACAAAGCACGAACACCAGAAAGCCCTGACTGCTTAGGTCAGGGCTTTCTGGTGATTTCAGGTCTAGCGGCGGTTCAGGCCGGTTCCACCGATTGGCGAATGTGTTGGCGGATGAAGGCGCAGATCTCTGCCATGGCCTGCCTGGACTCAGGGATAAAGTCGGGCAGCAGAGGAAAACAGTGTATCTGGCCCGCTGCCACATTCAACGTGACTTCAACCCCCGCGGCGCGAGCCTTTTCAGCAAACATGATCGAATCGTCGCGCAGCATCTCGTCGTCGCCGACGTCGATCAGCAGGGGCGGCAGCCCGTGTAAGTCTCCATACAGCGGCGAGATCCATGGGGAGCCCGGGTCATTATCGCCAATGTAATACCGGCTGCACACTTGCGACATTCCGGGGGGATCGATGGCTGCCGCGGCTTTCGTCTTGTGCGATTCCCCGGTCAGTTTTAAATCAGTCCAGGGGGAGAGGGCTATCCCGGCATCCGGCATGGGCAGGCCCTGGTCGCGGATGGCTAACAGTGCGGCAAGACAGAGGCCGCCGCCAGCCGACTCGCCGGCGATGATGATGCGCGTGGCAGGTGTGATTTGTCCTAACATCCAGCGGTATGCGCTGAGCGTATCTTCCATTGCCGCCGGAAAAGGATGCTCCGGCGCCAGGCGGTATTCATACAGGAGCGTCCGCACCCCGCTGCCCAATGGGAATTTTGCCACCAGCGCGCGGTGATCCGAACAGGAGCCGGACACATACCCGCCACCATGGGTATAGAAGATGACAGCATCCGGCTCCAGCGGGATGGGTGCCGCCGCGGTGGGCTGAAGCCATTCTGCCGACAGACCCGCGGGTAAACCGTCGATTTTGACCGGAACGACTTCGATATCTGCCGGCATCCTGGACCGCTGCGCGCCTTTTTCACACAATTCGCGGAAAGCCGGGATGGAGGTGTTCTCAGTCCAGACTTGTCGTTTCAGTTTGCCCTGCATCAGATGCCGGTTGCGGAAGGTAAACTTGATAATTTGACTCTGCCAGCTCGGCATGGCTTATGCTCCCTTTGATCTGGCCAAATAGGCTTGTTTTCTGCGCTCCATTTCTTCACGCGCAGCCTGGATTGTTTCGACAACATCGATCTGATTCACGCTCGCTTCGAACAGGTCAGGCCGCGGTCCAGGTTCGGCTACCTGGTAAGCGGTGCCATCGTTGCTGCGCGTGAGATAGCCCGTATCGACCAACCAACGGCGCAGCGTGACCCGGTCGAAATTCTTAATCACGCACACCTGCGTGAGCCAGGATTGCAGCTTTTCGTTGATCTCTTTTTCGGTGAATGTTCCGGGGGTTGGCACCAGATTGACCACACTTTTCAAGAGAATATGCTGATCGGTTTCATCTTTTGGTATTCCCGTCAGGCCGCTGCGCAGGCAAAGGTTCACCAGACGTTTGGTAAATTGCTCATTGGTAATTTTTTGAAGGTTGTTCATCGTTAATTCTCCTGTTTCGTATATTTTCACGCCGCGAAACCTGACTGCTGCCCAGATTAAAGGTAGTTTACTTGAAATCAGGTACAGTTGCATACGTACCAAGGTACAATTCCAGTACAAAGAGATAAGTCGTCCTGAAAAATCCGGGTTAAAATGAGTTCAAGCCGTAAGCAAGTTATCGCTTTGTATTATAAGTTTACCTATGTCTGAGCCCCTCTTGCTGACCAAATTGTTTATCCCTCCGCCAGGAAAGTACCTGGTTGGGCGGGCGCGCCTGGTTGAAAAACTCAACCAGTGCCTGGAGCCTGGCTGCCGTTTGACCCTGATTTCTGCCCCGGCGGGCTTTGGCAAAACGACGCTGATTTCCACCTGGGCAGCTGCAGCAAAGGATGCCTCCCCTGAGCGGAGGATTGCCTGGCTGTCCATTGATGATGGAGACAACGACCCGGTTATTTTCTGGTCGTACGTCATCGCCGCCCTTCAGACCCAGCAGCAGGGCGTGGGACAGCCGTCGCTGGATATGCTGGCGGCGCAGGGAGCAGATCTCGAACGCCAGCTGGCTTCCTTGATTAATGATCTGGCGCAGACCTCCCAGCCCTGGGTGGTGGTGCTGGATGATTATCATCTCATTCGCAATCCCATCATCCACCAATCGCTTACCTTTTTCTGCGAACATGCCCCACCGCACATCCACCTGATGATTGCCTCGCGCACCGATCCGCCCTTGCCGCTTTCCTTGCTGCGCGGCAGAGGCCAACTGCTCGAGATTCGCCTTCAAGATTTACGTTTTTCGGATGACGAGGCCGATGCCTATTTGAACGCAGGTATCGGCCTGGACCTGGCGGCCCAATCGGTGCAGGCGCTCAATCACAAGGCGGAGGGCTGGATCGCCGGCCTGCAAATGGCGGCAATCTCCCTGCGGGACGCGGCTTCCTTGCCTGAGCCGGAAAAGGCAGCAGATTTTGTCGCATCCTTTTCTGGCAGCAACCGCTTTATCCTGGATTACCTGATCGAAGAGGTGCTTAACCGGCAGCCCAAGCCGATCCAGCATTTTCTCATCCGGACCTCCATCTTGGATCAGTTGTGCGGACCGTTATGCGATGCGCTTTTGGATGGCAGTGGGGAGATAGCCCAATTGAACGCGCAGTCCGCGTTGGAATATCTGGAAAGCAGCAACCTGTTCATCTTCCCGTTGGATCAGGAGCGTTATTGGTATCGCTATCACCAACTTTTTGCGGACTTGCTGCGCAAACGCCTGGCGCAAGCCGCACCTGAAGTGCTTCAGGAACTCCACCGCCGGGCTGTTCAATGGTACGAGCAAAATGGGTTGATTCCAAGCGCCATCCAGCATGCCTTTCATTTGCAGGATTTTCATAAAGCCGCGGCGCTGGTCGCCCAGGTTACAGAGGCGATGTGGGGACGGGGGGAGCATGCGACGCTGTTAGCCTGGATGGATGCCCTGCCGGATGAGGAGAAGAGCGCCTATCCCAGCCTGTTGACCTTCCAGGTTTCAATGTTGATCAGCGCCGGGAAACTGCGCGAGGCTGAGGCCTGCATTCCGATCCTCGAAGGTTATATCCAGGCTTCTCTGGAACATCCCGGCGCGCAAAATGAGGGGACGGAAGCCAACCCTGAGAGGGCCGCCTTGATCGGTAAGGTGTCTGCTCTGCGAACTTATATTGCCTCCTTCTACGGCGATCAACCGGCGCTTCTGGCGCATGCCCAGATCGCTTTGCAGCACCTGACCCGGGATGAAGACGCCGGTCAGCGCTGCGGGGTTTCATTGGTTCTGGGCAATGCCTATCTCGCCCTGGGAGAATTGGGTGCCGCCGACCAGGCGTTTGTGGATGCAGTCGCTGCCGGGAAAAAAGCGCTCAAACCGTCGATGGTGCTGACGGGCCTATCCAATCTGGCAGCGGTGCTGTGGCTGCAGGGCAATCTGAGCCGCGCCGCGCAGGCGTGCCGGGAAGGGCTCCAGCTTATTTCCCGGCATCGTTTGGACCGTTCGCCCATGACGGTCGATGTCTGGCTCGCCTGGGGAATGATCTTATGCGAGCGGGGCGCGCTGGCGGAGGCGGAGCCATTTATCCGCCAGGGGCTGGCGCTGGCCCAGGAACAGCAGTTTATCTGGCAGGTCGCCTGGGGTTATCTGGCCCACGCCCGCCTGCAGCTGGCCCAGGGCAACCTGCCGGGTGCCGAAACCGCCGCTCAAAGCGCCGAACAATGGATCGCTGCGCACGAGGTGCCGGTTCATATCTCTTGCGAGGCGGCAGGACTGCTCGCCGAGCTCTGGCTGCGCCAGGGGAAAACCAGTCAGGCGGCGCGTTACCTCGAGCAGCATGATATTCAGGCGGACGGCGGCATTACCTTCCCGCACCAATTCGGGTATCTGGCCTGGGCCAGGCTGAAATGGATGCAAGGCGATGAAGAGGGGGCGCTTGATTTGTTGGCGCGAACAGCTCATTGGGCCGAAGCCCAATCGCAAACGGGTGCGCTGATCGCCGCTTTCATCCTTCAGGCTGGGGTGAACCAATCGCAAGGCAATCGAAAGACAGGTTTGGCGTTCCTCGAGCAGGCATTGGAGCTGGCGGAGCCGGAGGGATACGCCCAGGTATTTGTGAACGAGGGCCAACCGATGGCTGCACTGCTCAGAGAAGCGGTCAGGCAGAAGGTTTATCCCGAATATGCCGGGCGGCTGCTGGCGCTTTTTGCGGGCCTTGCCAGCGGCGCACCGACAGCCAGCCAGCCAGGGGCCGAACCCGGACAGCGCCCACACAGCTCACCCGAAACGATGCCTCTGGTGGAACCATTAAGCCGGCGCGAAATGGAAACCCTGCGATTAATGGCCGAAGGCTATTCAAATAAAGAGATTGCCCAAAAATTATTCATCTCGCTGCGCACCGTAAAGTATTATTCCACCGGTATCTACAATAAGCTGGGGGTCGACAGCCGGATGCAGGCAGTCAACCGGGCGCGTGAAGCAGGACTGCTTTGACGCCTGGTTGGCTTAACCATTTTCGCTTTTCGATGAAATGCCGGTTATAAGTTCGCCAATCGCCCCTTTCTTGCCCTAAAGTACGTATTCAACGGCATCCCCTGCAGGGTATAGTGATTCTGACAGCATTGTTCGGTTGCGGAAGAATTTCAGGAGGATGCGTGCCAATGATTTACCAGATCAAAATAAGCGGAGCGTTGGACCAGACCTGGTCAAACTGGTTGGGCAATGTCGAAATGCGTACCGAGCAGACGGAGGAGAAGGGGGTAATCACCACGTTGACCGTGGATTTGATCGACCAGGCCGCCTTGTTTGGTATTCTTGACCATATTCGAGATTTGAACCTGACCCTGGTTTCGGTCAACCAGTAGGATAGGAATTGAGAGGAAAGATCAGGTCAGGGTAGGGGAATAGGTCGGGCCGAATGCATGCCTGAATGGCGACAGATTTTTGGGGATGCTCCCCCAGACTTTCGGGATACCGCGAGCAACAGTGTTGGGCGGTTAACCGTTTTCTAATTTCTCATATCTGCACTACAATTTAACTGACCATCCTGAAAGGAGCTCGTATGAAGCCGAAAATCATCCTCGATCCTGCATTTCGACACATGAATAATATCTTCTCGGCAGAAGACCTCAATCGTTTGCACGCTGCCGCTGAGGTTATCTGGGGTAAAGACGAAGCGATGCCCGCCGCGGAGATTGAAAAGGTCCGCCAGGAGATCGTCGCCATCATTTGCGGGAGCTGGCGTCACGGCGAATTGAACCGATTCCCGCAGCTGCGCGCCATCCTGGAAGTGGGTGGGGGGTTCCCTTCTCCCAAGGATCTCAATTATACCGAATGCTTTGCGCGCGGTATCCGCGTCTTGAGCTGCGCCCCGGCCTTTGCGCCGGCAGTTGCTGAAATGGGACTGGGGTTGGCCCTGGCCTGCACCCGGCAGATCGCCTGGACCGACCAGGCTTTTCGCACGGGCGAGCCGCACTGGAGCCACACCGCGTTTGAGACCGAACTTGGCACACCTTTCACCCTGTACGGAAAGCAGGTTGGGTTCATCGGTTTTGGCAACCTGGCCCGGGCGCTCAAGCCGTTGATTGAACCCTTTGGCTGCCCGATCCAGGTCTTTGATCCCTGGTTGACCGGCAGCTACCTGCGCGGGCAAAATGTCTCGCCGGTAGATTTAGACACGCTGATGGCTACCTCGAAGATCATTTTTGTGCTGGCGGTGCCCAGCGCTTCAAATCGGGGTATGCTGGATCGCGAAAAACTCAGCCTGATCCAGCCGGACGCGGTTTTCATCCTGCTCAGCCGGTCGCACCTGGTAGACTTCGATGCGCTGACCGAGATGCTGCTTGCCGGGCGCTTCCAGGCCGGGATCGATGTTTTCCCCCAGGAGCCGCTGCCCGCCGACCACCCGGTTCGCAAGGCCAGGCACGCCGTGCTTTCCTCGCACCGCGCCGGGGCCAACCATGAAGCGCTCCAGAATATCGGCCGCTTCGTCGCGGATGATATCGAAGCCATCTGCAGCGAGCGCACCCCCCAGGCGATGCAGCAGGCTCAGCCGGAATACATCCGGCTGAGGGGGTGAAAATTTTGAACTGAGCATTTTCGTTTGGACGAGTTCGGCGTATGTATTAAAAAGAATCAGGGCCAGGTCCCGCCAGGTCGCCTTTATATGACGACATGGCAAACCTGGTTGTGTCATTGAAAGTTCATCCAGATCTTCGGGCAAACAGCCATCTGGTTGTTTGCCTCTTTTGCTTCACAGGTACATGTGGCGGCAGGCGCGGTTGGCCACATGACTGGCGCACGGATATAGGCGGACATTTGTGGGTATTTTGGCGCCCTTGCCTTTATAATTTTGGTTCCAGATTTATAAAGTGATACTCTCCCGAACCGACCGAAAAAATTAAAGTTGCCTCCCTCGCGATGAATGGTAAACGCCTCCCCGGGCCGCTCATCTTTCCAAAGGATGCTGTCGCCTTCCTGCAGCGCACCTCCCTGCGGTACAGGCAAGAAGATCCGCGCCTGGCTGCCCACCGGAACGGTTAAATCCAGGTCAAGCCGGCCATTGGCAATCTGCCAGCCGCATATGATCTGCCCCCGGACGGTTGCCAGCGTGGCGCGGGCGTGTGCCAACCCAGGGACCGGGTTGGGGCAGATATCGAAGCGTTGGAAACCCGGCCCTTCTGGATCCGCCTGGATCCCGGCCAGGGCGCGGTAGAACCAGGCTGCGACCGAACCGAGCATGGGGTGATTGTGCGAGTTCATCCCACTGCCGGAGGCCAGCTCCCAGCGCTCCCAAAGGGTGGTGGCTCCATTGGCCAGCATATAGCCCCAACTGGGGTAGGTTTCCTGCGAGGCAATCTGGTAGGCTATGTTGGCCCGATCGGCTGTGGTCAATGCTTCCAGCAAATACTTGGTGCAGATGTTGCCGGTCGTCAGGTGGCCGTTATACTTCTCGACCACGTTATGCACCAGGTTATCGACGACCCGCTCGCGCCGCTCCGCAGGGACCAGCCCCATGTACAGCGATATGGCGTTGCAGGCCTGGTTGCTGCTGCCGTATCCGGCGCTCGATTCGTCCCAAAACAGGGCGTTGTAACGTTCCGTGATCCGTCCAGCAAGATCGAGATAAGCCTGTGCATCCGCAGTATTTCCCAGCACCCGGGCAATCTGGCCCAGCAGGCGCGCGCTGTAGGCATAGCAGGCAGTCGAAACCAGGCTGCCAGGGGTGTCTTTGGAAACAGCCGAACTGCCCAGGCTGCCCGCCTGGCCCAGGTTAACCGGCGGGGACCAGTCGCCATAATAGCTGTAACCGAGGATGTGTTCCTCAGTCTGCGAGGTGAGGAAATCGACCCACGCTTTCATCCCTGCGTAGCGCGCGGCCATGGTGTGGGTGTCACCATAATGAACGTACAGCAGCCAGGGGATCATCAGGTAGCACACGCTGACCGGATCGGCCGGGCGGCGGCCCCAGTGGAAGGGGGCCGTGTCGGTGATCGCACCGCTGGTCGGGTGCTGTTCATCGGCAATATCCGCAGTCCACTTGGCAAGCAGGCGAACCAGGTCGTAATTGTACAGGGCGCCTTCCGTGCGGGCGGCCATGTCGTTCAGCCACCCCATGCGTTCGTCACGCTGCGGGCAGTCGGTTGGCAGGCTGTGCAGGTTGCCAGATTCGGTCCAGACGATCATTTTATGGATGCGGTTGATCAGGTCGTTGGAACATTCAAAAGTGCCTGAGGTCTCAACTGCCGAGCGCACCACCCGGCCTTCGACCATCTCGGGCACTGGTTCGCCGGGCCAGCCTGCGATCTGGATGTAGCGAAAGCCGTGGTAAGTGAAACGCGGCTCCCATGTTTCTTCACCCTGGCCGCTGAGGATATACACATCTTCGGCGCGAGCGTGGCGCAGGTTCTCCTGGTTGACGGTCCCATCCGGGTTCAGCACCTCGGCGAACTTGAGTGAGATACGCGTTCCCGCGGCCCCGCTCACATGCAAGCGGGCCCACCCGGCAATGTTCTGGCCCAGATCGAAAACATAGACGCCCGGTTTGGGCTGGGTAATCGCTCTGGCGGGCAGGGTGTCCACCACGCGAATCGGCTCCAATCCGGCGGATACCATCTCACCACCCGGACCATCTGCACCCGAGGCTGGCAGTCCCTCGGAAGGGAGCGAACCGGGTTGGTCCCAATCTGGGACCTCAAGGCGGGCATCATACACCTCCCCGTTATAGACGCTGTTCTCCAGGATCGGGCCGGGTGAGACCAGCCAGGTCTCGGCCCAGTTGGCCTGGGTGTAGATCTGCGCCAGCGACCCATCCATGAACTCAACGGTCATCTGCACGCGCAGGCGCACGGTTCCATACCAGCCGTTCCCGCAGATTACACTGATCGTGTTTTTACCCGGATGCAGGAAATCTTCGACCGCGTCGGTAGTGTAGAGCACCCGGTGGGCGTAGTTAGACTGCGGCGGGTCGAGTACCCGGTCGTTGACTCGCTGGCCGTTGACATGCAGTTCGCTCCATCCTAACCCGGCCATATAAACTCGCGCCCGCCGCACGGGTCCCTCGAGCTTAAAATCGCGCCGGAAGTAGAGCGCCTTTCCTGGCCAGGCGGCCGGGCATCCGATCCATTCAGCCTGCCAATCGCCCGGGGAGAGCAGGCCCATCTCAAACCAGGCAGGCGGGCTGAAAGGGCCGGGTTGGTCGTTTTCATCCCAGGCGCGCACCCGCCAATGGCAGCGCTCTCCGCTGCTCAGAGCACGCCCCGCGTATTCGACCTGGATGGCGTCAGAGGACACTTTACCGCTGTCCCACAGGTCGGGTTTGCCTTTTTCAAGGGCTTCCGTTGTCGAAGCGGCAAGGATCTGATAAGCTGTCAGGCGGTGATTACGGCCAGTATCCGCGCTCGCAATCCACGAGAGGCGCGGGTGAGGCGAGTCGATCCCCAATGGGTTGAGGGCATATTCGCAGCGCAAATGGGACAGAGTGAGCATCGGATCAACCCCCTAAGAGTGCTTTACGCAGCACGCGTGCAGTCTTGACCGCGTCACCCTCAGCAACCAGGGCGTCGAGTTCTGTCCGGTTTTCATCCAGGATCTCATCGAAGCGCTTCAGCCACAGGATGCTTTCGCCGATCGCTCCTGCGCCGTCCTCGCGGTAGGGATACTGGTCCATCGACAGCCAGCCATCGTATCCACTGCGGTCGAGCCAGTATAGAATCTCGAGGAAGGCCACGCTGTGCACCGAACCGACGATCATGTCGTCGTCCCAGGAGGCGTGGTTATCGTTGAAGTGCATATGGAACAGCTTGTTCCCCGCCCGCCTGGCCAGCACGATCGATTCGGCGACCACCTCGCCCGCCACAAAGGCGTGCCCGGTGTCGATGGTCACACCCACGTTGGGCAGGCCAACCTCCTGGACCATCAGCAGAGTATCGGCCATGCGCGCCAGGGTGGAATGGGTGCGCGGTTCCTTGGGCTTGTATTCAAGGGCAAAGCGCAGCCCCGGGTACGTCTCAGCCAGCTGGCTGACTGCCGCATGCATCCAACTGCGCTGGGCGTCATAATCGGCGGACAGGAGGTAATCGTAACCATCCTGCCCAAGCCACAGGTTGATGGTGGGACAGTCCAGCTCGAGGGCGATGTCGCACATCTGGCGGGTGTAATCGACCGCCTTGCGCCTGATGGTGGGGTCGCTGCTGGTATAACTGCCTTTCCAGTAAGCCGGATCACCAAACAGATCGGGGATGATCGACACGCACTGCAAACCACCGTCAACCAGGCCCTTTTTCATCTCGGTCACGTTGCTGGCGTCGATATCCCAGGTGCCGACCAGTTCGATCCCTTCCACCAGCGGGATGTTGCGTACCTGCCTCAGCATCTCGGCTGTACTCGGGTTTTGTTTGTACCCGCTGCAGAAGCGGTCCCGGGTATTCCCCAGGTTGCCCAAAATCATTGCGTATTTACGTTTCATGTGAGCATTCCTTTCTTTGATCTTAGCTTTCTTGATAAAGGTCTCTCGAAACAGTCCGGGTTTGGGCCGGAGCCCTCTCTGGTAAGAATCCCCCCTACCATCGGATGGTAGGGGGGATTCTTACGAGCCAACTCGAGCAGCCTGGCAAAGAGAAGGCACAACCTTTATGCGCGCCCGCGCCAGGTGCTGGCAGCATCAGGCCCGATCGATCAGTCTGGCGGCCTGGCGCAAGAAGGGCCGGTGATATTCTGGCAGCCGGCCGGCTTTGTCAGGGCCAATATTCAGCAAAAAATTAGCCTTAGCATTCCTGGCCGTGGTTCGCCAATCCGCAATCGCGGCGCCTGAGGGATGACTGTACCCCTGGTTTTCGTTCCAGAACCAACCGGGGGTCAGTGTGGTGCAAAACTCAAGCGGTAGAACGGCTGGCCTCCCGGTCGCATCGTTGAAAATGGGATCCAGGCGGGCCAGCCGCATTTTTTCTCCCCAGACGAAATTGAAGTGTTCACTGGTGCGAATATCCACGGGTGGATAGCGCACGTCACCCGGATAATCGCTGGATGAATTTTTCACGACCAGGCAGTTGGGCTGCAGTTGGTGAATGTGCTCGTACAAGTGCTGCCATTCCCAACGTTCACCATGCTTTAAACCGGAAGAGGGATCACTTTCCCAGGCCGGATCAAACATCCACTGCCGGGTGGGATGATCTTTATCCCAGCCGCCATCGAACCACACCTCCAGGATTTCCCCGTATTGGGTGAGCAGTTCGCTCATCTGCGCCCGCATATATGCGGCATATAAAGCGTCGTCTTCATACGCCGCATAGTTGCGATCCCACAGCGAATAATACAACCCCACCTTCAGGCCCGCTTTACGGAAAGCCTCTACAAACCGGCCCACTACGTCCGGTTGGCCCGGAGAATTTTTGATACAGTAATCTGTATGCTGGCTGGGCCACAGGCAGAAGCCGTCATGATGTTTGGCGGTCAGTACGGCGTAGCGCATGCCAGCTTCCGCGGCCATATCGGCCCACTGAGCCGGGTTGAGATCGGAAGGTGTGAATTCACTGGCCTTGAATTTCCCATCTCCCCAGGCCACACCGGCAAAGGTGTTGGGCCCAAAGTGCAAAAAGAGGCCGTAACCCAGGTCCAGCCAGTCTTTCTGAGCCTGCCCTGGTTCTATCGCTTGTCGATTCATGGGCCCAATCCTTAAGGTTTATTTTGTTTCTATCACCCGCTCAAGACAGTTTCACAACCGTATCCAGGGCATTCCGCTGCTCGGCCGGGATCGTAACCCAGCATTTGCCATTGGAGCGGTTCAAGTTCAAGGCTGAGCCATCCGCCAGCAGTGCGGCCTGGCTGACGGTATCCGGTACATTTTCCAGATAAACGCGGTCAGAGGTGTAGCTGAGCGCATGGACGTAATGTACATCACCCTTACTCGTCGAGACGCCGGCAGATGCGGCGATTACGCCGGCCCGGGTACCATAGATGGATTCGCCGTGAATGCGCAGCCAGGCGCCCATTTCATGCAGGCGCTGCACGTGTACCGGCAGGATTTCGCCCAGGGCGGTTGGGCCCACGTTCAGCAGATAGTTGGCGTTCATGCTGGCCGATTTCACCAGGTTGCGGATCAGCCGCTGGGTGGATTTATGATTGTCATCCGCCTGGTTGACTCCCCAGTTGTCGTTGATCGTCATGCATACTTCCATCGCCAGGTCGTACAGTTCGGTGGTGTTAAAGCCGGCGCTGTTCTCTCCGGGCAGATCTTGCTCAAAACCCTGCACATCTTCGCCGGGCAGGGGTTGGGCATGGCGGTTATTGTGGATATAGGCATCCGGTTGGAGGGTGTGGATCATGCCGTACAGGGCGTCATACTCGAAACTCCCTCCGGCAGCAAAATAGGCGTTTGCTTCAACCAACCCGGCGTGCGGCCAATCGCCATCGAACCAGATGCAGGCAATCTCGCCGAAGTTGGTGCACAGTTCGCGCACCTGCCCGTGCAGGAATGCGATATAGTCGGACCAGGCCAGGCCGCTTTGCTCACGGAAGCGATAAGCGGGATGGTGCCAGTCCAGAAGGGAGGAATAAAAGCCCAACCTGACATCGGAACGGCGCGCGCAGGCCTGGGCCAGTTCATCCAAAGGATCCCGACCGAAGGGTGTGTTGGTGACTTTATACTCGCTCAGGGCAGTGTTGTACATGCTGAAACCGTCATGGTGGCGGCTGGTGACGACGATATACTTCTGTCCGGCATCTGCCGCGATGCTGACCCATTCATCCGCATTGAAGCGGACCGGGTTGAACTGGGGAACCAGCTTTTCATATTCCGCAACCGGAATGCTTTCATGATGCATCACCCATTCGCCTCTGGAGAGGATCGAGTACAGGCCCCAATGAATAAACATGCCAAAACGGGAATCGAGAAACTGCTGCATCCCTTTTTCGGAAATCGGTTTTGCGGTCATTGTATCTCCTTCAAGTGACACCCCTCCTGGAATTTTCCAGGAGGGGTGTGGTGCGGTGAAATTTAATCTACCAGCTTACTTCTTGAACTTGGCATCGTAAGCGGTCTGGTAAATCTTCAAGAAATCATCCAGGCCGTTGGTCTTGAGGTCAGCCAGGTATTGATCCCAACCGGTGTTGATATCGGACTGACCGGTCACAAAGGCGGCGAACATCTGGTCAGTGAAAGTGGACAGGGCAGTGGAGAGTGTCCCCAATTCCTTCGACTGGTCAGAGGTGAAGACCAGGGGCGGCACTTCCATATCCGGTTTGCCATCGGGAGCGTAAAGATCCCGGCTCCACTGGTACAGGGCGCGCTCCAGCGGATCGATGGGATTGAACTGCTGCCATTCCAGGCGGTAATTGATCGAGCGGAAGGTCGGGGCAGCCTGCTGCCAGGTGATCGTCTGCTCATCTTCTCCGACCAGGTAACCAGCACATTATAGCGTGGGGTTCCTTCACCGGTGATAGATTCTGCGCTTGGGTCCGCTTCTTCCCACTCGATACCCGGGCGCCCGTACACGGAGCGCATGGTGGCTTCATAAGAATACATCAGGTCAATCAGGCGGTAAGGCAGCTTCAGGATACTTACTGGTCTTTGGTGATCAGCGCTTTGCCAGTGCTGCCGAAACCATAGGGGGTCATGGGGCTTTCCTGCAATCCGGAGGGGCCTTTCAGTGGTGCCACTGGAATATAATTCTTCCCAGCGACTGGAGGTACTGCCATCCAGTCAAGGAACATACCCGGCCAACCGGCCTGGGTGAAGCCCAAGATGCTGTGTCCGGGTTCTCGCGCAATGCCCTTGTGCATGGGTCACATCATTGGTGAAGGACTGGGGGTCGATCAAACCCTCATTATAGAGCTTATTCAGGTAAATGAAGCCTTCTTTCCAACCCGGTTGGGATAGGCCAATTTAACCTGGCCATCCTCGACGAACATGTGAGGCACCGTGCCAAGACTTGAATTATAGACAAAGGCATTCATGACGAACTGATCGAGGGCGGCATGCCAGGAAGCAGTTGGCGCGGCGGACCAGGGAATTTCATCGGCTTTGCCGTTGCCGTTGGGGTCCTTATCTTTGAAGGCCAGCAGTACCTGTTCTAACTCGTCGGTCGTGGTCGGAATCTTCAGACCCAATTTATCCAGCCAGGGCTGGTAGATCCAGGCCTTATGCGAGAGCGAGCAGTGGTAGCAGTCGTTGATGTCCGGCATCGAGTACATTTGCCATCAGCCAGGGAGAAACGACTTTAGTCTGCGGAAATTCCTCCAGGACCTTGTTAAACTCATCGCCATACTTTCGCGATCAGAGGGTCCATGGGGATGATCAGGCCCTGGTCTGCCAGAGTTTGCTGCTGATCGAGCGGGATGCCGAAGTTCATGATGATATCGGGCAGCTTACCGCTGGCGAGCACCAGATTCAGTTTTTCCCGGTTTCCAGATTGAGCCATTGGGGCAATATCGAATTCCAGATGGATGTTGGTTTTTTCTTCCAACCACTTGGTGAATTCATTGTCCACATAATCCGAGACGCCGTTGGTCTGGACTAATAGAACAGTCAGAGTAATTTTGTCCTTAACGATCGGAAAAGTCCCGGCAGGGGCTACTGCATCGGCGGATGACGGCACGGCGGTGGGAGCAGTGGTTGCGGCAGGCGCACTGGTTGCCGCGGGTGCACATGATGAAAGGATAAAGGTCAGGATGATCAGGATGCTGATCACCGAAACCAGGTGGCTCTTTCTCATTTTGAATCCTCCTGAAGGTTGTTGATTGGATTTGGCAAAGGGTATAAATTTGAACGGCAGATTACCGATTGGCATTACAATAAAGCCGTAGCAGGCCAGATCGGTCTAAAAAGTTATGGGTTGCGATTATTAACCAGTAGGCATACTCTCCTTATCAACCAAAAATCAAACCAGGATTAAGTCTGGATAGAGACATTGAGATTAACCTTTTATGGCACCAATCATCAATCCTTTGACGAAATATTTTGCACGAAGGGATAAATCATCAGGACTGGGCCGGAAGAAACAACAATCAAGGCAAACTTGAGCAGATCTCGCATGCCGGCTTTGGCGGCCATCGTTTTGGCATCTTCCAGCAAAATGGATCAATAGTACTGGTTACTAAAATGTCGCGCAGGATCAAGCTGCAGCGGGAAAAGGTCCTTATTGGCCAGAAAGATCAGCGCGTTGAAAAATTGGTTCCAGTGTCCTACGGCATAGAACAGGCACAGGACGGCGATGATAGGCGTCGAGAGCGGCAAGACGATCCTGATGAGATACTGAATGTCGCTGCAGCCATCCAGTTGGGCCGCTTCCAATAGTTCCGGCGGCAGTGAGGTTCGGAAAAAGGTAATGGCAATGATCATGTTCCAGACCGAAAGCGCCTGTGGAATAATCAGCGCCCAGCGGGTATTGTACAGGCCAACCTGGTTGACCGTAATATAGAGCGGGATCAGGCCACCGCTGAACATCATCGAAAAGACGAACAAGAATAGCAGCGGGTTCTTGCCAAACAGATCTTTGCGCGAAAGGGGGTAAGCTGCCAGGATCGTCATGGTCACATTCACCAGGGTGCCCACCAGTGGCATAAAAGAGAGAGTTCGCATACCCTGACCAGATTCTGGAGTATTCAAATATTCTCACATAAGCTTTGGGGGTGATGTCGATCGGCCAAAGCCAGACCTTACCTGAAGCGACTGCATTCGGATCGCTGAATGACGCGCTGACGACATAGAACAGCGGATAAAGAACTACCAGCAATACCACAACAAGAAACGTATTATTAATGATCGTAAAAATCAGGTCAACTCTGGATTCACGGATGCGATACTGAGGCCGGCGCTGGATTGTCTTGACTGCCATTTATTTCTCTCTACCTTTACCATAACGAGGAATTGGTCAGCTTTTTCATCAGTTGGTTAGCGGCAACCAGCAGGGCCAAACCAATCAGCGAGTTGAAAAGGCCAATCGCGGCGGCATAGGAGTAATTGGTTATTCCGCCAATCAAGCCCACTTTATAGACATACGTGCTGATCACTTCTGAAATCACTGTGTTCAGCGGATTTTGCATCAAATACACTTTTTCAAAGCCCACGTTGATAATTTGCCCCATGTTCAGGATCAGCAGCGTGACTGCGGTTGGTAAAATGCCGGGCAGGTCAATATACCAGATGCGCTGCACCCGGTTGGCGCCATCCACCAGCGCCGCCTCATGCAAAGCAGGATCAATTGTAGCCAGCGACGCCAGGTAAATGACAGTGTTAAAGCCGGAATACTGCCAGACACTCGACCAGACATAGATAGAGGGAAACAGTTTGGCATCCCCCATAAAGAGGATCGGTGGACTTGCCAAGAGCCTGGATGAGCATGTTGACCGGACCATGGCGAAGATCGAGGAATTGCAGCAGCATGCCAACCAGGACCACTGTGGAGATGAAATAAGGCGCATAGCTGACCATCTGGACCGATTGTTTGAAAAAACCTGCACGCAACTGGTTCAGACTCAGCGCAAGAATGATCGGGATAGGAAAGCCCACTGCCAGCGAATAGAGGGATAGACCGAGGGTATTCCCCATCAAGCGTGAAAACATTATGGATTGGAAGAAACGGGAGAAATTCTCCAAACCAACCCATTCCGCATGCCACATACTATCGCCAGGCAGGAAATCGCGGAAAGCAATTTGCGCGCCGTACATGGGATAATATTGGAATACCGCCAGCCAGGCCAGCGGCAGGGCCAGGAGCAGATAAAGCTGCCAACTGCGACGCAGCTGGCTCCAGATGGCAGGCAGGGCATTACCTTTGAGCGCTTTTTTAATGGGGAGAAGCGTGGGACGAGTTATTTCCATTCACCTGTTTCCGTTTCTTTGGTTAATTAAATTGGTGCAGTGTGTAACACTGAAAAAGATTGGTGTTTGGTGCCGATGGATTGAAACACTTGGGGATGGTTCTGGATCAGTATACTTTAGTATAATAAATGAATCTTCAGAGTGCAACAGGTTTTTCGCCAGGTTTTCGCCAGATAATGGACATCAACAACGAACAATTTATTACTTATTTGCGCAGTGCCCTGCACCATCTTTATAATCCGGAGCAACTGCGCCGCAACCCACTCACCGCTTTCTTCGACCTGGAAGGCCGGGTTGATGCATCTTCTGCTCTCCAGAAGATTTTATTGGCAGCAATTGAAGCGCTTAAACCGGGCGATCACGAGCCGGATGATTCAAGTCGATGGCATACATATGACGTGCTCTTGTTCCGCTATGTGCGCGGTTATGCGCGTGAGGATGTTGCCAATCAGCTTGGGGTCAGTGAAAGGCAGCTCAGTCGTGAACAGCGTACTGCGATTGAAGCCCTCAAACTATACTTGTGGCAGCATTATCGGCCGGATGCGGACCGGCTCGATTTGCCTTCTATGGTGCCGCAAAGCGAAAATGCATCCGCTCCATCGAAATTTCCTGAAACCGTCGAATTGGCGTGGATTGAAAGCCTGCCTGACGATAAACCTCTGGCCTGGAAAACCGTTCTTCTTTCGGTTCTGGAACTGCTTGCTTCCTTGATTCATCAAAATGAAGTGGTTGTGCATTACGAGCCGGAAGAAACTCTGCCTGATCTGGAAGTTTCACTGGTTGCACTGCGCCATTCATTGCTGAATATCCTCGGTCTGATCATCCCTTTAGCCAAAAAAGGTGAGTTGTTCCTGAACCCTTCCATTGAAGATCAGATGTTGGTGTTTAAAGCCGCTTTTTCCTCTCCGGAACATGTGGTGAACAGCCCCCAAAATTCAATCCAGCCCCATCCCAATATCGAGGTTGCTCGCCAGTTGATCGAGCGGGCCGGAGGAAATTTGGTTGTGACAATCGGAGCAACTCAGGGGGAGGTATCTTTTTCGATCCCGGCGATATCGAAAATTCCAGTCCTGGTGATTGACGATAACGCTGACACCCTGCAATTATTCCAACGTTACGCGCAAGGATCGCGCTATGCTGTGACGGGTATCCAACAGCCGTCTGAAGCCCAGAAAGTGGCGGAGAATCTGCATCCCCGGATTATTGTGATGGACGTGATGATGCCCGAACTGGATGGTTGGGACCTGCTCACCCAACTCCGTCAGGACCCTCAGTTTCACGATACCGCCATTATTGTCTGCTCTATCTTGTCACAAGAAGAACTGGCACGCTCCCTGGGCGCCAATAGCTTTTTACAAAAGCCGGTGCTTCCTCAGAATCTTTTACAGGAGCTGGACCGGCAGATCGGTGCACCTCTGGAAAAGCCATATAATGAAGATGAAACCTGATGCCTTGGTCACTTCCGAAACGGATGTGGAACTGAATATCGCTAAAGATGAATTGCTTGTCACGAAATCGCGCCAACTGATCGGCATAACCGCCTTTTTCTTTATCGTTACAGCCGTTCTTGTCTCCGGCTCAGCCACAACCAAACTGATGAGCCAAATGTTCGGGCTCGGTATCGCCTTAGGGCTGGTCTCTCTTGCGGCTTACCGGCTTTTAGACCGCTATTACATCTTTGCCAACATCCTCTGGCAGAGCAGCCTGGTATTGTTAATCCTGGCTGGCTGTTTTGTGCTTAGGGATGGGAGCATTTTATTGTTGGCGGCGCTTTTACCGCTGATTGGGGTCATTACGCTGGGTTGGGTACCCGGCCTGATCGCTGAGATTCTGGTGGTCGGGTTGGCCTGGTGGGTGCAAGCCAGTCCCACTCTTTTCCTCGTGCCTGCCTACTACCCACCGGTAACTGTGGTTTTTGGGGCATTTGGCGGGTTGTTGGGTTGGATATCTACCAACCAATTAATGACAACCGCCAAATGGGCCTTGTTCAGCTTCTACGAAATGCGAACCAATCTGGAAGAAGCTCGCAATCAACGTCTGGAGTTGATCCAGGCGCAGGAAGACCTCACCAAAGCCCATCAGGAGCTTACTCGCCTGACCGACCGCCTCAAAATTCTGCAGCGCGTGGCTGAAGAAGCGCGCCAGGCAAAAACTGAATTTGTGGCCAATGTCAGTCATGAACTGCGCACCCCACTGAATTTGATTATCGGTTTCAGCGAAGTCATTGCCAGGTCTCCGCAAATGTATGCCGAATATTTGCCGGCATCCTTGATGACCGATATCATGGCTATCCAGCGCAACAGCCAGCATCTGCTGGCGCTTGTCAATGATGTTTTGGATCTGAGCCAGGTGGAAGCCGGACGTATGGCGCTGAGCCGGGAATGGGTTTCAGTCCCGGAACTGATGCGATCTGCCATATCGGTGGTGCAGAGTTTGTTTCAAAAGAAAGGTCTCTACTTAAAACTGGATGTCTCCGAAGATCTGCCGGAGGTATTTTGTGATCAGACCCGCATTCGCCAGGTGGCGATTAACCTGTTGAGCAACGCCGGCCGTTTTACTTCGCATGGAGGGGTCCAAATCACCTGCCGGGTGGATAAAGATACCCTGCTGGTAAGCCTTTCCGATACCGGTCCAGGGATTGCCAAGGAAGACCAGAAGCGGATTTTCGAGCCTTTCCAGCAGGTGAATAGTTCTACCCGCCGGTTATACGGCGGTAGTGGGTTGGGATTGACCATCAGCCGACAATTTGTCGAGCTGCATGGTGGAAAGATGTGGTTGGAAAGCCGGCTGGGCCATGGCACCACTTTCTTTTTCTGCCTTCCTCTGGCGCCTTTATTGAACGAGGAAGAGCTGTCCACAAACCAGCGCGCCAGCAGAAGCTTGATCGTAGGGGATGAATACGGGTACTCGCTGCGCACTCGACCATCCAGGGCCCCCAGCTTGAAGCGCGTTCCCCGTTTGGTGGTCCTGGAAAAGGAACAGGCACTGCAAAGTCTCTTAAAACGCTATTTTCAGGACACGGAAATAGTGGTTACGCAGACGCAGGCAGAGGTAACCGAGGCGCTCAATCAATCCCCAGCGCAAGCCCTTTTGGTTAATTTACCCCCCTTTGAGGGTCTGTCTTCAGAATTGCTTGCAGCGGCGCCTTATGGTACCCCGGTGATCTCCTGTTGGATTCCCAGGGAAGTGGAGGCAGCCAACCAGCTGGGGGTTCTCCAATATATGATGAAACCCTTAACCCGGGAGAAACTGCTTGCGATGCTGGACGAGCAGTCCAGGCAAAAACAGTTTCCGAATGGAATCAAGACTGTCCTGGTCGTGGATGATGAGTCGGATGAGCTGCACCTTTTCGCCCGAATGCTGGAGTCCGCTCCCCAGGATTACCGGGTTCTTCAAGTTACCAACGGCAAACGTGCCCTGGAACTGCTGCGCAGCCGGAAGCCCGACATCATGCTGCTGGACTTACTGATGCCGACGATGAACGGCTTTCAGGTCCTGGAAGAAATGCGCCAGGATCCGACTATTCGCGATATTCCGGTGACCGTGATTTCTTCCCGCGACCCGCTCGGGGAGGCCATCACCAATACCGCGATCCGCATCAATCACAGCGGTGGATTTTCAACGAACCACCTGCTTGAAATTATTCAGATGGTGATCGAGATTATTATTCCAGAACCAGGCGCGTGAGCGAATTTGTTCAGTTATGCGACCGGGAAAAATCTGAAACACCAAAATGGGATGGGAACAAAATAGAGGAGAGCAGAAGTTTTGCGGAACTTTTGTGCTTTATTTCCCGTATATAACAATGAGGGGCAATCCATTTAACCGGATCACTTACCGGGAGAAATGGGATTTCTTGATTGTTTTGCGACGTTTCAAATTGGGAAGGAATGAAAAAGGACAGAAAATGGTGAAGAAAACTTTAGTCGCTTATGGCACGAAATATGGCGCCACGGCAGAAATTGCCGAAAAAATTGGCGAAGTGCTTCGGCAGGCCGGTTTGCCCACGGACGTGCTGCCGGCGGACCATGTTCATGATCTGGCTGGGTACCAGGCGGTCGTCCTGGGGAGTGGGGTATATATGGGAAAATGGCGCAAGGAAGCGGCGCAGTTTCTGAAGACAAACGAACAGGCCCTGGCTGAACGACCGCTATGGTTGTTTTCAAGCGGACCTACGGATCACGGCGACCCGCTTGAACTGTTGAACGGCTGGCGCCTACCCGAAGCGCAGCAGGCCATTGCCGACCGCATCCATCCGAGAGACGTCGCCGTCTTTAACGGTGCTCTCAAAATCGATAAGCTGAATTTCTTTGAAAAATGGATCACCCAAAAGATGGTTAAAGCACCGGTCGGCGACTTTCGTAATTGGGATGCCGTCGCTTCCTGGGCCAACACAATCGCCAACACGCTCAAAGAACCAGACTTTGCACTACAAACTTGAACAGGGCGATCACAGCGATTGGCATGCAATTCAAATACCTGGGCCTGAAATTGCGGCGTGACCTGTACACAAGAAAGGACCCAGCATGAATAATTTATGGCTACCCGTCAAACAAGATCTTTCGCGGGTTGCAACCTTATCCTTGATGATCGCTCTGGTGATGGCGGTTGTCTCCCTGGCCAGCCTGCTCTTCCAATCCGCGTTTTACCCGACCGAAGAACTGCGCCGCTCGTTTGTCTCCAATGACGTGGTCAACCTGTTGATTGGCTTGCCGGTTCTGCTCGGTTCGATGGCCCTGGCGCGGGGCGGCAGGTTGATTGGCCTGCTTTTTTGGCCAGGGGCGCTGTATTACATCACTTACAACTACCTTGCCTATACTCTCGCCATGCCGTTCACCTGGCCTTTCCTGGTTTACCTGGTGCTGGTTGGGATGAGCATTTACACCATCTTTCGTCTGCTTGCCAGCGTAGATGTGGCGGCTGTCGCACAGCGCCTGAAGGGAGCTATTAGGGAACGCTTCATCGGGGGGGTGCTGGCAGGGTTTGGCATCCTGTTCTTCGCTTTGCAGGGCAGCAAGGTCGTGCAGGCGCTCACCGGTCAGGCTGCCCTGACCGGTGGGGACCTGGCGCTGGCAGTGACAGACCTGATCCTGATCCCTACCTGGGTGGTGGGTGGTATTTTACTCTGGCAGCGGCGGGCGTTTGGCTACCTGACCGGTGCCGGGTTGCTCTTCCAGGCCAGCATGTTATTCGTCGGGTTGTTGGTCTTTTTCCTGCTGCAGCCCATGGTCGCCGCCGTTCCTTTTCCTATGGAAGACTTTGTGGTGATCCTGGTGATGAGCCTGGTTTGTTTTGTGCCTTTAGGCCGATTTGTGCGTGGCGTACTGCTAAGGGATAGTCCCTGATTCGAATGCTTTGATTCGGGCATCATTGATATAATTTAATTCGGATCTGTTCTTCCGGTAACCAATCGCGGCCTGAGGTCGACCAAAATACTGCTGCAGTGTCTGGCCAGGCGGCATTTTTCTTCTGGGTGGGTCATTCGCAAGACCGACAACCTTTGCAGGCTGCGAAGAACAAAGGATAAAAATGTTCACGCTTACCGCAGATCGATGAAATATCCGGCTCGCAAGTGCGTTTAAATAAAAGGACAAAGATAATGGAAAACAAGAATGTCGCCAGGCGCCTGTCCTTCCTGGACCGCTATCTGACCCTGTGGATCTTCTTGAGCATGGCGGTTGGGGTGGGCTTGGGCTTTTTGCTTCCGGGAGCCGTTGAATCGTTCAACAGTGCGGTCTCGGTGGGGACGACCAACATCCCGATTGCCATCGGCCTGATCTTGATGATGTACCCGCCCCTGGCCAAGGTGCATTACAACGAACTGGGCAAGGTTTTCCGCAACTGGCGCGTGCTGGGGCTGTCGCTTTTACAGAATTGGGTGATTGGACCAATTTTCATGTTTTTGCTGGCCATCGTTTTCCTGCGTGGCTATCCTGAATACATGTCCGGGCTGATCATGATCGGCCTGGCGCGCTGTATCGCGATGGTGATTGTGTGGAACGAACTGGCTGACGGCGATACCGATTATGCGGCCGGGTTGGTAGCTTTCAACAGCATCTTCCAGGTGCTGTTTTACAGCGTCTACGCCTACCTGTTTATCACGCTCCTGCCCACCTGGTTTGGGCTGCAGGGCGCCGTGGTGCAGATCACGATCGGAGAGATTGCCCGTTCGGTGTTCATCTACCTGGGCATTCCTTTCCTGGCCGGTTTCTTGAGCAACATCATTTTGACGCGGGTCAAAGGCAGGGATTGGTATTACAAAACATTTATTCCTAAAATCAGCCCGATTACCCTGGTGGCCCTGCTTTTCACCATTCTGGTGATGTTCTCGCTCAAGGGCAATCTGATCGTGTCGATCCCCCTGGATGTGGTGCGTATTGCGATTCCCTTGCTGATTTATTTCGTGGGTATGTTCCTGGTCAGTTTCGTGATGGGCCGGGCGGTGGGTGCGGATTACCGCCAGACCACGACCCTTTCTTTCACGGCGGCCTCGAACAATTTCGAGCTGGCGATTGCCGTGGCGGTGGCGGTGTTTGGGCTTAATTCCGGGCAGGCCTTCGCCGCGGTGATCGGCCCGCTGGTAGAGGTGCCGGTGATGATCGGCCTGGTGAACGTCGCCTTCTGGCTGCAAAAGAGGTTGTTTCCCAGCCAACTGACCGCCGGAAAACGAAGTCCGGATGTTGTTTGATGCCTGTTAGCCGGGTTACTTGCGGATAACATCAAGGGAGCGCGGAAACAAAGCACCGGGAGCTGCTTTTAACCAGGCGGTCAATTAGCAGCGCATTTTAAGAAACACGATTGGATTAAATCAACCGGTCCCCATCGGCAACTTCGGAGTCTACCCGGTAATGACAACCGCGGCTCTGGCGGTTGTGGAGGGCAGCCTGGGCGATGATCAGCGCAACTTCGACCGCATTCCGCAAACCGATCAATCCATCGCTGAGCCGGGTCGTGCGGTAGAATGTTTCGATTTCATTCCACAGGTGGCGCAGTTCTCGAATGGCGCGGGAAAGCCGCTCAGAATTGCGCTCAATGCCCACATAATGCCACATGATGTTCTGTATGGTTTGCATATCCCCCTGGATCAGGGCCGCGTCGGCTTCGGCAACCAGACCAGTCTCGTCCCACTGGGGAACCTCTTTGAACCCGGGCAAATCCAGCGTGGTCATCTGCTGCAAAACGCTCTCGATATGTTTGGCGGCCCGGTTGCCCCATACCAACCCTTCCAGAAGGGAGGTCGATGCCAGCCGGTTGGCGCCGTGCACGCCGGTGCAGCTGATTTCGCCGACCGCGTATAGATTTTGAATGTTCGTTCGCCCCCATTCATCGACCAACACCCCGCCACAAAAGTAATGCGCCGCGGGGACTACCGGGATTGGATCGCGGGTGATATCGATCCCCAGCGACAGGCATTTCTGGTAGATATTCGGAAAACGATCGACGATCGTTTTGGCAGGCAGGTGCGTGGCAATGTCCAGCAGCACATAAGAATAGCCGTTGGTTTCCATCTGATGATGGATGGCGCGCGAGACAATGTCCCGGGGTGCCAGGTCCTTCCAGCGGGGAGAATAAGCTTCCATGAAAGGCTTGCCGTCCGGCGTCAGCAGCACCGCTCCTTCACCGCGGACCGCCTCGCTGATCAAGAAGCCTTCCACGCCGGGCAGCGCCAGAGAGGTTGGATGGAACTGGATGTATTCGGCGTTGACAATGCGCGCCCCGGCCCGGTGGGCCATCGCCAGGCCATCGCCGCGGGCGCCGGGCGGGTTGGTTGTGTTGCGGTAGATGCGTCCCAATCCGCCGGTGGCCAGAACGGTGGCCGCGGACATGTAGCGGTGGATCGTCTTTTCTTTGCTGGCAAAAGCATAAGCACCGTGTGATTCTACCGGCTGGTAGGTTTCAAGCGGATTGCGGGAGTGATGCGGAAAGGTGATCAGGTCCACAGCGGTGGTATTGGTCAGGATATTGATATTGGGATATTGCTTTATGGCTGCCACCAGGCCGGTAATGATCGACAGGCCGGTGCCATCTCCCACATGCAGAATGCGCCGCCTCGAATGGGCGCCTTCTTTTCCATATTCATATTCTCCGGTAGACGTGGTATCAAACTGCACCCCGGCCATTTCCACCAGGATTTCTTGCACGGCAGCCGCCCCTTCTCGGGCCAGGAGTTCAACCGCCTCTGGATTGCTGGCGCCTGCTCCTGCTTCCAGAATATCGCTGGCCAGGAGTTCGGGACTGTCGTCCAACCCACGGCTGACGATTCCTCCCTGGGCATAGCGGGTATTGGATTCGCTGGGGTCGCTTTCGCCGGTGATCACGGTGATATGGCGTTTTGGGTTTTGAGCCAGCTTCAAGGCCGTCGTTGCCCCGGCAATTCCACATCCGATAATGATGACGTCTGTATCCAGCATGGCTGTTAACCGATCTTCAGCATGCGTTCCACCGCGTTGACTGCCCTGACCCGAATCTCTTCGGGAACCTCGACGACAAACCGATTGTATTTAAGTGAATCGCGGGTGTTTTCCATCGTAATCTGGTTCATATGCGGGCAGCGTACGCTGCACATGCGCAGCATTTCCTTGTCCGGGTTGGCCGCGGTAATGTTATCGCCCATCGAGCATTCGGTCAGCAGCAAGAAACGCGGCGCGCTGCTTCGTTCCACGGCTCGAATCATGGCCGTCGTGGATCCCGAATAATCGGAGGCTGCCACCACTTCAGGGCTGCATTCAGGGTGGGCCAGGATGTAAACATCCGGGAACTGTTCGCGCACATTGCGAATATCCTCGACGGTAAACTTTTCATGTACTTCACAACGGCCCTTCCAACCGACCATCTGAATATCCAACTCGGTTTCATCTGCAGAAGCTGGCTTTTCCAATGAGGGGAAGATGATGTGCTTTCCGGTTTCGCGGGCCACATTGCGCGCCAGGAACTCGTCTGGCAGAAAGATAATCGTGTCCGATCCCAGCGATTCGACCACCGCCCTGGCGTTTCCGGAAGTACAGCAGATATCCGATTCAGCTTTGACATCCGCATATGTATTGACATAGGTCACCACGGGCACCCCCGGATAACGCGCTTTAAGCCCACGCACATCCGCCGCGGTGATGCTGGCGGCCAACGAACAACCCGCCATGGATGGGATGAGAACCGTTTTTGTAGGATTCAAGATCTTGGCCGTCTCCGCCATGAATTTCACTCCGCAAAATACGATCACATCCTTATCGGTTTCGGCGGCTTTGCGGCTCAACTCCAGCGAATCGCCTTTGATATCGGTCACCGAATGGTACAGTACAGGCTCCATATAGTTATGGCCCAATATGACCGCATTACGCTCTACCTTCAAGCGGTTTATTTCTACCGCCAATTCGGCCTTAATCCGCAGTTCCACATCCGGCACGACATCGGCCAGCATGGTTTTCAACTGTTGGTACATTTCTTCAGTTTCCATATTAATTTCCTGTTTTATATCGGTTGATACCGCATAATCTCAACGCATATATAAGAAGCTTACGTCAAACACTTTTACAGAATGCGTCAGTGCGCCAATCGAAATGTAATCCACGCCGGTTTCCGCTACCGCGCGCACATTCTCCAGGGTCACGTTGCCAGAGGCTTCCAGCCTGGCCCGCCCGGCGTTCATCGCTACCGCCTGGGCCATCATTTCACAGGACATATTGTCCAGCAAGATCCGTTCTACCCCTAAATCCAGCGCCAGACGAACATCCTCCAGGGTGCGCGTTTCTACTTCGATCTGCAGGCCTCGGCCCGCGGCGCGGGCTTTTTCGACTGCTTTCTGCAGCGAGCCGGCGAAATCGATATGATTATCCTTGATCAGGATCATGTCGTATAAACCGGTGCGGTGGTTTTGGCCGCCGCCCAGGCGGACAGCCAATTTATCGACTGTGCGCAAACCGGGTGCGGTTTTCCGGGTATCCAGAATGACTGCCCGGGTGCCCTGCACTCGGTCGACAAACTGGCGGGTCATTGTGGCAATCCCCGACATGCGGCCCAGAAAGTTTAAAGCCACTCTTTCGCCGGTCAGCAGCGTGCGTGCCGGTCCGGAAACCAGGGCCAGCACCATTTTATTGGTGACTGCCGTCCCATCCTGCACTTTGAGTTCTACCTGAACCGATGAATCCAGCTCCTTGAACACTGAACTGGCAACCGCCAAACCGGCGGCGACCCCGTTCTGTTTGGCGATGATCTTTCCAGACATCTGGGCATCACCGGGCACGATGCTGTTGGTGGTCACGTCTCCGGGGCCGATGTCTTCTGCCAAAGCGCGCTGGATGCTCTGGCGGATATCTGACGGCAGTTCTATGCTGTCAATACGGTAGGGGTTTTTTTCCTGGTCTGGCATAGTTGGTTACTCTTTTTCCATGGATGGAAAGTAATTTTACCATCCGATGATGCAAAAAACCTGTTGATATATGTTTTTTATTTGGTAGCATATAATTGGTTATATGGATTATCCCCTTATTGATATCCACCGGATATCAAGACTTATTTTTTAAGGTGAATTCACCGGCGGGTTTTACCTTCTGTGTGATACCCGCATAATCCCTATCCAGCCATGTTTGGGGATCCGTCTGCCCGCACCCGCAATGAAGGATTCTGCCCGGCTTTTTGCGGCGCCGCGGCCCCGCAATTCTTAAAGAAAGGACAGAAATGTTCCTCCTGACCCTTGAACCCACCCAACTGTCCTGGAGCCCCCCCGAACCGCTTCCTACGCATGCGCCGTCTGACGCGCTTGTTCCGGTGATCCACTTTTTTCAGGGCTCGGCCCACCAGTTTGACGTATGCGCTGCCGATTTTGCCATTCAGGAAGAAGTGGAGCCCGGCTGGACCCGTTTTTCCGGATGTCGTCTGGCTGCCGCACAGGGCGTGGAGGTGCGGGTGCATACCTGGCGAGAAGGCTCTGAAACCCTGGCAAATATTTCTGTGGCCGTCCCGCCAGGGCTGCGCCTGACCCGCGTACAGTTTCCTCAGGTGGTGTGCGTGGGTGTACAGCCGGTCGATCATCTGCTGACGGCCTACGCCTGGGGTGACGATATCCTCGACCCGATCACCCAGATCCCGCGCTATTGCGGGCGGGCGCGCTCGCACAACCCGTTAACATATATCGACCACGGCGAAAACGAAATGATCTATGTCTACCCGGCCGCGATGTCGATGCAGTATATGGTGCTGTATAATGCTAACCGCTCCACTTATCTGGCCAGCTATTCGACCGGCGAGGAAACCCTGTCTTTCAACGTGCGGGTCAGCACCCCTGAGACGCTGACCCTGTCGGTCAATCATTACCCCTTCGTGAGCAGCGGCGAGTGGATCTCACCCGAGTGCGCCCAGGCTGCTCTGGAGGGAGGGTGGCTGCCGGCAGCGGATTTGTACGCCAGCCGCATGCGCAAACGCATGCCCCAGGCAGAACATTCTTCCTGGCTGCAGCGCTCGTTTGACGGCTGGTTGATGTTGGGTATGCACTTTGAGGGCAAAGCCCCGCTATACCGCTTTACAGACCTGCCCGATATTTTCCGTAAATCACAGGCAAGCGGTATTAACACCCTGCATATCTACGGCTGGAGCGGCAACGGGCACGACACGCTGTACCCCGACTACGACGTCGATCCGGCGCTGGGCAGTGCTGCGGACCTGCGCCGGGCCCTCGACCAGATCAAAACCTGGGGCGGGCGCGGCATCTTATACACCAACAGCCGCCTGGTCGACCCTGCTTCACCTTTTTATAAAACCGGAGGGGAGGCGTTTCTTTGCCGGCAGCGTGACGGCTCACCCTATCTTGAAAATTACGGCACCACAGCTACCTTTGCGGTGGCCTGCCCGGCCTGTGCAGGCTACCGTGACTATTTTACCCGCCAGGTGACACGTATGGTGGCCGAGTTCGGCGCGCATGCCATACAGATGGATCAGATTGGCTCGACTATCGGCTACCTGTGCTTCGATCCCGCCCACGAGCATTCCTCGCCTTCGACCAACTTTCTGCCCGGCTGGACCGAACTGACCCGCCAGGTGGAGGCCGCGGGGCGGAACCTTGACCCCGACTTTTTCATATGGGGCGAAGGCTGCCAGGAGCGCTTTGGCCGGCACATCGCCGTGCATCAGGGCCACGGCGAAGCGCGTTCCGCTGCGGTAGGAGCCATGCAGCCGGCTTTGTTCAAGTATATTTATCCCAATACGATCGTTACGGGCATGACCGTCTCACTCGACAAATTGGCGCGCGCTGCCGCTCATGGCAAACCGCTGGATATTCCACCCGGCGCATTGCAGGACGCCAATTTTCGCCGGCTGCTGCAAGCTTATCTCGGCTTGCGCAAGACTTACCCGCAGTACTACTTCGACGGGCGTTTCACCGCCGGTGCCGGGCTGAAAGTGAGCGGCCCAGTGGAAGCCTTTGGCATCCAACGCGCGGATGGGAGTGGTCTGCTGGTCAGCCTGTGGGCGCCCGGCGCCGGGCTGGACCAGCCGGTGTCAGCCTGGTTGTACAACCCGCGCCCCAACGTGCCGGCCCGCGGTCTCTCTCCGGCCGATCTGAGCCTGACGGCTGGCGAATGGCTGTACCTGGCCTGGAGCGGGCCGCTGGCAGTTGTAGAATTCAGTTAGGTTTTTGTGAATTGGTGCGGGCTAACCGGGCATGATGGATAAGGCCCTGCCCGGCTTCTTCGCTTAGTTTTTGACCGATCAAAAAGGATTGAGAAATGGCAATCACCCTGCAAAATGAAACCCTTCGGCTGGCGTTTGACCAGCAAACCGGCGCATTGGTCGAATTGACCGCACTGGCGACCGGCTGGAATGTTGTGCGCCAGGCGCGCCTCGGGCTTTCCTGGCGCCTGCTGGTGCCCCGGCGCGGCGACCAGGACTGGCATGCTGCCGGACCGCGCAACAACCCGGTCTTTGGCGAAGATCAGCGCTGCAGTTCGCTGTCCGCTGCCCCGGATGGGCAAGGGATCACGGCTGTGTGGGATGAGGTCGTCGACAGCCAGGGGGTTTCCCTGCCTATCCAGGTGACCATGCAGGTTTCTCTGGAAAGCGGTCAGGCGATTTTCAACCTGCAAATTGCCAACCACTCGCAATTTGTGGTCGAAAACATCTATTACCCGTACCTGGGCGGGGTCACCCCACCGCCTGGCGAAGGGGCATTATCCTTGTTCCGCATGGAGTACAGCGCAGGACGTGAAACGCGCCTGTGGCCAGGGTTTGAGAATAATATGGGCTATTATGGCGCGGATTATCCCACCCAATTCTTCTCCTCAAACAATGCCGGCGCGCCCATGGTGCCTTTTGCGCTGCTGCGCGGCAGCGGTCAGGGCCTGTATGCCGGGATCGGTGCGCCCGATTACGAACTGGTCGCCTGGCATGCCGAACTGCGCCCGGGTTATGCCAGTTCGCTCGAACCGCGCAACCCCACGGGGGATCAAATTGGCGGGCATGATGTCGATCTGCGTTTTGCGGCTGTACACGTTCCCTATATTCAACCGGGTGAAACCAGGGCGCTGACCCCGGTGGTGTTGGAACCCTATACTGGCGGTTGGCAGCGCGGTGCGGACATCTACAAACGCTGGCGCAGCACCTGGATGAGCCCGGCGCGCCCCCCGGATTGGGCCCGCGAGCCGCATGCCTGGCAGCAGGTGCACATCGACTCGCCCGAAGACGAACTGCGGGTGCGCTTCAGCGATCTTGTGCAGATTGGCGAAGAATGCGCCCGGCACGGCGTGCGCGCCATTCAACTGGTCGGTTGGAACGACGGCGGCCAGGACCAGGGCAACCCATCCCACGATCCCGATCCGCGCCTGGGTACCTTTGCAGAACTGCAGCAGGCGATCGCGCGCATCCAGGCCATGGGTGTAAAAGTGATCCTCTTTGCCAAATTCACCTGGGCGGACCGTGCCACGGAGCGCTTCCGGCGCGATCTGATTCGCCTGGCGGTCAAGGACCCATACGGAGATTATTACCAACACAACGGCTACCAGTACCAGACCGCGACCCAGATGCTCAATATCAATACCAAACGGCTGATACCGATGTGTTTTTTGAGCCAGGAGTATCTCGAGGTATGCGCCGCCGAGTTTCAAAAGATGGTCGATCTGGGTGCGGCCGGCATTCTGTACGATGAATGCCAGCATCATTCCCCGGCCTTGCTGTGCTTCGACCCCACGCATGGTCACCGCCCGGCGGCGATGGTGTATGCCAACGACAATCTTTTGATCGAAAATTTCCGCCGCGCCGCCGGGCAGGATTTCTTGTTTGCCGGCGAGGCCTGCTACGATTGGGAATACGGCGCCTACCAGCTTTCGTATCACCGCAGCGAACACGTAGGGCACATTCCATTGCAGCGCTACCTGCTGCCCGACAGCCAGATCATGACCGCGGTGACCGGTTTCAACGACCGCAATATGATCAACCAGTGCCTGCTGTACCGCTATATCATCAGTTATGAACCGTACAATTTCAAGGGCCGCCTGGAAGACTATCCGGATACCCTGGCCTACGGTAAGCAAATGGATGCGCTGCGTGCTGAACTGCGCCAGTATTTTTGGGACGGCGAGTTTCGCCATACCGAGGGCGCAGTCGTAACCGCCGCCGGGCAGTCTCACCATCCCTATGCCGTGTTCGTCGACCGGCACAGCGGCCTGGCGGGCCTTGTGGTGGCCAATTATTCACAGGACGCTGCCGTGACCGTCCAGGCAGCGATGGAGAATGGCCAAAGCCTGACCTCTTACCGGCTGATCGATGACCCGCTTCTAAAACCCATCCGGGACGGTATTCAAATTCCGCCGCAATCCGCCGCTGTGATCCTGCCGTAAGACAACCCTGGGAAAAAGGATCCCCGTATGCCGAACTGTGAAATCAGGCCGAACCCTTTTTTGTAAATGTTCTTACCTGCATTCGGTAAATATAAGGAATTAAACGGTATATCCTGGACAAACTGTTTGTCCCTGGATCAGGAGGCTTCGAAATGAAGGCCATCATGGTGATGTTCGATAGTTTGAACAGGCATTTTCTGGAACCCTACGAGACGATAACCGGCACCAAAACGCCAAACTTCCTGGAGCTTGCCCGGCGGACGGTCCAGTTTGAGCGCTGTTATGTGGGCTCGATGCCCTGCATGCCCGCCCGCCGGGAACTGCATACCGGCAGATATAATTTCCTGCATGCGCCCTGGGGGTATATCGAGCCGTTTGACGTCTCTGTCCCGCAGCTTTTAACCGAAAATGGGGTTCACACCCACCTGGTCTCGGACCACTACCATTATTGGGAGAACAGCGGCGCCAACTACCATTGTCATTTCAAAACCTGGGACGCCGTCCGCGGGCAGGAGGGCGACCCGTGGATCGCCAGGGTGGGCGGCATGGATACACCCAGGCGCAACCGGCGGGTATTGGGCCCGATGAAGGATTTTCCCAACAGGACGTGATCAACCGCACGCTTTGGAACGATCACGAAGAACTGCGCCCCATGCACCGTACTTTTTCCGGGGGATTGGAATTTCTCGCGAACAACAAAGATGAGGACAACTGGTTTTTGACGATCGAAACCTTTGATCCCCATGAGCCCTTTGATGCGCCCCCACGCATCAAGGAACTTTACCCGGACGAGTATCAAGGACCGCTTTTCGATTGGGATCCCTACGGTCCGGTAACAGAGACCCCGGAGGAAGTCGCCCATTTACGGGCATGTTACCAGGCGCTGGTCACGTATTGCGATGAACAGTTGGGACGGGTCATGCAGTTCATGGATAAAAACCAGATGTGGGATGATACGCTGCTGATCGTTACTTCCGACCACGGGCATTTATTGTCGGAGCACGGGTTCTGGGCCAAGAATTACATGCCGGTTTACAATGAACTTGCGCATATCCCCTTTTTCATCTGGGATCCCCGCAACCCGGTGAAAGGCGTGCAAAGGCAAGCCCTGGTGCAGACGATTGATATTCCTGCCACGCTGCTGGATTATTTTAATATCGCGCCGCCGGCATCCATGCAGGGCAAAAGCATCGTTCCGGTGATTAAAAATGATGAACCCATTCGCGAGGGCGGCTTGTTCGGCTACTTTGGACAAATGACCTGCATGGTTTTAGACGATTTTATTTTTATGCGCGCCCCCATAACGGCGGACAACTCACCTTTGTACCAATACACCTGGATGCTGCACAACAGCGCCGGGATTAATGGAAAGGGTGAATTTGACTACACCTGGTTTTCATTTAGCAAAGAACTGCCCGTTCCCAAAATACCGGTGAAAGCGCGCGAAATACACCCGACCCAGCGCAAGGATTTATTGTTTAATCTTCGAGAAGATCCCCATCAGGAACATCCCATCGAAGATGAGGCGCTCAAAGAAAAAATGTGCCAGAAAATGGCAGTTCTAATGAAGGAAAGCGATGCGCCTGAGGAGCAGTTTGTCCGCATGGGGCTGAGATTGCCATAATTCTGGCGACCCGCTTCAATTCCCTTTACGCTGCCCGGCGCGTTTTTTGGCCTCGCGCAATCGAGCCAGCGCATCCTGGCTGGAGGGCGCCTCTGGCGCAGGTGGTTTTTCCTGAGCCACCGGTTGCGGCGCTACCGGGCTGGCTTCAGGGCTCTTTTGGCTGTCATCCGGGGCCGGCAGGGGATTGGTTCGTGCGCGCGCTCGATTGCGCGCCTGGAACAGCGTTTCCAGGCGGCGCGGCCCGCCGGCCGGGCGCGGATTGGCCCCTCGCCAGGCTGCCAGTTGGGCGCCAATCCTGGCCCGGGCCAGGGCTATATCGCGCGGCGTGAGATGCAGGCGGCGCACGGCCACATCCAGGGGGAAGAGCAGGGCGGTGATCACCAGCAGGGCCTGCCACAGCTCGCGCGATCCGGCGGTCGCCGGAAGATTATGCGCGAACACGTCCTCAGGCTGCGCCAGCGCGCCGCTTTCACCGGCTGCAGCCAGTTGCGGACGGGTCAGGGCCGATAATCGTTCCAATAAGTCCAGGTTCAGCGTGCCGGCGCGGTACTCGGGGGAATACGGCACCACCAGACCGGTGGTGATTTGACCCACCGGGCGAATGTCGTCTTTGGCGCTCAACGTGACCAGGTAGGTGCCCGGCTCGTCGAACTGGGCCAGGGTTTCATACTGGCCGGCGCCGACCTGTTTGAGGGGCACCTCCTGGGTTGTCAGATCTGGAAGGATGACCAGCGCCGAGGCCTTGAGGTTGTTGAAAGGGTTGCCCTGCGGGTCAGTCACGCTGAGGCGCAGCAGCGAACCCTGCTCCTGCTGCGAGACTTGGGCCGCCAGGCCTTCTTCTTCCGCTGGCGGGACGAGCCAGGCCGCCAGCTGCGCGGTAAAGCGGGCAAAACCATCCCATTGGACCAGTTCCGCGCCCCATTTACCCTTAAAATCCGAAGTCCAGGCCGCCGCCCGCCCTAACCCGTACTGCCAGGAAGCCAGCAGCGGGTCGCCGCGCGGGGTCAGCAGATCGATGCGCGCCGTGTGTTTGGCGGTCGTGCCGTTGTAGCCCTGCAGCAGCGGCAGGGCGGCGGTGTCGATGCCGCGCAGAATCGGCGAAGGGCTGGCCGGGACCGGGTAAAACGGCTCTTCGATCAGATATTCGCCCACCGAGGTCACCGTTTCTTTGAGGAAGATGTCGGGAACCTGGAGCATATCCACGGCGGGGTAGTAGCGCCCGCCGCCCAATTCAGCCAGGGCTTTCAAATTTTCGGCCGACCCGCCGCCGGCGGCGATGATGCTGACGGTGATGCCTTCATCGCGCATTTTGGCTACCAGGGCGGTCAGATCACCGCTCCGCGACCAGCCGTCCGTCAGCAAGATGACGTGCTTGCGCCGGGCGGTGACTTTTTCCAGGGCTTCCATGGCAGCCTGCATGCCCGACTGCATGTTGGTCTGGCCCTCAGCTTTGATCGCGCCGATCGCGTTTTCGAGGGTGGTCGGGTCCGGCAGGAGTTCAACCGGGAAGGCCCAGCGGGCCAGGTTGTCGAAGGCCACCACGCCCAGGAAATCTTGCTGGCTGAGCGCGCTGGCGGAGCGCATGATGGCCTCTTTGGCAATGTCTACTTTAGGCAGTCCCGATTCCTGGGCAGTATACGTCTGGTTGAGGTCCGGGTTGTCGCAGTGGCAGCGCCCCATGCTGCCGGATTTATCCACTGCCAGCACCAGGGCCAGATTTGCTTCGCGTTCCTTGGACTGCACATCCATATTCACCGGCAAGGTTGTTTCCAGCGGGGTGCGCAAATACCCGCCGGCGCCGTAGGCATTTTCACCGCCAACTGTGAGCAGCGATTTACCCAGGTCGCGCACGTAAACCGGCAGGTTGTCCATCGCGCTGACCGGCAGGCGCCCGGCAGGAACATCCACCAGAATGATGGCGTCGTATTGGGCCAATTCCGCCAGGGTACCCGGGACATGCTCCGGGCTGAGGAGCGCTGTTTTCACTTTGTTGGCTTTGAGGGCATCGTCCAGGTTCTGGGCTTCGCCCGGTTCGCCTTCCACAATCAGCGCAGAAGGCGGCCCCTGGACGACGGTAAAGGCGCTGCTTGCGTTGTTTTGCAGCCGGCTGTCGCGGTCGGGCACGATCACTACCCGGAAGCGGTGAAAACCAGGGCTGATTTCCGGCGCCTGGATGGTAAACGGATTGCTGCCGGGGTTGAGCCGTACCTCGCGGCTGTCGACCAGTTCGTTGTCTGCCAGGACCTGCAGCGTGGCCCCGGTTGAGACCGTGCTGGCGATCGAGACCGCCAGATCGATGCGCTGGCCCTCGCGGATTTGCACCGGGGCATCCAGACGCTCGACCAGCACTTCGGCCGCAGCGCTGTCCGCGCTCAAGGCATAGAAACGCAGTTCGATATCCTGCATCCCGGCGATTTCAGCCTGTTGGAGAGCCTCGTTCAGGTTTTCACGCCCATCCGAAAGCAGCACGATGCGCTTGGCGCCTTCCTCGGGGAACAATGCCAGGGCAAGCTGGAGCGCCCCGGCGATGTCGGTGCGGGTGGTCACCGGCACCGAGGCCAGTCCGGGCAGGCTCTGGTCCGGGACCGCCGGCCTTTCCACCAGCGCATCTTTGCCAAAAACAACGACCGCTGCCTTATCTCCGCCCGGCATCTGGTGGACGGCCTGGCGGATGTAGGCTTCACCCGCCGCCTGATCCTGAGATGAGATACTGTCAGATTTATCCAGGATAAAAACCACGCTCAGGGAGGGTGCGGGCAGATGGATCTGCAGACCGGCCAGCGCCAGAACGATCAGGGCCAGCAGCAGGGAGCGCAGCCCCAACCCCAGCCAGAGGCGCTTCTGGCTCCAGGCCCGTTTTCCGGCCAACCCCAGGCCAATCGTCAGAGGAATTAAGCCCAAAAGCCATAAAAATGACGGATAAATAAAAGATACAAACATGATTAATCCTTGCGGAGCGCTCCGCCTGGGGGAACGGGACGTTTTAAGCGGTGGGCGGCCGCATCGAGCAGGCGGCGCAGGGCAGCGCGCTGGTAAACAAGCCATTCCGCTACCAGCAGCAGCAGGGCAGCCAGCGCGAGCCAGCGCCACCACTCACGCTGCCCGGGCTGCGCCCCGGCGGATGCCTGACCGGCCTGTGCCTCGACCCCAGGCAGGTTGTCCAGGGAATTAATATTGGATTCGAGCGGTGAAAACAGGTTTACCGCGAAGCGGATGGGCTGCCCATCCAGCCACTGCACCTGGTAGACCCCCAGCAGGTTGGTATTGGAAAAAACGGCGCGGCCTTCCGCGGCCTGCACGGTGGAGCGCTTCCCATCCGGCAGGGTGAAGACAGCCTGTGCCGCCCCGGCCGGCAGATCAAAAGCCAGCGTTTCTCCCGGGCGAAGCGCAGCCGGAACGGACCCTTCCCCAGGCGGAACCAGCCAGTTGAGGGTGTTGGCCAGGGTAATGGGGAAGGCAATATTCAGGGGAAAGTCAGAATGGCTGAGGTCGAAGGCTAAAATCGCCGTCCGGCGGCTGCCCTGTTCGCCATAAATTAATAAGGGAATGCTGCTGCCGTCCGCCAGGTCGCCGGCCAGGGCGGTGTTGGCCCAACCCGGCAGGGCGATGCCCACGCTGTCGAGGATATTCACCCCATCCAGGGAGACACTGCGCAGCAGCGGGTCGCTGGAATCGACGGCCCGAATGGCAGGTGACTCGACCAGTCCGGTCACGCTGAAGAATGGGGTGCTTTTTGGCGGGGCGATAAACCATAAGGCTCCCTCCGCGGGCAGATTTTCGGGCACGGAGCGGTCGTAAATCACCAGGTCGGCGCCTTGTGCGGGCAGAGCCTCCCCAGGTTGGACCACGCTCAATGCCACGTTGGGCAGCAGACCCAGGGCGGTGCTCAGAAAAAGATTGCCGCTTGTCACCAGCGCCACTTTGACCGGCGCCGGGCGGCGCACCACGACGGAGGCCGCGTCATCCGCGGCCAGCGGGTCGCTGCCTTCCAGGCGAGCTTCGATCATGCCTCCCGTCCCCGGCAGATCGGCCGCCACCACCGACTTCGAAGATTCGGCCGGGAGTTCCAGGTCGTAGGCGGAAACCACGCGCCCGTCTGCCAGCACGTCCAGGCGGCGTTGGGCAGGCTGGCTGCCGTAGTTAGAGACCTGGATAAAAGCCTGCAGCCCGCCCCCCGCCAGGTATTCAAGGTTGAACTGGCTGACGGCCTGGTTTTCAGCACTCAGGCCGATCTGCACGTAATGCAGGCGCCCGTGGATGATCAGCCGCTCGGGCAGGGTGCCGCGCCCGTCGGAAAGTACGAAGATATCCGTATCTGGCTGGCGGCTGGCAACCGCCGAGGCCAGTTCCAGGGCCAGGCCTAACTGCGAACCACCCATCCCGGCTTGAATCTCCTCGATGGCCTGGTGGGCCAGGCGCAGGTCGCTGGTGGCGGAAACCCGCAGGCGCGCCGCGGTCCCGGCCTCGATCACCGTCACCCGCCGGTCGCCGGGTGCTTCGTCCACGATCTGCGCGGCGCGATTTTTGGCTGCTTCCAGGCGCGTGGGGCGCACGTCGCTGGCCGACATGCTGGCCGATGAATCGAGAATCAGGATCAGGTTCTGCCCGACCGCATCCTGACCGGTGGTAAACGGGCGGGCGGCGGCCAGGATGATTGCGGCCAGGAAAAGCAGCTGAAGGAACAGCAGCAGGTTGGGCTTTAATTTTTGCCAGGGTGCGTTGGCTTCCACATCGCGGATCATCTTGCGCCACAGGTAGGTGCTTGAGATCTCGTGTTCTGTCCGGCGCAGTTTAAGCAGGTAAAGGGCGACGATCACCGGCAGTAGAACAGCCAGGGCCAGGGCCAGTGGGGCGAGGAAGTTCACCGCAGCACTCCCCGCTGGCGCATCCAGGCGAACAAAAGTTGGTCCAGCGGCAGGGTGGTGACCAGTGGAATGTAATGCATGGCACGCCGCCGGCTGAAGTCTCGCACCTCAGCCTGCCAGGCCGCCAGGTTCTGACGGTAGCGGGCCAGCAGGTCGTAATCCGCGGTGACCTCCACCGGCGGCCCGCCCTCTACGTCCAGCAGCTTCAGGTCACCTTCGAGCTGGGGATCGGCCTCATCCGGGGCGAGGATGTGCACCAGCGAGACCTCAAATCCGCGCAGGGTTAATTCGCGCAGCCCATCCAGCCAACCGTCATCCATCAGGTCCGAAAGCACGAGCAGTGGGCCGGGCCTTTTGACCCGGGCTGCGTACGCCCGCAGGCTTTTGACCGGGTCCGGCCGGTCCACGAGATCGGTCGCGGTTCCGGCAAAATTTTGCAGGTAATCGAAATAAGCCAGGGCCTGGCGCTTGCCGCGGTGCGGCGGGAAATAGGCATCCTTCCCCAGGCCGATCGCGTAGGCTGTGATGCGGTCCAGGCCGCACAGGGCAATATAGCCCAACGCGCCGGCGGCTCGCACGGCATAATCCAGTTTTTGAGGCGTTCCCCAGCGCATCGACCGGCTGGCATCGACGATAAAATGGACGGTCAGATCCTCTTCTTCGACAAACAGCTTGATGAAGAATTTATCCAGGCGAGCATATGCGTTCCAGTCGATGCGCCGGATGTCATCACCAGAAGTGTAGGGGCGGAAATCGGCAAACTCCACCGACTGCCCGCGGCGCGGGCTGCGCCGCTCGCCCTGGGTTTGCCCGGCAACCGATTTGCGCGCCGCCAGCGAAAGGCGTTCCAGGCGCAGGAGAAAGTCTTCGCGAAAGAGAGGGGCTGCCATAGGAATCGAACTTGTCCGCGCTAGCGGGCAGGCTCCGGGGTGACGACTTTGAGCAGTTCGCTGACCAGATGGTCCGGCGTGATGCCTTCGGCCTGGGCCTCAAAGTTGACCGTCACCCGGTGGCGCAGCGCTGGCAGCGCGGCAGCCCGGATGTCATCGAAAGCCACGTTAAAGCGCCCGTCCAGCAGCGCCAGGATTTTCCCGGCCAGGATCATGGCCTGCATCCCGCGCGGGCTGGCCCCGTAGCGCACAAACTGCCTGACCTGCGCGGGGCTTAATTCATCCTCCGGGTGAGTGGCCTTGACCAGGCGCGCCGCGTAGGCGGTGACGTGGTCGGCGATGGGCATCCCGCGCGCCAGGGCCTGCATGCTGCAGATGGCGGCGCCGTTGGCCGCCGCCTGGACCTGGGGAACGACCGTAGCCGTGGTCCGGTTGGCAATTTCAACCAGATCGTCCACGCTGGGAAAAGGTACATCCACCTTGAAGAAGAAGCGGTCAAGCTGCGCCTCCGGCAGGGGATAGGTGCCCTCCATTTCCAGCGGGTTCTGCGTGGCCAGGACAAAGAAAGGCTCCGGCAGCGCGCGGGTGGAGCGCGAGACGGTCACGCTGTGCTCCTGCATGGCTTCGAGCATGGCCGACTGTGTTTTGGGCGTGGCGCGGTTGATTTCGTCGGCCAGCACCAGGTTGGAAAAGATCGGGCCTTTTTCAAACTGGAACTGGCGCCGCCCCTGCTCGTCTTCGGCGATCAGGTTGGTGCCCAGGATATCGGCCGGCATAAGATCCGGGGTGAACTGAATGCGTGAAAACTCGCACTCGAGGGCCTGGGCCAGGGTGCGCACCAGCATGGTCTTCCCCAGGCCAGGCACGCCTTCCAGGAGGGCATTCCCACCGGCCAACAGGGTGACCAGGGTATGCCGGACCAGGTCGCGCTGTCCGACGATCACCTGGCCCACCTGGCGTTCGATGTCTTCGGCAATCCGCCGGAATTCTTCGGCATTCATCTCTTGTGTGGTCAATGGTTCCTCCGTTAAAAGCGGCCTTTTCTGGCTGTTAGGGCTCCAGATTCGTGAAATATTGGCGAACAAAATCTTTAAGGTCCGCCGGGATGGCACTCTGGTCGAGGGCCTGGCCGGCGGTATCCAAATACGTCTGGTATACAGAGCTGTAGGGGATCAGCGAGGGATTGCTGCTCCCTGGCAAGGGCGCTGGCGACTGGCTGGTTTGCTCGCTGCCCTGGCCGGTATCCTGTCCGGGGATGAAGGACTGCTCCCCATTGGTGGGCAGTTTTTCGCGGGGTACATACACCTGCGAATTGAGATCCCCTTCTCCGCCCGCCGGTTTGCTGGTATTGGGACCGGTAAATGAGCCCTGGCCCTGCCGGGGCGGCAGGGAATTGGCCTGCGTGCCGCCACCGCCGCCAGAGGGTTGGCCCTGTCCCTGGCCTTGCCCCTGTCCCTGGCTCTGACCTTGACCCTGCCCCTGACCAGAATTTTGCGCGGTTTGTCCGGATTGCCCGGCGGTTTGACCGTTGGTGCCGGCCTGCGACATGGCCTGGCGGCTGGATTGGACCCCAGACAGGGCGCGCTGCAGGGCTTGCTGGTCTGACTGGGTAGAACCGGCCTGGTTAAGGGCCTGCTGCCCGGCCTGGGCTGCCTGCTGAGCGGCGGCGCTGTCGCCGGATAGGGCCGCCTGGGCCAGGGCAGCCAGGGCCTGGGCCGTGGCGCTGTCCCCGGCTTGCGAGGCGCGCGCCGCCAGCTGACCAAGGTCCCTGGCAAGCTGGTCGCGCTCATCCTGGGACATCCCTCCCAGCTGATCGGCCAGCTTTTGCAGGTCTTCGGCCGCTTTTTGCAGATCGCCCAGGCGCTCGTCTTTTTGCATCCCGGCCAAAGCCTGCAGCCGGGCGGCGATGCCTTCCAACGCCGCCTTTTTTACCGCTGCGCCGGGGTCCACCCGCTCGCGGATGGCCTGTTCCGCGCGGTTGATATCGGCCAGAGCCTGCTCGCGGTCACCCGGGTTGGCAGCCAGCTGGCGGGCGAGTTCTGCCAGACGCTCCAGCAGCTTCTCTTTTTCTTCTGGAGAAAGGTCACCCGCGTCTTCGACCTCTTTTTTGAGTTCTTCGATCTTTTGGGCCTGCTCGCGTGCGGCCTGGGCCACGGCTTTGCGCTCGACAATCACCTGGTCCATCGGGTTGGGCAGAAAAGCCAGCAATAATACGCCCGCCAGCAGCACGGCTCCCACCGCCAGGCGGCGCCATTCGAAGCGGGGCGGAAAAACGCGCCGGACATCGATCTTGCGCACCGCAGACAGGGCGTCGGCATTCATCTGCGCCACCAGTTGGGGGTTGAATGCGCGTGTTTGCAGGTCAGCCTGCGGCGTGTTGAAAACCAGACTGGTGGAAAGTCTTTCTTTCAGACCCAGTTCGCTGTCCACGCGCAGTGCCACGCGCAGGTCGGGGTAGGGTTTGAACAGCAGGACCGCCAGCGAGGCCATCATCCACAGACCCAACGGCGCCAGCGCCCACAGGCGCGTTCCTTCCAGCGGCCAGATGCGCCCGGCGAGCAGGATCAAGGCTCCCGCCAGGCAGGCCATCCAAAAGGTGCGCTGCAGGAAACCCAGCCCGCTGCGCAAGCGCAGGCGCCGCCGGAAGCGAGTTATATACGGTATCAGTTCAAAATGCGCGCGATCGTTCATGGTTAGCTGATCCACTGCTTGCCGGTATTGCCGGTCACCTGCCATTCGCCATCCACATTTTTGAGAACGTAGGTCTGGCCGCCGGCCATCATGCTGGCGATATACACGCTGGCCGGGAGCTGTACGCTGCCGTCCATCTGGAATTGAATGTTGCCAAAGGTGATCGCCAGACCGCCGTTCAGGATGGCGCCGGTCTTTGCATCTTTGGGAACTTCCTCCAGGGTGTCTACCCAATGGAGGCTCGCTGGAAGATCGCTTAAAGCGGCAGTGATCCCTTTGCGCAGATCCGGTTCGAGCGAAAACGGTCCGGCATCCGGCTGATCAGGGTCCCCTGTACGGTCATTGGTGAACGAAATCAGGTATACCTCCGGAAAGGACGGAGCGCTGCCTTCCATCGTGTTGTCTTTGAGATAAATCTGGCGGGCAGCTGCAGCATAAATCGCGATCTGGTCCGGCAGGGGCAGCAGAGCCCCCTGGGCGGTGATCACAGTGGGCGTGGGACTCGACACGGAAACAGGTATGCCCGGGTATGGATAGAATGGGGTTATGGTTGGCCAGGAGATATCTGGCTCCGGGTATGACTTGTCGGGGGTAGGCGTTGCCACTTCTACCGCTTGGACTACCGCTGGCTCGGCGGAATAACTTTCGCTGGGATTGGAACAGGACCCGCTTGCAGATTAGCCGCTGCCTTGACCCATTCATAATGCGGAGCCGTGAGCAGAAATGCCGCAGTAATCAGGCTCAAAAAAAACAACAAAACTGCGCCCGCAATCAGCCCCACCCGGGTGGGCAGGAAGAAACGGCGCGAGGGATGGAGCAGCGCTACCGTGAGCGTGAACAGAAGGATCGAGACCAACCCGCAGATGATCAGGCTGTAATGGTAAAGGGGCCTTGGAAATTGGGTCAGGGCGCTTGGGTCCATGGATGGATCCCACTGACCGGCGATGATATTCAACAACCCGCCCATGCTCGCATCATTGACATTACCGGTGGTGGCAATCGCCGAACTCAGCATGGAAATAGGACTGAACGCCAGAAGGAGTCTGAGGGGGTGTGACGGGACCGCCGGCCCGAGCGCCAAAAAGACTGATGACAATCATTCCCACTAACGGTCCCACAATCAGAACCATCACGCTGATGAAGCCAACCACCGTCGCCCGACCGGTGCGGCCCAGCCAGGCGGAGAGAAACAGGCCGTAAACCCCCAGGGTAACCGCCGCAACCACCAGCACCAGCAAGCCCTTCAACAACTGCATCAGGTTCACCCCACCGAACAGGAAGACGATGCTTGCCAGAGGAACCGCCGCGAAGATTATCAAGAACACATAGCTCAAGGCAGAGAGCAGTTTGCCCCACAGCAAGCGCACCGAGCCGAGAGGAGTCGCCTGAAGCATTTCAAAGGTCTGTTTTTCACGTTCCGTGCTGATCGCCCCGGCGGTCACAGCCGGGGTAATGGTGCATACCAGCAGCATTTCAAAAATAAGCAGCGCGGCGAAGAGAATCTGACCGATCTGCGGGCTGAGCAGACTGCTGCCAACCTGGCTGGCAGCGGCCGAAAGCAGGCTCACCAGGCCAATCATCAACCCCGACATAATCAGCAGGGCGATGGTCAGGGTAATAAAGGCCCGCGGGCCGCGCATGCGCGAACGCAGCTCTTTTACCAGGATAGGATTGGGGGTGAACCAGGAGCGAATGCCTTTCATGCCACTTCCCCTTTCGTCAGTTTGAGGAACAATTCTTCCAATCCGGTATGGAGCTCTTCAAAAGCAAACGGGTGGATTTGATGGTTGACCAGGGTTTCCAACAGGGCCGCGCCGGCTTCGTCACCGCCGGAAAAGTCAAACTCCAAGGTGCCCGCCGGGTCGCTTTCCGCCGGGGGGAATACCTGTGTCACGCCTTCGCTTGTGCTCAGCACGCGCATGGCTTCCTCCACCGGCGAGAGCACGCGCACGCGGATGCGTTTTCCGCTCTGCGCTTTGCTGCGAATCTCCGTCAGCAGTCCGCTGGCAACCAACCGCCCTTTCTCAATGATCGCGATCGAGTCGCACAGTTCGGCTAACTCGGCCAGGATGTGCGAACTGAGGATGATGGTTTTGCCCATCGCGCCCAATTCGCGCAGCAGCTCGCGCATTTCCACCCGGGCGCGCGGGTCCAAGCCCGAAGCGGGCTCGTCCAGCAGGAGCACATCCGGGTCGTGCACCAGGGCGTGGGCCAGGCACAGCCGCTGGCGCATACCGCGCGAAAGGCTCTGGACATCGTCATCCCGTTTATCGGCCAGGTCGACCAGATCGAGCAGTTCATCCACCACCTGGTTGCGGCGGGCAGCCGGCATATCGTAGCAGCGCGCGAAGAAATCCAGGTATTCCCAGACCAGCAGGTCTTCGTACACCCCGAAGAAGTCCGGCATGTAGCCGATGCCGTGCTGCAATCCGCTGCGGTCGTTTCGTACCAGCTCACCCGCGACCAGGATTTCTCCTGAAGTAGGCTCCAACAATCCGGCCAGCATGCGCAGGGTGGTGGTCTTCCCGGCCCCATTGGGACCGATCAGGCCAAAGAGCGACCCTTTGGGGATGGTCAGGTTCAGATCCTGGACGGCCTCCACCTTGCCGTAGCGGCGGGTCAGATGCCGAATCTCAATGGCTGACATCCTGGCCTCCTTGGGTTGCAGTTTTTCCGGCTTTCAGCCCGAGGTCGATGTACGAGCAGTACCCGCCTGCCCCAGACTCCATCGTCAGCCGAAGGCGGATCGACCCGTCAGAATTGATGTAATTTTTGGGTTGAGCGATGAGGTTGACCCCGAGTACAGGATCTTTTATTATGGTCCAGGCCTGGTCGCTCCACTGGTAAAGTTCAACTCCCGGTGTGGAGAGCGGCGACCCGTCGATCGCCAGGTTCAAGCGCAGTTCCTGGGTGGTGTATCCGCTCAGATCGGGCACCTGAAAGGTCATTTCGGCCGAGCCATGCTGCATATATACGGCAGTCACATCTCCATTACCGCAGATGCCGCCATCCACCGGGCTTTGGGTCACCGTGCCAGGGATCATGCCAATCGGAATGGATATTTCATCCAACCCGCTGATCTGATAGGGTAAATTTTGGGTCACCATGCCGATTGTCTGCTTTTGAATGGGCTGACCGTTCACGGTCACGTCCGGCGGGGCCTGATCAGTCCATCCCAGGAAGGTCACCGCAAGATCGCTCAGACTGGTGGTGAGGTTGTTGGATGGGTTTACCATCGGAACGGGCCGTTGCACGGGGCCAACCTGCATCCCTTTTCCATTCATGGTGCTGTTTAGAATCGATATTTTGAGATTGAGCAAACGGTCGTTGCCAAATCCATTCTGGCCTTCATATAGACGGTAGCTGACCGGTGGGCCGAAGCGGTTGGCAGTAATATCGCCAAAGCTTAATTCCACCTGTTTTTCCTGGCCCACCGCCAGGTCCCCCAGGTGGATGAAATTTTGCCCGGCGATCAGGAAGTTGTCGGTCAGGGGTACGGTGGTCTCGTTGCGGATCGTGCCCACAATTTTTTCATTTTCCAGGCGCAAATCGCCGTGCAGGCTGCCAAACTGTCCCCACTGCTCCTCCTCGGCAAAGGTCTGGAAGGACCATTGGTTCACGGACAAGCCTTCTATCTTCGGACGATCGCCCTGGATAAAGACGGCGCTGCTGCCTGTCACCCCCCCGGTGGAATTCCAGGGGTTGCCGTCATAGCCAATGATCGCGCTGAGCAGCCCCGGCGTCTTTACCTCCAGCGCATACGAGCGTTGGGATGGTGAAAACAATCCTAAATAGTTGGTGACCGCTGCCGAACCGCTGCCGTTAGGGGCGATCAGCGCGATCTGGTTCATGATCACATCCGTCCCGCGCATTAAATAGCCCATGCCAAACGCGCCGGTTGAAAACAGCAGGGTCAGGGCCGGAATTGTCAGCCAGGCCAGCTGCAAGCGGCGCAGCCTGCGTAAGATTAAATAATTGGCCGGCCCGACCAGGAGAATGTACACACCCAGTAAGATGGTCAGCCAGCGGATGGAAGGCAGGTCGAGGGCTGGAATGTTGGAAAGGTTGCTGACCATGTTCATCCCGGCCAGCTGGCGCATGGAGATGTCTGGCGGCTGGTCCATCGGGTATTGGCCGAGGGATGCCACAAGCCGGTTCCAGAAAGCGATCGTATCCGGCCAGCTGTTGAACGGCGCGCTGCTCAGGTTCAAGCCGATAAAATCCACCCGGCCTTTGCCGTAGCTGCCTTCGACTACCAGGGGTGAGAGGCTGGCTTCAACCAGGGTGCGTGCCTGAGGCGCAGGGGTGACGGTCGCGCACACAAAGGTCCCGGTGGTGCGGATGGTGCTGCCTTCGGCGAACGCCACCAGATCGTTCAAATCTTCGGCCCGGATCTCGCCCTGTCCATTTACTTCCACCGGCAGCAGGTCTGTTGGAAGGCCGGAAAGGGTCAGGGCCGTACCCGAACCCCCGCCGATAACCAGCTGCCCGCCCTGGTGGACCCAGCCGGCGAGTGCTTCGGCCTGGGCCGGCGTCAATCGCGAAGTATCGACGTCGTTGAAAACAAGCAGGTCAAACGAGCCCAGGCCTTCGCTGCGTTCGGGAATGTCGGCCGGGGCCAGGTCGAGGATCACTTTAGGCCGGGATTGCCCCGGCAGGGTGATGCCGTTCAGAAGGGCCAGGCCGCCGCGTTCACTCGCGACCAGGCCAACCAGATAGGTGATGTTGCCCTGCGGACGGACGGTGATTTTTTGCTTCGCCAGCAGGGTGTCTTGTGTCTTGAGCTGAACTTCAAGCTCACGCGAGAAGTTGTTGGGTAGGATGTATAAAGGCACGCGTTTGCGCGCGCCCGAAGGCAGCGAAACGTCCACGGCATAAGTTGATTGTGAGGAGGAGCCGGTGATCTGCACCGATAGCTGGGCCTCGATATCCGAGCCAGCATTTTCGATTTCTGCCCATACGGCCAGCCATTCCCCGTTCTTGAAATACCCATCACCGGCGGGGGTGACGGTTAAGGAGATTTGATCGGCCTGGGCCGCGGCTAGGCGAGCAGAAGGAGTCATCAGCAGACTTGCCAGGACCACCAGTAAAGCGATGATGCGCAGCGATTTCAAGGATGCCTCCATAAAGTATTCGAACACAAAAAACACTCTTAATGAGCGCGGTAATATCTTTGAGACGAATTTACCGCAGAAAAGTTCCCCAAACCTCCCCCTGATAATTCTATCAAAACCGGGTGATCGGCAGGCAACGTTTGCCATGCGGAATCCCTATGCTCTGGATTGTTTTCACCTTTATTAAAACTTCACATTTGTGTCATGAAATATTCATCCTGGCGCAGTATGATCATATCAGGTAGTTAGTGAAAGGTGGCAAATATGATGTACGGATTTCATGGATTTGGTTGGGCGGGAATGATCGTGGGATGGGCGCTTACGGCGGCAGTGCTGGTGGGCCTGGTACTGCTCATTGTTTGGGCGGTTCGCCGCACTGGTGGAAGTTCCCCGCAAGGCAGCGCTCTCCAAAGCAGCGCTCCTCAAGGACCAACAGCAAAAGACATTGCCCAAATGCGCTACGCCAAAGGCGAAATCAATCGGGAAGAGTATCAGCAAATCATTTCTGATTTGGGCAGTTGAGACTGCTCAAATTAAACTGAATGCCGGAGTACAATCATCGCCGGCCAATCCCCCAGCGCCCTGGCACAATGCCAGGGCGCTGTTTTGGCAGAAAAGGGAGGGTACACATCTTTCATCTACCAACCATTGACAAAAAGATGTAGAACCCTACCCGCTGAATGTTCATTTCTGCAGCTCTTCCAGGTATTCAAGGATGATGAAACCTTTATCCTGATCGGCCAGATAGGTGTATTGCCCGCCAAAGAATATATCATGGGGAGCATAGCCTTGATCCTGGGTAATCAACTTTGGCGAAACGGGATTGCTGGCATCGTGCAATATGCAGTGGTGATCGTGAAGCACCGCATGCAGACAGCAGCAGGATGCTGAGCACATAATGGACAGGCCTGTCCGACAGGGCGCGCACGGCATTAATTACACCCTGGTAGGTGCAGAAGATTCCGATCACGATCAACGGCATGGGGACGCAAATCAGGAGTGCTATCCTGATGGGACTGCCTTCCAATATATTGCCTCCCGCTTCTCCTGTGAACAAGAGAACGGCAGGGACGATCATGAGTAACAACCGGGCGGCAATGAGGGTGAGGGTCATGCTCGCTTACCTTGACTGGTCGGATAAACCAACGACCTTATCCGTTTTATGCAGCGTTACCAGACTGACCAAAAACCCAATTCCCATGATCGCGGAGCCACTCAGGTAAGGCAAAAAGATATTGACATCGAAGATTGTACCCCCTAACACTGGCCCAAAAATGCGCCCCAGGCTGACGAAGGAATTGCTCAGCCCCATGGCAACACCCTGGGGTACCGTGGCGCGTTTCGAGGTCAAAGAAGACAACGCGGGCACTTGCAGTGCGGTGCCCAGGCCGAAAAGGGCGGTCGTGAGCAGGATGGTTAAGGTAAGTATTTGCCAGCAGCATCAAGATAAACCCGATCGCAGTGAGCAGAAGCCCGCTCTTGATGATCCGCTCATCTCCCCAGCGAGCGGTAAGCGGCCCTGCCAATGCGCCCTGGGCCAACGCTGAGACCAACCCCAATACCATCATCATTACGCCCACTTCCTGAGTCCCGTAGCTGAAACGTTCCAGCGCGTACAATCCGAACACATTGGCAAAGATCATCAGGCCGCAGGTGCTGATGAAGGTCAGGAGGAAGAGTAAGCCAAGCGGACTGCGGATGGTGGTCATCCACAGCCGCATATCCAGGATATTCTTTTTGTCTTCGGCCTTCTGGCGTTCTGTTTTGGGTAAGGATTCCGGTAGAAAGATCAAGGCCAGCAGCAGTGAGATGAAGGACAACCCGGCGGCGACGAAAAATGGGATGGAAAGCGTTTCGCCTCCCAGGAAACCGCCCAGGGCTGGACCGAGGATCGTACCAATCCCGCCGGCGGCCCCCAGCAGTCCCATCCCGCCGCCGCGCTCTTTTTCGGGCGTGCTGTCTCCGATATAGGCCATGGTGGTCGGCGAGGTGGCAGAAGACAGGATTCCGGACAGGATGCGGGCCGCAAACAGCATCCACAATTGGGTGGCCAGCCCGAACCAGACCATGGCAAGCGCATTGCCCAATATGCCAATCAGCAAGATCGGCTTACGCCCGACCCGGTCGGACAGGCTGCCCCAGACCGGGCCGCAGAACAGGCGCATGATGGCATACGATGCGACCAACAATCCCAATTCCGTGCCGCCGGCGCCCATGCTTTCGATGTAGAAGGGTAGGATGGGGATAACGATCCCGTAACCGAGCAGCGCCACCAACAGAACGAAGGTCAAGATGTACAAATTGCGTTTAGATGCGTCACGTTGATTGATCATGCTGTTGGCCAATGAGATTTCTACAGTTCCTCTGGCGCCGGATTACCACACGCACGGATTTTCCCGGTTTTGAGCTAACGGCAGATGATGTTGCCGCATGCAAGAGCGGCGCGTGCCCGCACCGCGGGTTTCATCCGGCAGTGTTTTCGAGGATAACCTCCCCTTTCGAGCCATCTACGGTGACCATCTGACCGCTGTGTATGCGCCGGGTGGCAACCCCGGTACCCATCACAGCCGGAATGCCGTATTCCCGGGCGACGATGCTGCCGTGGCTGAGCGGTCCACCGATGTCGGTCACCACGGCGGAAGCCATGGCGAAGAGCGGCGTCCAGGCCGGGGTGGTGGTGCCCGCCACGAGGATATCTCCGGGGCGCATCTGGTCAAAGTCCTGGGGGCCATGCAATACGCGCGCCGGGGCGGTCACTTTGCCAGAACTGGTAGCCACACCCTTGAGAATCTGGCCGGTGAGATTGATATCAGATTCTGCCAGAAAACTTTTCGTGCTGAACCCCATGTGTGTTTTCTTCATGGGCATCATCGGGGGCGGCGTCTCTCGTTTTGCTTTCTGGTTGAAGGCTTTGCGCTGGGTCACATGGACGGCCAGACTGTCTAAGCGGTCATCTCGCTCCAAAGCGGCGATACAGTTTTCTACCTCATCTTTTTCCAGCCAGAAGATATCCTCCGGCTGCTCAATGGCACCCGCCTGTACCAGACGCTGTCCCAGTTCGCGCAGTATAGCGCGCAGAATCGGGTAGCCCAACCCGATCTCGGCCAGGGCATCTTCGCGTACTTCGGCCAGGGATTGCCCCCAGCTGAGCGCCTTGGCAAACATCCAGTGCTTGATGCCCTTGAGACGGCTGTGCATGATAGCCGCTGTCTCGCGACGTCTTTCCTCGCTTTTCTGCTGGCGTTCGTACGGATTGGTGCCCTCACCGCGCAGATACATCTTGATATTTTCCAACAATGGATCCGGGTTATCGACCGGCAGCGGTGCGGCGAAATCCAGCTGGAAAATGATGTGCCCGAACTGCTCCATGTGCCGGTCAAAACGCGCTTGCAGCTCTGCCCACACATTTGCGGCAACGCTTTCCGGTGCCTGACCGGTTTTCAACCGGGTGCTCAACGCGGCAGCGGGCGACGCCAGGATGGCATCTGCCAGACCGGGCCGTTCGCGGCACCACATCGCCAGGTCGTAGAGCGACTTTTCGGAGCGCACAGGGATATTGTCCCAGCCCATCAATAGCACTGTTGCATCCGGATCGCCTTCCCGACGGGCGATTTTGTTGTATACCCAGGTCAATAATCCTTCTGAACCGGCCGAAGCACCCATCGTGGCAAACATCAGCCCGCAGACATAGTACATGGCAGCATCCAGGATCTTCTGCGCGTTCTGCCACAGATCCGGGGTTGACATACCGGCAGGCGTTTTCTCTTTATATAGATCAATCTGCGCCCGGTATTCTGGAAGCAGTTCATCACGCCAGACCGGGACCAGCTTGCTCAGCATACGCGGGTAGGCCGGCAGCAGGCCGGTAATAATCCACCACCACGACCCGGATGGGAAGGCGGCATTCATATAAGCGTAATTATTGATCGCCGCAAAATAATCAGCAGCTAAAACCGGCCTGGAGTGGGTCAGGCGCGCCCCCAGCGGTTGCATTTGCCTGACTAATGTTGGGATTCCCAAAGATACGAACAATGGGCTGAGCGGCTCGGGCAGCAGATCGACAACGCTGGTGCGCATATAAACGCCTTTTGGATCGGGTGGTGTCCACTGCAGCGGCTTTTCGGGCAGTGCCGTTACCGGACGGGCCTGCACGATGGCGAATTTCCCGTCCGCCAGGGCCCATTCGATGTCCATCGGCGTGCCGTACAGCTTTTCGATCTGCACCCCATAACCTGCCAGACGAGCGGCGAGTTCATCGCTCAACGCCGGAACCTTGCGCAGGGAATCAGGGACAGGCTGCTCGGTCGTGCCGCTTGGGGTGCGCACGGTCATCACCAGCTTTTCGGCGGTATCGCGGTGGACGATCTTCCCCTCTGGTTTGCTGAGGATGAGCGTGTCGGGGGTCACCAAACCTCCCACAATCGCTTCGCCTAACCCCCAGGCAGCGTTAATCACGATTTGATCGCGATCGCCGTTGAGCGGGTTGGCGGTAAACAGGATACCCGCTGCTTCGGCATTGACCAGGAGCTGCACGACCACCGCCAGGGCCACACTTTCTGGCGGAATGTTCTGGCGAGTCCGGTATCCAATGGCACGCGCGGTCCACAAGGAGGCCCAGCATTTGCGGGTGGCTTCGAGCACTTTGTCTGCACCCGTGATGTTGAGATATGTGTCCTGCTGGCCGGCGAAGGATGCGCCCGGTAAATCTTCGGCAGTGGCCGAGGAGCGTACGGCGACGGCCGGATTTGAGCCAGGCAAGGTCGCGTAGGCCTGCACGATGGCGCCGGCCAGCTCGGCGGGAATTTCGGCCTGCGCAAAGAGCTCGATGATGGCTGCGGAAGCAGTTTCGAGGGCGGCAGGTCGCGAAGTATCGACATCTTGCAGCGCGGCGAGGATGCCTGCCTGCAGGTCGTTGGCATGCACAAACAGGCGGTAGGCTTCGGTGGTCACGTGGAATCCATCCGGGACGGGCAAGGCAGAATTGGCGAGTTTTGCCAGCGACATACCTTTTCCGCCGACCGTTTCCAGGTCAGCATGTGGATCTGCGAGGGGGAGGATATACGTTTTCATTCGGCTCTCCTGATATAAGCGAACGATCGGTCGCTTATGTTGACAAAAAAAGATCAGGCCTGAATGCCTTTTAGCAGGATGCCAAAAGCCATGTCCAGCATTTCCTGTGGGGTGCCGGTGGGGCGAGTGGTAAAAGCAGTCGGGGTCAGGATGGTGATCAAGGTGCGCGCGGTAAGCAGCGCATCCACCGGGCGGAAAACACCTTCCTGAATGCCTTCTTCAATCAGCTGGCGGATCAGATCCTGATATATATGACGCTTGACTTGAATGTGCTGCTGGCTTTCAAGGGTGAGCTGCTGGACTTCAAAAATGAGTTTCGAATAGAATTCTTTGCGATCCAGAAGAAATTCCAGGTGGTTGCTCATCACCATTCGCAGGCGTTCGATGGCCGGCAGCGGTTGGCTGACGATCTTGCGCGCCTCAGCAGTCAGGTCGAAAAGCTCATCTTCGATGGCCCAAAGCAAGATTTCATCCTTGGTCTTGAAATAATCGTACAGGCTGGATTTGCCCATCCTGGCCGCTTTGGCTATCTCGCGCATGCTGGTTTCACGAAAACCTTGAGTCAGGAAAAGGTTCACCGAGGCGTTGAAAATCTGGTGGCGGCGTCGATCCAACTCTTCATCTGTAAGGGGAACCCCTTTGGGCATCGTGGACTCCTTTATAGCGACTGTCGGTCGCTATTATTATAAGCGACCGTTGGTCGCTTGTCAAGCCCCTTTTGCTAAAGATTTCGTGTAAAATACCTCTTTAAAGTGAGAACGTCCCGGTATTAAAGAAACTTGCAACGGGCGCTGGTCGCAGGGAACTCCTGGAAGTAATGAAAGAAGGCAAGCTATGAAGATTTACAAGGACGGCGGGCACAGATTGTTCGAAAACGATCCCGAGACCAGTCAGGTCGTCTCGGAGATGCTCCTCGAGATCGAGAAGAACGGCATGGACGCGGTGCGCAAATACAGCCAGAAATTCGATGACTGGAATCCGGCGCAGTTTGAACTGAGCGAAAGCCAGATCGAGGGTGCGATTGCCAGGCTGGACCCACAGGTCATCGCCGATACCGATTTCTGCCAGGCCAACGTGCGCGCCTTCGCCCAGGCGCAGCTCAAGTGCCTGCAGCCTTTGGAAGTAGAACTCTCCCCGGGGGTCATCCTGGGACACAAGCACATCCCGGTCAAATCGGTCGGAAGCTACATTCCGGGCGGGCGCTACCCGATGTTCGGCTCTGCCCAGATGAGCATCATCCCCGCCAGAGTAGCCGGGGTGGACCACATTTATACCTTTACCCCGCCGGTAAAAGGCGAGGGCTATTTTCCGGCCACGATCAACGCCATGAAAAAAGCCGGTGCGGATCGAATCTTTATCCTGGGGGGCGTTCCGGCCTTTGCGATGATGGCCTTCGGGCTGGGCGGACTAGAGCCGGTCGATATGCTGTGCGGGGCGGGCAATAAATATGTGGCCGAAGCCAAGCGCCAGCTTTTTGGGCGCTGCGGGATTGACCTGCTGGCGGGTCCCACCGAAATCATGGTCATCGCGGATGATTCGGCCGACCCGGCCCTGGTGGCTTGCGACCTGCTCGGCCAGGCCGAACATGACCCGAACAGCGGCGTCGCGCTGATCTGTTTCAGCATGGAATTTGCGCGGGATTGCCTGGCCCAGGTGGAGTCCCAACTGGCCGTCTTGCCCACCCGGGATGTGGCCGGGCTGTCGTGGAAAAACAACGGCCGGATAACGATCGTCGAAAGCCTGGATGAGGCGGTTGCCCTCAGCGACGACTACGCACCCGAACACCTGGAACTGCATGTCAAGAACCCGGATGAGTACCTGGCCCGGCTGCGCAACTACGGCTCGCTGTTTATTGGCGAGGAAACAACCGTTGCTTATGGGGATAAGACCATCGGCACCAACCACATCCTCCCCACCAGCCGCGCCGCCCGTTACACCGGCGGCCTGTGGGTGGGCAAATTTCTGAAGACGGTCACCTATCAAAAAATGACCCCGGAGGCCAGCCGGCGGATCGGGGAAGTGACCGAACGCCAGTGCAACGTCGAGCGCATGCTGGCCCACGGAATTACCGCCAGGATGCGGGTTGAGCGGTACGGCCCGCAGGAGTAAGGCTCAGTTCATTGGATTGTAAATTTCTGAACGCTTATCTGGTGAATTAGCCTATATTAATAAACCGGCAAAACTACCTGCAAATCTTGACTCTGAGAAAATCGAATTGTAAGATAAAAAGGTAAACTGATCGTCTTTTCTCAGAATTCGGGGCATGGGGCGTATGCAGGAAATCCCGGCAGGTAAGGACTTAAAAAAAGAGCTGCACATCCAGCTTATGGGTGGGTTTGCCGTCTCGGTGGACGGCGTGCGCATCCCCGAAGCACGCTGGAAATCGCGCCGCGGGCGCAACCTGGTCAAGCTGCTGGCTCTAACCCCTGGCCAACGCCTGCACCGCGACCAGGTGTGTGAAACCTTCTGGCCCGATTCAGACCCCTCCGCTGCGGCAAACAATTTTCACCGCACCCTTTACGTTGCCAGGCGGGTGCTCGAGGCGCACGCCGCCGGCGGATTGGTGCTGGAGGAAGGCTTTCTGACCCTGGTAACCGGACCGGGGCAGGTGCTGCGGGTGGACGTCGCGCTGTTCGAGGAAGCGGCGGCTCTAGCCAAAGATAGCCAGGACCCACGAGTCTATCAGGATGCTCTGGCGTATTACCCGGGCGACCTGCTGCCGGATGATCCCTACGAAGAATGGACCTTCCAACGCCGCGCGGCGCTGCGCCAGACCTTCCTGCAGCTCTTATTGGGTCTGGCCAGGCTGCATGAGAACTGCCAGGAGTATTCACAGGGGATCGCGCTGCTGCAGCAGGTGTTATCCATCGAGAAAAGCCATGAAGAAGCTCATGCCGGATTAATGCGCCTGTATGCCCTTTCTGGCCAGCCCCAGGGGGCAGTCCGCCAATACCAGGCCCTCCAAGAGGCATTAGCCAGGAATTGGATGCGGAACCCGGCCACGCCACCATCCAATTATACGCAGAGATCCAATCCGGCCGCTTCTCACCAGCCTCTCCCAGGTCCCAGCCCGCGCACAACCTGCCGGTTCAGCTGACCTCAATCCTGGGGCGCGAAGTGGAATTCAAGGCGCTCAGGCAGGTCATTCTGTCCGGTGAAACCCGCCTGGTGACCGTGACCGGCGTGGGGGGAACGGGCAAGACCCGCCTGGCCCTGGAAGCCGGGTGGTCGCTGCTGCCTGTTTTCCCGGACGGGGTCTACCTGGTGGAGCTGGATGCGCGCCAGGCCCAGGAAACCCTCCCCCCGCTCATCGCCCGCGCCGTCCGGCTCGAACAGGCGGCCGAAGCCGGACTGGTTGTTAGTTCATATAACTTAGAGGAGCGTCTGTTCAACTTCTTGCGGGACAAAAGACTGCTCCTGATCATGGATGGTTTCGAGGGGATGCTCGCTGAGACCGGATGGTTGGGCCGCCTGCTGCGCCGCACGTTGGGGTTGGTCATCCTGGCGACCTCGCGCGTCCGCCTGAACTTGAACACCGAGCAGGTCTTTGTCCTGGAAGGACTGCCCTACCCCCAGCAGGTGGGCGAAAGTGAAGGCTTGAACTCATATGGCGCCGTGCAGCTCTTCAAACAGGCGGCCCGGCGCAGGTGTCCGGGCTTCGCCTTGAACGCGGCGAACAGCCAGGCTGTAGCCGCCATCTGCCGGCTGCTGCATGGCATGCCGCTGGGCATCTTGCTGGCAGCGGCCTGGATGGATGTATTGGAAGCGGGGCAGATCGCCCAACACATCCAGCACAGCCTGGATTTTCTGGCGGCAGATTGGGCCGACCTGCCCGACCGCCAGCGCAGCCTGCGGGCCACCTTTGAATATTCGCTGCGGCTGCTGGGCCAGGCCGAACGTACCGCCTTTCTGCGCCTGTCCGTTTTTCGGGGCGCGTTCTCCGCCCAATGCGCCGGGCAGGTGGCAGAAGTCCCTCTGAACACCCTGAAAATTCTGGTCGACCATTGCCTGCTGCGGCCCACCGGCCAGGGCCGCTTCCGCATCCACGAGCTGCTGCGCCAGTACGCTCAGGCGGAGCTGGCGGCTGATCCTGCCGGGGAACAGGCGGTCCGCGAACGGCACTGCCAGGTCTTCATGATGGCACTGGCCGACCTGGAACCCCGTTTGAAAAGCAGCGAGCTGTTCAATGCGCTGGGGGAAATGGACCACGAATACCCCGATTTGTTGGAGGCCTGGAATTGGGCAGCGCAGCACGAGTGTATCCGCCTGTTGGAGAATGCCGTCTGGGCGCTGGGGCGCTATCAAACGGTCCGCGACCTGTTTGGCGAAGGGGTCGGGTTGTGTAAGAAAACCATGGCACGGTTGGAGGAGGAAGGGGTTGGCCCGCACCGTTTGCTCCTGTGGCTGCGCCTGGGCGACCTGCTGGCCAATTTTTTGATCCGCCAGTTCAGATTCGAACCCTGCCGGCAGGTACTGGCGCAGGTCGAAAACGTACTGCGCGCCCAACCCGATCTGGCTTCCGGACTGAGCCGCGAGCAGGCCTTCTTGCAGTTCACCCGGGGAATTTATTGTTTCTGCTCCGGCGAAGGAAATCTAAAACCCTTAGAATTTTTCCAGAAGGGCCTGGACCTGATGTATGGTTCTGAAGATCCCTGGGATGTTGGTTGGGGGTTGACACACGTCGCCGCAGGACACAGGTTCAGAGGCAACATGCGCGAGTGGCTGCATTACGCTGAGTTGGGGTTAGAAACCCAGCGTCCCTCCGGAGATCCGATCTTAATTTCCGATTTGCTGCTGAACCGTGGATTCGCGCTGATAGGAGTTGGCCGGTCTGAGGAGGCGATGCGCACGATCGAGGAACAGGTTTCATACCCGCAGTGTTTCATCACTTACGACGAATCGATGAGCATTCATGGCATGCGCGGAATAACCAGATATCATGCTGGCCTGTACGCAGAGGCCAGGCCGCTGATGGAGCAAGCCGTGGCTTTTACCAACCGGCCAGAAGATTGGATGGGGCAACTCTTCAACCTTTGGATCCTCGACCTCATCCATCTGGCCACCGGCCATTACGCCGCGGTCCGACTCGGTCCGGACATGTCCGCAGAAGATCGGGCTGGTTTAGCGCAAACTCCATTTAAGTATAGTGTGTGCCTGAACTGGGGCATACTGGACCTGCTGCGCCAGGATTGGACCCAGGCAGAGCAGAACTTCCAATCTCGTTTAAATCATACTGAAAAAACAACCGAAACATTAATGAAAGGAATTTCACTGCCCTTAATAGGATTAACCGCCTATCGGCGCGGCGACCTGCTCCTGGCCCGGGAGCGCCTGATCGCGGCCCTGGAAAACGGCGTGAAGCAGGGTAATTATATGGTCTTCTGTATCAGCCTGGGCGTCCTGGCGCTGATCCTGGCGGAAGCCGGAGAACTTGAGCAGGCTGTTGAGCTGTATGCCGCCGCCACCGTTCACCCCGCGGCCGGCAATGCCCGCTGGTTTGAGGATATCCTTGGCAAGCCCATTGCCTTCCAGGCTGAAAGCCTGCCCACCGAAACCGCGCAGGCCGCCCAGGCCCGCGGCCGCAGCATGACCCTGAGCCAGGCTGGAGAGAAATACCTGGTGATGCTCAAAGCAGCTCCGGACCTGCTGGCATTTGCGCACAGCAAAACCGCGCCCTGAGCGGCAATGCCCACAAGCGGCTCATGCTACAATAATCTCAATGATCGTGCTGACGGGCCTGCAAAAAGTCCGCGACCGGACCACGGTGATCGATATTCCTTCTCTCTGGGCCTATCCAGGCAGCTGGCATTAGGACGGGCATTCCTGAAATCAGCCCGCTGTGCTGCTGCGAGCAGGTCTCCATAGCACGACGACAATTCAGTTCAAAGTACGGGTAGCGCTGGAGATGATCTCCGGTGAGAAAGGTCTGATGCAGATCAGCCGGGAATACTGAAGACGGTCACCTATCAAAAAAATGACCCCGGAGGCCAGCCGGCGGATCGGGGAAGTGACCGAACGCCAGTGCAATGTCGAGCGCATGCTGGCCCACGGGATTACTGCCAGGATGCGGGTTGAGCGGTACGGCCCGCAGGAGTAAAGCTCAGTTCATTGGATCGTAAATTTTTAACGTTTAGTTCAGTGAAGGGCCGTGCCCCAATCCTACGCCAAGATGCATATTCACCGGTTTTACCTTGAAATTATCCACCATTTTTATTGGAATTGCCCTGTCTGCTGGAGACTGCCTTTATTGCCGGCAACGATTGGATAGTGCGGTGGCAATTGAACCGTCTGTTTTGGCCCATGCCATACTGCCGCGATGTGCATCACAACGTGGCTGCCAATGGCAGCGAGTGGGTTCATAGACAACAGATACGCTAAAGTGCAAATGCCGTTGCCGATCACCGGTTGCATGACTGATTTCGATCGAAACTCCGGATAACCCCAATGGTAGGCAACCGTGACGACCTCGCTGAGGATAAAGGCCAACACACCGATCGCGATCTTTCCTATCAGGGTGGCAGCAAAATCGAAAGTTGAGAAAGCCTGCCAGGTGATCCATACTGGAAGTACGGATAGCAGGATGGAATCAACAGCGCCATAAATCAGGCCAAGCCAGATACTATTAAAAATAAGCGCTTTGCCCTGGGACCGCGGAGAAACGGGCTGCCTCAGGACCGCCCGAACCAGCAGCAGGCTGGCGATGATCGCGCCTACGATGCCCCAACCCCAATTGTTACTGATCATTCCGGTCAGATTCAAGTTACTCCAACGTGCATAAGTATAAACAAACAAGGTTGTCAAAACCACATAAGGGATTAAGAAGATACTCCGCTGCCATCGCAGGATTCCAGCAAAAATATAGGTGATCAGGAACCCGAGCAAGCTTGCAGCGGGAATCCAAATCAGGTACGCCCACCAATTAATAATCATGATTCTTTTCCTTTCATTTTCAACTGCTTATTCATAAAACTGCAATTTCAATTGCGTGTTTATGCCACAGGTATTTCCCTTTACTTTTCGTCTTTAAAAAGCCAATAGGTCTCAGCCTTCTGTTCGACGACTCTGGCACTGACCGATTCCGGATCGGACCTGCTGGTCATGACACGCATCGCGATGGACTTTGAATAGTTCTCGGCATCTTCGACCGTCTGCCAGGCATAGACTCCCTGGCATAAACCAGATTGATCGTTGACGCACCAGAATTTCTCGCGAAAACCGTGAAAGCCCATAAAGATTAACATCGTAAGCAAAGAAAAGCGAATGTTCTGCTGGACCGTCATATCCTTTGGCCTGAAGCGAACGACAAAAGCGCCTTCAGGCTTATTCATATTTGCAGCTCGGATTCTGACGTGCCTGAAAATGCGAAAAACCTGGCCATCCTCCATGGTGATCATCCGATTTACATCTTTTTTCAGGAACCTGATCCTGAAGCTGAGAAACAAAAAAAGCGTCCGCAAAAATCCCCAGATCGGGTTGGTGTTCATGTTTCCTCCAATCGTATTCATGCCGCTGCCCAGATCAGGCAGCATATTTGTTATCGTGATCCTCATGCATCCATACCATTCAAAAAATCAAGCAGTATCTGGTTGAATAGTTCAGGTTTTTCCATATTCGAGAAGTGTCCGGCCCCCTCGAGTTCGCTCAATCGGAAATTTGGGTTCTGGTGCAGTACTTTGAGAGTCGAATCAAGCTTGGCGTTGATCTCCGCATCCAGCTGACCTTTGAGGATGAGCATGGGCAAATCACAGTCTTGAAGAACTGGCACATAGTTATAGTCGCTGATATTATGCTGTGTCATCCAGACGGCTGTCTTGTTGGCTGCGGCAAACATCTCGGCCATTCGCCTGGCAACGGCTTTATCCTTCGTGCTTATACTGGCCAATTTACCCAGGGTTTTTGGACCTAAGATACGCGTCAATGAAGTCAGAAACACCACCAGCGCCTTAGAGGTATGCAGTTCGGCAGTGGTTCCAAAGGTAGTCAGCGAAGAAATTAATTCTTGGTCGGTTTTGAGCAATTGATAGCCGACCAAACCGCCCAGTGAATTACCAACAAAATGGATCCGGTGGATATCCAGCTCGAGGAGCAGCGCTTTGACGTCGGCAGCGAGCCGCTCTACCGTAAAATCCTCTTTGCGGGCATGCTCCGGCATGGACGAACCACCGTGACCCCGCAATGAGACCAGCACCACCCGGAAATGCGGGCTGAAAAACGCCTCTTGCGGTTTGAACTGGCGCAGGTTTGGCCCCAGCCCATGCACAAAAACCAGGTTGCCGGGATTGCTTGTCCCCGAAAGAGAATATTCTATGGTGATCCCCGTTTGAAGTTGAAACAATTTTGTATTCATTCCGCCTCCCAATATTGGCGTTATTCGCTGCGCGATTTCTCTGTTAAATTGAATAATCTCTGTTCTTTCTCAGCCTACCTGTAAAGCAAACGATGATCAGTTCTTGCTGCAGCTTGCCAGTATTTTGATCTTTAATTAAAAAACTCGCCCATGGTACATCTTCCAAATGGGGGAGTTCTTCACAGCCAACTGCATCGTGCAATCTGGCCCGTTGCCCTGGTGGGCAGTCCACTTCGAGCCATTCTCATAACACACTCAATTTGCCAGGAGCTGGCATTTATCCTTGACGAGGTTTTCCTTCGGTTCAGCGCGCGTTTTCAGCAAAAATTAGGCGATAGCTATTCCGCATCTTTCTCGATCTGAATGTCAGTTCCCAGTTGCCAAGAGGTACCAACACCCACAAGGGGACTTACCATTTTAATATTATAGAACGACAAAACAACTATTTGCAGGGTTTGTTGTACCCAATTGGGTAAGATAAACGTCATTTTTTATTAACTTCGTCTAAAAATTTTATATCGAATGATCACAATGCTGCCAACCTGGGGATCGGTATGATTTTGATCCTGGCAGGGCAAGGCAATGCAGGCCGGTACCTTTACCATGGGCGATTTTGCTTTGTTCGTTTACTTCCACGAATTTCAATCTGAACTGACAGCTTTTTCAGGACTGCTGATCGCAAGCTATCAACAGAATGGTGTCGTGGTCGAGTACAGGCACGCTGTCTGAAACTCTTAAGGGTCGCCCTACATGGCACGCGACACCCTGCTTGCGAAACACCATTGGGGATCATTTCAAATTTTTTTTCATCGGTTGGACCTGCAACCCTTGACCCCCAAAGCTCCAGGCGTTGCGCAGCCCGGTCGACTTCTTGTAGCCCATTTTGCTGTAAAACGGGATGGCATACAGCGTGGAGGCGACCCGAATTACCGCAACACCCTGGGCGGCGCTCTCGGCTTCGAAGCGGGTCACCAACTGGCGCCCGACGCCCTGCTGGTGGTAGTCTTTGCGCACAAACAGGCTGGCCAACCTCTCTTTTCTGCCGCGTAAAATTCCAACGATCTGCCCCTCGTCCACAGCCACCAGGCAAACAGGTGAGCGCAGCACATCAGCGATGGCTGTTTGGTGTGCTTCTTCAGGAGAATGGGCATATTGAAATGGCCCCAACAGCAGCGCCCTTTCTTCCGGAGCAGCGAAAGATAGGTTGAACTCGCTGTAAGTGTCGGCGATCAGCCGGCCGGCTTCGCCGGCATCCTCATCTGTGTAACTGCGTATGCTAACCATTTCTTTTATCCCTGCAGCGGTCATGAAAGCTCAAAATGTTTCCGTGCGCCAGATTGAGTGTAGCGAAGCACCTGCTGAGCGGCATGTTTCTCCCATGCGGGCGCTATTCCTGACGGGAGATACCGTTTAGAAAATCTGCCAGGAGAATAAAACTCATGGATATTAACAGGACAGATAATGATGGAATAATCAATACTAATGGATTGCGACTCATGACCGAACGGCCAGTAAAAAATAACCCACCCCAACTAACGACGGTGAATTCACCTCCATCGGTTGCACCTGTTACGCCGACACCGATATAACCGAGCACTGCTTCGAGCAAAATAACTGCAGGGATGTTATTAATGATCCAGACCAGGATTACATGCAGCACGTTGGGCAAGAGATGGCGGGTAATAATCAGCCAGGGAGATGCACCCAATGCGATGGAGGCTTCCACGAACAATTGAGTTTTAATCCGCCGGGAGTAAATGTGGATCAGGCGCGCCAAGCTCACCCAACTGACAGCTGTAAAACCCACAATCAGGGTGATTAATCCATTTACCCAGGTAGGGGCCAGTAAACTGCGGAAAATTAGCACGATGATCACCAGAAACATGATGCCTGGAAGAGATTGGACCATATCCATTAAGCGAATGATTAAGACACTGCTTCTGCCACCTGCGTAGCCGGAGACCAGGCCAAACAATGTGCCAATCAGGGCTGCCAGGGGAACTGCGGTCAGCGCCAAAAAATAAGCCGTACGCGTTCCGTAAATCACCCGGCTCAGAATATCCCGGCCAAACCGGTCGGTGCCAAGGATATACCCTGTTAGGCCAGGGTAAGGCGGAGTGTCGACCCATACGGGAGGTAAGTTGGCCTGACCTAAACCCCACTGGTGCGGATCATGTGGAGCAATCCAGGGTGCTAGAACTGCCACAAGGCTAAAAATCACCATCACCAGCAAGCTGAGCCAGACTGTCTTACTGTGTATAAAACGCTTCCACGGAAAAAGTCGCATCATGGAGAATTTTCAACCTTGGTCGAACGCAAACGAGGGTCAATTTGCTCGTTCAGGAGTTCAATTAAAATATTTACCAGCACGATACCAGCCGCGTAAATCAAGGTCAAACCCATGATCATTGGATAATCCAACTCAATGACAAATTCCCAGTATTGGCGCCCAATACCCGGGAATGAAAATAGGCTCTCCACAATAAATAATCCAACGAACATTTCCAATATCGTTGGTCCCAGAAAGGTGATGATTGGAATCAATGCATTACGCATAACATGCACACGCAGTACACGACTTTGCCCCATGCCTTTCGCGCGGGCTGTACGGATGTAATCTTCACCTAAGATATTGATCACAGCGATGCGTGTAACCTGGCAATATTAGCCATTGGCATGAAGGCCAGCACGAAGGCCGGAACAATCCAATTACTGGGGTAATCCCAATTAGGAATAACGCTGATAAGTTTTACGGTAGAAGCCAGGAAAATAATCGCCAGCAAGCCGAGTACAAAATTTGGGATCGCGCTCAGGGAAGCCAGGCCAATGGAAATGGCACGGCTCAGTGCCGATTTGGGCTTTATCGCACCTAAAATTCCCAATGGAACACCCAACCCAACGACAATCAATGATCCAAAAAGGACCAGGCGGCTGGAATATCCAAACCGGCTGTCCCATACTTTCCCACCGACAGGAGGAGCGAAAATGACATCCTGGACAGGGCGGCCATCACGCTGGATCGATGGTCCAAGATTACCGCATATTGCGCCGCAGAAAAAAATGCCATTATCATCAAAATCGCCGATGATATAACGGGTAAACTGGCGCCATAAGGGTAGATTCAACCCAAAACGACGATTAAGTTCACGCCGTAAGGTTTGGTTGAATTCCGGCCCAATCAATAATTTGCGGGAGGTAGAATAGTTATCCCATGGATTTCCGGGGATGGCGTGCATCAAAAAAATATGATTAATGATGCCCCTACCAGGACAGTAACCATGCGTAATATTTTCCAGATAAGAAATCGTATGATCATTGGGATCGTGTGAAAAATTCACTTTCCTTCATATCAACAACCAAAGATGCATAGGATCTGGTCAACACATGCGTGTGGGTCGGCTTGAGCTTGCTTGAAGAATTCACCTTCTTAACCTCACCTAACGAATGGCCAGAGTGGCGATAAACAGGAACCAATCTGCTGCGATGTGGATCAAAACGGCCCCCCAAATGCTGTTTGTTTTCAGAATCAGATACCCACAGGCCAGGCCCAGGGTGAAAGTGTTGACCAAGAAGACCGGGACCACGCTTGCGGGCAGGTAGGCCACTGAGAGCAAATGCATGGCGGAAAACCAGATCGAGGTCAGTAGAACCGAGCCTGCTACCCCGAAAAACGGGACCAGTTTTTTGAGGAAGAGCCCTCTCAGCCACAATTCCTCCAGGAAACCATTGCTAATAGCGAATACCCCTCCCCAAACGGTGGCTGCTCCGAGGACTGCCAGATCGTTGTAGCTCGGTGCAAAGAAGATGAGCGCAGAGGTCACAAAATTGAACAGCACCAGTGAACCAATGCCCAGACCCCATTTTAGATTCCCTCTCGCCAGAAGAACCGAACCGAGGTTCGCGCCAGAAAATTTGACCATCACCAAGATGGGAATGACTACCAGGAGAGCATCATACATTTTGGCAACTGCCATACCCTGGTTTGTACTCGTCGTAGGTTAAATTAAGCCCAGAATCGCGGTATAGTAACCGGCAAATAGGGCAGAAACGAGATTTACGGCGGAAGCGGTACAGAAGGCGTAGGTGATCTGCCAATATTTGGAATACCTTGCATTGCGTTTAAGCAGTCCAGCGGCGATCAAGAAACCAAAAGTAAGGCTTGCTGTATAAGGTATGCTGCCGTTGGTGGTGAAGCCCCGGTAATAATTGGTCCCGAACATGAAAATCGCCAGGGCACAGATCAGGCAGGCCACGAACAGGCTGACCCAGAGCCTCAGGCTGACCCCTCCCGAAGCACCTTTTACAGGTTCGTGAATTTCATGAATTTCCACAGGAATCAGACCAGCCATAGTATCCCTCCCACGTACCATAATTGACAGGCAAAATTATTTTATCCACATTCAAACCCAGATACAACCGTCAATCAGCTCGCCCTACTGCCCAGGTACCCCCATCTTTCTCCAAGGTGACGCCCCTGCGCTGCCATCCGCGGTGGTAATGATGGCGGCTGTGCGGGTAAGCACAGAGGTCCAGGTAAGGGCAACCTGCCCGGCGGACATGAAACCACCGGGCAGGTTAGATTAGCGTGTTAAGAGATAGGCAAATTGAGATCGTGGGCAAGCTGGATAACTTACTGGCAACGATCAGTGAAATGTGCCTGTGGGCCGGGGGTGCCGATTCAGAAATTATCGCCTGATCGCAGGTAGAAAGGTTTTTCCTTCATAAAATGGGCAGGTGACGTTTGCAATATCCGTAACAGGCGACCCTATGGTGGTATATCCGGTTAGTTTGACCGCATACACCCTGCCAAAGCCCGGAACGCCGCTGGCATTCGGTCCACCGCAGCTCACTTTCAGGCCCTCGCCAAGCATGAGATAGCTCATGGACGCCGAGTTTTCAAAGAAACTCTGCATGCGCATGCGCACCTTGCCGTCGATGGAAATTTCGATATGGGAAAAAGTTAAATCTGAGGTCGAGGCATTGAAAGAACCCACATTGATGAAACAGGTGCCCGAGGGTGGGGACGCTTGCATGCAGTACGGTCTGCTGACCGTCATGGTCAGGGCTGCCGGCGCGGCCCGGACCGGCTCGCCAGCCAGCGCCACGATCAGTCCAATTCCGAGCAAAGATAATAGAGATCGAAGGATACGCATGGGTACCACCTGGATTATGGCGAGAACGCGGGGCAGGTCACGTTGGCGATGTCGGTGCTCATTGGATTCCGGCCTGAATTGAGCGGCCTGATCGATACCGAGTACACATTGCCGTACAAGGTGCCCGCGCCACCCGCGTTGGGCAGCCCGCAGGGCACCTTGAAGCCATCCAGGTCCATGTTGTAAGAATAGGAAATGGTGCCCTCAAAAAATGCGGTGGCGGTGAAGCGGTTCTTGCCCAAGATGTTAATTGTCAGCCAGGTTAAATAAGGCGAACTTGACTGGTTGTCGTTTACCTGGATGTAGCGGAAATTAATTTTGCATTGATCAAGCGCAGGGTCGGGTTGGAAACAATAGGGGTTAGAGACAGTGAAAGATGTGAGTGCGTTGGGCGATAAAACTTCCATTTGCCCGGCACTGCTGGCGGCATTAGCCATCGGAGCCGGGGTCGGTACGTCGGTTTGAGCAAAAACCCACTGACCTGAAGAAACCAGGCCAATTCCAAGAAGGATCACAAGAATACCGATAAAGTGATGTAAACGCATTGGCTTCCTCCTGAAAACCATAAGAAAATAGTTATCGTTGGCAGCATTATGTTGGTTGTAGTGACGTTGTCCTGCAATATAGTACAGGATATATATAGATAATTTTAGTCCTATTTTTAAAAGAATAAAGGGGGGAACGATAAGTCGTAAATCAGCGAAATGGATTGATTTTAGGGAGATCGTTCAGGTTTATCCCCTTTTTTACGGGAAGAACAGCGCAATGATGGTCATTACCAATCCGGCAACAAGCGATTTGACCTGTACCCTTTTGGCTTGCCTGCGCACCTGTAGGAGTTCATCTGGATCTTCAATTCTTTCGACATTTTCACCGAGCTGGCGCGAACCGCGCGCTGAAAGCCCCACTCAGGTCTTATCGCGCCATTGAAAAAAACCAGTCGCGGATCCTGCAAAAAAAGGGAAGAGACCGAGCCGCCACCAGGGACTGATCCCGGCGATGAGGAGTACAACCAATACGGCCAGGCCGATAGCCAGGAAAATCAAACCGCTCTTCAGCCGCTTTCGCCGTTCTTTTAAGCTGATGTTGGGGATACAAATATCTTCTATCTTTGATTCCATAGGTAAATGATACCACCACCGGTCAAGTCAGGTGGGTGTTCAACACCGCCAGAATACAGCGAACCTGCCAGGTATACGATGCCTGATCATATTTTCTTGTTTTTGCTTTCTCACTTAAAATCAGACGAATGATATCCTCGATATTTTATGATTTGACACAAAATTGGTTTTTTTATACTATTAATATTGATAATGTCGGATTTGCTGGCTGCCCGAAATGGGCTCGAGATTGCCTTAACGGATTATCCCTGACATGACCGCAGGCAGCGGTGGTTAGGTTCAACGCCTGCACATTTTTTTAGAAGATAAAACGGTTGTCCTGGGTTGGTGTCAATGCAAAGGAGGCAAATGGAAAAGGTCACATCCCGCGACGGGACAAAGATTGCCTATCATCGCCGTGGCTCCGGACCGCCATTAATCCTGGCGCATGGGATTGGTGCCGCCAACCCGATTGCCTGGACAGCCGTTTTCCCAAAGTTGGCGCAGAACTTCACCGTGTTCGCGCTTGACCGGCGCGGTCGCGGTGCAAGCGGAGACAGCCCAATGTATGCCATCGAACGTGAATATGAGGATATTTCTGCGGTTGCTGAGGCGGCGGGGGAGCCTGTCAATGTGTTGGGGCACTCTTTCGGGGGCCTGCTTGCCCTTGAAGCCGCACTGCTCACGCCAAAATTTCGCAAGCTTGTTTTATATGAAGGCGCACCAACTCCAAATGCGCCGATGTTCCCTGATGGGTTTGTCGAACGGCTTCAAACCAAATTGGATGCGGGGGACCGAGAGGGAGCGCTGACGGCCTTCTACTGTGAGGTTGCCGGGATGAAATCGCATGAGATCGAGCAGATGAGAACGACCTCTGCCTGGCAGGCGCGCATAGCGTCGGTCCATACCCTGCCACGCGAAATGATGGCACTGACACATTACCAGTTCGATCCGGATCGTTTTAAATCATTACAAACCCCGACCCTGCTGCTGTACGGCGGCGACAGCCAGCCATTTATTAAAGCCGCAATGGATGCTTTGGACGCGGTTCTACCTGACAGCCGGATCGTGGAACTCGCGGGTCAGGCCCATATCGCCATGTATCAGGCTCCCGAGCTGTTTGCCAGAGAAGTAAAGCAGTTCTTGCTGGAGCAGATTTGTCGAAGAATTTAGGCGCCGTTACGAGCGCCAGCCGTGAAAGGACTGGCGCAGCCCAACCAAGGGTAGGAATGGGAAGTAGAACGTGAAAACGCCAGAACAAACCGGTGTTGTTGTTCCGTTTTACGATTTTGATGGCGGAGCTTCGTTGATCAGCAGCCAATAAAGACCCAACTGGCGCACGGCATCGGCAAAACGATGAAATTCGATCGGTTTGCGTACATAACTGTTTGCCCCAAACCGGTAGCTGGAAAGGATGTCTTCCTCCTCGCTGGATGAAGTCAGGACCACAATCGGGATGAACTGGGTGCGTGGATCAGTGCGCATGCGTTTAAGGACTTCCAACCCTCCTAATTTTGGCAGTTTCAGATCGAGTAAAACGATCTGAGGTTGGGAAGATAAATCCCGACCGGCGAATTTACCACCTCCGAATAAATAATCCAGGGCCTCCACTCCATCATGGGCGACGATAACCTTGTTCAGAATATTGCTTTCGTTCAGCGCCATGATCGTTAGTTCTTCATCGTCAGGGTTGTCTTCCACCAATAAAATGATTTTCTCCTGCATCACTCACCTCCTAACGTGAAATAAAAGGTTGTTCCCTGGTTAAGGACTGATTCTGGCCAAACGCGCCCCCCGTGTCGATGGATGATCCGCTGTACCGTAACCAGCCCGATGCCGGTGCCCGGAAATTCCTGCATGCTGTGTAAACGCTGAAAGGGGGCAAAGAGCTTTCCGGCATATTCCATGTCAAACCCCACACCGTTATCGCGCACAAAAAAGACCCGTTCTCCAGCCTTTTCGATGACACCCACCTGGATCTGTGTCACTTCTCTGGGACTTGAGAACTTATAGGCGTTGTTGAGCAGGTTTTCCATCACAATTTTCAATAATTGTACATCACCCTGAACAATCAAATCGGGAGAGATTTCGCATTCCACCTGGCGTTGAGGCTCCTGGGTTTTAAGATTGGTGTTGATTTGTTGGGCTACTATGCTGAGATTCACCGGTTGGCGGTTGAAATCGGTGCGCGTGACCCGCGAGAGCTTGAGCAAATCGTTTATCAACTGCCCCATACGCCGGGAGGCTTCCTGGATGCGTTCCAGGTAGTGCCGGCCTTTTTCATCCAGCCGGTCGGGATAGTCGCTGAGCAGAGCGGCGCTGAAGCCGTCCATGGCGCGCAGCGGCGCACGCAGATCGTGCGAAACAGAATAGGCAAAGGCCTCTAATTCTTTGTTGGCGGCCTCCAATTGAACAGTCCGCTCCTGAACGCGCTGCTCAAGTTCAACATTAAGCTGGTGGATGCGTTCTTCAGCCAGCTTGTGGTCTTCTAACAGGCTGAGCAGCACCAGCCGCGAATGGTCCGCTTCATCTACCAGCTGCTGCAGTTCGATCTGAGTTGCCTGACCTTTTTCTTCGGCGCGTTTGCGTTCCGCGATATCTCTAGAGACGCCTCGTAATTCTACATGGCCTGTTTCATTGTTCAAATAGTAGGTAGTAATGACCTCTGTCCAGACGGTCGAGCCGTCTTTGCAGGGCTGCTCCATCTCTTCAGTATAAAATGTGCCAGGTGGTTTCTTTCCGGAGAGGAAATCCGCTGCCCGGCTGCGGATGAGGTCGATGGACTCTTCCCTGGTTTCTGTGGTCAAGGCATTATCGAGAGGCATAGAAAGGATTTCATCTGCTGTGTACCCTCTCAGGCGCTGTACAGAAGGGCTGACATATCGAAAATACATCGTATCAACATCGAGTATCCAGACCACGTCCTTAATATTTTCGGTGAGAACGCGGTATTTTTCTTCACTTTTTTTCAATGCCTGTTCTGCCTGTTTGAGAGCGGCGATATCCCGGCTAATCGCCAGTTCGTTTTGCTTTTGTTGGGTAATATCGATGTGACAGCCTAACATGCGTATTGCCTGGCCATCTGGATCTTTCAGCACAATTCCACGCGCCAAGATCCAACGATAGGAGCCGTTTTTATGGCGCAGCCGGTATTCGGCCTCATAATTCGGGGTAAATCCGTTAATGTATTCCTGCTCTCGTTGAAGCACTTCTGGCAGGTCATCCGGATGGATTCGGCTCTCCCACTCGCTGATATCTTCCTTAATTTCATCCGCAGCATAGCCAATTTGACTCTTCCATTCAGGTGAAAAGTTAACCTGGTGGGTTAAAAGATCGCGATCGAAGAAGCCGATGTTAGAAGCGCTTACAGCCAGACGCAGTCGTTCCTGGCTTTCCCACAGCATCTTTGCAGTTTGCTCGCGCCGCAGCCGGTTCACCATCAGCACCCCGAGCAAGGTCGTTCCCATGGGATAAATCACCATGACAGGCAGCGATATTGAAGAAAGCACCTGGAAGACATCTTCCCATGGCAATGTGAACACCAATGCCAGCATTACGATATGGACGACGATGCCCAACAGGTACAGTTCTATTGCAGTGATTTTATCTAAAGGCTGACGCCGGCGGAGGCGCCAGGCAATCCCGATCATGCCCGAGGTCATTATCACGAAGACCCCCATCACTATGCCTATCCCACCCTGATAAATCCGAAACGCGGCCATCATGCCCATCGCAATCAGGGTAGGCACCGCGCCAAAAAATAGCCCGGATATGGAAAGGAGCACCGATCGCGTGTCGAAAATAATTCCTGGGATTAATACCCAGGGGGTCAGCATAAGAATAATCCCAATCCCTCCGATGACGAGTCCATAAGGTATTTGCCAGGCTCCGGCTCGAGCTGTTCGCCAGCGCAAAGCCACCAGGTCGAAGAGGAAGGCCATTGCCAACAATAAGGTGGCGTTATGAATTAAACCAAGGAAAGATGAATCATTCATGGGGATCTGCCTCTTCAAAGCTCGTGTAGCGGATTGGCGATCCGGAGCGGACCAGCAATTCGTTAACCTCTTGTTTGAGCTCAATCACCCGGCTTTCCCGGCCGATGATGATATCCTGCCATCGGCGCAGTTCTTCAAGCTGGTCCTTAAGTCTGGCTTCTGTTTGTTTGCGTTCGGTAATATCGCGCATAATGGATATGTATACGTTTCCCTCGGCACTTTCGACCTGGGAGACGGAGATTTCAAGGGGGATGCGGTGGCCGTCGCGATGGAGATTCAAGGCTTCAAAAATATTGTTGTCATGCAGCATGAATTCGGTGTTTACCACGTTGCCGGAACGGCTGCGTACTTCCGGTGCCTGCAGATCGGCAATATGCATCTTCAACAACTCGTCCCGGCTGTAGCCCATCATTTCACACATTCTTTGATTCACCTGGATGATTTGGTCTTCCGGGGTGTCAATGTGGATGGCGTCATTCGCATGCTCGAAAATACCATGAAACAAACGCTCGCTTTTTCGTAACGCCTCTTCTGATTGTTTGCGATCCGTGATATCCTGGACAACCGATAAGAAGACTTGATCTCCTTCAAATTCGAATAACTGCAAGTGAACTTCGACCGGATACGTGCTGCCATCGGCCCTGCGATGGATCGTTTCGTAGGTCAGCGCCGGTTGGCTGCGATCGTAAAGCGGCTGGACCAAATGTTGAAATGATTCTGGGTTGAACGCCGGCTTAATTTCCATGGGTGTCATTGAGCGGAGTTGTTTTAATGAATAGCCCAAATTCTTCAATCCGCCTTGATTTGCGTAGCGGAACTTTAACGATGCTGCCTCAAAAAGGTAAATTTCATTGAGGCTGTTGTTAATCGCATACGTGAGTATAGCCAGTTCTTTTTGGGCCGCGCGTTCTTCGGTTTGGTCGCGGAAAACCAGCACCACCCCCAGAATATTATTGTTTTCATCACGAATGGGTGCCCCGCTGTCAGCGATCGGGCGCTCTGTGCCGTCGCGGGCGATTAACATCGTATGGTTTGCTAATTCCACGACCAACCCTTCACGCAGCACCCGCGCCACCGGGTTTTCGACTGCACTGCGTGTATATTCATTAATGATTCGAAAAACCTCTGTCAGCGGTTTGCCCCGCGCCTCGGCTTCATTCCATCCGGTCAGTTTTTCCGCTACGTGGTTCAATCGGGTGATATTGCCGGCATGATCCGTGGTAATCACCCCATCGCCGATGCTGTAAAGGGTGATATTGGTTTCTTCCTGGGCTTCGCGCCGCTCCCTTTCGGCTTGATACAGGTGCTCGTAGAGCCGTCGTTGGCGGTTATTAAATATGAAATATGCCAGCATCCCGGTTATTAATACTGAAAGCACGACAATTAGAAGTACAGCGAATCCAAGCGAATGAACTTCAGCCAGAATCTCATCCGTATCCACCTTGGCAATCATAAACCAGGGTGAACCGGGTACGGGGACAAGATCCGAAAGCACCTCCACCCCCCGGTAATCGGGACCTTGATATTGGCCAACCCTGCCAGCAATCGCTTGAACCGCGGGTACTTCCAGATTGGTGAGGGGGATGCTCAAGGTTAACGGTGGCGCAGGGTAGTGACGCAGCGTGTTCAGGAACAAGGCACTCTCGCCGTCTTTGCAAATCAACAGCGTCTCTGCACTCTGGCTGGGTGTCGGCCAGGATTGGATCAAGGGATACAGATATCTCTCGGGGTCGACCTGTAAGAGGAGAACGGCAACGGGTTGGTTTTTTTCGTCCCGGATGGGCGCGGCAACATTCAGAAAAACCATGGGATTGTTTTGGTTTCGATAAAAATCCCCGACTTGGGCCACTCCAGTATTAATAGCTAAAATCGCTAACTGCTCTTCTTCGTAATCTAAATTTTCGATATTGGGATCGGATGAAAGCAGGTATTGACCTTTGCGACTGGCGAGGAACAGATTCTGGTAATCATTTTTGTCTTTAATCAATTCCAGCAGGGCAACGATGTTCTCCTTCAATGAAAGGTCGTCCGGATACGTTAGCCATTGGTTTACTGCCGAACGTATGAAAGGATTCTCGGCGTTTATCTGAGCTTCGCTCAATCGTTCTGAACGCCACTGCACGATTTGCCCAACTTTTAACTCGGCGATAGATTTTAGATCGCTGAATTTCTCGGCGCGGATGGATTGTGATTGCCTGTCAGTAAACAGGATGCCAGCGACGATCAATAAAAGGGTGATGAAGCCAAAAAGGGCAATCGGCTGCCAGATGGGGACGCTATGTAAAGGACCTTCCTTTAAAAATAGATGTCGATTACTATCTTCAGTACGAATATTCAAATCTTCCTCCCCATCTCGATGCTCAGGTACCCTAAATAATAATATACTCTGAATTCATTCCAGTCATCTCTGCAGATGAATTCAATATCCCACCAGTGAGCTGCTTCGCGGTATTGGAGTTCGTCAAAAAGAGCCCAGCCACAATTCGCGGTTGGTAATTTGATTGTAATGCAAATACGGTAAGAGATAAACCTTTTGGAGTGGTAGGCTGCTTAAAAGAGGCATAAATGGCGCCCGCCTTCTTCACCACACGATACCCGGTAGAAGAGCGTACACACTGATTTCGATCAATATGCCGGATTTGACAGCCGCTGGCGGCAGGAAATCGGTCAAATCAGCAGGATGGCAGACGATCAGGGTGACGGGCGTTTCTACTACTCCGGCATGGCACAGGCCTTTATGCTGGTCCGGTTAATGCCGGATTGGAAGCAGAAAGCCTTCAACAAAGGCGTTTGGATTGAAGATTTACTGGCAGAAGCAGCGGGAAATTAGCGCTAAAGAAAACATATTTTTAATCCGCTAATTTGTGACCGCGCAGCAGTTGGGCGTTGATGGCGACGATCACGGTGCTGATCGACATCAGCACTGCCCCAACCGCTGGCGAGAGCAGGATGCCGACCGGGGCCAGCACACCCGCCGCCAGGGGCAAGGCCACCACATTATAGCCAGCCGCCCAGATCAAGTTTTGGATCATCTTGCTGTGGCTGGCCCGGCTCAAGTCGATGATTTTGACCACATCCAATGGATTGCTCTTGACCAGGATAATCCCGGCCAATTCGATGGCCACATCCGTGCCGCTGCCAATGGCAATGCCCACATCTGCGCGGATCAGGGCGGGGGCATCGTTTACGCCGTCTCCCACCATCGCCACGCGTTTCCCTTGCCGCTGCAGTTCGGCCACTTTCTGGTCTTTATTCTCAGGCAGGACCTCGGCAAAATAGGTGCCGATGCCCAGTTCATCCGCCACAGCTTTGGCAACCGCCTGGCTATCACCGGTGAGCATGGCTACTTCTACACCCATTTTGCGCAGCTTTTCGATCGCCGGTTTGCTCTCCTGGCGGATGACGTCCGCCAGGGCAAAGGTCGCCACCACCTGCGGCCCATTCGGCCCATCCTGTACCAGGTGGACCGCGCTCTGCCCTTTTTCGCTGGCTGTCTGCCCGAATTTTGCGAGTTTTTCAGGCAGGTCAATTTTCAGCATCTCCAATAAGCCCGGACCGCCAATGTACACCGTGTGACCATCGCTCTGTGCGCGTGCCCCACGTCCTTGAATGGCTTCAAAGTCAGAAACCTCCGGCAAGGATAGCTTGCGTTCTTCAGCAGACTTGCGGATACCGCGCGCGATGGTGTGCTCTAAGTCGCTTTCGATGGCGGCTGCCAACGTGAGGGCGTCTTCCTGGCGCCAACCATCGATCGTTTCGATCCCCACCACGCCAAACGACCCTTCGGTCAGCGTGCCGGTTTTGTCGAACAGGATCAAGTCGATCTGGCGCGCTTTTTCAAGTGCCAGGCGGTCGCGCACGAGGATGCCGTTCTGGGCGCCCATGGCGGTGGTGATGGCCACCACGAGCGGTACCGCCAGACCCAGAGCATGCGGACAGGCGATGACCAGCACCGTGGCGACGCGCGCGACGACATCTACATTAAATCCCACCGCAATCGTCCAGGCTACCGCCGTGATGACCGCCGCAGCTAACGCAATATAAAACAACCAGCCGGCAGCTCTGTCGGCCAGCATCTGGGTGCTGGATTTGCTTTGTTGGGCCTGGTCAACCAGGCGCATGATGCCGGCCAGCGCCGTCTCGTCTCCGGTAGCCGTTACTTTCACACGCAGGCTGCCATCTCCATTGATCGTGCCAGCAATCACTTTGTCACCGGGTTGTTTTTTGACCGGTTTCGATTCTCCTGAGATCATGGCTTCGTTGACGTCCGAATCGCCTTCTTGCACTTCCCCGTCTGCCGGCACACTGGCGCCCGGACGGACAAGGAACAAGTCCCCATTGTGCAGTTCGTTTATCGAGACGGTTTCTGTGCCGCCATCTGGTTTGATGCGATCGGCCGTGTCTGGCATTAATTTGGCCAGCTCTTTCAAAGCACCCGAGGCCTGGCGCACGCTGCGCATCTCAATCCAATGACCTAAAAGCATGATGTCAATCAGCGAGACCAGCTCCCAGAAGAAAGTTTTACCGGTAGGCAAAAATAAGGCGGCCAGGCTGTAGAAGAAAGCCACGCCGATGGCCAGTGAAATCAGGGTCATCATCCCTGGCTTACGGTTCTGCAGTTCGGGAACCGCCATCTTCAAAAAAGGGATGCCCCCATATGCAAAGACGATTACCGCGAACACCGGGGTGATCCAGGTACTGCCGGGAAAAACCGGCAGGCTGAAGTTAAGCCAGCTCTGGATCGAAGGGCTGAACAACAGCACCGGGATAGAAATCACCAACGAAACCCAAAATTTTTGGCGGAACATTTGCTCATGACCGGAGTGGTCGGCGTGAGCCATGCCATGCCCGGCATGCTCGTCGGTCCCGGTATGAGCGTCGTGCATGTCATGCCCGCTGTGGTCCATGTGGGCGTGCTCTTCTGCGGGCTTGCTGTGCATATCGTGATCTTTTTTTGATTCTAAGACGGTTTTTTCCGGTTCATCCGCCGGATGATGCTGGTGCATCGATGCCGGGTCGTTTTCGTTCGTGTGTTTTTCCATATCGTGATTCTTGTGTTCTTCATCCATCGTTGTTTCCCTATCATCAGCGGGCAGCTGAAATTCATCCACATTCAAATGCCCATCCCATAAATCGCTTCATGATCGCAATTAGTCGGTCTTACTCGTTCATCATAGCACGAATGAGAATCCCCCATCAATGCCATACAATAGGAGATTGTACTTATTTTTTTTATCGTGGAAGTCTGAAAGTAAGAGCATGCCATTTCATACTTTATCGTCATTATTTCCACCTTCAACACGGCCATCCAATGCCGGCTCAACCAGTAGATTAACTGATCGAGATTTGATAAGTCGTGGGCATAATCCAGGTGAGAGTCCATTTTACTCATCCAGGCTTGTCATGTCGGGTTCGGCGCATTTTGTAGCTGGTAATAAACAGGCAAGTTTTTCTGCCATGCCAGGATGGGCAGATTGCTGCGGGTTATTGACCAGATTCACGAGCGTTTGCGATCCGTCACTGTCAAAAGTCAGCACGACCGGGGGGCCTTCGTGGGCATAGATCATTAAGACCACCATCTGGCAGGTGCAGAAGCCTGGATCGCAATGACAGTTGTTGGGGGTGGGTATAGCTGAGTGCAGGTCAAAAGATTTCAGCACCAAGTAACCAGCGGATCTCAAAGTTGTGGTCGCCTGCAGAACGGCAGAATTGCAGTCCATATGCATAATCGTAAGCGGTTGGTTCCCGGCGTTCATATCAAATCTCCAGTTTCAGTATAGGAGATTTGAATTGGACCCAACAGCGCAAAATTACGGATACGCTCATAAGCGATTTTGCCTACTCATAGAGCGATGGCATGAAGCGGCAGGCGAATGGTGATCGTGATCCCTTTGTAAAGAACTTCCCCGTTTGAACAAATCTCAAACGGGGAAGCAGTATAAGGGGGGCAATGTTAATGCGCGGAGTGGCTGTCTTCTGCCTTCCCCAAGTATTTTTGGGGCTCTTTATCGAAGGATTTCTTACAACCTGGTGCGCAGAAGTAGTAGGTGGTTCCCTGGTAGTCTGATTTCCATGCGGCGGTCTTTGGATCGACATCCATGCCGCAGACTGGGTCTTTCGCCATTGTTTTTTTCTCCTTTTGGTCATTTTATTTGACCTGATTGATCTAAATTTTACTTACCATGCAAATATACGACGCTATGTAAAGGTAGGATATTACAATATTCACAAATTATTTTTATTATCCGGTATGACCCTGGTTGGCGGGATTCGACAACTGAATTGATATCATCGTGCCGTTGCCTGGGCTGGAGATGATCGCTAATTTTGCGTTGATCAGTTCCGACCGTTCCTGGAGACCCAAAAGTCCGAAATGACCTTTCTTGGGAAACTCGACAGGGTTTTTAGGCACAACGAATCCCTTTCCGTCATCCCGGATCTGGACTGATAATTTTATATCGGTAAATTCCAGTTCCACCCAGGCGTGTTTGGCCTCAGCATGGTGGATCACGTTATTAAGCGACTCCTGCACCATACGGTAAAACGACATCTCTGTTTGCGGATCGAAGCGGCATTCCAGTCCCTTGGTGGAAAATAGTATCTGGGTAGTGACTGTCTGCCCCATTTCACGCACGAGCATTTCCAGTGAGGCTACCAGACCCAAATCCTCCAGGTAGATCGGGCGCAGACCGCGGATCATTCGGCGCAAGTTTGTCATTGATTGCTGCACCAGATCTTGCAGTTCGCTCAATGAACTCTTTTGTGCTTCTGGGGCCTTAAGAATAAATAATTGGATGCGTTGGTTGAGCGCGATCAGGTCCTGGATAGTGTCATCATGCAACTCACGGGCCAGGCCGCGCCGTTCATTTTCCACACCGGCGGTAATTGCGCCAATATAACTGCGCAAGCTCTGTTGGGCCGCCTTCAATTGATCGGTCATCTCTACTAATTCTGTTTGCAGGTTGCGAATTTCCTCGATCCCGCCAACGGGTTTGCGGATGGCTTCGAAGTCGCCTGCAGACAGGCTGGCGGCTTGTTTTTCTAATTTCTGAAGTGGGGTGACAATCAGGCGAGCGCCAAACCATATCGCCAGCAGCGCCAGAAGGAATGCGGGAACGATCACCAATGGCGCGGATTGGGTAGTACGTAGATACGGGCTGGAGATGTCCTCCCAGGCCTCTTCCAGGACCAATCCCCACCCGGTGGTAAGAATGGGAGTGAATGCCACAACATGCTCGCCCATGCTGCTCTGAAAATAATTGATCCCTCTTTCTCCGTTTAATGCTTCCCGGATCCCTGGATGGGTGGGTATGTTTTCATCTATTTTATATGGCCCTGCGCGGTACAGTACATCGTAATTAGCATTTATTTTAGAGGGGGCGATCACCAGGACGGTGGTCCGGCCAGAACTGACCAGGTCACCAATCGCATTTTGGATCAATCTTTCAGGGGAGAAAGCCCCTACCAAGACTTCCTGTTGTTCCGTGAGCAGGCCAATAAAAATGTAGGATTTGGTACTTCCAGCCGGCGTGGTCAGGGTTGAAAATGCAGACCGGGTAATATTTTCACGGGCAGTTTTAATCGTATCGGGAATTTGGGAGGAGAGGTTCTGCCAATCGATCCAGGTTGTGGAAGAGTTAATCAGGCGGCTATCCATGGAATAGAGTGCAATTCCACCATCGAATATGGACGAAATTTCATCCGGGTGCAGGATCAGGGCTGAAAAGTTGGATTTTCCGTTCAAGCTGCGAGCCAGGATCTGGATCGTACTGGACAAGTGATTGATTTCCCCTTCCAGGGCATCTGAAGCGATCCGCACGGTTCTCAAGTCGCGGTCACCCACCAGACTGCGCATAGCTTCATGGTGAAGCTCCTGGCTGCCAAATGCAACGATAAGCAGCAGCACGGTCAAAGGAAGTATGGTGATCAAGAACAATTGAAGGGTGAACCCTCTTAAACCGAGGGCACGCCCTATCCACTTGGTTTTTTTCGCGGGTAGGTGGTCAGGTTCTGACAAAATAAGCCTTTCTACGCTTGCGAACCGTTCGTTTTACCAAGAAAGACGGGTTTTCAGGAAATATCGGCGAGGTTTGCCGGGATCAACCCCAAGGAAACGGCGCGCATGACAGCTTCGGTGCGGCTTTCGGCATTCAACTTCTGAAAAATATTCGCCAGGTGATTTTGCACGGTGCGGTCGCTGATTCCCAACTGTACCCCAATGGCCTTATTGGTAAATCCCTTCCCGGTTAGCGTGAGGATTTCAAGTTCCCGGGCTGTAAGGGGTTCAATCAAGCCTGTTTCCGTTTTTCCGGAGAGTTTGGCGATCAGTTTTTGGGCGAGGGTTGCATCAAGTACCGATTTGCCGTTAAAGACATCGCGTACACCCTGAACGATCTCATGCGGTTCGGCGGTTTTCAGCACGTACCCATTCGCCCCGGCTTGAAGCACGGCCTGGACATAGGGCTCATCGTCGTAAGCGGTCAGTACCAGCACCCCGGTCAACAACCGTTTTGAGCGGATCCAGCGGGTAACTTCAATTCCGCTCATCAAAGGCATCTGAATATCCAAGACAGCCACATCAGGTTGATGCTGCTCAATCATCTCGCAGGTCTCCTGTCCATTCGAGGCTTCAGCCACCACCTGAATATCCGGGCTTTGCTCGAGGAATTGGCGGATGCCGGCGCGCACGATGATATGGTCATCGGCCAGGAGAACTCGGATAATGGGCTGCTCGTGAGGGGTCATCATTTGCCCATTATACACTTGAGAACGCCGTCATCGACACTATTCGACCGGCGGCATATTGGACGGCCCATACTTAGAATACGTCTGATCAATGGCCGTACGCATTTCTTGAGGAGATTTTCCCTCCCTGGTCATTTTCATCACGTCCTGGGTAATGTCCACACAAATTGAACAACCGAGTGCATGCAGGTCAAACACAATTTCCCCCGAAGATTTTACTTCCTTAACATAGCAGGGATAATTGGAAGTGTGACCGGCCGGTGCACATCCGCAGTAGCAGGGCACATTTTTCAATGCATCCGGATTGGCGACGGCAAAGCGGTAGGCATCTGATACCGATACCGGAGCGTATTGAACCTCTACGGGCATATCAGCCATGGCAGCCATATTATTCTGACCGCTGTGTGCGGAGGTAAGACCGCTGCTGCAGCCTGATATTAATGAGCTTAACAAACCCAGAATAACCAGTAAAAGTAGGCCTTTATAACGAAGGATGGAACCTGACGAGGATATTTTCATCGTATGCACCTTGTTTCACAAATTGGGGTTTGATCCAACCCCAGTATAAAGAAGGAAGCTGTATCTATTCAGGGCATAACGGCTTGGAAGTGAATAGGCAGAATTGCCTATTGGTGCTTCGAGCGGTTTCCGTGGTCACGGATTGCCCTTTAATATATGTATGTGGCCCAGGAGGTGGGCCACATGCATATCAGAGGGGATGAAAGCTTTTTTAGGGAACCCAGTTAGAGAGGACTTCGAGGGTCTCATCTTTCTTGTTGGGGTCGTTGTTCGGGATATGGACTCGGAAGTCGTGCTGTCCATCCATGCCCGCATGCATCACAAATTGCATGGAGAGTATTGTTGTCTCACCAGGTTGCAAAACCATCGAACCGATGGTCGGTTTGGGGGGTCAACATCCCTCGATAAGTTCAATGTAAGGAACCTCGGAAAACTGGAGCGGTTGGTCGCCGATATTTTGGAGGTTGAACGAGACATTGACGGTTTTCCCCAGCTTGATGTCGCCCAGATTCACCTCTTCTTTATCGGTCTTCAGGCTGGGTGAGCCAGCAACTTCTGGCGTAAAAGGCACAGGCTTTTTCTGAAATGCAAAAAAAGCGGCGATGATCAAAATCACCGCTCCGCTCAACATTAAAAATAGAGGCGTTTTGCGGTTTTGTGTTTGGATTTGTTTGCCTCTCTCAGTAGTTCTTTTCGCTTTTGCCATAAGGTTCTTCCTTTGGATCCAAAATGATCTGATGAAATTGTAAAATGCAAGAAATCAAATCACAATAGGCAATATGGCCTGTTGGTCACCCGGCAATTTGGCGCATGACCGCCTGTTTCGCATCCGGTATCATGAAGATAGAATTGGAGAAATGTGTATTTGTCAAAATCGCATCGACTTCAACTTGCTTCTAAATCTGGCACCACGCATAGGGTAAAACTTGGACACTTCTCAAACTGGCTCAGTCCCGATCATAGAGCGCGATCTAAACCTGCGCCTGAATACGTTTCTGCATGCATTGTTGTTTGTGATCGGGTTTTCGGTGGTATTTGTCGTGGGATGGGGTGGCGCGGCAACCGCTGTCGGCCAGGTATTTGGGATGTATAAATCAATTCTGGGTCGCATTGGCGGCGTGGTTGTCATTTTGTTGGGGTTGTTTACCCTCGGAGTAATTCGCATTCCCTGGCTGATGGCTGAAACGCGGTCTTATTGGACGCCTGGAAAAGGTGGCCCCATGGTTTCGTCGGTGATGATGGGCATCTTTTTTGCCGCGGGTTGGACGCCCTGCATCGGAACCACCCTGGGGGCCATTCTTACTCTGGGCATGAGCCAGCAGTCGGCCGGCCAGGCGATGGTCTTATCCAGCGGATATGCTTTAGGGCTGGGGCTGCCTTTCCTGGCCATTGGCCTGGGAATGGGCCAGGCGGTGCGCTTGATTGCCCGTTTTCGGCGCTACGTGCGCTGGATAGAAATCGCCAGCGGCGTGCTCTTGATCGTGGTCGGTCTGCTGCTGTTAACCGATCAGATGACCTTAATCGCTATCTGGGCGCTGCAGCACGGCTTTTTTATCGACCTGCCGCTGGGCGGCGCGGTCACGCCGACTTATCTGATCGCCATGGTGGCCGGGCTGCTCTCCTTTCTTTCCCCGTGTGTCTTGCCTCTGGTCCCGGCTTACGTCGGCTATCTGAGCGGGCAGGCCGTCAGGAATGTTGATCGCAGCCCGGCGGAAGCGTAGCAGGCAATCATTCCGGCAGGATTTCAGCCAGGTATTCATCCAGCTTTTCGGGCAGCATGGCCCCAATCTGAATGCGCTGGAGGATGCCTTGCGGATCGATGAAGTAGCTGGTGGGCAGGCCAATCATTCCGTACAGTCCGGCGCTGACATCCCCGGTTTCGTCAAGCAGGATCGGGAAAGGTCAGACCAAACTCCTTGACAAAGGCTGTTACTTCCGGCAAATGATCCTGGACGGTAAAGTCAATCGCCAGCACCACCAATCCTTTGGCGGCGTACTTTTCGTATGCCGCCTGGATCCCGGGCATTTCATCCCGGCAAGGTGGGCACCAGGTAGCCCACAAATTGATCAAAACCGGTTTCCCCCTCAGGTCAGCCAGACTGACCACTTTTCCCTCGATTGTCTTTAGCGTGAAATCAGGAGCCGGTGATCCAATCCTGGCGGTCGATGGAAAATTCACTTCAGGGGTGATCTTAATGATCTGAAGAGGTTCGGGGGTTGATGTCATTAAGGAAGTCGGGCGGTAGGGCGATGTTTGGGTGGGGGATAATTTGTTGAGAGTTGAAGGGCCGCTGAACATAAGTAAGCTAATTACGACCCCGATCAATAAACCTGCCAGAAGTATATACGGTAAGGGGTTAGGTCGAGGGTTTTTTCGAGGGAAGAATTCGTTCATGAGGTATTGTAGTAAAGATATACAATCATACCGCGTAAAAAGGTTTAACAGTTTGACTGTTATCTCGAAAAAGCCGCGGCTCCTTGCATTTGCTGGAAGCCGTTACAGCTTTTAAAAGTTTCTGTAAATTTTCCAAATCATGTATAAATGAAGTCGAAATTGCTATAATTAAACCTATACGGCTTAATCGCAGCTTGTCCAGAATCCGAACGGATGAAAAAAGGATTCAAAAGGCTGCCTCGCGAATGGGGGGAAACCGAAGGCGTTCCTGTTCAGATGCGCGTTCAAGGAGGTTAACAATGAACGGAAAAAGCACCAGGCTGGATACCCTCAGTCTGACCGGCGAAACTGGTTCGCAACAGCGCCATAAATGGCCGGTCGTTATTCTGACACTGTTGATCATTTTTATCCTGCTGCTGCCTTCCTCCCGTGCGGACGCAGTGATGGGCGGCAACGGATTAATGTGGACCGTCTGGCAATCCGCGCCGGTCAAGCTGGTGGTGTGTTGGCAGAATCCCACTGATGCAGAACCCGCTGCCGGGCGAAACTGATCTTTCGAGCGGCGCGCAGCGCCGGGAATGGGTGCGGCTGGCGCTGAAGCACAGTTGGGAACGCGAAGCGCGCATCATTTTCGTGGGCTGGCAGGAGTGCCAGAATGAAAGTAATCCCGCGACTCCTCCCCACACGCTTGGGCCCAGGCGCCCCGGCACGGCCGATGAGAATATCAAAATCCAGATTACCAATACCGGTGGAGGGATGAACCCCGCCCACGGCTCTTATGGCGACTATGAACAGTCGGGAATCTTGCTGAATCTGCACAATCGCGATCAGGCATGGTATGAATACCTGGCGATTCATGAGTTCGGGCATGCCCTGGGTCTCTACCACGAAGAAGAACGCTCTGATTGGCCGAATAACATCCCAGGGTGCGCGCCTCAAACCCATCCCACGACATGGCCGTGGTGGCCGATCCCTACGGAACGACCCTGGGGAGCAGCGGACCGCAATTCGATCATGGCGTATTGCTCCAATGGTCCGAATACCCTCAGCCCGGGTGATGTGGCGGGCATTCAAAGCGCTTATGAACGCCATCTGCCCGGAACCCTGCTGTCACTGCCGGGTTCGTTGTGCATGAGCGCCCACGCCAGTGCCGCCAACGGCGATCATGCCTTCGGTTGGGCCTGCGATGAAGCCAACGATGATCAGGAATGGCATTATGATGTGACGACCAGCGCCCTGTACATCCAATCGCCGGCCGACCCCACCCATACCCACCGCTGCATGGACGTTGATACGGCCAATTACACGGATGTGCAGATTTGGGACTGTTTGAACGGATCCAATCAGCAGTGGCACTTTCGGCATACGCTGCTGCGTGGCTACGGGGGCTTATGCCTGACGCGGCCGGCGGCAGGTGCAGGTCCGCTGACGATGCAGGTCTGCACCGGCGGCAGCAGCCAGCTCTGGCGCGTCGATCCGGGGGATGTCACTGGTTTTGTGCGCTTCCGCTCCGATACGGGCGACCTGTGCCTGACGCTGGACGGCGGATCGGGCAGTGATGCACTGGCCCAACCCTGCGCATCCAATTATATTTATCTGCCGCTGGTCGTCCGTTCCGGTCTCACGCCGGGGGATGCTGCGCCCCCGCAGGGCAGCGCGATAAACCAGCCGGCCGCCGTTCCCAGCGGCATAAGGGACTTTTTGATGGGTTCGGGTGGCGCGATCGGTGTGCCAAGTTTTGTTTCCGACAGCCTGTGCCTGGATGTGCAGGATGTTCTGAACAGCGATTACACCTCAGGCCTGGGCGGCCCGGCGGCTGGACAGCGGGTGCAGTTCTTCACGTGCATTAATGCCCAGACGAACCAGAAATGGAGTTTGAGCGGGAATCTGATTTCTGGGAACCAATGCCTTGGACTGAGTGGGAGTGCCGTCTCAAATGGCGCTGCCGCTTTGGTGGACCGCTGCGACGGGTCGCTTCAACAGAAATGGGACTATAACTGGTAAATCGCGCGCCATCATCTGCATCAAGAGCGCCTTTTGGTTATGCAGGTCATGCCCCTGGGTACTGTCGATAAAGGGTGGACCCTGTTGTTGGGGAACGGATAGACCCCTTGTGGCGTCTATTGACCAAAAGCTGCAATTACGTTTTTCGGTTTATTCTATGGGTGGTTTTGTCCCCTGGATAAAATTACCTTACAAACTATTGATGCGGGGTCCACCATGAACCACAGAGTCATCCGATTCATCGACCAGCACCGTCTGCCTGTGATTGTTGCCGGCCTGTTCATTGTCATTGCCGGCGCCTTTTTCATCTGGCAGGGTTGGCAGCCAGTTAAACCCGGAGTGCAAACCTTACCGCTCCAGGGAAATGATCCGACCACGCAAGGCAGCAGCGTCAATCTGCCAGGAGGTGGTATCGTGGGAACGTCGATTCGCTTGAGCGAGGGCCAGGCCCAACTTCAGGCCGTGACCCCCATCACATTGGTCCCGGGTACGCCGCTTTCCCCGGACGAGATTCAGCAGATCCTTTCGCGCCTGCCGGCGCTGCCCGAAGATCCCGCGAACCAGGTTGATTTCAAGCTTCCCGCCGATCCAATTCCACCGCCCCGTCCCGGCGAAACCATCCCCCAGCCTTTCCCCCCTGTCGCGACCGCCGGACCTCCCGTTCCGGTAGATAGCGGACCGCTGGAGGTGCTGCGTTTCTCGCCTGAAGGCGAAATTCCGATCGCACCCTTTATCGACATCACCTTTAACCAGCCCATGGTTGCGCTGACCACGATCACAGAGCTGGCCGCCAACAAAGTGCCGGTGCAGGTTGAACCACCCCTTACGGGCACATGGCGCTGGTTGGGTACGCGCACCTTGAATTTCCAGTACGATTCCGACCTGATCGACCGCCTGCCCAAGGCTACCCGCTATCACGTCACCATTCCGGCTGGCACCACTTCGGCCACGGGCGGGGTCCTGGCCAAGGCGGTGGAATGGGATTTCAGCACCCCACCCCCCAAAGTGACGCGCACTTATCCCGATAATGGGCCGCAGTCTCGCACGCCGCTCTTCTTTATCCATTTCGACCAGCGCATCGACCCGGCGGCTGTCCTGCAGACCATCCGCGTCACGGCCGGCACCCAGGTGGCCAGCCTGGAGCTGGTCAGCGAAGCCGCCCTCAAGGCCGACGAAAAACTGAATTACTTGCTGCGAGACGCCCAGGAAGGCCGCTGGCTGGCCTTTAAAGCCAAAGAGCCCCTGCCGTCGGATGTGGATGTCACGGTTGTGATCGGTCCCGGGACCCCTTCGGCCGAAGGCCCGCTGCTTACCACAGACGCCCAATCTTACAACTTCCGCACCTACGCTGCGCTGCGCATCGAAGATCACGGCTGCAGCTACGGCAGAGGCAACTGCACGCCGCTTTCTCCGTTCTTCATCCGTTTTAATAACCCGATCGATGACAGCGTGTATACCGAATCCATGCTGCGCATTGCCCCGGAACTGCCTGGGGCCGTGGTCAATATCTTCGGCAATACGATTAACATCCAGGGCGCGACCAAGGGACAGACGACCTACACCGTCACGGTGAGTAAAGATATTCAAGACACCTTTGGCCAGACCCTCGGCAAGGATGCCCAGCTCACCTTCCGCGTGGGGCAGGCCGAGCCGATGCTGTCTGGACCGCAGTCAAACTTCATCACCCTCGACCCGGCAGCAAAAAAGCCGGTGTTTTCCGTGTACACGATCAACCTCAATGCGCTGGATGTCGAAATCTACGCCGTCCAGCCTGCGGATTGGATGAATTTCAAGAAATTCCTGCAAAATTACAATCGAAGTACTGATCCGGTAACCCCGCCCGGCCGCCAGGTGATGAACAAATCTCTGCCGGTTGAATCCCCGGCCGACAGCCTGGTCGAGGTGGATATCGACCTGGCCAGCCTGATGGACGGCCCCTACGGCCATTTCATCGTCCTCGTTTCGCCGCCGCAAAGCCTGATCAAGAGCGATCCCAACCGCTACTGGCAGAAGGTGGCCGCCTGGGTTCAAATCACCCAGATCGGCCTGGACGCCTTCAATGATCACAGCGACATGGTGGTGTGGGCCAGCGCCCTTAAAGATGGCGCTCCCCTGGCGGGAGTTTCCATCACTGCCGGTCCAGGTGGAGGACAGGCAGCCACCACTGGTGAAGATGGCACCGCCCGTCTGCCGATCCCCAATGGAGCGGCTTACCTGGTCGCCGCGCAGGGAGCCGACCAGGCCATCCTGCCGCACGACCCCTATCCCTGGAGCGACCAGGGTTGGGCCACGCGACCCGTTACTGATGAAATGCGCTGGTACGTGTTCGATGACCGCCAGATGTACCGCCCAGGTGAGGAAGTGCACTTCAAGGGCTGGCTGCGGCGCATTGGCGCAGGTCAAAACGGCGACGTGGGGCTGGTGGGCAGCCTGGTAAATGCCGTAAACTACCAGATTAATGATTCCCAGGGCAACGTGCTGGGCAGCGGGCGGGCAGATGTCAACGCCCTGGGTGGTTTTGACCTGGCTTTCAAGCTGCCCGATGCGGTGAACCTGGGGTATACCGTCCTGACATTGAACGCAGAAGGCAGCCTGGGCGCTTTAAGCGGCCAGCAGTTCAACCACTCCTTCCAGATCCAGGAGTTCCGCACCCCCGAGTTTGAGGTGACGGCGCGCAACGAGAGCAGCGGCCCCTACTTTGCCGGCGGGCAGGCCGTGCTGGCGGTGGATGCGAAATATTATGCCGGCGGGGCTCTGCCCAATGCCGACGTGACCTGGACGGTGACCTCGACCACCGGTCAATATTCACCCCCCAAATGGCCCGATTTCACCTTTGGTACCTGGACGCCCTGGTGGGAGATGTACCGCTTTGACTACGGGGGAAGGTCCTTCCCTGGCGGCGGCGAATCTCGGGTGGAGACCTTTACCGGGAAGACGGACGCCAATGGAACCCATTACCTGCAGTTGAACATCGACTCCATCGGCGGGCTGAAACCGGTCAGCGTGATCGCCGAGGCTTCCGTGATGGATGTGAACCGCCAGTCCTGGTCGAGCAGCACCACCTTGCTGGTGCATCCGGCCAGTCTGTACGTGGGCTTGCGCAGCGATAAGATGTTTGTCGACCGTGGCACACCTCTCAAGGTGGATTTTATCGTCACCGACCTGGACGGCAATCCGGTTGCCGACCGCCCGGTGGAAGTGCGCGCCGCTCGCCTGGAATGGAAATACAGGTCCGGCTCCTGGCAGGAGGAAGAGGCCGATGTCCAGACCTGCAGCCAGGGCTCGCAGGCAGAACCGGTCACCTGCGAATTCGACACCCCCGTGGGCGGGACCTACCGCATCACCGCCACGGTCAGCGACGAACAGGGCCGCCAGAACCAGAGCCAGTTCACGCGCTGGGTGAGCGGCGGCAAGCTGCCCCCATCCCGCAACGTCGAGCAGGAACAGGTCACCCTGATCCCCGACAAGCAGACCTACCAACCCGGGGATGTGGCCCAGATCCTGGTGCAGGCGCCTTTTGGTTCGGCCGAAGGGCTGCTGACGCTCAGCCACAATGGGATCGTTTCCACGCGGCGCTTCACCATCCAGGATACGACCATCACCCTTGAAGTGCCTATCGACGAGCAAGCCATCCCCAACCTGAACCTGCAGGTGGATCTGAATGGGTCGGCCCCGCGCACCAGTGACAATGGGGAGGCCCTTCCGGGCGTTGCTCCCCGGCCCGCCTTCGCCACCGGGCAGCTTAACCTGAGCGTTCCACCCCTACAGCGCACCCTGGCGATCGCCGTCAGCCCGGCACAGCCCGAGTTGGAGCCGGGCGGCGAAACCATCCTGAGCGTGAATGTCAAAGATGCCGCCGGGCAGCCTGTTTCCGGGGCGGAGGTGACGGTGGTGGTGGTGGATGAAGCCATCCTGGCCCTGAGCAATTACCAGAGCCCCGATCCGCTGAGCACCTTCTATACCAACCGTCCATCCGGTGTGTCGAGTATTTATGGTCGGGCCAGCATTGTGCTGATCGACCCGCAGACCCTGGTCGGGGATGGGCAAGGCGCGGGCTTGAACCTGGACAGCGTCGAAAAAGCGGTGCAGTCTGCGGCTCCAATGGCCATGGCAGCGCCGTCTCCTACGATGACCGCCGCCGAAGGCTATCGGGGGGCAGATCAGGCCGCTCCAAACCAACCCATCCGGGTGCGTGCCGATTTCAACCCCCTGGCGATGTTTGCCGCCAACGAGCATACGGATGACAATGGCGACGTTCAGGTGACGGTCAAACTGCCCGATAATCTCACCCGCTACCGGGTGATGGTCGTGGCTGTGGATCAGAGCGGGGCGCAGTTCGGCGAGGCCGATGCCAACATCACGGCTCGCCTGCCGCTGATGGTGCGCCCCTCCGCGCCGCGCTTCTTGAATTTCGGCGACACCTTTGAACTGCCGGTCGTGCTGCAGAACCAGACCGACCAGCCCATGACCGTCGACGTGGTCGTGCGCGGTACCAATATCCTGCTGACCGGCAGCACGGGCACGCGCGTAAATGTGCCCGCCCGCGACCGGGTGGAAGTACGCTTTCCGGCAGCCGCGCAGATGGCGGGCACGGCCCGCCTGCAGATAGCGGCTGTTTCCGGCAGCGCGGCGGATGCCGCCACGGTGGAACTGCCGGTGTATACTCCGGCGACCTCTGAGGCCTTTGCCACCTACGGGGTGATCGACGCGGGCGCCGTGGCTCAGCCGGTGGCTGCCCCCGGTGGCGTTTTCCCGCAGTACGGCGGTCTGGAAATCACCACCTCCTCCACCGCCCTGCAGGCGCTGACCGATGCCGTACTCTACCTGCAGTCTTATCCCTACGAGTGCTCCGAACAGCTTTCCTCCCGCATCCTGGCGGTTGCAGCCCTGCGCGATGTGCTGACCGCTTTCCAGGCCGAGGGGCTGCCCTCCCCGGCAGAGATGGAATCGGCCGTCGAGCGCGACATCACCCGCCTGGGTGGCATGCAGAATGACGACGGCGGCTTCCCCTACTGGCAAAAGGGGAGAGAGTCGATCCCCTTCAACACGATCCACGCTGCCCATGCCCTCTACCAGGCCGGCGCCAAGGGCTTTACCGTCCCGGCTGAGATGCAGCAGCGCACCCTCGAATACCTGCGCCAGATCGAGAGCCATTACCCCTCCTGGTACGGCCAGCACACCCGCCAGACGCTCAGCGCCTATGCTCTCTACGTACGCAATCTGAGCGGCGACCGTGACCCTCAAAAAGCGATCAAGCTGTTCAATGACGCCGGCCTGGAAAACCTGTCGATGGAAGCCATTGGCTGGCTGTGGCCGGTGCTGCAAGATGCCCCGAACGCCGGCGCCCAGGTGGAGGCCATCCGCCGCTTCGTCAACAACCATACGGTCGAAACGGCCGGCGCGGCCAACTTTACCACCCGCTACGATGAACAAACCTACCTGCTGCTCAGCTCGGACCGCCGCACAGATGCCATCCTGCTGGATGCCCTGATCGGCGACAGCCCGCAGAGCGACCTGATCCCCAAGGTGGTCAACGGCCTGCTGGCCCACCGCACGCGCGGCCGCTGGGGCAGCACCCAGGAAAATGTGTTCGTGCTGCTGGCCCTGGACCACTACTTCAACACTTTCGAGGCCCAGACGCCCGACTTCGTGGCCCAGATCTGGTTGGGCCCGACCTATGCCGGCAGCCAGCAGTTCAGCGGGCGCTCGACGGACCGGGCTCAAACCAGCATTCCCATGTCTTATCTGGTGGACCCGGCCCTGGGCGGCGGCGGAACCCAGGACCTGGTGCTGAATAAGGACGGCACCGGACGGTTGTACTACCGCCTGGGGCTGACTTATGCCCCCACCGACCTGAACTTAAAACCGCTGGATATGGGCTTTGTGGTCACGCGGGTCTATGAGGCGGTCGATGATCCCGCCGATGTGACCTGGGATGAGGATGGGACCTGGCGGATCAAGGCCGGGGCGCGGGTGCGGGTGCACCTGACCATGGTGGCCGACAACCGCCGCTACCACGTGGCCCTGACGGATCCCCTGCCGGCCGGTCTGGAAATTGTCAACCCGGCCCTGGCAGTCTCCGGCAGCACGCCGCAGGATCCCAACAGCTCAGCCTCCCGCTACGGCTGGTGGTGGTGGGGCACCTGGTACGAGCATCAGAACCTGCGCGATGAACGCGCCGAAGCCTTCACCTCCCTGCTGTGGGATGGGGTTTACCAGTACACCTACACCGCCCGCGCCACAACCCCCGGCCGCTTTATCGTCCCGCCCGCCAAAGCCGAGGAGATGTACTCCCCCGAAGTCTTTGGGCGCAGCGGCAGTAACGTAGTTATTGTCGAATAAACCAGAAGCAAGAAATCGCCGCGGCCATGCGCCGCGGCGATTTCTTGTGGAAAGCATGATCTGTGCAAAAGCCGTGCGGTCAGATCATGCTGCAGTGGCAAACAGGCATTTAAGATAAGCTCCCTCTTTGAACCCAATCGGATGATCCAAAGCGTGCCCCGTGCGTTCAATTTCGGTCAGGCGGCGGTTCGATTCCCGGGCGGCCTGGTGGACGGCGTTGAAAAAATCTTCAGCCTCAACCCGGCTCGAACAAGAAGCCTGAACCAGCACGCCGCCCGGCTGCAGTACGCTCAGACCCAGGCGGGTTAAACGCCGGTAGGCAGAGATGGCCGCGGCGGTTTGGGCCTGGTTTTGGGCGAACATGGGCGGGTCTATGATCACCAGGTCGAAGCGTCGCGCTTCTGAAGCCATGCGCGCCAGAACCACGAAGGCATCTTCGGCCATCGTTTCATGCGCGGCCGCCGCAATGCCAGGGATCTGCCGGTTGTGGGCCATGTTGCGCTTCGCGGCCTGCAGAGCCGGGGCGCTGATGTCCACGCTGACGATCTGCCTGGCGCCGCCGCGGGCCGCATAGACGGAAAATCCGCCCGTATAGGCGAAGACGTTCAGCACAGATTTATTCCTGGCAAGCCGTTCAACTCGCGCCCGGTTATCGCGCTGGTCGAGAAAAAAGCCGGTTTTTTGCCCGTGGATGGGATCGGCCTCGAAGACCAGGCCATTTTCCTGGAACAGGATCGGGCCTGCAGGCGGCGGACCGGAAAGTATCTGCCCGTCGCTCAGCCCCCACAGGAATTCTGACCGTTTCAGCAGTGAACGGCTGAGTCGCAAAATCAGCCCTTCGGCGGGACTGACCTGCGCCAGGGCGGCGCGGAGTTCTTTCAGATGCGGAATCCAGGCCGGCGTGTAAAGCTTCAGCACCAGCATCCCCGCGTATCGATCGATCACCAGACCGGAAAAACCGTCGTTCTCTCCATGAACCAGCCGGTAGCCGGTAGTGGCCCTGCCAACAGGTTGTTGGATCAGGGGCGAACGCACACGGACCGCCGCTGCCAGGCGGGCTGTAAACCAATCGGCATCGATTGCGGCGGGCTGGCGGGATTGTAAGATGCGCACGCGGATCGGGGAGGTAGGATCGTACAGGCCAACCGCCAAAAAGCGGCGCCGGTCGTCAAAAATGACGGCCAGATCGCCCGGGCTGCCAGGATGGCTCTGCTGGGTGATGGCCTGATCAAAGATCCAGGGGTGGCCCTGCCGCAAGGCGCGTTCTGCTGCCGGGCTGATGCGCAGCGCGATGCGTTTGGGGTTCGGGCCGGGGATGTGAGAAAGGGAGGCGTTGAAATCCATTGTTGATCGGAGCCATTCGCCTGCTCAGGATTGGAGCGGTTCATAAGCAGGTAGTTAGGTTATACCACGGTCTGAAATCTTAAATCAGGTACGCCAGAAGTGGGAACCATTCGCCGGCGATGATTTTGCCTGACCAGGTGGTAAAATCGAAGAACTCGTACGAATGACCGGGAGGGTCAAATGAAGCTAAGAAGACGGCTCGGATATTTGTTAATTTTTGGCGCGGCGGCTGGCGTACTGTTCAGTCTTGTTGGCTTAATCCAAATATGGCGCTACCGGCCCGGGGTGACACAAACCGTGATGGATACGCTGGCCCTGTTTGATCAGACTCTCAACACCACGGAGGACAGCCTCACCATTGTGGGGGAGGTGCTGCAGATCTCATCAAAGGATGTGGCTTCCTTGCAGACAACCATCCAGGCCCTGGCCAGTGCCATCCACGGCACCAATCCGATGTTCGATTCTCTGGCTACGCTGACCAGCGAGGACTTTCCAAATGCCATCGATGCCACCCAAACTTCGCTGGCCTCGGCTCAAAGCAGCGCCAAACTTATCGACAAAGTGCTGACCACCCTGACCAGCATTCCATTTCTGCCGGTGGGGACCTATCGACCAGAAGTTCCTTTAGCCACCTCCCTGGCCGAGGTTTCATCCAGCCTGAACTCGCTCACACCCTCTCTGGGCATCATCAGCACCAGCCTGGCCGACGGCAAGACTCAATTGGGTGTCGTGGAGGTGGAGCTAAACAAAATATCTGACACTACAAATGGGATCAGCACTGAACTCGCTGGTGCGCAGACCGTCATCGCCGAATATCAAGATGTTACTGCCAGGCTTAAGGCGCGGGTAGAAGCGGCGCAGAGCGCAGCCCCGGGTTGGATGATGACCGGCGTCTGGGTCCTGAGCTTCGGTCTGGGCTGGTTGTTAATCGCCCAAATCGGGCTGTGCGCGCAAGGGTTGGATATGCTGCGGGGGCGCCGCCTGGGTGAAGAATAAATCACGGGTACAGTAACCGGCCGTGACCGCGAACAAACCAACGTATTTGCGATCCGTTCCGTTGAAGGTGAATCCGCCAGGAAGGCTTTACTCTGGTATTGCAGGTTGGAAGGATTGGCCGCAGTACTGGCAAAAGAGGGCATCCGGGGCATTGGTTTTTCCGCAAAATGGGCAGGGCTTTGCATTGACCGCCGGCAGTTGAGCAGCTTTGCGCTTTCCCAACCGCGGACGCGGTACGCGGGATGCCAGCTCCTGAGCGATTTTTTTGCCGTTGGTTAAAGCCTGTGTGTATATGGCTTTCATCTGTTCACGGCTTATCTTGCTTCTGGTAAGGTACCACTGCAGGACGACATGCCCAACGGCGTACGTGCCAGAATAGGAAACCGCCACTTTGGGTACGATGCCCCAGATTGGAATCAAGCCAATCAGCATCCGCGATAGCTGCCGCCACACAAATCCTCCGCCGATCACGCTGCCAAATTCGGCGATGTATTCTTCCCAGCGCGTAGAAAAACCCAGCGCCAGACCCAATTTATAAACCAGGAAGGCCTGGGCCTTGGTAAGCACAACCATATCCGCGATATTTAAAGGGATATCGAAGATCGGTACCACCTCTGCCATACCCGTACTCAGCGCATAGACCGCATTGGATAAACTGGTATCGTTGATTAATTTGTGCGCAATTGCCACCCGAAAGAGGGGAAACTGCCGGCCTAAGGCCAGGTGGCGCTCGGGGAGCAGTTCAAGAACCGCCGGGACAAAGTCTTGCTGCATGAAAACCGTGTTCAGCACCGAACCGCGCAGGACACGATCCATGACCCACCCCAGTGAATCCGTATTTGCCAGCTGGTTTTCGGGGGTATCCTTTTCATTAATAAAGGCCAGCACTTTCTTGCCGGCTCCAGTCCATTTTTTCGCCAGATCTTTTTCAAGGCTGTAGTCGGGCGAGGCAGCATCCAGCACGAGAATTATCAAATCGGCCGCGTTACCCCAATCCTCCGAATTGAGATCGGAAATGAGCACTGCCGTTTGCGTTTCACTCGTCAGGCGCTGCGGATCGCGCCGCATCTGGTCTGCCAGGGTATGGCGACCAGATCCCGGCTGGCCAACAATGGCCAATTTAAGCGGGTTAAGAGCTTCCTCGCGGTACGGGCGTAAATCGACTTCTTTCAGGTTTTTCCAAACATTTCCAAGATCTTTGATTCCTGCCATCAGTTCTGTCCTTCCATTTCACCCAATCCTTATCCGGTTCGGGTGGGACCTTTCATTTTCATACCGATAATGCCGTTGGTTGTCAAACGAAACTGTGTGTAACGCCGGCAGCGGTGGGTTTCATCTGAATGCTGGCCTCAAATTGAGATTAAGGTACAGCCGGCTGTTATCTGACCATGCTTATATTATAACGGAGTTAGGACCCACCTGTCCGCGAGGGTCCATCTCGACAATGGCTTTTTGAATCCCTTGCATAAATAATAGCTTCTGGCTTCGATGATTTCTTAATTATTCATGGGCGTGGTCGGTCGATTAGAATTAATCCGAAAGAATCTTTTCATTCATGTTGTCTACCAATTGTTGAATGATTTTCGACGGACAATGAAAAAGAGTAAGGCAAATGTCAAAATTAATCAGTGATCCTTCCCAAAATCCAACGATCAAAGCAGGTGCCGGATTATCTTCTCGTAAGATTGCGGTTAGCGCTATCATCGTGCTTGTGGTGATCATCCTTGGCGGTGCCGGATATTTCAATTCAAAATTACAGGCCCAACCCGATATCCCCATCACGCCCGATTTTTCCCGGGCTTTAGGGCCGGCTTCCGCCCCAGTGACCATTGTCGAATATGGAGACTATGGATGTCCAACATGCAAAGCATGGAGCAAAGCCGGGATCATCGATAAGGTTCGCGCCAAATATGGCGATCAGGTGCGCTTTGTCTGGCGGGATTTTCCGGTCATAACCGTGGATTCACCCAAAGCGGCCGAAGCGGGGTTCTGTGCCAACGACCAGGGGCGGTTTTGGGCGTACCACGACTTCGTTTTTGAAAAATCCCCGGCGATAAAAATCAACGATCTGAAAAGCTATGCGGCACAGCTTGGATTAAATGTAGATGCTTTTACCCAGTGCCTCGATTCGGGCCGGCATCGGGCCGATGTGGTGAATAATTTTAACGATGCGTTGAACCACAACTTGATCTTCACGCCCTCTTTTTTGATCAACGGTCGCCCCATTTATGGCCCGGCGTCAGCAGACCAGCTTTCCGCGTTTATCGATGCAAGCCTGTCCAGGAGCAAGTAGGTTTTGATGAATATTCCTCTTATAAAAGAAAATATCCCTTATCTGGGCGCCTCTCAGATGATCGAAGTTGACCGGTTAATGATCCAGGAATATAAGATTGAGCTGGCCCAGATGATGGAGAATGCCGGACGAAACCTGGCCCACCTGGCCCGCTCCCGCTTCCTGGATGGTAATCCCACCGGAAAACATGTGCTTGTGTTAGCCGGCACGGGTGGAAATGGCGGTGGAGCTCTGGTATGCGCGCGCCGTTTGCATAACTGGGGTGCAAAAGTGCAAGTATTAACCACCCGACCGGACGAAGAATTTACACCTGTGCCCGCCCACCAGTTAGCCATATTACGCTGCATGAAAGTTGCGGTAGCCCATGCCTGGCCCATCGACGGCACCAGCCAACCGGAACTGGTGATCGACGGTCTGATCGGATACAGCTTGAAAGGTCCACCTCGCGGAAGCGCAGCCGATTTAATCCGCTGGGCAAATAGCCAGACAGCCCCGATCCTGGCCCTTGACGCACCATCCGGTGTGGATGTCACCACAGGTAGGGTGTTCGATCCCGCCATTCGGGCCGCGGCGACGATGACTTTAGCGCTCCCCAAAGAAGGGCTGCGCGCTGCGGGTGTGGAACCCTACGTTGGCGAGCTTTACCTGGCAGATATCAGCGTGCCGCCCGCGCTTTACGCGGAACCTTCTCTGGGGCTTGCGGTGGGGCCTCTGTTCGCGAAGAGTGACATACTTCGTCTCCGGTAATGATGTCATATCGGAGAGGCAACCAGAACTTCGGATGAAATCCCCGATTTTGCTACGATCGATCGATGATTAATCCGCCATTGGGTGCCAGGCAGGTGCTGCACTATTCGAATTGGGCGGCAGCCGCCAACGATTAAAGGCTGGATGGTGTGAATCAGCTCCCAGCCCCAACTGACCAGCCGCGGTATTCCGCTTTGCCCATAGGTCAGGCCCACCAGGCACAGCTTTCCGTCCTCTTGCAAACAGCGATGCGCTTCTGCCAGAACCGCGGCGATATCCTCCAGGGTCAATAAATCCAGCACATAGGTTGCCAGAAAACAGTCAATTGAATGGTCCGCAATGCTGAATTTTGGGGAACCATCTGTCAGGGTGATTTGAACCCGTTCGCCGTATTCGGCCAGGCGTTCTTTGGCGATTTGGGTCATCGTCTGGCTAATATCCACCCCTTGATAACGCGCTGTCGCAGGCAGGTTTTCGGTCAGCAGGCGCTTCGCCAGGCGCCCGGTACCGCAGCCCAGTTCAAACAGGTGCTCGACATGCTCGAAACCGGCATATTTAATGAGCTCATTAACGGCTGCATCTTCGTAAAAAGACTGTGTATCCTGCTTTGCCCCCCAGGCATCGTAATACTTTTTGGCTTTTGTGTGAGTTAACATCAAACCTCTTCATTAAAAGTTGCGCCCGGGAATCGATTCTAATGAATGGCCCTCAGCGTATCGAGCAAATCATCCACTGGGGGACGGTCGGTGGGATCGTGGCTGGGATATACCAGGCGCAGGACGCCCTTTTTATCCACGATGAAATCACCGCCCAGTTGAGAGGTGTCGTCGCCGTGTGAATCGTGTGCTTTCTTACCCGACAGCCAGGCTTTGAAGTAATACCAGCGTGTTTTCAGGTTTCGGGAACGCAAATAAGAGCGCTCCAATTCATAAGCATCATATACGGCACGTTCCCGGTCGAGCAGAACTTCAAAAGAAACGCAAGTCTCTTTCATCCACTCCTGAAGAGCGGGCAGCGTTCCAAAAGATATGATCAAAACCCGGGTATTTTGCTGCCGAAAATCTTCCTGGCGCTGGCACAACTGTGCAGCATGTTCGCGGCAGGGTATTCAGCCCAGGTGCCTGAGGAAAACCAGCAAAACGTGATTGCCGTTTTCCAGCACCTGGCTGAGGGTGATGGATTCACCTTCCACAGTTTGCAGGGTGAAGTTGGGAGCGGGAGCATTAAGTTTGAGCATAATTTTAAGTTGCGCCTTTTTTTACTTGCGTTTTTGTTTTCCAAACTTGATCCAGGCCCATACCAGCCGCTGCAGCGTGGTAAACACGACCAATGCGCCAAAGATGGTAAATAAGATTGCCGCCTGGTTGGCCCATAAGAGAAAGGCACAGTAGGCGAGGATGGTTTCGGTCGCGCCGACCAGCCCGGAGGGCATGATCACGGAAGTCATGCCGGGGGGGGCAGCGGGATCTCCTGATGCCTGTGGCGCTTCCCTCTCGCCTGGGTGCGGGGGCATTCCAGCGAATGGCGTGCTGCGTTTTTCCAGAATGGCGGCCAGGTACATCCAGGATGCGCCGTTGACATAAAACGCTGCCAGCATAAAGGCTAAAGCAAGATAGCGCTCCAGGCTGGGAATGCTCAATACGATGCCGATCGGCACGGCGGCGTAGACCACAAAGTCTAAAAGGATATCCAGGTAACCGCCAAAATCACTCTGTCTATCGTGCATGCGCGCCAACAAGCCGTCCAGCCCGTCAAGCGCCCGGCTGATCAGCCAGAAGGTCAATGCCCATAGATACATTCCGCGGGCGGCTAAGATCGCGGTCAGGATACCTGCCCCGAAGGCAGCCAGCGACACGGTGTTAGGCGAAACCCTTTTCATTCGTCCGGCGAGCGGTTTGCCAACCCGGTCTTTGACTCTTCGTAAGGTGGTATCGAACATGAATTATTTGCCCTTTGTTTGCCAGGTTAGCCGGGCGTGGGTTTTTCGCCGGCGGTTGAGAGCGGGGATAGCGTAACGCAGCTGGTCGCTGGCGGCTTTGGCGAGCAGCTTGAGCGGCGACTCATTGCCAAAGATGTGTTCGCGGTAAGCACCGCTGCCCATAAAGCCCACCTCGCGGTTGAACAGGTTGAGCCGAAATTTATTATCCGGCAGATGGTTTTTCCCGTTGAGCAAATCCTTGAAGGCGGAGGACATCCACGGGAAGCGTGCAAATTGCGCCTTAATTTCAGCAACGGTCCGGTCGACATCCGCTTCATCTTCAGGGTCGACCGCATCCATCAGGGCGTCGATTTTTTCCTGAATTTCGAAAAACAGGTCGAAGCCTCCCCCTGCCAGGCGATGCGGTTTCATTAATTCAATATATTTGTCACGGTCGCCATCGGCGCGGTAGCGGTTAATGATCAGGCGCAGATACTCCAAATAAGCCCCCAAAAGCCAGAGCACCTCATATACGTTCCATAATTTGTAGTTTTGCCACGATTTAAACGAACTTGCCACCAACCGGTCGTGCATGTTGATGTAGTTGAGGGTCATCGTCTCCAAGGGGGCAAAGGCTGCGGCGGAATAGTCTCCGGTTTGTTTGGCTTTGATCAACAAATCCGCCAGCAGAAAAATTTGGGCGTGGGTGGCGTACAATCCTTTGGAATAAAGGGGGTCGATGAACCCGGCTGCATGGGCGAGTAGCGCGAAACGATCTGCGACGATATGATGGGCTGAATACTGCAAGCGGCCGATCCGTGCCCAGTCGCGCACGGGTTTCGCATCCTGCAACTGGGCGAACATATCCGGAAACTGCTTGATGAACTCATAAAATTCCTGCTCTGGGGTCAGGTCGTCTCGCTGGGGATACAGGCGCGGGTCAAGCTGCAAGCCAACACTGCAAAGCGGATTGGTCGCGGCAGGATGATTGTTGAACGGGATAATCCACAGCCACCCGCCTTTGAAAACGTGATGGAGGGTGCCCTCCGAGAGACGATAGGGATGCCCAAACTGTTCCTTGCTCAAGCTGACATTGTTGAAGCAGGGCACATCGATCATGTGCGTAAAAATTGTGCGCGAATAGGAAAGACAATCCTGATGCCGCCAGTTCAATTTATTCGCCAGAAGAGACTTCATGCCGCCGGCGTCGACAATATACTCGGCCAGGTAAGTCACCCCCTTACTGGTGATGATTTCAACACCGTCTGGGTGCACGTTTACATCCTGGATAAACGTATTCTGCAGCACGGTTGCGCCGTAGGAAATCGCCACTGAGGTCAGGAAGTAATCCGAATCCTGGCGGTGGATGTGGATCTCGTGTCCATAAGGCATTTTGGGGATCACGGCCTGCAGGCTGCGCTGCGCCGAAACGTGCTGGCCGGAGGTGTGGTGCACAAAGCCGAAGTGACGCTTCACGCCGTGGGATGTGCCAATATAGTTGTAAAAATTTTCGGAACTGTAATAGGCCAATTCTGGAACATCGTAGAATTCTGCCAGGGCGCGCATGGCTTCGGATGTTTCCAGATATCGTCGACTCGCCGATGGCGAAGCGCGGGTGTGACCCTCCTTCAAAGACAATGACGGACAGCCCCTGGCGCGACAGGATGCTTGCCAGGGAAGAACCGCCCATGCCAGAACCGATAATGGCGACATCATATTTGTGATCTGTTTTTTCCATTAAGAAGGCTGTTTCCTTTTCATGTGTTAGACATCTTTTAGAAGCGGATTACGCCGGTTTTCTTACTTTAACTGATTTTTTCTACTGATCCAATCAATCATTCGTCGTAAGATAATGAAGGCAGTGATCGTCATACTTCGAGAGTGGAAAGAGATGATATGTATTCGATCATCCCTATCGCGCCCGCAGATCGTAACGGTCAGTACCTTATTGTACAAAGGTAGAATTATTCTTAATGGAAATGACAAACCAACCTCCTGAGAAACGTTCGTGGATAAGAAAACACGCCCTTCAAATTGCCGCATTCATCTTCTGGCTGGCGCTTCTGGGCGGTTACCAGTGGTATGCCTACCGCCACGACCTCTCTCCCGTTCAGGTGGTGCAGGCGCTGTTGGGCTTTATGACCAACAGCCTGTGGGGCCCGCTCATTTACATCCTGCTGTATGCCATCCGCCCTTTGGTGTTGTTCCCTGCCACGCTTCTCACCCTGGCCGGTGGTTTCCTTTTTGGGCCGGTGCTGGGGGTCATCTATACCATTCTTGCCAGCAACGTCTCTGCTACGGTGGCCTATCTGGTGGGGCGTTACTTTGGACAGGGCCTATTGAAGGAGGGTTCGTCTGCAAACCTGGTGCAGCGCTACGCGGACCGTTTGCGCCAGAATAGTTTTGAGACCGTGATCGTGATGCGTTTCATATTCTTACCGTATGATCTGGTCAATTATGTGGCCGGTTTCGTGCGCGTGCGCTGGACGGCGTTCACCCTGGCGACGATCCTGGGAAATATTCCCGGAACCATCGCGTTTGTCCTGGCCGGCGCATCCATCGAACGCTTTGATGGCAGTATTCCCAAACTTAACCCGGTTACGTTGGCGGCTTCAGCGGCTATTTTCATCCTGAGCCTGGTGTTATCTCGGCTCTTCAAAAAACGTGAAGGAATTTCAAAATGACGGTCGAACATTACGCCAACATCGTGATCGGCGCCGGTTCAGGCGGTCTGACGGTGGCGATTGGATTGGCAAATCTTGGTAAACGGGTGGCGGTGATCGAAGCCAACCATGTTGGCGGCGACTGCACCAATACGGGTTGTGTCCCTTCAAAAACTTTAATCCATTTAGCCGCAAATTTTCATCCCGGGTCAGACCCGGACGCCGTGCTGGCGGAAGTTATCCGCAAACGCGATGCTTTGCGCGATAAGGAAACAGCAGAGGTCGGGAACACGGAGAACCTGGATCTGATCTTTGGCAGGGCCAGATTTTCCGGACCTAAACAGTTGATCGTGACCGGTGCGGATGGGCACACCCGCGAGCTTTCGGCAGATCATATCGCCATCGCCACCGGGGCGCGGGCCCGCCTGCTGGATATTCCCGGCCTGCCAGCAGACCGGCTGCTGACCAACGATTCTCTGTTTGATATCACCCATCTGCCGCGCCACCTGGCGATTATCGGGGCCGGGATCATCGCGGTGGAAATGGCCTTTGCCTTTCGCAAATTGGGAACCAAAATCACCCTGATCGCCTTAGACCCGCATCCACTGCCCGTCTATCCTCCGGAGGTCTCTGCGGCGATCCAACCGGAATTGGAGAAACGAGGCATTGCTGCGTTTTACGGGGCCACCAGTGATTCTTATGACGAAATCGCGCAGACCTTGATGGTTCGCTCGGGTGAAAAAACTTTCGCAGTCGAAGGTGTCGACCGGGTGCTGGTAGCGATTGGCCGCGTGCGCAATATCGACCAGTTAGACCTGGAAAAAGCTGGTATCGCCTATGATAGAAACGGCATTCGGGTCGATAATTATGGCCGCACGAGCGTTCCAGGTGTTTATGCAGTGGGTGACGTGACCCCAACCTCTGCTTTCACCCATTCGGCCAATGCCCAGGGGCGGCGGGTTGTCCAAAAAATCGCTTTCCCTTTTCTGCCTGCCTGGGGACCGGAACCACTTTTTCCAACGGCTACGTTTAGCGATCCGGAAGTCGCAACGGTGGGGCTTACTGCCCGGCAAATCGCCGAAAAGTATCATCCTGAATTGATCTTGCACTTGCGAGTAGACCTGAAAGACATCGATCGCGGTTATACGGATGGGGTTGAAAATGGATTCATCCTCGTCGACGCCGTGCGCCTGACTGGAAGCATATTAGGGGTAACCATCGTTGGGCCGCGCGCTTCTGAAATGATCTCATTATTTACCCTGGCAATCAGCCGGCGGATCTCACTGTACCGGTTGTACGGCCTGGTTTATCCATACCCCACTTTTTCTAACGGTATCCTCAAGATCGCCGATACCTTTATGCGCCAGACTCTGCCCAACTTGCCGCGCGAGCTGGCGGCTTATTTACGCTACAGGTTTGTCAAGAAATCAAGTAAGAACTGACCTGGTTTCGTGGTCTAAACAATCGACTTTTAGATCAATTAAGGGAATGAACATGAAACGCCTGGCACCTTTTCTTTTACTTTTCTCTATGATGTTAAGCGCCTGCGCTGCTGCTGCGGGTGCCTCCAAAACCGGACCGATGGACCTCAACAACTGGGACAGCGTGCTGGCGGCAGCCAGGGGTCAAACAGTGAACTGGTATCTCTGGGGCGGCTCAGAGTTGATCAACACCTATGTCGACAGCTTCTACGGCAAAGCCCTCAAGGAGCGCTACGATATCACCCTCAACCGGGTGCCGGTTGCCGACACGGTGGATGCGGTTAACCAGGTGTTGAGCGAAAAACAGGCCGGAAAGGATCCGGGGGCGGTCGATTTGATCTGGATCAACGGTGAAAACTTTTTCACACTGAAGCAAGCCAATTTGCTGTATCCTGGCTGGGCTGATAAACTGCCCAACAGCAAGCTGGTGAACTGGGATAATCCGGCGATTAACCGCGATTTTGGCACACCGGTGGATAATATGGAAAGCCCATGGTCCTCCGCTCAATTCCAGTTTATTTACGATTCGGCCCGCATGAAACCCGCGGACCTGCCCCGTTCCTATGCCCAGTTGAAAGATTGGGTTGTGCAGCATCCCGGTCGCTTCACTTATATTGCTCCAGGACCGGGCGCGTTCCAGGGGACGCGCTTTGTGAAAGGCGCATTGTTTGAGATCAGCGGCGGCGCCGACCAGTGGGGAACCTTCGACCAGGCCTTATGGGATCAGTGGTCGCCGGCGTTGTGGAATTACCTCAACTCGCTCAAACCCTACCTCTGGCGCAGTGGTGAAACGTATCCCAAGGATGAGAACGAACTGCACAGCTTGTTTGCCAATAAAGAAGTGGATTTCAGCATCACCCAGGCAATCGTCGGTGCCGGTGCATTGATCCAACAAGGGCTGGTGCCGGCGACATCCCGGGCATTCGTGTTTGACCATTACATGATCGGCGATTTCAATTACGTTGGCATCCCATCCAATGCCCCGCATAAAGCGGCTGCGCTGGTACTGGCCAACCTGATCCTTGATCCGGAGTTTCAGGCCGCGCAGATCTTGCCGGAAAATGGCTTCGGTTTGGGATTTGGGATTGATGTGAACCGTGTCACCGACCCGGCGGCTGTGGCTAAGCTTCAAGAAGCCGCCAAAAAACTGGGCGACGCGGCCACCCCGCCGGCCGATCTGGCCAAATCATTGGTCGGCGACTCCGCCGCCCAGTACCAGAACCTGGTCGAGGAAGGCTGGCGTCAGAATGTGCTCATCTCTCCGAAGTAAACATGACCCGGCGTAAGTTTTTTTCTTCTCCGTGGATCAGCCTGGCCCCGGCACTGCTGGTGATCGGGGTGCTGTTTGGGACCAGCGTGATCTATGGTCTGGCGCAAAGCCTGGGGGTGTTAACTGGCAGCGGTCAACAGACGTTAAGCCTGGGATGCTTACCAAAATGTATTTTCAGGGCAAGGGCCTGCCGGGGTTGAATTCTGGCCATCATTGGGCTTTTCGCTGTGGATCGCGGGTGCTTCGACGTTGTTATCCGCGTTAGGAGCGCTGCCGGTCGCAATCTGGCTCAATGGTCACCGCAGTAAAGCGCGGCGCAAGGATACGTTGGCCTTGAACTGGAATCTGGCGTTTCCTCATCTGGTATGGGCCATCGGCCTGCTCCTGTTTTTCTCTCAAAGCGGATTGCTGGCTCGGGTTGCGGCTGCGCTGGGTTGGATCCAAACCCCGGCAGAGTTTCCGGTAATCGTCCGCGACCGCCTGGGGATCGGCATCATCGTCGATTACGTATCCAAAGAGATTCCATTCCTGGCATTGATTGTGCTCGCGGTGCTGCGTGCCCAGGCTGAAAATTACGATCTCGTGGCTGAAAACCTCGGCGCGACCCGCTGGCAGCGTCTGCGTTATGTGACCTTGCCCCAGGTTCTGCCGGCGTTAATCGCCGGCTCGCTGCTGGTGTTTGCCTTTGTTTTCAGCGCTTATGAGGTGCCTGCAATCCTGGGCGTTCGTTATCCACGCATGCTCCCGGTGCTGGCTCTGGACTTTTTCGCCAACCCCGATTTAAACAGCCGGGCCGAAGGAATGGCGATCAGTTTTATCATTGCCGGCATCGTCATGGCTGCCGCAGCAATCAGTCTCCGCCATGAAAAAAGGGCAGGATAACGAGATGAAAACGTTTTCTTCCAATGCTTTTCGTTTCCTGCTGTATGCGGTCCTGATTGCACCGCTGCTGTTGTTTGGGATCTATGCCTTTTCTGAGCGCTGGTTTTTTCCTGCGCTCTTCCCCCCAACCTGGACTGCTGCGCCTATCTCCCGCCTGTTGGCAGAACCTCGCACGACCGGGGGAATGCTGGTCAGCCTGGGGATCGCAGGAGTCGTGAGCTTGTTATCTTTGGTGGTCGGTTTTCCAGCGGCGCGCGCATTAGGATTAAGAACCTTCCGCGGCCGGCAGCTGGCCTGGCTGGTCTTTTTCCTGCCGACCGTGGTTCCGCCGCTGGCTGTGGGGATGGGGTTAAATATTCTCTTCCTGCGGCTTGGGCTGGCCGGAACGGTGATAGGCGTCGTTCTTTCGCACCTGGTGCCAACGCTCCCATATACGATTTTCACCCTTACGGGGGTATTTTCCCGTTATGACAAAAATTACGAATACCAGGCCCTGGTGTTGGGTGCCAGTCCTGTAAGGATATTTTTCAGGGTGACGCTGCGCCTGCTGCTGCCCGGATTGGTTGTCGCCGGGCTTTTTGCATTTTTAATTTCATGGAGCCAGTATCTTCTCACCCTCTTGATCGGCGGCGGGCAGGTGCTGACCCTGCCCATGCTGCTCTTTTCGGCCGTATCCGGCGGCAATCCGACCACGATTGCCGGCCTTTCCTTGCTGTTTGTTGGACCACCGGTACTGGTGATTGCTGCTACAGCGCGATACCTGGACCAGCATGGTGAGACCATTCGGGAGCAATACTGATGGCAAATGTTGAGCTGATCGCGATAAATAAAACCTACCCGGGCCGCAGTAAACCGGTGCTGGATCAATTCTCACTGACCGTCAATTCGGGAGAACTGGTGGCTTTACTTGGGCCCTCTGGCAGTGGGAAATCGACCTTGTTGAAGCTGATTACCGGCATCGAAGATCCCGACTCAGGCGATATTCGCTTTGAGGGTGCGAGCATTCTGTCCGTTGCCCCGAATAAGCGCGGCGCGGTATTCATGTTTCAAAAAGCCTATCTGTTTCCATTCCTGAGCGTGGCCGAAAACATCGGTTTTGGACTGAAAGTACAGGGAATGCCCCAGGCGACGATTCGGACGGAAGTCGCCCGCATGCTGGATTTGATCGGTTTACCGGGAATTGAAAAACGAAAGCCTGCCCACCTTTCCGGTGGAGAACAGCAGCGCGTTGCCCTGGCAAGAGCCTTGATCGTCCGCCCGCAATTGATGCTGTTGGATGAACCGCTGAGCAGCCTGGATACGGCTGTTCGCCAGAATTTGCAGGAGGCCATTCGCCGCATTCAGCGTGAGTTGGGAATCACCACCATCCTCGTCACCCACGATCTCAATGAAGCCATGGGCATGTCTGACCGTATGGCCCTGCTGCTGGATGGACGGGTAGCGGCTATCGACCAACCCATGCGCCTGTTCCAACACCCGCCGAGCGAGCCTGCGGCCCGGTTTGTGGGGATTACAACTTTCGTAGGTGGAAATCTGGATCACGGTCGTTTGAGTACGGAGTACGGAACGCTGGCGGTCAACACCAACGGCCATGTGGCGGACTCTGTCTTATTTGCCATTCGGCCAGAGCACATCCAGGTTCAGCCGCAAGCCAATCAAAATGCACTGCCAGGCAGGGTGGTCGATTGCATGTACCGCGGTGAATATCTCGATTATCAGGTTGAACTAAAGGGTATGACCGTCCGAGCTCGCGTTCCAATGCCTGCAGCGATGATTCCACATGGTGAAAAAGTCTATGTTGTTTTTCCACCGGAGCATCTTTTCCAGGTGACCGGTCAACCGATATCGTGATGGGTATGAAATAATCACCGCGTACGATCTGGATGTTTATCCAGATTGGTACTTCTGATTTTGTCATAAAACCCAGGAATAAATTCACTCCGATAAACGGTGGTGGTTCTGATTGTCCTGGCAAGTGCGGCATGAATTTATGTGTTGAGCCAGAAACAGGCCTAACGCTCTGCTCAAATCACTCGAAACGAGCCCCGTGAGCAGGGATTGGAAAATGCCCCGATCACGATTGTTGAATGCGGCGATTTTTGCCGGGAAACGTTAACGGCTTGAGTTAACCATGGCACGAAAAACCCGCCAGCGCGGAATAATGCTGGCGGGTTTTTGTGTGGAACGATCCTGTTGTAAATTTTTTATCTCTAGATTTCAGCCTGCAAGATTCGGGATAATGCCTCGTACTCCTCCCGGCAGTCGGGACAAAATTCTAAATGATGATGGACTAAGGGCAGCAAATGGGTTACATCCTCACCGCGTAAAGCCATTTCAGTATACTGACTCAATAAATCATGCACGTCATTGCAAGAAAGCTCCACTTCTTGGGTTTTTTGAATCATCTTGAGCATCATCTTAGCCTGGGAGGGTGTGATTTTTTGCGCCCCCATTGGATGGGAATGTTTTTGAATTCGCTTAAAAAGACGAGTAATCCATTGCATAATTCTAATTCTCCGACAAGTTAGACGCACAATAAAATAAAAATATTACTTATTGTTCAAAGGTTGTGAGAATATCTGCTGGTGAAAGTCCCAGTTTTTCCATGTGCTTCTTCAGTTTTAGCCGGGCATCATGCAGCAGCTTATAAAGTGCATTCCTCTCTGAACCCATGCGCCGGGCAACTTCCTCCAAAGGCATGCCTTGAACGGCCACCGCCATCAATGCCATGCGTTGTTTTTCGGTCAATTCTTGCTGCATGATCTGGAATATCATCGCCATCATTTCTTTTTTTTCGACGGAGTTTTCGATGCCTGGACGGTCGTCCGGGATATCACGGGGTTCGTCATCGGATTCTTTACCGGCGAGCAGTTCATCTAATGAGACTTCCCGCCATTTCGCCCGCCGTAATTCGGTCAGGGCCACGCGAACTGCGATCGTATAAACCCAGGTGGTAAACAGGCTGCGTCCTTCAAACGTATCCAGCCTGGCGATAACCCGCAAAACTGTTTCTTGGGCAACTTCCTCGGCCAACGGTGCAAAACGGGGATCGTCTTGAGATAACCATTTTGACAGAGCATATGGCAGGCCGGCAACAATAATTTTGACCAGATCTGCCAGTGCGTCTTCTCGCTGCGCCCCTACGGATCGGAGATCAGACAGCCACTCCTCATTCGTACGCTTTGCCATGGAAGGTCTCCTATAACGACTTAGTATACTTTGTTTTCCGGTGAGAGTGGATGGAAACAGATCGAGTTGGGTTGGTATGGACATACGACCGCCAGCCCGAACGGATTACCGAAATTTTGAAGCCGCCAGGCGCGATCACAGAGCGTATGCCGGGGTTGAACCCACCACCTGCTATGGATCTCGCCGCGGGAGAATGACCGGTTTTTATCATCGTAAAGCGTGGGAGATCATTGGGCGCGAACCTGCATACCACGCTGGCAGCGGTTAGCGTAATGGGTAAACTTCCTTGAATTCCCTTTCTACCTCTTCAAACCAGTTTTCCAATTTTCGGAGCAGCGCGCGAGCCACTTCGGGATACTGTGCAGCCAGGTTTTCACCCTCGAGAGGGTCTTCGGCAATGTTATACAGTTCTGGGGCAACCGGTTCGGGCAGATCTCTGAATGGCTCTGCGTTTTTAAATATCCCGTTTTGGATAAAATATTCCGGACCGTACATGGAGACTGGCAGCCAGTGAATATCGGGTACTTGCATGGCTTCTTTTTGAGTCGGGCGCACCAACTTCCAATCGCCATCGCGCACCGCCGCGTTGCTGGTGACCACCGGCTGGTAGCGATTCCACTGCCAGTAACGCGGTGGATAGCCCTGCCTCGTTTCACCGCGCAGCACGGGCAGGATGTTGATCCCATCTATAGGCAGAAGCGAAGGCGCCTGAATATCGGTCAATGCCAGCAATGTGGGGAACCAATCCGCAAAGTGCACCATTTCATTCACCTGGCGACCACCTGGCAAGCCCTCTGGCCAGCGAATAATCATTGGCACGCGGATACCGCCTTCATACACCGAGCCCTTTGCGCCGTTGAACTGGCAGTTGAAGCGCGTGGTACAGTGATCGCCCTCACCACCGAACTGTGGACCATTATCGCTGGTGAACAGGACGATCGTGTTTTCTTCCAAATGCAAGCGCTTGAGCGTATCCAGAATATGGGCCACACCCGTATCCATGCGGTGGATCATGGCATAGATCATGCTTACGCCGAGGTTGAACCGATCAGAGCCTTTGAACAGCTTTTGATCTTCCTCCGGGGCTTCCAATGGGGTGTGCGGAGCATTATAGGTCACATGCAGGAAAAAGGGCTCGCTCTGGTGGCGCTCAATAAATTTGACCGCTTCGTCTGTCCACACGTCGGTCAGGTAGCGCCCATCGCTGCGCTGCACGCGTTCGTTGTATTCGATGCGCCAGTTGTAGTAGTCGTGCATCCCGCCGCGAAAGCAAACAGCCTCATCGAAACCGCGTTGTGCAGGATGATAGCGGGGGTCAAATGCTCCCAAATGCCATTTCCCCACCAGACCGGTTGCGTAACCCGCGCTCTTGAAGACGTCCGCCAGGGTCCGCTCACGCAGCGCCAATCGTTCAAGACCGTGCCACTCCAACGTATCGACTGAGCCGGTGCGGTGCGGGTAACGCCCGGTCAAAAGGCACGCTCGAGAAGGGTTGCAGACCGGTGAAGCGGTGTACTGCTGCGTGAGGCAGATACTTTCCTGCATCAGGGCGTCCAGCGTTGGGGTGCTGGATAACCCGCCGTTAAAGGCGCTAAAATCACCATAGCCCATATCGTCAACGAGGATGAAGACCACATTCGGTCGCGCCATAGCGAGTTCCTTTCTATTCTCTGTACTGGATGTTGATTGCTTTTACGCTTTGCAGGAAAAATCGATTCGCTTCAACACGGATGTTTTGACGAGCGGCGGTTACCGCTCGATGGGTGAGAAAATGCGTTTTCTATGGGGTACAGGTTATTTTCCAGACCACCGGCGTGTGTTTGTTCTCGAACCTGATCTCAGTTTGCGGGGTTGGTCGTGGGTGAGACCTGGATGATGCGCAGGTCGCCATCCTGCTCCGTCTCCCGGATGAATTGGTCGAGTTCTTCCTGTTTGAAAGCCCTTTTCCCCGGACCGGCAGAAGGAGAACCCATAATCATCAGGTTGGCATGGGTATCGATGACAAACTGGCGCAGCTGCTTTTGAATATTACCCTCCAGCACGATGTAATTCACCTCACTCACGCCGCGCCGCTCAGCGCGATCGCACAAAATCAGCATGGCGAAGCGTGCTAACTCTAACAGCTCTTTGTATACCACACTCAGCGGGCCGATAGTGGCATTATCCATAAATTGTGCATCGATCACGTGCAGAAAGGTCAGACGAGCATGGTGTTCAAGCGCCAGGTCTACTGCCCGGGTAACCGTAGCCCGACTTTCCAACCTGCCTCGGACTGCACAAACGATATGTTTTACTGCATCGGGTGACATGTGTGACTCGCTTTCATTTGGATCATGTGCCGGTGTTATGCAAAACAATAAAACGCACAATCAGCCATAAAGAGGCCAAACCCACTGTGATAAACAGCGCAGGGAGACCTTTTTTCATAAAATGGGCGTAGGTAATGGGGTAACCTGCTCGTTCGGCGATCCCGGAGGTTACCATATTGGCGGAGGCCCCAATCAGAGAGCCGTTGCCGCCCATTGCCGAACCCACTGACAGACAGTAGAACAATACTTTAGTCTGTGCACCTGGAATGGTTGCCGTAAGATATCCGACCACTGGCAGCATGGCTGCAGTAAATGGAATGTTGGCAATTACTGTCGATAATAATGCGCTCAGCCAGGTAATCGCCAGGACGCCTACCAGCAGGTTGCCGCTGACCAATTGGCCGATGCCATCCGCGATGATGCTGATCAGCCCGACTTCCTGGATGGCGCCGACCACAATAAACAGGGTGATGAAGAACACCAGCGTGGTCCAATCGACGGCTTCAATCATCTCCTCGATATCCGGGCGAATCCATACCAGCAGGGCGGTGGCGCCCATTAATGCGGTCACCGCGGGCAGCAGGTGGATGCGCTCGCCGGTGACGAAAAGCACCAGCATGAAAGCCCCCACCACGCCAGCTTTTTTTAAATGTGCGGGCTCTGTGATGCGCGCCCGCTCAGCCAATTTATCGAGCAGCATCTTCGAAACGCCTTCCTCCTCTTCCTCCTTGGGGTGCAGATCTTTACGGTTGATGTACTCGCTGTAGATAATCAGGCCGACCATCGCCAGGAGCACGCCGGGAGTCAGGTTGGACAAAAAGGCATTAAAGGATATTTTGCCGTAGGAGCCGATCAGAATGTTGGTTGGCGTGCCCACCAGGGTGCTGATCCCGACAACATTGGATGACATAACTTCTGGCAGGAGCAGGACCAGCGGGTTGATCCCCATCGCCAGGGCGATCTGGACGGTTATGGGTGTCATCAGCAGCATGGTGGTGACGTTATCCAGAAAAGCGGAAGCAATGCCGGCGATGATCATCAGGATCGGCATCAGCAGCCAGATGCGTCCGCCAGATAATTTATAAGCAGAAAATGCCAGCCATTGAAAGATGCCTGTGCGTTCAACCGCGGCGATGATGATCATCATCCCCATGATCAGGAAAATCACGTTCCAGTCAACATAATGCAGCGCTCCAGCAAAATCGAAGATATAGAACTCCTCTGAAATTGGGTGTCCCAGGTAGCTGACGGCGAAGACGATCGCCGCCCCAAGCAAAGCCGAAAGCGTGCTGTGCAGCCTGCCCCACGCGATCGAGATCAGCATGCCGATGAACACCAGCGTGGCGATCCAGAAGGACAGGTTGATCCGTCTTTGCAGGATGACCTCAGGTATTACCGCCGTGCCACTGCTGCGCAGCTCCTCCAGGATGGTGCCGTCGACAGGGATATCCACTTCGCTGAAATGCTCACGTTTAATACGTAGCGAAAGACCCTCGACGAGATTTTGCGTGAAAACCAGGGTGAAACGCCCATCTGGTTGGGTGAGGGTTTCTGCCAGGGGGTCTGCAACTCCGGGCGCCATCAAGCTGATGCTTGCACCCTGGATTGCACTTCCCTGGTGGTCGTGGATGAAGCCTGTGATCAGCATTCCGGATTGGGGCGTCTGAGCCTGCCCGGGCTGCCTGGGAATCAAGAATAAGGCAGCAATGACGATCAAGATTGCTACCAGACCATAAAATCGGACAGCCGGTTTCATGATTCGTCCGCCTCTGGCAGGACTACTTTGGCTCCGGTCTGCTCTTCGATGCGTTTGATAAATTCATCTAAAAGTTCTTCTGTGAATAAACTATCTTCCAGGTGGAATTTCGGACGGCCAATCACCAGGTAATCGGCTTTGATTTCATGGCACAGACTGCTGATTTCATGGGTCACATTGCCATGCCGGATGATCCCCTGGGTCTCGATCCCCTTCTCGCTGGCGGCAGCCTGAGCGGTGAGGAGAATGAACTCACCCATGTGTTGCATTTCCTGGCTGATAGTTTGCACGCGGCTGCGGTTAGTGTAGTCCAAGAAGTCGATGTTTACGATATAGATAAAGCTTAACGGCAGCCCGCTTTCCTTAGCCAGAGCTATGGATTTATCGATTGTAGGTCGGCTATCTGGGCCGCCCCGTACTGCGCATACAATCCCGCTCATGTCAGCTCCTTTTTACAATGAAAAATCGACTAATTTAAAATTATATTATGCCATAATTTATTATTATCATTTTTCTAAACGTCTCGGATGCTTGGGCAATCCTTGGGAATGCGTTCAAGAAAAAGACATAAAATGTCATTGTGCCATCCTGCGCGATCCTAAAGGATACCCTTGCGGTATCCTAAAGGACACCCTTGCGGTGTACCACCCTTGCCCCTCCGGGCACGCCTGGGGCGACGGGGGTACAGGGAGCATCCCACTCCCAAAGGGTGCACTTCCTGTAAGGCAAGGTTCCCTTGAGGTATACGCAAAGACAATTGTCGGGCCGATGCAATCGACTGAAGGCAGCAATGATCTGTTGTTTTGCATAAAACGCAATTGTCCCAACAATGATGGCAGTTGCAGCACAAATTTGCCGTCCGCGGCAGTACACCAGGCTTGTTCGGTACAACATGGTCTTCATGAAAGGAAGGTGAGCTGTGATAGGCATTTTATCAATTCTGCTGCCTGCCAGGGCGGACAATAGCCTGCGTGGTTCAAAACTGCCGTTTTATGCTCTGATCCTGATCGCCGCCATTGGCACCATACGGAGCTGTATTCACATCTTTTCGCCCGATGGCGGCGCGGGCAGCATAGCCGGGATGGACCTTTCGGTCACCGGTGCCGGTGAAGTGATCTTCGCCTTCGCGCTGTGGGGTAGCGAGCAGTTGATCTATGCGCTGCTGCAGTGGTTGGTTATTTTTCGATACCGTTCACTGATACCTTTGATGTGGGTTGTGCAGTTATTGGAAATCCTGGGGCGAATGCTGGTGGGACGCATCAAACCGGTCACATTTGCACATACGCCACCAGGGCAATTCGGGAACTATATAATTCTTGTTCTGTCTGTGCTGATGCTGACCCTCTCACTGTGGGGTGGAAGAAAAACAGCCGGCGAAGTTTAATCGTCACTCTGCTGTGTAACCATCTCAAGAAAACGTACCGTCTTCCACTTAAGATCTGGAGGCAACATGATCGCGTTCTTATTGACAATTCGCCAATTCGGCCGTGCTGTGCGGTTTGCCTGGCGGGATCCGGCTTTTCAGTTCCTGACGTTAATCACCGGCATCGTTCTGGTTCTCGGAACACTTTTCTATCACTGGGTAGAGGGCTGGCGCTGGTTGGACAGCCTGTACTTCTGTGTGATGACCCTGGCCACAGTGGGTTATGGTGATTTTACGCCCAAGACAGATCCTGGCAAGATTTTCGCCATTTTTTATGTATTCATTGGGATCGGGCTGCTCGTAGCCGTATTTACGCGGTTGGCTGAAGCTTTGATCGCCGCCCAGCGTGAGCGGTTTGAAAGGCTGCCACGCCGGAAGCAGGCCTGACATTCCGGACGACATGGAGTGTGATGGATGACAACACCAACTTTGATTGTGTTTATAATTTTGCTGGTAAACCTGATATTTTAGAGTGAGAATTTTCATCTGGACGTGACGGGTTCATTTCAGTTTCGGCGTGTGGCTATATAATGAAGCTTGAGATTATTTCCTTTCGGAGGATACCTTTTGGGATCTAACAATCCACTTTCCCTATCCGTCATCATCCCCGCTTATAACGAGGAAAAAACGATCACGGCAGTGCTCAACGCCCTTTTTGAGCATGTCCCGGATGTGGCTGAGGTGATCGTCATCGATGACGGCTCTGTTGACGATACTGCCCGGCAGGTGGAAGCGTTTATCTCAGTTCAACCCAGCGTGCGCTTGATCCGCTGTTCGGCCAACCGGGGGAAAACGGAAGCACTTAAAATGGGTTTCGCCGCCTCGACCAGCGACATTGTAATTGTCCAGGATGCCGATCTGGAATACGATCCGGCCGATATTCGAGGTGTGATCCAGCCTATTATTATGGGCAAGGCAGATGTAGCGTATGGTTCGCGCTTCCTGGTGCGGCGGGCTACGCGTATCCTCTATTTTCGCCATTACTTGGCCAACCGCTTCATTACCTTTCTTTCCAATTTATTCACCGATTACAATTTTTCGGATATCGAAACCTGTTATAAAGCATTTCGCGGAGATATTATTCGCAACATGGTAATCACTTCCAGTGGGTTCGGTTTCGAGGTTGAGGTTACAGCAAAGATCGCCAAACTGAAATGTCGTGTGTTTGAGGTGCCCATCTCGTATTACGGGCGCACTTATCAGGAAGGGAAAAAGATTGAGGCAAAAGATGGGCTGCACGCCTTGTTCTACATATTTAAATACAACTTGTTTACGAGCCTGAGATCTTCTTACCGTCAGATTCCGCAACTGTAGGATTAGCAAGTCGGCAAGGCCGATCAAGTATAATTGAACCCAATGCAAACGACGAAACAATTTCATGTATATGATAGTACTCTGCGCGGGCCGCGTGCCCTGGATGAACTGCGCGAGGTGTTTCGTTACCGCAATCTTATCTTCCAACTTGTGCGTCGTGACGTACTCACCCGATATAAACGTTCGGTATTGGGTATCGCCTGGACGATGCTCAATCCATTAGGTATGATGCTGGTGCTGTCTTTGGCATTTTCCCAGGTGTTAAAAACAAATATTGTGGGATATCCGGTTTTTGTCCTGAGTGGATTAATGGGCTGGAATTTCTTTTCTCAAACGACCACGGCGTCTATGGTAAACCTGGTGTGGGGTGGCGGTTTGCTCAAACGGATTTATATCCCTCGTTCTGCCTTTGCCCTGGCAGCCATGGGCACTGGTCTGGTGAATATGGCTTTTTCACTCGTCCCTCTGATGATCGTGCTGCTCTTTACGGGTCTACCCATCCATTGGACAATCTTGTTTTTACCCGTCCCCACCTTACTGCTGCTATTTTTCTCTCTGGGCATTGGCTTACTAATCTCAACCTGGGCGATCTATTTTCCGGATGTTTCGGAGATGTATCAGATTGTTGTCGCAGCCTGGATGTACCTCAGCCCGGTCATTTATAACGACAGCATGCTTCCTCCGAATTACCAATTCTGGTTTTCGCACTTGAACCCGATGTACAACATTCTCCGCTTGTTCCGGATGCCAATATTTGATGGTCGTCTGCCAACCTGGGGAGAATTTTGGCCTTCATTGGTGATTTCTGTGATTGTTTTGATCGTTGGTTGGGTCGTTTTTACCTCTAAATCAGATGAGTTCGCATACCGTGTTTGAGCCCAGGCAAATCCCATCCAGATCCTTAAACGTCAGTATTAGTCTTGAGGACGTTTCTGTCCGTTATCGAGTCCCGAGTGAACGAATTCAATCCTTTAAGGAGTATATGATTCGCAGCATCCAGGGGAAAGTAAAACACAATGATTTCTGGGCGCTTCACCACATTAACCTGGAAGTTAACCAGGGCGAGGTGTTCGGCATCGTTGGTCGAAACGGGGCAGGTAAGAGCACGCTTCTGAAACTCGTCGCTCGCGTATTACGTCCCACAATGGGGCGGGTGTGGGTTAATGGTCTGGTTGTACCCCTTCTGGAATTGGGCGCCGGCTTCCATCCTGAGCTGACCGGTCGCGAAAATATTTACCTGAATGGGGCAATGCTTGGATTTTCTCGGGCTGAAATGGAAGAGAAAGCACCGCGGATTATCGAGTTTTCGGAATTGGGAGATTTTATCGATGTTCCTCTGCGGACTTACTCTACCGGGATGTGGGCCAGATTGGGATTCGCGGCTGCTACTGATACACCGCCTGAAGTATTAATCGTAGATGAAATCCTGGGTGTAGGCGACGAGTCCTTTCAAAACAAATGCAAAGCACGAATCTCCTCTTTTCGCGACCAGGGCACCACAATTTTGTTGGTTTCACACAACGCGACATTAATTTCACAGATGTGTCAACGGGCTTTGTGGTTAGATTATGGCATTGTGAAGGAGTTGGGAAAGCCCGATGCGATCATAAGGGCATATCACTCAAGTCAAACGTAATCAAAGGTGGTTTATGACCAGGGTTTTGATTGTTAGCAATGACATCGTTGACGAAAATATGGGTGGGGTTGGGGTGCGTTATTGGGAAATTGCTCATTCCCTCGTTCAAAAATGTCAGGTTACCCTTGCAATACCCAATGAAACCAAATTGCAATCCGCTTCAGTGAATATTGTTCGTTTCGATTTGAACCATGGGGATCTTTCTGACCTCGCTCGTAAATCAGATGTCATCATCCTTCAGGGTTTTATTCTCCATTTTCATCCCTATCTGCGTGATTTGGGCATTCCTATCGCGGTTGACTTATATGTTCCTTCCTTACTCGAAGGTTTAGTCTGGCATGATCAAGATGACTGGGATAGCTGGATACCCGCTTATGAAGAGTATCTGCGTGTCCAGCTAGAACTACTGCGAGCAGGTGATTTTTTCTTTTGTGCCAGCGAACGCCAACGAGATTATTGGCTGGGGTGGCTGCACGCACAAAAGCGGATCAATCCACATACCTATCGTGACGATCCCTCTCTGCGAAAATTAATCGATGTGGTTCCATTTGGTTTGCCAGATAATCCCCCACCTGAACACCAATCCGTGTTGAAAGGCGTTCATCCTGGTATACCAGAAAATTCTTTTCTACTTCTTTGGGGCGGCGGTCTATGGGATTGGCTCGATCCGCTAACTTTGATTCGAGCAGTGGCGAAGCTCGTTCCCGATCATCCAGAATTACGTCTCTTTTTTATGGGGACTCGCCATCCTGATGCAATCGTATCCGGAATGACAATGGCCAATCAGGCGATTGAATTAAGCCAACAATTGGGACTCTATAATCAAAATATTTTTTTTGCAGATTGGATTCCTTATAACGAGCGTATGAATTATCTGCAGGAAGCTGATCTGGGCGTGGTATCACACCTTGACCACATTGAAACCCATTTTTCTTTTCGAACAAGGATCCTGGATTGCGTTTGGGCAGGTTTGCCCATCGTATCAACACAGGGAGATGCCCTGACGGAAACAGTGGTGAAAGTAAAGGCAGGTTTAAGTGTGCCTCCGGGAGATGTTACGGCACTTGCACAGGCCATCGAGACGATGATTGCAAATGGTCGTGATGCAATTGGGGCCGAATGCTGGGAAAAATTGAGGGAAGTTTTTCGGTGGAAAGAAGTAGTTGTTCCATTACTCAATTTTTGTGAACATCCTGATATTGCCCCGGATAAATCATTGTATTTAACAGAAACAGAACGAATCGGCCGTGGGAAAGATGAGTTTTTACAAAAAGTAATTGGCGACAAGGATGAGTTTTTACAAAAAGTTGTTCGTGAAAAGGATGAATATTTTAACCAGGTCATTGAAGAACAATCCAGGCAGCATGAAAGCCTTCGAAAATCCTTAGAGAAATACGAACGAAATAAAATCATCCAGATATATAAACGTATTTTCTTTAAACCGCATTGATGATTGTAGACAGGATTGCGTCAATTGTGATTGTTAATTTCAACGGCAAGCATTTTCTGCCTGCTTGTTTGAATGCAATCGCGGCACAAACTTTGCCGGAAGAAAGCTATGAAGTGATCGTTTCTGATAACGGCTCCACAGATGGATCGCTCGAGCTTCTTACCAACGATTTCCCCTGGGTCCATGTGATTGAAAATGGCAGCAATCTGGGTTTTGCTGCCGGAAACAACGTGGCTTTTGAAGTGGCTCGCGGAAAATATTTGGTGGGTTTAAACAATGATACGGCCCCTTCTCCGGATTGGCTTGAAAGATTTATCAAAGCGGCAGAGGAAAATCCACGAGCCGGGATCATTAATGGACATTCACGTTTGTTTTACGATCAGTTAATCATCAAGCTTGAATCTGAAAGTTTTATACCGGGGGGGCTTGATACACGTTTGCTGGGGGTGATGGTATCAGCTGTGGAAACTGGCGCTGATCGCGGGACAATTCAGTATCTGGATGGATTTTACGGGTGGGAAGAATATATGGGTGATCACTGTCGATGGTCAAATGGCAATGCAACCCTTGGTGTTCCTGTGCCTTCTGGCATGGATGGGTGGACCCTTACAATAAAACTGACTGCCTTTCGTCCCAACAATCAACCTGTTCATGTGTGGCTAAAAATCGGGGATGAATTATTCGGGGAGTGGAATATTAACGGCCAGGCGCCGCAGGACTGTGCTGTACAAATCCCTGCGGATGCTCGTCTGCTTGCAGAACCATTGGTGCAGAATGCCGGCTCAATCATGGACCGGGATGGTTATGGAAAGGACCGCGGGACATACTCGAAAAATAACGAGATGTTTTTTGAGGTCGATCGCGGCCAATATCAAAGTGAACCAATTTTTGCGGCTTGCGGTGCGAATATTTTAATTCGCCGTGAAATGCTGGAAGAAATAGGGGGTTTCGACGACCGGTTTTTTATGTATTATGAAGATACCGATCTTTCCTGGCGTGCCTGGGCAAGCGGTTGGAAAGTTTTTTATACGAACGAAGCCATCATCCGGCACATTCATTGTGGGTCGTCACAAGAATGGTCGTCATTTTTTATTTTTCATACGAATCGCAACCGGCTGGCTATGTTGTTGAAAAACGGAAATACGCGTCAAATATTCTTTAATTGGGGACAGTATATATTTGTAACCGGGCGAAATACGCTTGGGTTATTAAAAGCGGTGCTAAGGCGAGCCCCTGAAAGTAGGGCAATCCGGCGGCAATTATTAATTCGTTACAGGGTGATTATTTCCTTGATGAGCTGGCTGCCCTTGTTGATCTGGCAGCGGATCAGAATCTATCAGCGGTTAAGCGGCGACACAGACGGCATCAAGAAATGGACAGCCGTCTATGAAAAATGGAGTTGTAGAAAATGAAGGTTGGCATGTATAACCGCTGGTTAACGACCCTGGGTGGGGGCGAAAAACATAGTTTAGCCATTGCCCAACTCCTCAGCCAGAAGCACGATGTGCATGTCATCTCTCACCAACCGGTATCGCATGATGAAGTCTTACATAGGTTAAATTTGGATTTGTCAAAAATCCATCTTGATATCATTCCAAGCTGCAGTTCCTCAGCCATAACGCCGTTAACGAATGAATTTGACCTGTTCTTGAACGCTTCGTATATGGATTTTATTCCGTCCCGCGCCCGACACAGTGCAGCCGTGATTTATTTTCCGGCTGCGATTGAGGGGGGGAATAATGCTCGCCTTCGTTATCGGTTTGGCTGGTTGGTTAAGAAGCGGTTCATGGTGCCAACAATATCCGAAGGATTTTTGCGCTTTCAAAATGGTTCGAAAAGCGCCCAATCCATCGAAGTGACTTCTCCGGTGCATATAAGACTTCCGTCAAGCCCGGTCTCCTACCAGGTAAGTTTTCAACTGGCCAGCCTGCATCCAGCAGTCAAAGAAGCCCGGTTGATTTTGAATGGGCATCTGGAAGGTGCCATACCGCTTGACACCACGGGCGCATTTCGACCGGTTGTTTTGAGCGTACCCGGCTCGCCAAATCGACTGCATGATTTGATGATTGAATCATCTCGGCACGAGATAGGATCGGTTGAAACACCCTGTTTCGCGCTTACTCAGGTGATGGTCCATACGCCCCAATTTAAAACATTCCATGCCATGATGGGCAATGTCCTCGGAAAGTATGGGGTGCGATTTCAACTGCTGCCGTTACCTCACAAGGATTCCACGATTTACGAAGCGATTGATACGTATGATAGCATCTGGGCGAACTCAAGGTTTACACAGCGCTGGATACACACGTATTGGCAGCGAGAGAGCAAATTGCTATATCCCCCGGTCGATATAGAAAATTTTACCCCGGCCCCTAAAAAGAATCAGATTTTCTCGGTTGGGCGATTTTTCGCTGGTAATCATAATAAAAAGCATCTGGAAATGATCCGGGCCTTTAAAGAAATGGTCGACAATGGCTTAAAGGATTGGGAACTTCACCTGGTAGGCGGATCGACCCCAGGTGATATTCACCGGAAATATCTCGCGGAAATCAAATCCGAAGCAGCCAATTACCCTATTTTTATCCATCCGGACATGCCGTATCCCGAAATGCTCAAGCTGTATAACGAGAGCGCGATTTATTGGCACGCCAGTGGGTACGGAGAAGATGAGAATCGCGACCCGGTCAAATTTGAACATTTTGGAATTACAACCGTAGAAGGCATGGCGGCTGGATGTGTGCCTGTGGTGATAGGCAAAGGTGGGCAGCCAGAGATTGTACGGACTGGCCAAAATGGATATCTATGGAATTCCATTCAGGAACTTAAATCTTATACGCTGAATTTGATCCATGATGAACCTTTGCGAGAAAGGATTTCACGCAATGCGTTGGCGGATAGTGCGGCCTATTCGAACGAAAAATTCCAAAACAGGTTGGCAGAATTGTTACAGAAGATTGGAGTTAAGATATGAGGGCATCTTTGCTAGAAAAAATTATGTGTCCGGTATGCGGTGGGAATGAATTTAATTACAGCGTGAGCCAGGAAGATGGAAATGAAATCCGTGAAGGGGAATTGATCTGTCAAAGGTGTAGTTCATCTTTTAGCATACATGCCGGAATTTTAAATTTGCTAATTAATCCTTCAGATGAAATTATCTCAGAGCAAAAGGGATGGACGGTACTTGAAAAAGCGGTTTCCAATAATGATGAATTGATGCTTTCATTGCCCGACGCACTGGGAGAACATGCCGTCGCCTGGCAAGGTCAGGCTGCCAATTTCCATTACACTTTCTCTGAAATTGGTTTGAAAGGAAATGAGCAGGTCCTTGATTTAGGATCTGGGCGTTGCTGGTCTACAAGATATTTTGCTCAAAAAGGCTGTGATACGGTAGGAATTGATATTTTATTGACAAAATACGTAGGGTTGCTGACCGGTGACGTTTATATCCAGCAGGAAAATGTTTATTTCGATCGCGTTTGTGGCGACATGAATAAACTTCCTTTCCAGGATGGAAAATTTGATATTGTATTTATTGCGGCAGCATTACATCACAGTTCCAACATCCAACAAACTTTGGGTGAAACCGCACGTATCTTGAAAACTGGTGGAAGGCTTATCTTGACGAACGAGCCTGTTGTAGATTTCCTTGCATCTAAAAAATTAGATTGTGCGGAAATAAATCATGGCATTAATGAACATGTATACCGGTTATATGAATACCTTTCCGCGTTAATTTGAGCAGGTTTCCGATTTAAGGTTATCCCGTATATTGGCGGATATAGTCGGAAGATCACATCAATTAACCATTTCATGGTCAAAACCTTTCCAAAACAGCTCATACCCCTGAGAATTTGGCCCCCGCTCTTGTATTCTCAATTGTTATTTCGGGGTGGTGTCTTAAATCTCATTGCACAAAAAATATAGTGTATTAACTATGCCAAATGGTGAATAAAAGATTTCAAGCGGCGGTATTTGAGAGCCGCTTTTTTTACGTTTCCTTAATTTGAGAGATTCCACATGCCAGACAGGTGAACAATGTTTAGCCTACGCCAACTTTACGAATTTGTTAGGAAAACATATTTGTTAGGGATATTGGTATTTTCATATTTTATAATGATGTCACAGTAGAAAATCTCTTTTTTTCAAGTTCAACGGTCTTATTTTATTTTTATTTATTCAAGAAATTGCAGTTGTTGGAAAAAAAACCGGGTGAAATTATGTCTAATTCAAAAAGTCGATCCTTTTCAGGATGGCGAATCCTCTCAGCCTTAATATTGATCCTACTGGTGTTTAGCACAACTCCGCCTTCGCACAGTGCACAGGCTTCCTCCAACATTTATGTCAAAACCAATGGTAGCGACAGCTCTGGCTGCGGTTCTACGGCTGCTCCATGCCGTTCAATCCAGTATGCGGTTAATAAAGCCGTCTCGGGAGATTTCATCCGGGTGGCAAAAGGGACCTATTTATACAATTCCGCTGCGGATACATGTAGTTTTCTGGTCACCAGGGCAGTTGTTTGTTTTGTCGATAAAAACTTGAACATTATTGGCGGATACGACGGGAGTAATTGGTCCACTACAGATCCACAAAATAACCTCACGATCATTGATGGTGGGCGAACGTATCGGGGAGTAGCAATTATTGCTTAGCAAGCACTGCTAACCTGGTGCTTGATGGTTTTACAGTTCAAAACGGATTGGCACAGGGCGGCCAAAGCACCGACACATTCGTCAACGCTGGTTTTGGGGGTGGGATTTGGGCGCAAAATAGTTCTGTCACATTACAGAATATGATTTTTAAAAATAATCGTTCGGTTGGGGCAAACCTTTCTTTTCCCTCAGGAGGTTCTGGCTCTGGTGGGGGGTTAGCCATTACACTCAACTAAGACGGGAGGGTCTACGCTCGAAAATGTGATATTTGATGGCAATGAGGCTTCAGGCGGAAGCGGCGCTACCCGGGGTGGCGTTGCATTTGGCGGCGGTCTTTATACCTATTCTTCAACCCTGACGGGAACCAATCTTACTTTTACAAATAATACTGCCAGGGCGGGCGATTCTTCCGGAAGCGGATTTGACGCGGGCTTATACGCCGACGCGTTGGGTGGAGCGGCGGGGTTCTGCAACAGCAACACAACACTAAATCATGTCACGGCTACGGGCAATCATGTCTTGGGTGGCGATGCGGGCACAAACGGGGGCGCAGGCGGCGGATTTGGTGGCGGAATTTTTCATGAAACCGGGAACTTTACCCTTACAGACGCAAAAATTCGAGGAAACAGCGTTTTAGGCGGGGTAGCCAAAAAGGGCGGGGTTGCAATGGGTGGCGGGATCATGACTGACTCGAGTGAAACGACGATCAATCGAGTTCTGGGTAATCGCTAACCAGGCGACGTCTGGTGGATCCTCCACAAGTTTCCAGGTGGGCGCGGTGGGCGGTGGCGGCGGCTACTTTGTTCATTGGGGCACTTCTGGTGTTTATCATACATCGATTACGAATTCTGTTTTTTCGGATAATATAGCTGCAATAGGTTCCCCTGGTTCAAATGTTAATGGTGGTGGTGGGGGAGGAGCGGCCTTTCAAGGAGTTCAAGCTAATGTAACTCACACGACCTTTGCAAAAAATACATTGGGCAACGGGGTGGTCGTAGGTCAGGCTGTATCCGTTTTTGGGAATGGCGATGGCACAGGTGCGGTATTGGGAAATCTGACCATGCGATACAGCATCATTTCTGATCATATAGGACCAGCGAATTCTTCCGCCTTAACCGTGTTAAAGAACAATTCGGCCTCCTTATCGTATGTGCTTTTTGCGAATAATACACGCAATACCAATCAAGACAGCAATCCTTTGCCTCCGGGCAACATCACGCTCACAAAACCCATTTATAAATCATCGGTTGGATACGTATCTCCAGGCTCTCCAAATTATGACTACCACTTGAACGCTAATTCCAGCGCAATCGATCAGGCAATTGGCAGCACAACATTCTTTGATATTGATGATCAGTCGCGCCCGAAAGGGTTAGCTCCAGATGTCGGGGCTGTTGAAAAAGGTCCAAACCTTAACCTTAGAGTTTTTGTGCCTTCCGTAAGAAAATGAACCAACCATAAGATTGGAGTTCGTTTTCTAAAACTGCAAGCATTGAATTCCCCCATAAAATCTCTGAAAGGCCGACATGACTGTCGGTCTTTTCATTGCCTTACCCTGGCATCGTAGAATTGGGCATATTCAAAGAACGATCTACATTACAATATTATTGAGAAGCGATCCGAAAATTGGTAGAGGTTAAAAAAGAGACACCGGTTACTGCTTGCTCCCGGAACTAACCCAATCATAAGGTTTATTTTGGAATATTATGCTTTATCGGAAGTAAAACCAGAATATAGGCAGGGTCGTCCGATTCTTTCAACTCTTGATGGCGGAAAGATCGTATTAGATACTACTTTGTTTTCTCTCTGGCAGATTGCTAACGCCAAGACATTTTCAGATATATCATCCCAATTCCGGGCTGTTATGGCTTCACCATTGACTGTCGCTGCTGGCCTGGCGTGTTTGGTAGAAGCAGGACTTTTATTCCGCGTCAATTCAGTATTGGAAGAACCTGCTGATCAACAAATTTCTTCATCACCCCTTATTCCGACTTCAATTTCTGCGGTGATCGTAGCTTATAACGGTGTGAATTGGTTGCCAATCTGTCTGAAGTCATTGATGGCTCAAACTTATTCGTGTAAAGAGATCGTTGTTGTAGACAATGGTTCTTCTGATGGCACTTCAGATTGGATTCGAACTCACTACCCACATGTTCGCCTTATTGAAAATAATGTTCTCCTTTCATTTGCCGATGCTGTAAACAAAGGAGTTGATGCTGCCAGCGGTGCTTATTTGCTTGTTCTCAATCAGGATATTAAGCTTGATCCTGAAGCTGTCGCGCACTTAATGGCTTCAATAATAATGCACCCAAACACTGCTGGAGTGGCTGCAGGTTTACATTTTATGCGGACGCCAAACTTCTTGAACGGCATTGGCAATGAGGTTCGCACCATTGGATGGGGAAGCGATAATTTTATCGGTTACCTGGATCTGGGCCAATTTGACGATATAGATGAGGTCCCGTCGATATGTTTTGCCGCTGCGTTAATCAGCCGCGAAGCGTGGGAAGACATCGGACCATTGGATGAAGGCTTTCCAATGTACTATGAAGACACGGAGTGGTCGTATCGGGCGCGTATGAAGGGTTATCAACTGCGCGCTGCTCCCCGCGCACAGATATATCATGCATTTGGCGGTCAAGCAAATGCCGAAATTTCGGAGACTGGTCCATTAAAGTTGCAAAAAGTGGTTTATGGGCGATTGCGCTTTAACACAAAGTTGTTTACCGGTTGGCGAAGATCAGTGCGTCTGATCAGCTGCTTATTACAAGATCTGGCAGGTATAATTTCAGGATTATTTCTATTCCGGTTTCTAGAGGTGTTCGCGATCGTAAGAGGTTGGAAAATGTGGATTGCCGAGGACATTCCACCGTTTCAAACGAACCCGGAGCGACAAAGTGTTGTTTTTCACCGCTGGAAGTTAAATCTACACCCACGGGTATGGCATGGATTGCCTGAACTTACCTGGGAGCAGGTGTGCTGTTACTACCTGCCATTAATGGTTTTGGGGAAAACGCGTCCGGTTCCTGAGTTCAAAGCGTCAAATCTGTCGGGAAATGACTTTAAACGATGCAGTTTGATTACGCGATATGAAATAATGTGGCAAGGCGGGGGTGTCAAGGCTGTACTGCGGGATATTTGGCGGAGGATCCGCTGGTCACTGGGTTAGGATGATGAATATACTTCATGTTGTCCAGGGCTATACGCCAGCAATCGGAGGGACTGAACTTCAGATTCAACGTATCTCAGAAGAAATCGTTAATCAATTTGGAGATAAGATCACAGTATTTACAAGTGATTGCTACAATGCGGGTGGATTCGTAAATCCGGGTGCACCAAGAATGCCAGCAGGTTGGGAAGAAATTAACGGGATAAAGGTGCTTAGATTCCGGGCCGTCAATCAGATGGCTCCCATGCTAAAACCCATCCAATGGCTGGCATTTAAACTGGGACTGCCATTTAATGAATATTTTCGGGTTTGGTACAGCGGTCCGCATCTTCCAGGGTTAGCGGATGCCGTCAAACGATATCCGGCAGATATTGTAGCTGCGGCATCTTTTCCTCTTCTGCATATGTTTACAACGTTAAAATCAGCCAATCAGGCAGGGCGTCCGGTGGTTATGGTAGGCAATCAACATCCTGATGACAAATGGGGATATCAACGTCCTATGATTGATACCGCCATTCGTCAAGCGGATGCTTACATTGCCATGACAGGTTATGAAGCCCAATATGTGATTGGCCGTGGGGCCGCTCCTGGGCGGGTTTTTACTGTTGGGAGTGGGGTTGATATCGATCGATTTAATTCCACCACGCAGCAAGATGCACGCCACATCCTCCAACTACCCGAAGACGGGCCAATCATTGGGTTCATTGGTCAGATCGGCCGCCACAAGGGAGTGGATACATTGCTTAAAGCGATGCCTGCGGTCTGGCGCGCGCTGCCAGAAGTGAATTTATTGATTGCCGGTGCGAAAACCGGTTATCAATCCCACCTGGAGGCGATTTTGAACGCCTGGCCACCTGAATTTCGACGGCGCGTTTTCTTGCGCTACAATTTTTCTGAGACTGAAAAGTATAATCTTTTTTCGAGCATTGATATTTTGGCTTACCCCTCCGGCTATGAATCGTTTGGGATTTCGTTTCTGGAAGCCTGGGCTGCGGGTAAGCCTGTGATTGGCTGCCGGCGGGGAGCTATCCCTTGGGTGATCGAAGATGAGGTGGATGGCTTGCTGATAAATTATCGTAAGGAACAAGAGCTGGCAGCGGCAATAATCAAGCTGCTTCGCTTTCCCGAGTATGCCCGCGCCATGGGGGAAACTGGTAAACAGAAGGTTGCAGACAAGTATACCTGGTCTAAAATTGCCCGGCAGTTCAGAGAAATATATATGCATACGATATCTTCAGCATCTTCTAAATAAGTAGTCCCGAAGTTTCACAAAACCTGGTGAATACCTTCTGCTATACTTGAAATCAATCCTCGTACTTGCAGTGTCGACGATTTTTCCCTCTGGACGCATCATTGCAATCTCGTTCGCTGGATTTATTTCCCTGTACTTAACCCTCAGGATCGGGTGTGGATTTTCAAAAAAATCCTTGAAATGACCACTAAAGGCAAAACTTCCTCATCAAATTTCCTGGTAATTAGCGGTGCCAAAGGCGATACCCGACGCTACCGCGCCTTTCACCTGTACCAGCAGTTCCGCCTGGCCGGGGCGGATGGGGCGCTTTCGCACCTTACCGACCCACGCTTGCCCGTGCAGGTCGATCAGGCGGCGGTTGTGGTGCTGCACCGCGTGCCCTGCAACTCGTACGTCGAGCAGATCATCGCTCGTGTTCATGCGCGCGGGGGTTTGGTGCTGGTCGACATCGACGACCTGATTTTCGACCAGCATGCCTTCCAATGGATTGACAGCCCGGATTTCAGTGACCCGGTGCGGGCTGCGCTTTACCAGGAAAATATGCGCCGCCATCGCCGCACCATGGAAAAGAGCGATGCGGTGTTGGCTTCAACCGATTTTCTGGCGGAACGCGTACGCGCGTTGGGCAAACTTTGCCTTGTGCACCGCAACGCATTCAGTATGGAATTGGGTGCTCTGTCTCAGACGGCTTATGAAAAGCGCCGGGCTGCCGCGCAGCGCGTGGTGATCGGTTACGCCAGCGGGACACCTGACCCACAACCAGGATTTTGCCCTGGTGCGTCCAGCCTTGATCAAATTTTGAAGCGTTTCCCTCAAGCCGAATTGTGGCTGCTGGGCGCGATCGACGGCGGGAGCGCGTGGGGCAGCGCAGGTGCTCGCGTGCGCCGTATTCCCCTGGTACCCTGGCGTGAACTGCCCGACCTGCTGGCTCAGCTGGATATCAACCTGGCGCCCCTGGTCATGGACAATCCATTTTCTCAATCCAAGAGCGAGATCAAATATATGGAAGCGGGATTGGTCGGGGTGCCGACCATTGCCAGCCCTACCGCAGCTTTTCGGTATGCGATCCGGCCAGATGAAAACGGCCTGCTGGCGGCGGATGAAAACGAGTGGAAAGAGAGTCTGGCCAAGCTGGTTGCGGACCCACTGCGCCGGCGGGACCTGGGTGAAGCTGCCCGCCGGCATGTGCTGGACGAATATTCTCCTCTGACGCGCGCTGCAGAGCTGCGAAACCAATTCAAGGAGATCGGGCAGCAAATAGGCCGGCCCGATCTGGCACAGGTCTTCGGTCAACCCATCGTTGATCCATCCGGGGCCGGCCCCTTTGCCATCCCCATTCATCTTGAGCAACACCCCACCCTGATTGAAATGGGGCTTTATGCGATCAGGCGCGGTGAGTACACCCGACTGCTGGGAATGATCTGGGTTCAGATCAGGCGTCTGCTCGCGCCTGTTTTCCCGTTCAAGTGATTTCCCAATCAAAATGGGCCATCAGTGCAGAATGCCTGGTGAAAGGCTCTCGAAATATTCCTTAACCGCAGCCTGGTTGCTGCATTGCACCAACTTATCCTTGAAAGCCATCAAATACTGCTCTGTAATTGCGCGATTTTCGTTAATATCACTCCCTGGAATTACATCTTGAGGCCTTACGGTTTGTTCATAATACAGGTGGCTCCACTGCATAAAACGGTATAATTTACGCCAACCTGAATGCCGGTTAGTACCACTTAATTCGGCCATAACATGGCGCTTGAAAATCCGCCAACCAACCACTCGCCAGGGCAGATCGAGCCAGACAACTGTGTCGGCCGCCTCGAATAATTCGTGCGTCCAACCCAAAAATACCCCTTCTGTTATCCAGGCCGGCTGCATCGCAATTTGGCGGACATCCGCCAGGCGTAATTCCAGCGGGCGCTCTGCACCGGCACCGTCTTCATATCCCACTTTATCCAGTTCATAGTAGGGCGCCTGAAGGCACGCTGCCGCCTGGCGAGCCAGTGTCGTTTTCCCGCTGCCTGGTCCACCGATGATATGGACACGATTGCCGCCATAATTGAACACTTTTTAAGGTTACCATTAATTTCGGCTGATGTTAACCATTTACCTTAGCGCTTTATGGTGGAACACAGGCTTATCACGCCTTTGATAAAGCACTTACAAAAAACGTTGATCGTTGATACACTTGAGTAGATTTATTAATCTCAGCTTTCTGATTGAAGCGATTTGAGCCGAAGGGAAATGCATTTTTAATGCTTCCATCTGAACATTCCGATCAGGTGCATTTGCCTGAATTGTCCATCTGCATGGTGGCCTATCAGGCCTGTCAATATTTAAAAGACTGCCTGGACAGTATTTACCAGTCTCCTCCACGGCGGTCTTTTGAAGTGATTGTGGTCGATAATGGTTCAACAGATCGCACCGTAGAGATGCTTCGGACCGACTTTCCCCAGGTTAGACTGATCACCCTTTCGAGCAACATGGGGTATACACAGCCGATGAATCGGGCCCTTAAAGCTGCCGTCGGGCATTACCGGGTCCAGCTCAATCCCGATACCCTGGTTCGTCCTGGCGCGTTTGACGCCCTGGCAGACTTCATGGATGCCCATCCCGAAGCAGGTATCTGTACACCCCGTGCGCTCAATCGGGATGGCTCTCTCCAACTGCAATGCCGGCGCAGTGAAGGACGTCCGTGGGACGCATTTACTTATTTCTCCAGGCTTTCGCGACTTTTTCCTAATCAAGCCCGATTCGCCGGGTACTTAATGACCTATAGAGACAACTGTGAGATCTACGAGGTTCAGGCGGTTTCAGGTGCCTGCATGTTTATCCGTGCCGATTTGTTTCGCCAGATTGGCTACCTTGACGAAATATATTATGCTTATCAGGAAGACAGCGACTTCTGCCTGCAAGCGCGTAAAGCTGGCTGGAAAATCTATTACCTGCCCCAGGCCGAAATTGTGCACTACGGCGGTGAAGGCGGCACGCGTATCCATCCTTACCGCTCGGTGTATGAATGGCACCGCTCCTATTTCCTGTATTACCGTAAGAATTTTGCCAGAGATTACTTTTTCCTGGTGAGTGGATTGGTCTACAGCCTGATATTCGTCAAGTACCTGATCGCCGTAACCAAAATTTTTTTCAGTAAAGAAAAGTATCCCGCCACTCGCAAACCATAGCGATCAATGCCTTCATATTAAAACATCAGGCGCGGGACCATGCTTCCCATAAAAGGTCCGGGAAAGGCAAAATGAAATCGCTCGAGTATATTTTCTGTTCGGTGATGGCTCAGGCGAACTGATCCAAATAACTCGATTTGTTTTCGATCTCCGTTTCTTCTGCCGGTTCCAACAGGCTGCTTTGTGCTCCTGCAGGCTTGAACAGGCCCTCTGGAACTGACGTGGGGGCTGCTGCCGGGCGGTCATTTAGAATCAAGCGCACTGCCCGATCATAAAATAGATAATCCCAGGCCCAATTTATCAAGACCAGCAGTCGGTTGCGAAAACCGATGAGCTGCATCAGGTGCACGCCCAGCCAGACCAGCCAGGCCGGGAAACCGGTCAGCGATAAACCCCACAGGCGCGCAACCGCCTGGCTGCGGCCGATTGTAGCCAGCATACCGGGATCGTGGTAGACAAATGAGCGCACAGCTTCGCCCTGTAAAGTCCGCCGGATATTGGCGGCCGCCAGTTCACCCTGCTGTATGGCAACCGGGGCGACCATCGGCAGCGGTTGACCATCCGGCCCCTGCAGCAAGGCAGCGTCGCCGATCACATAAATTTCGGGGTGGTCCGGTACCTGCAGGGTTGGCAGCAAGCGCACTCGCCCCTGGCTGCCCAGAGGGACCCCCAACTGCTCCACAAGCGGCGCGGCGCGCACGCCTGCCGTCCAGATCAAAGTGCCGGTTGGGATGATTTCGCCACTGCGCAGGGTGACCGCCGCGCCGTCGAAACCGGTGACCTGTGCAGTAAAGCGTACCTGCACGCCTTTATCCGCCAAAACCTGCACCGCCTTTTGGCTCAGGGCTGGCGGCATGGTCGCAAGCAGTTGGCCTGCACCTTCCAGTAAAAGCACCTGTACCTCAGTTCGTTCGATATCTCCATAGTCGTGAGTCAGCACCATTTGCACCAGCTCGCTGATCGCTCCGGCCATTTCCACCCCTGATGGCCCACCACCCGCAATCACGAAGGTCAAACACGCGCGGCGCACAGCCTCATCTGTCTCCTGGGCTGCCTGTTCAAACTGGTGCAGCAGGTGGTTGCGCACCGCAACGGCATCTTCCAATCTCTTGAGGCCAAAGCTGTTGGCGGCCACCAATTCCATCCCGAAATGATTGGTCATTCCGCCGGCAGCCACGATCAATGTATCGTAGTGCACCGCTCCGCCTGTGGTCAGCAAGCGGCGGTTTTCGACGTCGATCTCGTTCACCTCTGCCATACGAAAATCCAGATTCTTTTGTTGGCGAAAGACGGAGCGCACCGGGTAAGCGATTTCTTCCGGGGTGATTCCGGCAGTGGCGACCTGGTAGAGCAGGGGTTGGAAGAGGTGATAGTTGTTGCGGTCGATCAGTGTGATTTTGACCGCGTCCTTTGCCAGGGCGCGTGCGGCGTGCAATCCGCCGAAGCCGGCGCCAATGATAACGATATGATGTTTTTGATTTTTGGTTTTCATCTGGAACTCCTTCCAGTAAACGTGTGTGAAAAATTTCACTTGTTCTATTTGTCACAATTATACTCATTTTTATCCAATTTACAAGAGGGAAACTATTAAGGTTATACGATCCTCGTACGCCCCATTTTTTATGGAAATTCAGTCTGAAAATCGCAATTTAGGGTATGATATGCGCTTATGCGTAGACAGGAATTTATTACCGGCGTGCGCGATGAACTGCCCTTGCTGGTGGGTGTTTTTCCCTTTGGTATGATTTACGGCGTGCTTGCCCTGGGGGCTGGCCTGGCACCTTCGGCTGCCCAGGCCATGTCGTCGATCCTATTTGCCGGTTCGGCCCAATTCATCACCGCGCAGCTGGCAGGCAGCGCCACGCCCTGGGTGGTGATGGTGGTGACCGCTTTTGTGGTCAACCTGCGCCATGCCCTGTACAGCGCATCGGTGGCGCCCTACCTGCAGAAGCTTTCACCGCTGTGGAAAGGGCTGCTGGCCTATCTGCTGACCGATGAAGCTTATGCAGTGGTGATCACACGCTACCAGCGAGATGGCCTGGAAGGAGCGCCCCACTGGTATTTTCTCGGCGCCGGGCTGACCTTGTGGAGTGGTTGGCAGATCAGCACAGCGGTGGGCATTTTTTTGGGGGCGCAAGTGCCCGCCGGATGGATGCTCGATTTCACCCTGGCGGTGACCTTCATCGCCCTGGTGGTCCCGGCGCTGCGCGACCGCCCCGCGGCGCTGGCGGCTCTGATGGCGGGGTTAACTGCCCTGGCAGCCTATCCGCTGCCGTATAAGCTGGGATTGATTCTGGCGGCGCTGGTTGGAATTGCCGCGGGTGTGTGGAGTGAGGCAAAATGGGCGAAATCTGGCTGACGATATTTGGCGCCGGTTTGCTGACCTTCCTCACCCGGCTCTCGTTTATTTTCCTGCTGGGGCGCTGGCAGCCGCCGCTGCGTCTGGCGCGCGCCCTGCGTTTCGTACCGCCAGCGGTGCTGAGCGCAATCATCTTTCCGGAAGTGCTGATCAACGAGGGCAACCTTTACCTGGCAGCGGATAATCTGCGCCTGTGGGCAGCCCTGCTGGCGGCCCTGGTTGCCTGGCGTACGCGCAGCATCTTGCTGACGATCGCCGTCGGGATGGGCGGGTTGTATTTATTAACCTGGCTGGTTAAATAATTACCTGCTATTACAATACCTTTCCAAGTTTGGGTAGAAAAGGTTTGTTTAACCGTACGAATACTACCTTGCCGGCATTCATCTCACAGGTGTCAGGATAATCACCGGGATAACACGCTTTGTTTTCCGCTGATATTCTGCAAAACCAGGCATTTCTTTCACCATTTGGTTATACAAACGGGTTCGTTCTGGCTCGGTCGCAATTGCTGCCGCAGCTTGCAACCGTTCTGTACCGACTTCCACCGTAACCATTGGATTAGCGCGGATGTTGTAGTACCAATCAGGATTGGTCGGAGCGCCGCCTTTAGAAGCAATGATCACCAGACGATCACCATCTGTGACATAGGCGACTGGATTAATTCGTTCTTGTCCACTCTTTGCCCCAATCGTATGAAGGAGAAGCAAAGTTTTGCCAGCGAACGTCCCCCCAACTTTGCCGGCGTTAGCTCGAAACTCATCGATGATTGCCTTGTTCCAATCATTTACACTGCTCATTTGAACCTCCGAAAGAGTACAAACAATAATTGTTTTGCAGTTTATATTATACTTCCAACATTTCCGTTAATCGGAAAGGGCGATTCCGTATGCTTAAAACCGCTGAGAACTGTGAAATTTCCTCTCATTTTCGTCCAATGAAATTACCGAAAAACACCGAAGCGTCGTTCGGCCAACTTTCGCGCCTGAGGGTTGACGATGGTCGGCACCCAGTGGTTCTGCAGCAAATTAGCGGCGATCTCGACGCTCATCTGGTAAAGCTGGGCCGAGGCTTCTTGCGAGAAGCTGGCCAGGTGAGGGGTGAGGAGCACATTTTCCATCCCTGTCAGGGGTGAATCGTCCGGCAGCGGTTCGGTTTCCATGACATCCAGGGCGGCCCCGCCCGGGCGCCCGGCGCGCAGCGCCTCTACTAAAGCCGGTTCATCAATGATTGCGCCGCGCGCGGTATTCACCAGCAGCGCGCTCGGCTTCATATGCGCAAATTCGGCCGCCCCCAGCAAGTGGCGGGTTTCGGGCACCAGGCGGGCGTGCACGGTGAGGATATCCGATCGGGCCAGCAGCTCTGCAAACGAGACCGGCGTCACACCACGGCGCGCCGCCGCCGCCGCATCCATATAAGGGTCGCTGGCGATCAACTCCAGGCCAAATGCCGCCATACGCTGGGCCACTGCCTGGCCAATGCGTCCGAAACCCAGGATTCCCAGGGTCTTGCCTCGCAGGCGCACGATCTCCATCGCCGGCTGGCGGTCCCACACCCCGCGGTGCAGGGCCCGATCCATGGGTCCCAGGCGGCGCAGTCCGGCCAGAATCAGGGTTGCGGCGTGATCGGCTACTTCATCGTTGCACCAATCCACCACGTTGCTGACCAGGATGCCCTGTTCGGACGCTGCGGCGACATCCACCGAATCGTAGCCTAACCCCATACGGATCACTGCCCGGCAGGCCAGCTGCTCGATCACGGCGCGGTCGACCAGTGGGCGCACGGATTGGATCATCACCAGATCCGCCTGGCGAGCAAAATCGAGCACTGCCTCCCGGCTGCGGCATTGGTCGATGCGAAGCTGGGCTCCAGCCTGCGCCAGGGTCTGTGCCATGCCTGCGCGGATGGCAGGGGTGATGTCAAATGGGACGGGGTCATAATCAATCAAGGCAACGTCCAGTAAAGCAGCCATGTGAACCTCCATAATTCATCGGATTTTCAGGTAAACGGGCCAACGCCTGGCTAATTATAGCTGAGGTCCGGTTCGATTGCATTTGACGCTCACTCGGAAGGCTGGGAATGAACAAAAACTGCATCCTCTCGGGGGGAATGACCTGCCTGTACTTGACCTAACCTTGGGTAGCACCGATAATTTCAGGGTACGGCTTGTCCTCGAAACCCTGGTAGACTGTTCTGCGATAGGAGCTGGATGAAACTAATTCCTTATGATCCTTCCCAAGGTTACCTGCGAGACATCTTACAACAACCTGCCGCGCTGGATTCCACTCGTTTGCAATTGGAAGAAGGGCTGGCACTAAACAACTTACCTGAACGTCTGGCAGCCGGTGATTTTCGCCGGATTATCCTGACGGGTATGGGGTCCTCTTTTCATGGCCTGTACCCTTTGTTCTACACTCTGATTGCACATGGGCTGCCGGCGCTGATGATGGAGACTGGCGAATTGATCCACCATGCTGCCAGGCTGCTGAATGCGGAATCATTGGTGGTGGCGGTATCTCAATCCGGCCGCAGCGCGGAGATCGTGCGCCTGTTAGCGCAAGCCGCGTTGCAAAGCACGCCTGTGCTGGGCGTGACCAATTCTCCCGGCAGCCCACTGGACCGGCTCAGCGCAGCCCGCGTTCTGACTGCGGCCGGTGAGGAGGCCACCGTATCCTGCAAGACCTATGTCTCCAGCCTGATGGCTCTAAATTGGCTGGCAGATGTGCTGACCGGCAGCCATCTGGAGAATGCCCGGCGCGTATCACGGAAAACTGCCCCGGTGGTGCAAGACTATTTAAATGCCTGGCAGAGCCATACCACCGCGCTGGAAAAAACCCTGGCCGGAATCGAACATGTCTTTCTGGTCGGGCGCGGCAGCTCGCTGGCGGCCTGCGGCACCGGTGGGTTGATCACCAAAGAATCGGCTCACGTGCACGCCGAAGGGATGAGCAGCGCCGCCCTGCGCCATGGACCGCTGGAAATGCTTGGCCCTACCAGCTTTGTGATGGTCTTTGCCGGGGCTGCGTTAACGCGCAGCCTGAACGCTGGTTTATATGAAGAACTCCGCGGCATGGGCATCCCGGCGGGTTGGGTGGACATGGCGCCGGAAGCAGGCCCGTTTGCGCTGCCTTCGGCTGATGAAAGTCTGCGCCCGATTCTCGAGATCCTTCCGGTCGAAATGATGACCCTGGCTCTGGCGCGCCTGCGCGGGCGCACCGCGGGAATTTTCGAAACAGGTTCCAAAGTTACTGTTGTGGAATAAAAAAGACAGCTTCCAAAGATTTTATCTGGGAGGCTGTCTTTTTTATGCCGGTCTCCTTTAGAACTCAAAAAAGGGGAATGGGCAGCGCTTATAGTTTTACTAATAGTTGATAATTCGGGGCAGTTTCTTGGCCTGTTCGACCCAATCCGTCACCTGGCTTAAGACCGGCAGGCTGCGTACCACTTTCTTGGTAGTATTCACTTCTTGCAGCTTTGCCGCATAGGTTTCGCCAATGCCTTCGATATCCACCAATGCAGTCATTTTGTCTGCCTTCTATGAAAGATGGTTTGAGTCAATTGCTGCGGTTACTTCCCCAGCAACCCGCCCAGACCTTTCAGCGCATCATTAACTCCTGATCCCGCTAATACGCCGTCGATTTGACTGGCAATCGGCGCAGGTAGTTTTTGTTTTAGAAAATTAATTACCGTGGTTACGGCGCTGCGCGCCTGTTCTTCAGAAATGCCAGTTTTTTGTACGACTAACTTGACGAGTTCATCCATTTAATACACTCCTTACGTGCCATAGGTTGAAAATATTATACATTTATTATGGATAATCTCAACCTTTTGTCAGTGGTTCGTTCAAGGAATACCGGTAGACATTGGTGCTTCGCCGCTGAAAACCAATGCGCTGGTAGAGGCGGTTGGCCGCTTCGCGCGATGGGCGCGAGGTGAGGTTAACCTCGTTTGCGCCCAATTCCTGCGCCAGGGAGATCCCGGCCCGCGAAAGCGCCTCGCCGATTCCGCGCCCGCGTGCAGCGTCATCTACGACCACATCTTCGATCCAGGCATGTACCCCGGTGGTCGTACGGAAGACAACCAGGGTCAGCACTCCTACAATGTGCGGGTCGCGGGCGATCAGCAGCGAACTGGCCTGCGAGGCCACCAGTTCTTCCACCTCGGCTCGAGTGGGTACCCGGGCCGTGGACAGCTGGGGGATCAAGTGTTCCAGGGCTTCCATCAGTTCCGTGCTAACAGCATCGACGCGTTGAATTTCCATTTCCTCACCCTTTATCCGAAATCCTGGCAAGACACATCAAAGTAATATCGTCAAATTGGAGAGCAGTCCCGCGAAATTGAGCGATATCCGCCAATAAGGCTCGCTGCAGGTTCTGAACCGGTTGAGCCGCATGCTGCTTAATACAGGCTTCAAAGCAGTCCATACTATAAAACTCCTCGCAATTATTTTGCGTGTCCGGGATACCATCTGTATACAGGATTAACAACTGGTTGGGTGCTAGATGGATCTCACCTTGCTCCCACTGCCAGTCATTTTCGATTCCCAGCGGAATACCGGTGCGAATTAAACGATTCAGGACTTGTCCACTTACCCGATCCACCACAAGGGGCGGATTGTGCCCCGCATTGGCATACGTCAGGGTACCGCTGGTTGGATCGAGGATAGCAAAGAACACCGTCACAAATTCAACCGCACTGCTGTCGCTGAGAATGCGCTGGTTGGTCCGATAAAGCACCGCTGCTGGGCCGCTGCCTGCCACAAGGGCATAAGTGCGCAGTAAAGTGCGGGTGAGGGCCATATAAAGTGCTGCTCCCATACCCTTGTCGGCAACATCTGCCACCAGCAGCCCGATTTTCCCGTCTATCAAAGGGATGACATCATAAAAGTCGCCAGAGGCCTGTCGGGTCGGCTGCAGCAAGGCTGCCAGCTCCCATCCAGGAATTTCTGGCAGCGAATTGGGCAAAAAGCTCTCCTGGATCTGTCCTGCAATCTCCAGTTCGTGCAGGGTGCGTTGGTAAGCCAGTGTCTGCCGGTAAGTTTCCGCTCGGTATAGGGCGGAGCCAAGCGACACGCCCAGTGATTCTGCGGCGGGCAGCACCGCAGCAGGCGGCGTGGGCCGGGTGATATAAGTCTGTATCCGGCGCAGCACAACCCCGCCTACGGCAGCTTTGTTTTGCGGGCTTATGATAGGTACTGTTATCCAGGCATCTTCTTCTGTGCTGGCCGGGGAGACGGGCAGGTCGGCGGCAGAATTGAAAATAGTCCCTTCCTCTTGCAGGGACAGCCAATCCCACAGCGGCGCTGGCACAGGGCGGCGTTCGGGCGGAAAATGCAGCGTTAATCGATTGGGAAAGAGCAAAATATCCGTGGTGTAATTTGTAAACATGGGAGGGATGTGCTTGAGCAGAATCTCTTCCAGATCCGGCAGATCCGGGGGCGCGACCAGAAAAGCCTGGCTGAGGCTTTCTAACAACTCTAGCTGGCGTGACTGCTGCCTGCGGCGCTCCAATTCCAGGCTGAGGATGTAGGTCAGTCCGCTGATCACCAATCCAAATGCCAGCAGGAGCAGCGCAGCCGCGCCAGACAGGGTATACATGCCGGCTGCCAGGATGGCCAACGGCATGATCAGCAGCGGCAGGGATAGGGAGGTGACCATAAAACGCACCCAGGCCCGCATTTCATCCACGCTGGCGATCGTTTCTTTGCCGAAGGCGACATTATAAAACAATGCCAAGTAAGATGCGATAACCCCCCGATCTATGAGGAAATAGACCAGGATAAAAACCAGTCCCAGACCGATCTGGCTCAAGGAAAATTCTTTAAATGGGATTTGCCCGCCTAACGAAAGGTACACGTCATTGGCAATCAAAGATGCCAGGGGTATGGTGGTCAGGCTTGTTACCGAATTTCGAAGTATTTCCCAACGCTGGTTTTCCAGGTGTAGAAATTTACGCTGCCCGACCAGTTTGATCAATATCCATGTCACGGTGGCCCAGGCGGCTTCTGGCCCTATGATCAAAACGCCGGTCAGCAGGACGACCTCGTCCAGCGACCCGCTCATGTTTGAATAACGCCCCGGAGTCACCTCGAACACCAGAAAGTAACTCAAACGGGAAAATACGACCAGCAGCACAAACAAGCCTACCAGGAGTCCGGCGTTTTGCATCAATACCGCAGGGCGGCTTGAAGCTGCCAGCCAACCCAATCCAAGCAGGGTAAACGGAATCAAGCCAAACAATCCAATCACATTCGTGATCCCGCTGACTTGTTGGATGGGGTCTGTATCCTTCAAGCCGGGCCAGAAAATGTCGGCAAACTTCAGTAAGCGCTGGTACACACCACCTCCGATTTGCCTAACTGTAACAAAACAGATCTAAATCGGCAAGCGCTTAAGCTCGCCAGTTCATTCTTATATTCTTCCAACAAAATTTTTATCTTTTTCTTTCAACCGTTGGGTATCCTTTAAACAGTTGGTTTATAGAAAGGAGAGAAAAACCATGGCAAAAATTATAGGTATTGACCTAGGAACCACAAACAGCGTCGTGGCAGTAATGGAAGGCGGCGACCCGGTGGTGATCCCCACTGCAGAGGGTTCGCGATTATGCCCATCCGTGGTTTCTTTTAACAAAAATAACGAGCGCCTGGTCGGTCAAACCGCCAAGCGTCAGGCAGTGATTAACTCAGAAAATACGGTATTTTCGATTAAACGCTTCATGGGGCGCCGCTTCGATGAGGTGGCAGCCGAGCGCAAGATGGTACCGTATAATGTGATTAGTGGTCCCACCGGTGATGCGCGGGTAAAGATTCCGCAGACCAACCGTGACTATTCGCCTCAGGAGATCTCGGCAATCATCCTGGCTAAACTTAAAGCGGATGCTGAGGCGTATTTGGGCGAACCGGTTACTCAAGCAGTGATCACCGTGCCCGCATATTTCAACGACAGCCAGCGCCAGGCCACCAAAGATGCCGGTAAAATCGCCGGTCTGGAAGTCTTGCGCATCATCAATGAGCCGACCGCTTCTGCCCTGGCATATGGGTTAGATAAGAAGACCAATGAAAAGATACTGGTCTTCGATCTGGGCGGTGGAACCTTTGACGTTTCCCTGTTGGAGGTCGGCGACGGTGTCTTTGAAGTTAAAGCAACTTCAGGCGACACTCACCTGGGCGGCGATGATTGGGACGAGCGGGTGGTGAACTGGACAGCCGATGAATTTAAAAAAGATCAGGGCATCGACCTGCGCGAAGACCGCCAGGCCCTGCAGCGCCTGCGCGAAGCAGCCGAAAAGGCCAAGATCGAGCTTTCTTCGATGCTCGAAACGGAAATTAACCTGCCGTATATCACCGCGGACAGCAACGGTCCCAAACATCTCCAACTGCGCCTCAGCCGGTCGCACTTCGAGCAGATGACCCAGGACCTGTTGGAACGCTGCCGCGGGCCATTTGAGCAGGCTTTGAAGGATGCTGGAACGAAAACCGGCGAAATCGACGAAGTCGTGCTGGTTGGCGGTTCGACCCGCATGCCGGCTGTGCAAGAGTTGGTACGTAAACTCACCGGCAAAGAGCCCAATAAATCCGTGAACCCCGATGAGGTGGTAGCGGTTGGTGCGGCGATCCAGGGCGGTGTTCTCACCGGTGAAGTGAAAGACGTGCTTTTGCTGGATGTGACCCCACTTACATTGGGTGTGGAAACGATGGGCGCCGTGATGACTCCGATCATCGAGCGCAACACGACCATCCCTGCCCGTCGCAGCCAGACTTTCTCGACCGCCGAAGATGGGCAGACCGCGGTAGATATCCACGTGCTGCAAGGTGAGCGCAGCATGGCAGCCGATAATATGTCTCTTGGCCGCTTGCGCCTGGAGGGCATCCCGCCGGCCCCGCGCGGTACACCGCAGATTGAGGTAACCTTCGACATCGACGCCAACGGCATTCTCAATGTTTCGGCGCGCGATCAGGCAACCGGACGTGAACAGAAAGTGGTGATCACCGCAACCACCAACCTCAGCAAGAGCGAGGTTGAGGATCTGGTCAGCCAGGCCCAGAAGCACAAGGCCGAAGATGAACAGCACCGTATGGTGGTTGAAGCCCGTAATCTGGCGGATAACACCATCTATCAGGCTGAGAAACTGCTTAAAGAGAAAAATGGCAGCACGCCCAGCCAGGTAAAGGGTGAGCTTGAAGCCAAGATTGGCGAATTACGCAGCGTGATGGCAGGTGAAGATACCAACCGTATGCAGCAGCTGGCCAATGAAATCCAACAGCTGGCTGCGCAGATCGGCCAGGCTCAGCCGCAGCCTCAACCCCAGGGCGAATCTGAAACGGATCACGATCATAACGGGGAAGACGTGGTAGAAGGTGAATTTAAAGACGCCTGATCGTTGGATCATTAAAAAGAATGGGTTTCGCATTCGAATGCGAAACCCATTCTTTTTTTTCTTTGATTATGCGCGCCAGTCTCCGACCCCGTCCCAGGCGTAATCAAGATGGGAGGCCAGCTGCGCTTTGATCTTTTGCTTGATCTTAAATCGAGTCCATTCCATCAGTGGCAGGCCTCCCAAATCGTGCAGCCGGCGGCCGATTTGAATGGTGCGGATATGGCGGCATTGGCTGTTGAAACCATACCCCGGGCGTTCGGAGAGGAAATCATCACCTTTCCCGATCGTGATTAATTCCGCAAGCAGGTTTTCAACCTCAGGCCGCTTTTCAGGCGGGCAGGGCATTGCGTAAAACAAGCCCTTCAACCAATCCGTAAACCAGGTTATCAACCGATCCATAAAATCACCTCACTTTTCGGGCTCCAATTGGCCTGAAATTATTATATCTGAACTTTTAGAATGGCAATTTTTTGGCAGGTATTTCCTCTTCAGAATAGAATACGGTAGACTGGGGTAAGGTTGAACGAAACCACGAACCTGGACTGGTAGAAATTAAAATTGAAGATGAGCTGCTAACTGGTAGTGATATTGTCTTTTCCAACGAATGCAAAGGAACGAAAATGACGGAAGTATTGCAAACAGAACGACTGCATCTACGCCCCATCTCTCCTGAAGAAGATGCGGCTGCCTTGTTTGAGATTTATCGCAACCCCCAGGCAATGCGCTTTATGCCCACCCCGCCTCACCGCAACCTTGAGGAGACGAAGGCCGAATTAACTCAGAGCCTGGCATATCAAGGCGCGGTTGGATGGGTAGTGTGCATGCGGAAAGATCCACGCCCGATTGGCTACGTGAACTTCCTGGGAGAGGTAAGCATTCCTGGGATGGGCTATATTCTGCATCCCGATTACTGGGGGAAGGGGATTACGCCTGAAGCCTGTCGTACGGTATTAGCCTACGGTTTTGAAAAGCTGAATTACGACCGGGTGGAATTATGGATTAATCAAGACAATGCCGCTTCAATACGCGTGGCGCAGAAGTTGGGCTTCAAACTACGGGGCAAAATTCCGCAGAAATACAACCATGAAAAGGTTCATCACATCATGCTGGTGTTCGGATTGGCAGTTGGCGAGGATGATCCTGGCGGCGATTTCTTCAAGGGGGAACCAGTTCTGAATGTTGCGGATGTTGAAAAAACAGCCATATATTACCGAGACATGCTGGGTTTTCGGATTGATTTCTTTTATGGCAGCCCGCCAACGCATGCGGCGGTTACCCGAGGGAGTTGGACCGGCAGCGGCGTGACCATCCAGCTTTCACAGGCGCTTGCTGGTGAGGCAGTTACCCCAACCGGATCGCTGCACATCCAGGTCGGGGTCAACCTGGATGCTTTATATCAAGATTACTTGCAGCGAGGCGTGACCATGCTTCATGAGCCAGCCACCCGACCCTGGGGGATGCGCGATTTTTCCATCCGCGATTGCAATGGCTTTCTTTTGACATTTGCGACGCAAACCTGATAAGCGGCCATAAAATGCCCTGGCAGTTATTTGACCGCCTTTTGGCTGCGATGTTTGGCATATTCTGTCCATCATCAGGGCTTTAATGCAGCGCTGGTACCTTGCAATTCTTTCAGGTGGTAAATGGTTGACCTGAACGGCGTATTCTGATACAACAGATTCATGCATTGGATTTATCTTTCACCGCATCTCGATGATGTCGTGCTGTCTGTTGGCGGGCTGGTTTGGGAACAGACCACCGCCGGCGAAAAGGTTGAAATCTGGACGGTTTGTGCCGGTGATCCGTTCCCGCCGCCGTACACACCTTTTGCCGAGGAACTGCATACCCGCTGGGGTACGGATGGGGCAAAGGCCTCGGCGGCGCGCCGCATGGAGGATCAGGCTGCCTGCCGCGTCCTGAGGGCGCAGTTTCGCCACAGCCCGATCCCCGACTGCATCTACCGCCGCATACCGGAAAGCGGTGCGGCGGTGATCCGGGAGCGCGACGACCTCTTTCGAGTCTACCCGCCGGGCGAACAATATCTGGTTGGGGATATTGCTGCCTGGATCCGCAAATCGTTGCCGGCTGGCGCCCGCCTGGTCAGCCCGTTGGCGATGGGCGGGCATATCGATCACCGCCTGGTGCGGGATGCTGCAGAAAGTCTGCAATCTCCCTTGTGGTTTTATGCCGATTATCCTTACATAATCGATGATCCCTTGAACCACAGTGACCTGCGCGATCAGGTTGTGGATTACCAACCATCATTCGTCCAGGGAATAACACCGCAGGGGCTGGCGGCCTGGCAGTCGGCAGTGGCGGCTTATACATCGCAAATCAGCACATTCTGGGGCAGCCTGGAGGAAATGCGCGCGCGCATTGCGGCCTACCACCAGGAGGGGGGCGGGTCCGTATTGTGGCAAATTTGGCAAAAAGAGTAAAATTATTTTTGTGCTATACTCATATATGATGAAGACCCAGATCTTCTGGGCTGATTGGGCTCATTTCTTGCAACGTTTTGGTTTACAGAATTCCGTGGCCGCCGTGTTGGAAGCTGCGGGACCATTGACCTGGTTTTTTGCCCAGGTTGTTTACCTTGGGCAGCCGTTTTTGGATGGCGCCCGTCCGGAAAGCCAGTGGCAGGCCCTGGCCAGCCTCCTGGAAAACCGTGAGGAAAGCCGTTCTTTTGCAGCCTTCTTGCGAGAGGAGGAGACCCATTGACAGATCTCCTGATAGCTTTGGGGGTGGTATTAATCAGTTTTGCCATCCTCATCATTTTTTCACTACCCCGCTTCAATAAAGGGCCGCGTTCGCTGCGCATTATTCCGGCATTTCAACGTCTGCGCCGGGCGATCGGACTTTCGGTTGAAGATGGCAAGCGTCTGCATGTTTCCCTGGGAAAATCAAGTTTGCTTGAGCCGACCAACACTTCTGCCCTGGTAGGCCTTTCTTCGTTGGAACGTGTTACCCAGTTGAGTATGATGAGCGACCGGCCGCCGGTGGTAACCAGCGGTGACGGAGCGCTTTCCATTTTAAGCCAGGATACACTGCGCGCCGCTTACCGTTCGGGCAATGCCCTGGAGTTGTACGATCCGGACCGCGGCCGCCTGGCTGGTCCTACACCGTTTTCATACATCGCAGGCGCGCTGCCCGTCTTTCGACAGGAAAAAGTCGCCGCTCATATTTTGATCGGCAATTTTGGCCCAGAAGTCGGCCTGCTGACCCAGGCCGCTGAGCAAGAGCACGCTTTCACCCTGACCGCCAGCGACTCGCTGCCAGCCCAGGCCGTTTTATTTGCCAGTTCTAGCGAGGTGCTGATTGGCGAAGATCTGTATGCCGTGCCGGCTTATCTCAATGCCGGCCCCGCGCATACTGCCAGCTTGCGTGTCCAGGATATTTTGCGTTGGGTGGTCATCGGTGGAATTGTGATAGGGGCTGTACTTAAAATTCTGGGGATTTCACTCCTATGAGAGCACCAGTTGCTACCGCCATAGCCATCGGAATCGGGTTGGTTATTCTGGTTGGTTATTTCCTGCCCATTCCCCAGCTAAGCGCGCTGCAGTCCACCCTGTTGGGTTGGGCTGTGATCGTTGGCGCTTTCGCCGGATTGGTGGCAATCACCAATCTGGTATTGAATCACTGGCGCAAGGCTACCAGCCGGACCAATCGCGATTTGTTTAGTTTTATTGCCCTGGCCGGTTTCCTGGCTACTCTCGTTGCAGGTCTGTGGTTTGGCCCGGCCGATCCTTTGATCCATCAGATCGTGCAATCTGTTCAGGTGCCGGTAGAGGCCAGCCTGATGGCTGCCCTGGCAATCTCCCTGGGGTATGCCAGCCTGCGTTTGCTCCGCCAGCGACGGGATGGGCTGTCGATTTTATTTGTCTTCAGTGCTGTGGTTTTTTTGATCATCAGCAGTGGTTTCCTGGCGGGGGTTAACATTCCCATCGTTCAGGATTTGGCAGCTTTTATTGACCGGCTTCCGGTTGCCGGGGCGCGCGGTATTTTATTAGGGATTGCCCTGGGCAGCCTGACTGCCGGACTGCGTATTTTGATGGGCGCTGACCGCCCATATAGTGGGTAAATTATGGCTGATGTGCGATGTCCAATGTGTGGAAAATCCAACCCGGCAGAGGCGAAAACATGCCAGTTCTGCCAGGCTCGTCTCAAGCCGTTGGGTGCCGGGTCTGGCAGCGAGCCAACTGTCCCAGATCCGGTACAGCCTGCTTCCCAACCCCCAGCGGATGAGGATGAGGCCGGTTGGCTGCGCGGATTATTAGGCTCGGACAGTTCCCCAGAAGCGATGGATGAAAGCAATGAACAGCCTCACCAGGAAGCTGGTGAAAATGACGCAGACTGGCTCGAGCGCATTCGTCAGCGCACCCAGGAGGAACAGGATTCGGTCAGTAAGATTGGTCCTAAGCCGAAGATCGATTCGGTTCATCCCCAGGATGCAGAATCGACCGCCGCTGCCAACGAGTTGGAAAACTGGTTAAAAAGTCTGGATGGATCGGAAAGTGCGGAGGCGCCAGTGGCCGGAACGCCCCCATCGCCACCCGCCCAGGTTCCTCCACCTGCCGTTCCCGAACAAAATCTTTCTGAGGATGATGACGATTGGCTGCGCTCGCTAACCGCTCGGATCGAAGCCGGCCAGTCTATGGAAGATCACCTGCAAACATTTCGTGGCAGCCCTGAAAGCGAAGCGGATCAGCCCCCGGCCGAACCGGCGGAAGGCGTTGAACTGCCTGATTGGCTGAACAATTTTAAGGCCGGTGAGACTGGTGAAAGTAATCCGACCCGAGAATCTCCAACTGAAGAACCAGCTGGTTGGCTGAAAGATTTTGGGCAGGCAGGTGAAGATTCCAGTGAAGTCAGTGACGACGAACTTCCAGACTGGGCAAAAAATTTACCCGATCAAGCTGGCGAGACGCCCACATCTGCACCACAAGCGGCCGCTGCGGATGAAATTCCTGATTGGCTGCGTGAACTGCGCGAGGAACCGCCTGCAGCGGAAGCACCGCCGGTACCAGCGGTGCCCTCTGAGGAGCTTCCCGATTGGTTGAGCACCGAAGAGCAGTCTCAAACCACCGCCCAGGATTCTGGCGATGTGGAGGAAATTCCCGATTGGTCGACAGATTTTAAGATCGATCAACCAGAAGCGGAAAACCCGCCATCAGCCCCGTCGGAACCAGCGGCGCCCTCCGAGGAGCTGCCCGATTGGTTAAACACCGGAGAGCAGCCTCAAGCCGCTGCCCAGGATTCTGCCGGTGTGGGGGAAATCCCTGATTGGCTGGCAGATTTAAAGATGGATCAGCCAGAAGAGGAAAATCAGCCGGAAGCCAGTGCCCCAGCTGAAGAACTGCCTGATTGGATGAAAGATATTCAACAGGTTGAAGAAAAACCCAGTCAGCCTGCGCCGGAAGAAAGCCTGCCAGATTGGATGGGTGAAAGCACCCCGCCAGCGAGCGAAGATCTCACCCCATCCGCCGCAGAAACATCGGATGTTCCACGGTGGGTGAGCGAGTATAGTGCGCCAGCCGAAGAAGAAACATCAGGTGCATCAGAACAAGACGACCAGGAAATACCCGATTGGCTGCGCAATTTGCAGGATGTTCCGGCTGCAGAAATTGGCGAGGAGCCGGCAGAAGAAACTCTGCAGCCTTCGGAAATGCCTGAAAGCCCTTCTGTCCCTGCTGCTTCCCACCCTGAGGCAGAAGCACCCGATTGGTTGAATGATTTGGGCCCTCTGCCTGCGGGCGCGGACGAGGCTCCGGAAGAACCCACCGCGGAAGACCAGCCTGCCGCAGAAACACCTGATTGGTTGAAAGATTTAGGCACTCTGCCTGCGGACGAGGCTCCGGAAGAACCCATCGCGGAAGACCAGCCCGCCTCAGAAACGCCCGATTGGTTGAAAGATTTGGGTACCTTGCCTGGCGCCGAAGGCGAACCGGCCAGTTCAGCCGAAACCGTTTCCGGCTGGCTGGACAACCTGGATGAGCCTGAGGAGGCTGCTGCGACCCAGACCGGTGGACCTGCCCTTGAAGAGGCCGCCCCCGCTGAAGATATTCCTGACTGGTTGAAAGCGATCAAAACTGGATCGCAATCAGAGGACGAAACCGGTTCTAACTTTGGCGCCCAGGGGCTGCCAGCGTGGATGAACAACCCGGAAGAAATTGAAGGCAAGTGGGATGAACCATCTCGCCCAGAAGGACCACCTGCCGAAAGCGTATCGCCATTTGCCAGCAGTGAGATGGATGCTTTGCTTGCAGATGTCACGCCGGCAGAAAACGCGGCTCAGCCAGCGAGCCTTGAAGGTGAGGCTGAATCTCTCGAGCCTGCCCAAATGCCATCCTGGCTGCAGGCGATGCGTCCCGTGGAGTCGGCTGTATCTGATATTCCCGCGGAAGTGGCGGTCGATGACCAGCGTATTGAAAAAGCAGGCCCGCTGGCCGGGCTGCGCGGTGTGCTGCCGGGCGAAGAATTGGCCAATAATTACCGCAAGCCACCGGTTTATACCAACAAGCTGCAAGTTAGTGAAAAACAGCATTTGCATTCGAATTTGCTTGAAAGCATTCTGGCGGATGAAGCCCGCTCCCAGGCGGTGCCTGGAGAAGCGACGGGAGCTTCGCAAACCATCATCCGTCTGCTGGTTGCCGCCCTTTTGATCTTTTTGGTATATGTCCCATCTCTGACCGGGTTCAACCTGGAAATTCCTGCGGATCTGTCAGCCAGCCAGCCGGGGGTTGCCCAGACCTTCCAATCCATCAGTGAACTTGCTCCGGGGGCAAATATCTTGCTGGCAGCAGATTTTGAAGCCGGGTTGACCGGCGAGATTACCACTGCGGCCCTACCGGTTTTAAAATATTTGCAGACGCGCCAGCCAAATGTGATCGTTGCCTCGACGGTTCCGGTTGGCCCGGTATTGGGCGAAACGCTTCTTTCTCAGGCCAGTATTACCCCGGTGGCCAGCTTTGGATATATCGCCGGCGGCACGCATGCCTTGAAAATGATTGGCTTGCATGCCACTGAGGAGCAGCCGGCCCCCTTGCAGCGGGTCATCCCCTTCCCGTACGGCCAGGGGTGGAACGATGCCGTCCTGCAAGGCATCCATGACATCACTGGCTTCCAGCGCATCATCGTGCTGACCGACAGCCTGGAAAACGCCCGCGCCTGGGTGGAACAGGTCCAACCCGGATTGGGATCGCAGACGCAGATCTTGATCGTATCCAGCGCTCAGGTAGCCCCCCTGGTCCGCACCTACTTTGAGAGTGGACAGGTCAGCGGCGTAGTCAGCGGCCTTTTAGGCGGCACGTCCTTTGAACAGCTTTCCCAGCAGTCCGGTCCGGGCGGTGCATCCTGGACGGCATATCAACTCACGATGGGCGCGGTTATTCTCTTGATCATCGCCGGTGCCCTGGCAACCGGGATTTCATCCCTGTTACAGCCCGAAAAATCTAAGCGCAAGGTGTAGGACGCCATGGATATCCTTTGGACAGTCGTCAGCTTCCTTTTGACCCTGCTGATTCTGAGCTTCATCTTCGGGGATAATCCCCTTTTTCGAATTGCGGCCTATTTATTTGTGGGCGTTTCAGCCGGGTATGCCGCTGTGCTCTTGATTTACCAGGTGCTTTGGCCGCAGTTGGTCGTTCCGATTGTTTCCGGAAACTGGATCATGGCTGTACCGCTGGCGCTTGGGCTGCTGCTGGTCTTCAGACTGGTGCCATCGCTCAGTCGGGTGGGTAACATCAGCATGGCCTACCTGGTCGGAGCCGCAGCCGCCGTGGCGATCGGCGGGGCTGTTTTAGGGACGCTCCTCGGCCAGACACGAGGGGCAATCAATGCCTTCGACTTAAACGCTTCTTCCAATGGGGCCACGCCGGTGGCTCGCCTGGGAGATGCGATCGTAATGCTGATCGGAACGGTGGCCACCCTGGCATACTTCCAGTTTACGGCGCGCGCCCGTCCCAACCAACCCACGAAACGTCCGGTTGCGGTTGAGACCCTGGCGCGAGTTGGCCAGATTTTCATCGCCGTTACCCTGGGCGCTCTGTTCGCCGGGGTGATGGCGGCAGCGCTTACCGCGTTGATCGAGCGCCTGGGCTTCATTCAAACTACCCTGACTACCTACCTTTTCAAGTAGGCCACATGACGACATCACTTGTAGACGCAGAATCCGTTTTGGCAGTAGATCTTGGTTCGCAATCCACCCGTGCCTCGCTGTTTGACGTGGTAGATGGGCAGTACAGCTTCATCGCATCTGGGAGTTCTCCTACCACCCTTGAAGCTCCCTACAAGGATGTGGGCGAAAGTGTCAGCCAGGCGATCCTCCAACTGCAGTCCATCACTGGACGCCAGCTTTTGAGTAAAGAGGGCAAGGTCATTCTGCCCAGTCAGGTGAACGGATCGGGGGCAGATCGTCTGGTGATCACCTACTCAGCCGGACCGTCTGTGCGTCTGGTGGCTGCAGGACTGCTCAATGAAGTCTCGCTGGCCAGCGTGCAGCGCCTGGTGGGCTCGGTATACGGAGACATCACCGAGAGTATTGGCCTGAATGACCGGCGTAAACCAGCCGAACAGATTGATGCCATCCTCAAGGCCGATCCGAACCTGGTTTTGATCGCCGGCGGGACGGAAGGCGGTGCGTCGCGTTCAGTTTATAAGCTGGTCGACATCGTCAATCTGGCCTGCCGGGTGCTTCCCCAGGACCGGCGGCCTGAAATTATTTTCGCCGGCAACCAGGCCCTGGCCAAGCGCATTCAGGATAACCTGGAAAAGCTGACCACCATCACCGTGGTGCCCAACATCCGCCCTTCGATAGATTTGGAAGACCTGGTTCCGGCCCAGCAGGTGCTCAATCAGGCCATCACACGCTTGCGTTTGCGGGACGTGGCTGGCCTGGAACCTCTGGCCTCGATTGCCAGCGCTCCGCCTGTTCCTGCGGCTTATGCTTTCAGTCGTATGGTCCAGTTTCTCAGTCGGGCCTTAAACCCATTGAATGGTGCCCTGGGGGTGGATCTGGGTAATGCATCAACTGTGATCTGCGCGGCTGCCTCTGGTGACCTGGTGACCAATGTTTTCTCTTACGGTATGGGACGCGGAGCCTCAAATGTATTGGCCGAAATCGATCCGGCAATAGTCCAGCGCTGGCTGCCGATCCCGCTGCCGCTTGAAATGGTGCGTGATTACCTGTGGCAAAAAACAATTCTTCCTGATCTGCTTCCTCTGGACGGTGAAACCCTGGCAATTGATCAAGCCTTTGCCCGCACGCTGTTATCCCTGGCCTACCAGAAGTTCGTAGCACGCTATCCTGAGTATGATCGTTCGATGGAACCAATTTTAGTCAGCGGGGGTATTTTCACCAACGCGCCTACACCAGGTCAGGCCCTTTTAATGCTGTTGGATGGCCTGCAGCCGGTTGGGATCACGACCTTTGACCTGGATCAAAACAGCCTGGCCTCGGTATTGGGGGCTATTGCCGGTTTTAATCCTGTGCTACCGGTCCAGGTCATGGAATCTGGCGCTTTTCTCAATTTAGGAACAGTAATTTCACCATATACCGAAGCGCGCTACGGCACGCCAGTGGTTCGCGCCCGGGTGGTCTATGATCGGGGTAATGAAACCAGTTTGGAAGTACTGCAAGGTACGATTGCCGTCATTCCGGTTCCGGCCGGGAAGAGTGCCAGCCTTTACCTGCAGGGGCTCAACCACACCCTGATTGATCCACGTGCGGGCAAGAGTTCGCTCAATATTAAAGTCATCGGCGGTGCTTGTGGGACGATCATCGATGCGCGCGGTCGCCCGTTGGCCTTGCCGCCGGATGATGCCCGCCGGCGCGATCTATTAAAGAAATGGGCGATGAGCCTGGGCGGCTGATCTGCCTGTATAATTATTAACAGTCCGTGTATAAGGGAATGCAATGGAGTTTGTTGTCACTCACATTTTGCCGCTTGCCCTGATTCGCCGCAGACAAGTGCTGCCGTTTCCCGGGCGGGTTCTGGTCAATCATGGCCAGAAAGTCAATGCCACGGATGTCGTCGCAGATGCTCGCCAACCCGGCAATCATTTCCTGGTCGACGTACGCCGCGAGTTAGGCCTGGCGCGTCTGGATGAAGCCGAAAAGTTGATCAACCATACGCCAGGGGACCGCATAGAACAAGGTGAGGTTCTCGCCCAGACCGGCGGGTTGTTTGCCCAGTCTTTGCGCTCACCGGCGACTGGCACCATCGTCACGATTTCGGCTGCCCGGATCATGATTGAAACGGAAGGCACGACGGTGCTTGTGCGCGCAGGGGTATCCGGAACCGTGCGCGAAGTAATTGAAAAGTTTGGCGCAGTCGTTGAAACCAGCGGCGCCCTCATCCAGGGACGCATTGGCAATGGCCAGGTCGATCAAGGCATGCTGTTGATTGCAGCGCGTACCCCGCTGGATGAATTGGCCGCCAGCCGTATGGATGTCAGCATGCGGGGTGCGGTTCTGGTGGGTGGGTACTGTGTCCAGGCAGATGCTTTGAAAGCGGCAGGTGAGCTTTCTTTACGCGGTTTGATCCTCAGCAGCATCTCCCCAGAATTGCTTCCGCTTGTCAAACAGGCCGAATTTCCCATCCTGGTGGTTGAAGGGTACGGAAAACTGCCCTTCTGCCAGGAGGCTTTTCAAATTTTCACCACGAATGAGAAAAGAGACGTAAGCGTCAACGCTGCGGTTTTTGATGCATTCACCGGCGTGCGACCCGAGATGGTTGTGAACCTGCCCGGGATCGGTGAGTTAGCCAACGATGTGGCCGAATTTTCCGCGGGACAAATAGTACGCATACTGACCGTGCCTTATGCTTCTCAAACCGGCACATTGGTCCAGGTTCGTCCCGGTAAAACCCGTTTGGATAACGGCATTCATGTTCCGGCTGGTGATGTCCGCCTGGAAAATAATGAGGTCGTTTCTATACCCCTTGCAAATTTAGATGTGCTAGAATAGTACTTATATAAGAGAGGCGCCCATGTCAGATTACCAGGACCAAGACAACCAGTTTGAAGAATTTGAGGAAAGTCCATCCGGCCGCCCCCAACCGACGGGGGGCCGCAATCGGAGCTTCTTCATCGCGATTGGATTGATCGGCACTATTTTCGTCATCGCGTTGATCGCTTTGCTGATTACCCTGTTCATTCAGGCGCCCCAGCAGGCATCACAAACACGCGAGCAAGCCGATGCAATCAACGCGCAAAATACCGCGGTCGCTGCTACCGCCACTGCTGACCAACTGCGCGTAGTCCAGCTTCAGCAAACGCTGGATGCTGGCGCCAAGGCGCCTCCGCCTACTGCGACCCAATCTGCGGTCACAGCCACTTCGGTGTTGGCCATCCCGACCGGAACCAGCACCCCGACCCCTACTGTTTCGGCTGAAATGGCGACTGAAACTGCCCTGGCCCAGACTCAAGCTGCCGTGGGGACCAATGTCGGTGGTTATCCTGGCGCATCTACGCCCGGAACACCTGGGGTGACCCCGACCGGCGGTCTGCCGACCACCGGCTTCGCCGATGAGGTGGGGCTGCCCGGCCTGTTTGGACTGGCAGCGATCCTGATTGTGGTCATTATCCTCGCCCGCCGGGCGCGCACTGGCTAAACAGAGGATCTTATGTCCGATAATCGTCCCACTTACGCCATTGATATCGCCGGTGTACATCGAGAGCTGCCGTTATTTGAAATTAAACCCGGCCTGCGCATCGCCATTCTCAACATCCTGGGAGATACCGAATTGGTGTCGGCTTGCGCGGCGGAACTGTCTGAGAAATTATCCGCGCTGGAGTATGACGTTTCGGTCACGGCCGAGTCGAAGAGTATTCCCCTGGCGCACGCGCTCTCGGTTGAAAACCACAAGCCCTACGTGATTCTGCGGAAAACCTATAAACCCTATATGGGCGATGCCCTTTCCGCCGAGACCCTCTCGATCACGACCGGGCAGCCGCAGACCCTCTACCTGGATGAAAAAGACCGGGATATGATGCACGGAAAGAAAGTTGTGATCCTGGACGATGTCATCAGCACCGGTTCAACCTTGCAAGGCATGCGCCTGCTTATGGAACGCGCCGGCGCAGAAATTGTCGCGGAAGCTGCCATTCTGACCGAAGGTGAACGAGCCAAATGGCGAGATATTATCTCCCTGGGACATTTGCCGGTCTTTACCGATTAAGTTTTATTCCAGTCTCCTAATGGTTGGCATCCGGTGCAAAAGCACTAGATGCCAACCATTTTTATATTTTTGTCCCGGTGAAGCCAATACCCTGGATAAATTCGCGTTGGGTAAAGAAAAAGAGCACGATCACCGGCAGCGTGATCACCAGCGATGCAGCCATCAGGTAAGCCCAATTCACCGTGTACGCACCGCGGAAAAAACTTAAGCCAAGCATCAAAGTGTACTTCGACTGGTCGTGCAGAAAGATCAAGGGGGCCAAAAAATCGTTCCAGGCCGCCTGAAAAGTAAAAATCGCCACGGTCGCCAATGCCGGGCGCGAGAGCGGCAGGATTACGTTCCACAAGATTGCCGCCGTACCGGCGCCGTCGATGCGGGCCGCATCCTCCAACTCGGGAGGGATCTGCTTAAAGGACTGGCGCAGCAAAAAGATGTAAAATGCGTTGCCAAAAAAGGTGGGCAGGATCAGCGGCAGGAAGCTGTTAACCAATCCAAGCTGTGAGAAGATGATGAACAGCGGCACCATGGTCACAGGGTACGGCAGCATCAGGGTAGAAAGCAGCAGCACGAAGAAAAAGCCCTTTCCGGGCGCCTGCAGCCGGGCAAAGCCGTAGGCCACCACCGAGCACGATAAAATATGCCCGGCGATCGAGCTAAGGGCGATGATCAGGGTGTTAATCGTATACCGGCCAAAGGGTAATGCGGTCAGCCCTTCGCTAAAATTCTGCCAGCGCGGTTGGGCGGGCCACCACACCGGCGGATTGGCAAATATTTCGTAATCTGGTTTGAGAGCCGAAGAGATCATCCAGAAAACCGGCGCAATGAAGATCACGGCTGTCGCAGCCAGCAGGGCATAGTGCGCCGCTTTTTGCCAGCCGCGCGGCATCAAGATGGACGTCTCTACTGTGGCAGTGTTTTCTTTGGCTCTCACCCGCGTTTCTCCAATTTTTCCGTTCAGGCGCTAATCAGACGTCTGAGCGTTCGCCCAGGTAAAATACCCAGAAGCGTTGGCTGCGCATCAACAGCAGCGTGAAAACCAGGATCACGCCGAACAGCACCCAGGCCAGGGCTGCGGCATACCCCATGTGCAAATATTCAAATGCCTGGCGGTAGATATAAAGCACCAGGAATAAAGTTGAGTCCAGCGGACCGCCGTTGGTTGCCACAAAGGCGCTGGTAAAGGTCTGGAAAGTGGCGATAACGCTCAACAGCAGGTTGAAAAAGATGGTGGGGGTGATCAAAGGCAGGGTAATGTGTCGAAATTGGGACACTTTCCCGGCCCCATCGATAGCCGCTGCCTCATAAAGTTCGCCTGGGATGGTCTGCAGCCCGCCCAGAAAGATCGCCATCGAACGACCCCAGCCCCAGAAGCTCATCAGAACGAGGGCTAACAGGGCGGTTTTGGGATCCAACAGCCAGCGCGGGCCCTGAATGCCGAACTGCTCCAACAGCAGATTAACCAGACCGCCATTGGGGTTGAGCATCCACAGCCATACCACCACAAAGGCCACCCCCGAAAAGACCGTGGGCAGGTAAAAAATGGTCCGGAAGGCGCCAATTCCGCGCAGGCGCGGGCGTGCCAGCAGGGCAAGGGCCAGCCCGCCTACCAGATCGAGGGGTACATAGAGCAGCGCGTACGTTGCGGTAACTTTAAGCGACTGCCAGAACAACGAGTCTTCGATCAGAGCCTGATAATTGCCCAGTGCGGTAAAGGTGGGGTCGGTCAGCAAATCCCAATCGGTGAAGCTGACGTATAAAGAAAGCAGCATCGGTCCGGCGGTGAAAGCTAAAAAGCCCACCAGCCAGGGAGCAATCGTCAGGTAAAATGCAATCGCTTCACGCCGTTTCATCAATATGGGGTGCAAAACAAAGCGGGCAGTTCAGATTTAATATCTGAACTGCCCGGGCTGCGTGCATACTTATTTCATCAACTTGTCCAGGTTGGCCTGGGCATCTTTGGCCGCCTGCGCCAGCAGGCCTTTTACATCCGCATTCGGGTCGATGATCACCGACTCGAGCACTTTACGCAGGGCCGGGTCGGCCGTTTCGTTCCAGTAAGGGGTATAGGTGTAGGCTCGGGGTACCAGGTTGTTCAATTCGTTGATCCAAACACCCTCGATCGGGTCCGTGCTCAGGCCGGAAGAAACGGCCACGGAGGTCACTGCCGGCAGCGCCCAATCTTTCCACACCTGTGCCCCCGGTTCGCCGGAAACGAAGCTCAGATATTTAAAGGCATCCTGGGCATTTTTGGTGCTGCTGGCAATGCCGAAGCCACCCCAGAAGAGCACATTGGCGCGCGCCTGATCTTTTGGCGGGGCGACCACGCCCAGGTCGATGTTAGGATTGGTCTTGTATCCGGACTGCGGCCAGCGGCCGAACAGACTCATCGCGGCTTTGCCGCTGGCGAACTCACTGTTCCCGCCGCCAAAGGCATTCATGTCGGCCGGTGGGGGTGCCACCTTGTATTTGTTATACAGATCGGCGTAGAACTGGACCGCTTTAGCCACCTGGGGTGAATCCATCTGGCCGATGAAACTCTTGCCATCCTTGCTGATCAATGCACCGCCGGCCGCGGCGACCCAATATTCAAAGCCGGTCGTCCAGGGTCCAGGCAGCTGCACACCCCATTGAGAAACTTTTCCCGCCGCATCCGTCTTGGTCAGCTGCTGGGCGGTTGCCAGAAATTCATCCCAGGTCCAGCCATCTTTTGGATAGGGCAGGTTGGCGGCGTCAAACAATTTCTTGTTGTAATACACTGCCAGCGGCGAATAGTCCTTCGGCAGCAAATACAGTTTGCCGTCGACCATGCCGGGCTCTAACAGGCCAGGCAGGTAGATCGAAGTGTCGAAATTTTCATCCGCAATGAAGCCGTCCAGAGGTAAAAAGGCGCCTTTTTCCACAAACGAAGGCACGGCATCGTCTCCCACCTGCATGATATCCGGGGCGGCTTTAGCTGCCAGCTGAGTCAGCAGCCGGGCGTAGTAATCGCGCCCCGATACGGGCTCCAATTGGACCACGATATTGGGATTCGCGTCTTCGAAGTTCTGGATGATCTGCTGGTGAGGGGTCAGGCCATCACCGCCATCACCCGTGCCTGCTCGGATTACAACCGTACCGGAGCCAGGCTCTGCCGTGGGGATAGGGGTGGCGGGAGCTGCGGTTGCGGTGATGACTTTCACTTCCGGCGTGCCAGGAACCATTTGGGTAACGATGGTGGTCTCTTTTACCGTTTGGGTGATGATTTCCGGTGTGGGCGTGGCACACGCTGACAGCAGCACACCTAACACTACAAGCAGTGAAACAATGCGGATAACAGGTTTCATTTTCTTCTCCTCTGGTTACATTTGGTCAGTAGAAATCGTTCAAACAAATTGTGCAGTCCTTGAGGCAAATGGGATTAAGCCCGATTTTCAAGGTTCATGCCCCTGCCGCAGCACACAAAACAATCATCTATTGGAAAACCTTGGCGGATATTAAATTGTACCAGTCTTCACGGTAGATGTTCAAGAATAATATAGTAAGATAAATAAATCCTAACTCAAAAAAGGAAGGACGTGCCGATGATTGGTGAATGGGATATTCTGCTTCGTTTGCTGATTGCCGCCGGTTTGGGGGCGGTGGTAGGTTTTGAACGGGAACGTTCTCAACAGCCCGCCGGCTTGCGCACACATATCATCCTCGTGGTCGGGGCTACCCTGGCGATGACCCTTTCGGTCAACCTGGCAATCCAGTTTCAGCCACTGGTGCCCAACGGTGACCCGGCTCGTCTGGCGGCGCAGGTCGTTTCTGGGATTGGCTTCCTGGGTGCGGGTGCGATTTTCCGGTATGGTGTCAGCATCAAGGGTCTAACGACCGCCACCTCATTATGGACCATGGCCGTGGTCGGGTTGGTGGTTGGGGCGGGACATTATCTGGCTGCGATTGGCGCCACTACCTTGATTCTGGTCGTGCTGTTTGCGATTAACATTATCGAGGATCGATTAATAAACCCGTATTTGCTGGTTAACCTGACGCTCAGCGCCGCCGACCGGCCGGGCCTGATCAAGGATTTAAAGAAGCTGCTCGAAAAACAGGGCGTGCGCTATGTCCGTTTGAGCATCCAAAAGAACATCCGCCGCAAAATAATTCGGGTAGAAACTCAGCTCAGGGTTCACAATGAGGAAGGTATTGAACCGTTAATGAGCGAGCTTTCTTCCCTGCAGGGTGTGCGGGCTTTCCGGCTGGTTTGATTAAACTGCACAGATTGTGGGGCCGGGGGTTTTGCGGGGTGCATTCCCCGCAAAATCCCCGGTTTTAGTTAACGCCGCGCTTCAATCTGGTATATCTCAGCGCGCAGTTGGTCGCCAGTATTATCAAGTTCTACGGCAATGCCGTATCTGCCGCCGGTAAAACGGTCATCCGTAAATTGGCCAACCTGCCGGTTGTTCAGCAAGACTGTATAGTCGGATCCCTGGGCTTTAATCGCCAGCAGGTTGGTTTCTCCGGCCCTGTAGCCAGCGGCAGGCTGCCAATCCACGACCCGTGACCACTCCCCATTTGTTTTGGCCAGGATCACGAACTCGCCATTGTTATCAATCAGGTAGGCGAAATAATTGTCTTCGTCCTGGTGGCGAAAAATGAACCCAATGGCAGCAGTTTTAGCGCCGCTTAATATGCGCGTTGACAGGCTGATCTGAAATGTGTCGGGCAGGTTCCAGCTGTTTTTCAGCCGCTGATAATAAAAAGCGCCCTGTTTTGCAGTGCAGTTGATTTGCAAAACGCCTGGTACCTGTTTGTAATTTACGCCGATGTACTCTCCGTCAAATGATCCCAGGCTAAGATTATCACCAAAATCTTCCCGAAACATGGTTTTAGCGGTTGCGCCTTTGGGTATGTTGTAAACCACGATGCGGTCCAGTTCAAAATTGGCCACCGCCGGTGCATCAATTCGCAAACCTATCTGACCGGTGGGGTAGGTAGTGTTGCGCAGCGTCATGCGCTGCTCGTCGTTGGCATATACACGGATATTGCCCTGGTCGAGTTCAATTTGCAGGTCGCATACGTCAGTACAGAGAAAAAATGAGGACTTGGTCAAAAGGGTTTCTTTGCCGGCTTGCAGCTGGTACCAATCGCACCGCAGTCCCGTTAAATCGTCGCAGCTCATGCGCAGATTGTTCTTATCATCCTGGTAATCGACGAATACGGTAAATTCATTTAAACCGATACCATATGTCCCCCCGCCGATCACCACGCGCACATTGTGTTGGAAGGCGCCGCCCCCATAAAACTCGAATTTTCCGGCCACCTGCAGCCAGCCGTCGTTCAATTCCACCTGGCTGCCAGGTGCGGCTGCCACGCGCTTCCAGCGCTCGGTCAGGAGACCGTAGGCATCTCGTGCCGGGAAAAGCTCGCTTAACAGCAGGTCGTAATTTTCGCTGTCTTCCAAAAATGGACCTTCTGGTGTTTTTGTAGACGCGGGTGGTTCGGTTGCCGCCGGTTGGGTAGCGGTTGGCGGTTGAGAAGGTGTCGCGCTGGGTTCGGGTTTGGTTGGAATCGCGGCTTTGGTTGGCGTCTCCTGCGGCCCCTGGCTGACCACAATGGTTACTTCCCCCGCACACGAGTTCAATCGCGTACCGGCTTTGGGCTGCTGGGCAACCACCTGGCCTGGCGCGGCTGCGTTGAATTCTTCTGAACGCTGCAGGGTCAAATTCAGCGCGGTCAGCACAGCTTCGGCCGCCTGGCTGTCCATGCCCACCAGGTTGGGCAGGGTGCAGGCCGCGGCCTGGGGGGTAGGCGTGACCGGAATGGGCGAGGGTGTTTCTGTCTCGTTTAAAGAAAAAGGCAGCTGGCAGGATATCGATACGCCAAAAAACGCCAGGACGATCAGAAGTGTGATAAATGAATGATTCCGCTTGGGTGACATCGCTCTTCCTCCGTATAAGATGTTTCGCGGTATGGTGTCGTAACCCCGTCATGACACCATACTTTGCCCTCACCGGGCAAGTCGTGCGCAGTGTGACCGGGGATCTGAATTGGTATCAGAATCAGTAATACATTAGTAAATTATATATTGGGAAAACAGCAAAAACCCGCTTCGTGATAACCTGTAAGTATTTTGCAAATTGGCAGAATGATTTACCATCAAAAAGCCAAGCGGCCTGGTGCTGACCAATGAATGTGACCCCACTGAATATTAACGATACAAGAGATTATCGACTTCTGCCAACTGGGTTAGATCCCCCAACAGGGTCAGCCGGTCGCCAAGTTCCACCTGAACATTCCCATGTGGGATGATCACCTCGCTGCCGCGATTGATTGCCAATACGAGAATTTCACCTGACCAGGGCATATCCCGCAGCCGGCGTAAATGCAAGGATCTGTTTTCCATTTCATATTCGCGAATATCTCGATCATCTGTAGAGGACGTGATCAGGTTATAAAAATCCGGATTCCGCGCCATCAAGGCCAGAAGCGAATGGTGGGCCAGGGTTGGTAAAAAAGGTTGGATGCCTGCCTCAGTAAAAGCGGGCAGGTTCTTCGGATCGTTGACTCGGGCAATTACAGGGTGGATGCCCGCCTGCACGCCGGCTTTCCCCAAAGATAGATTCCACTGGTCGTCATCGCACATCGCCACGACACCCTTAAACGCATCGGCGAGAATCTTTTGCGGAAATTCTTTCGGTTCGGCCTGAAGCGTTGCAAAGCCGGCTTCCCTGGCCTCCCTCAGATTTTCTGGGTCGCTTTCCAGGACGCATACTTTCTCGCCATGCGACATCAGTTCGCGCGCAACGATGACCCCATCTTTACCCGCATTGCAAACCAGGATCGCTCGCTGGTGAGATTTTTTCGCTTCAGGGGCAAGGACACCAAACAGGAATGGCATCAGCATAACACTCAGAATGGCGAAGAGGGTTAAGGCTGTGGAACTTGCCGGTGAAAGCAATCCTGCGCGCAGGCCAATTACTGCCACGGCGATTTCTAACGAGAGGTGGGTATTCAGCAGCAAGCCGCCGCTCAGAATTTCTCTCATGGATAACATTCGCCGTGCTGCCAGCAAGGGGACTACCTTTATCAATACAGAGGCGATCAATAGAATTGGCACCAGCAGCAGACTTTCTGGCGATTCAAGCAAAGCCCCCAGGTCAAGGTTGATGCCAACCAGGATGAAGAAAATTGGGATAAAAAAGCCGAACCCGAAAGCCTCCAGGTTGTGAATCAGGCCTTCATCTTGTTTGGATTTAATCAGAGAGATTACCATGCCTGCCAAAAAGGCACCCAGGATGAGTTCTGCGTTGACAAATTGGGCCAGGACGACGAAAGCCAGGAGAATGGTGAACGCACCCCGTACTTTCAACTGCACCGTGGTACGAGACAGCTCTTCAACCACGCGGCGCACAGCTGACAGGCGCGTGTAGCGTATCCCCACCCGGTAGGCAATGAAGAAGAAAAGAAATAACAGGCTGATTGAAAGAATTTCCAGATCGAAACCGGTGTCAAGGACGATCAGAAAAATCGTCAACAGGATAGCCGTGATGAAATCTGCCAGGGTTGCCGAGATAAAAACAATCTGGCCAAAGGGGGTCCGGGTCAATTCGCGTTCTTTGAGCACTGGCAGAAGAACGCCCAGTGACGTGGCGCTCAAAATGAAGACTAACAACCACGGATTACCTTCCAGTCCCATCCAATTAAGGGCGATCACCACCAGGACTGCCAGGACCAGAGTCAGGATGTAGACCAAAAAAGCGATTGCCAGCGGATTGGACGCAGCCCGGCTTGCCCCCCCATTTTGGCTGGCGCCAGCTTGATCTCGTTTCTTGCCGTTGGTTCCATTTGGAAAGAGCATGTCGAAGTCAATTTCCAGGCCGGCTAGAAACATCAGAAAAGCTAATCCGAAATCCCCCAACAGCTCCAGGATCGCATTTTCGTGTACCAGGCCAAGGACCGACCCACCGATCAGCACACCTGCCAGAATCTCACCTACCACCACCGGTATCTGGCGCAGGCGTGTCATCATAATTGGCACCAAAAATGCCAGAAAGAGAACGATCAGTAAAGGGAAAAAATTAAAGGCTTCTTCAACAACCTCAGGACTATGCATTGGATAAGATCTCAAATCTGATTTAAGGATCCAAAAATGTGGTTGTTTCGTGAATCCCCAAAAAATTATAACAAATATTCCTGGCAAATAAATGCCCAGGGTTGTGTTTGTTCAAGGTTTCTATGGAACATTATTGATTTAGTACTGATCAAAAATCGGGAGCGCAGTCTCGATATTCTCTAACGACCCCATTAAGGTCAGGTGATCGCCAACTTCGATTCGTGTATTGCCGTGCGGAACAATCAGTTCGCCTTGGCGGTGCAGTGCAACCACCAGCACATCCCCCGGCAGTGACAGTTCGCGCAGCGTCCTGCTTATAAATGGGGGACCGCAGACTTCAATTTCGCGAATTTCTTTTTCGGCCTGACGGTCAGACAACAGCTGGTAAAGGGCCGGATTGCGAATGACCAGTGTGAGCAGGGCCGCCCGATCAAGGCTGGCATTTACCGCGGTTACCCCAAGATGTTCGAAGCGGATCAAATCATTGGGGTTGTTGACATACGCAACCACCTCGTCCAGACCGTAAACTGAACGAGCCTGATTACACACCCGGTAATTTAATTCTACATCACCATAGGTGCAGATTAAAGCCCTGGCGTCATTGAATAAAGCGTCAATGTCAGCCGAACCAGTTCCTACCTGCCCATGAATGACCTTCAAACCATGCTGGCGAGCCAGGATGGCTTGCTTTTCATCAAAATCAAACAGCACAACTTTTTCGTGATGCCGGGCCAGCTGGCTCGCGACCTGAATCCCCAATTCGCTGGCCCCTGCAACCAGGATATGGTGGGTATGTTCGCCAACCCGGCTGTGGATCAACGAGGTGAAAACAATCGGTGCCAATGTGACACTGATAATTGCCACCAGAATGATGGCCGAATTTACAGTTTCCGAGATGATCCCCAGGCGCAGGCCGATCGCCGAAGCGGCGATAATCAACGACAGCCGGGCAGAGAGAACGGCCCCGGCGGCAATAGTTTCTCGCCAGGGAAATGCCAGGCGGAAAACCAGGGTCGGAATGAATTTCACCAGCAAAGCTGAAATCAAAAGAACCGGAACCAATATCAGATTTTGGGGAGATGCCAGCAAAAGCGGAAGGTTGAAATCCAGGCCGACGTTGATGAAAAAAATTGGGATAAAGAAGCCAAATCCGATCGCTTCCAGCTGTGCTGTAAGGTTCTCGTCCGCCGGTGTGCGCAGCATTGAGACCACTACCCCTGCCAGAAAAGCGCCCAGGATTAATTCTGTGCCCAGGATTTGCGCCAGCACCACAAAGATCAGCATGATGGTAAAAGCAGCCCGTACTTTAATCTGGGTGGTGGCGTGGCTCAATTCCTCAATTGCCCGCCGAACGGGCGGTAAGCGGTTGAAAAACAGGTTGCCGATGCGGTAAATGATAAAAAAGCCTACGAATAGCAGGCCGATCAATAAAATATCCAGCGTCACTCCGTTGGAGATCACCGCTACCAGCACCGTGATCAGCAGCATGGTGGCAAAATCGGCGATCAGGGCGGCGATTAAAAGCGCCTGTCCATAGCGCCCTGTGGAAAGGCCGGTTTCTTTGAGCAGCGGCAGCACCACCCCCAGGGATGTTGTGGATAAGATCAACGCAATCATCCACGGGCTGCGCGCCAGGCCGAGCGATTGCATGCCTAGCCCGAGGATGCCGGATATTACCAGGGTAAGAAAAAAGCTGAGCAGACCCAGGCGCATCGGCCCCGGACCTTTGGTTTTCCCCCGCTGCGCAGGAGGGGCATTATTTTTTTTGTTGCGACTGCCGGAAATACCTAAATTGGAAAGGTCGATTTCCATGCCGGACAAAAACATCAGGAAGACGAAGCCAAATCCAGCCAGCAGATTGAGCATGGGGTCATTCCCTTCTACCCAGCCAAACCCGCTGCGCCCGACCAGGATTCCTGCCAAAATTTCGCCAACCACCATCGGCATGCGCAGCTTCTTAAAGCGCGATAACACAAGCGGAACAATGAATGCCAGCAGCAGCACCAGTAATAATGGCACAAAGGAATAATCGTTTCCCATAGGTAGTAAGGATTATATCAGAAGCATCTGCCAGAAACCGTAAAGCGCACTTTTGTATATGCCCTATTGCTTGCAGAATTGGTGCAAAGCGCCTGCAGCAGCAAACCCGCCAACTACTATTTTTTTTACCGTTGGTTATAAAATGATTATAGTTGCGATTTAATCCAGGGGGGTGTGTCCGGAAAATTCGAAAAAGCATCTGGATGAATGGCGATCCATTTTACGACTTCTCAGGTTGATTAAGGAACAGGATATGAAAACTGATAACAACATAGAAACCAACGTCAAACAGGCGGTGCCATTCTTTGGCGTGACTAACATGAGTGACTCCGTACGCTTCTATGTGGACGGACTCGGTTTCAAAATCACCAAACGTTGGGAGGTTGAAGGCGCCCTGCGCTGGTGCTGGCTAGAGATTGGTGATGCGGCGATCATGCTGCAAGAATTTACAACCGAAGGTCATGGCGGTCGCAGGCCCCAGGGAAAATTGGGCCAGGGGGTAACGATCAGCTTCCAGTGCATGGACGCCCTGGCGATCTACCGCGAGGCTGTCAGCCGGGGTCTCCACGCTTCAAAGCCCTTTGTGGGCAATGGCATGTGGGTCACGAACCTGATTGATCCAGATGGCTACAGGATTGAATTCGAGAGCGCGACCGACCAGCCAGAGGAAACGAAGTACAAAGCGCCGGAAGATTAGGCGGGCATGGATGATGAACTGGTTCCGCAATCCCTGGCGATCCTTCCGTTGGCCTGGAATCAGTGGCGCGCCTTGCGAGTATTGCACTTTCGCCAGCTCGCCGAGGAAGGATTCATCGTCCCGCAGGAGGAAATTTCAGTCCAACCCTGGGTGTGGGCCGGGTGCCGCACGCATATCCCCGGGGTGGACAGCGAGGGTAAATGGGCCTGAATTTTCCCCTGGACCTCTTTGAATTTAAAACCAAAAGGACGGATTTGAGATCCGCCCTTTTGGTTTGGTCCAATGGCTCAGGGCAGGAGCAGTACCTTGCCCAGTGTGCGGCGTTCTTCCATGTAGGTCTGGGCCGCGGCAGCCTGTGCCACCGGAAAGGTCCGGTCGATGCGTACCTGCAGCTCGCCGGAAGCCATCCAACCGAACAGGTCATTGGCGCGCCGGAGCAGTTCATCGCGCGTGAGCAGGTAATGCCCCATGGAGGGCCGGGTCAGGAAGAGCGAGCCTTTCTGGTTAAGCACCTGTGGATTGATTGCGTCCACCCGACCGCTGGCCTGTCCAAACAGCACCATATAGCCGCGCGGTTTGAGGCAGTTCAGCCCTTTGTCGAAGGTCGTCTTACCGACCCCATCGTAGACTACTTCTACCCCCTGCCCACCGGTCAGGCGTTTGGTTTCGGCCTCGAAATCCTGTTCTGAATAGAGAATGACGTGGTCGGCCCCCAATTCACGCGCCAGGCGGGCCTTTTCTTCTGTTGAAACGGTTGCGATCACCGTCGCCCCTTGTTTTTTGGCGATCTGCACCAGCAGCTGCCCCACCCCGCCAGCCGCGGCATGGATCAGGGCCGTATCCCCGGGTTTCAGCGGGTAGGTCGATAAAGCCAGGTAGTGGGCGGTCATCCCTTGCAGCAGCACCGCGGCGGCCAATTGTAAGGTAATTGCGGCAGGTACCGGCACCAACTTGTCAGCCGGGCAGAGCGCATATTCGGCATAACCGCCTGACCCGTTGGCCGTCCCAACCGGGTCGCCAATTTTAAAGCCGCTGACGCCCTCCCCCAACGCATCCACGACCCCGGCAAACTCGCCGCCCGGGGTAAAGGGCGGCGCCACCGGATACCAGCCCTTGCGCTGGTAAATTTCAACAAAATTCAAGCCGACCGCCGCTACTTTGACCCGCACATGGCCTGGTTCGGGCTGGGGCAGTGGGATCTCTTCATAGGACAGCTGGCTGGCATCACCAAATTCATAAATCCGTATCGCGCGCATCGCATTCCTCCATTCCCAGAGTATCCATTTATCCCTGCCTGTTGGAAGGGCAGGGATGAGATTTTTTTGACCTGTTTGATAATATACCATATCTGTATATTTTTTTCTGTCTACTGCTTGGTACGATGCGCTACAATAAGGCATATGTCCGCCAGAGAGCATAATTTCAATAGACAATTTTATGCAAACCATGCTGAACGATGAATTGCTATGAAAGGAGCAGTAATGACTCTTGAAAACCCTGCAGATTCACCATCCCTTGACCTGGTCCTCCAGGGTGGTACGGTAATCGATCCAGCCAACGGGCTGAACCAGCAGATGGATGTTGGCATTGCCGCAGGCAAGATAATGCGCATTGCGCCGGCCCTGCCGGTCAGCCCGGGAACGCAGATCATCGACGCCGCGGGCATGTACATATCTCCCGGCATCCTGGATATCCATACCCACATCTACCCCTTCCGTCCTACCGAAAAAAGCTATATCGAAAGCGTAAACCCCGACGCGCACCTCTTTTCTTCGGGGGTGACGACCGCCGTGGATGCCGGCACCGCCGGTTGGGAGCACTTCCTGGATTTTAAGGAGACCACCCTCGACCGGGCCAGGGTGCGCATACTGGCCTTCCTCAACATTGCTCGCAGCGGCATGGTGGATACCAGCTCGGAGCAGGTCGTCGCCGATATGGATCCCCACATTGCTGCCAGCCTGGCGCGAGCCTTCCCCGAAAAGATTGTGGGCATTAAGTCAGCCCATTACTGGACCCGGCTGCCCTGGGACGCGGCTCACCCTGCCTGGAGTTCGGTGGAAAGGGCGGTCGAAGCCGGGGAACTGTGCGGTCTGCCGGTGATGGTTGATTTTTGGCCGCGCCCACCCGAACGGCCCTATCCCGACCTGCTGTTGAAAAAGCTGCGCCCGGGCGACATTCACACCCACGTTTTTGCGCAGCAGTTTCCCGTCCTGACTGCGGAGGGAAGGGTCAGTGAATTCTTGTTTGCGGCTCGCGAAAGGGGAGTGATTTTCGATCTGGGGCATGGCGCCGGCAGCTTCTGGTTCCGCCAGGCAGTGCCGGCCTTCCGGGGGGGATTTCCGCCCGATACCCTGTCCACCGATCTGCACATGGGCAACATCAACGGTCCGGTAATCAGTATGCAGAACACGATGTCCAAATTTCTCAATATGGGTATGCCATTGACGGAAGTCATTTATCGTTCAACCTGGCGTCCGGCCCAAATTATCGGCCGACCCGACCTGGGAACGCTGACCCCCGGCGCGGAAGCGGACGTGGCGGTGTTTAAACTGTTGGAGGGTTCCTTTGCCTTTACGGACTGCGGGCAGGCGCGCATGGCGGGCAGCCATAAGCTGGAATGCTGTCTCACGCTGCGCGCCGGGCAGGTGGTTTTCGACCCATCTGGACTGAGCATGCCCGATTGGGAGCATGCCCCCGCGGCGTATTGGGAAACGCCAAAGCTGCAGCCGTAAGCCCAGATTTCCGTTTACGGAGGGTGAGACTGGGTGATTGAATTGCCTTCATTTTATTAATCCCCTGGTTTCGGCGTGGAAAGTGGAGGAACGTTTTGCTTTTGCATCTATACTCGACCGGTAAGAAGATGGTCCCTTTTTTCATTCTGAGCGCATGGCTGGCGATGAACCTCACCCCGGTGGCTGCCCTGGCACAGAGCAATGTCACCATCTGGCTGCCGCTGATCGATAATTCTGCTTCCACGCCTACCCCCACGCCGAATCCGATCCACCAGGGGGTCGCTACTTACTATTACGCCACGGGCGACGGCTCCTGTATGTTTGGCGCTTCCCCTGATGATCTGATGGTGGCGGCGATGAATGCGGTGGAATACAATCACTCGTGGTACTGCGGCTCATATTTGCACGTCACCGGCCCTAAGGGCGCGGTGGACGTGCGCATCACCGACTTGTGCCCGGGCTGTTCGGCCGGCCAACTGGACTTGAGCGAACAGGCTTTTGCCAAAATTGCCGACCTGCCCCAAGGACGGGTGAATATCAGCTGGCAGGTGATCAGCCCGGCTCTCGTGGGGCCGATCGCTTACCACTTTAAAGACGGAAGCAACCAGTGGTGGACGGCAGTGCAGATCCGCAATCACCGCAACCCGATCGTCAAACTGGAGTATTTGGATTCAAATGACCAATGGATCGCCGTCCCGCGCACCGATTACAATTACTTCGTTCAAACCGGGCCTGGCATGGGGGTAGGACCCTTCTCTTTTCGCGTTACGGATGCCTATGGCAATGTTCTCACGGACAGCGGTATTCCCCTGACACCCAACGATACGGTTAATGGCTCAGCCCAGTTTCCGCCTGGACCGTAGTTTCCCCGCGTCCTGACAAGGATGAAATCGTTATGTATCTCCTGACTTGCCATTCCAGATTGGAGGTTGCGCGCGTTGACGCCGCGCAGGCGCAGATCACGATCCGCCGGGCCATTGGCAAAAACCGGGGCGTCGCGCCCGAAGCGGGATTTGATTTTGGCCGCAGCCGGGGATTTTTGGCGGTTAGATGAATTGCGGTTCGATAGGTTCGGGGGGAATATTGTTAAACTTGCTTCCTGGGAGAATGCCAGAGCAGATGAAACAAGCGTTCTCTTTTACTATTCTGAGGGATTAAAATAAGACGGATTTTCTGGATCTTTCCCATGAAATACCAGAGGCGACTTTGATAGATTTCATCCAATTGAGCCTGGAGAGCCTGGGTTTCGTCATTTTTGGTTATTTCCAGTGCTTGAAGATCGGTTTGCGCCTTGTTGTTGTCGATCACTTGATTTACTAAATCCTGGACTAAAACGTGGGCCTTGTTTTCATGGTTATATATATCGACCAGCCATTGGGTTAAGGAGGATGCCTGACCAGAAGGAGTAGCGTTAGCGGCGATAGAAATTGGTTGGGAATCGTTCGTTCTGGCATAAAGAGAATAAATCCAATCTCCGATCGATCTGCCGTCGGGGGTTCGGTCATTCATAAACCGGTAAATATCATTGCATCCCTTGCAGATTTCAAATCTGACACCCTGGGCTGCAGTTTGATCTTTCGCTTGCAGGATGACACTTAACGCATCTGTGCGAAGGTCGCCAATTATATTCTCTCCGGCGAGGTCATGGCAGCATGAAAGCACTTCGCCTGTCCAGGCGACAAACAAGGTGTTGGTAAAGATATCACAGCGGTAGCGGTCTGTAGGAGGAGGAGGTGTGTTGCAAATAACGTCTCCTTTAAGAAATCCACCCCGGTTGTGGCATTTTGAAAAAAAAATATGTTCGATACCGCTATCTTCCAGAAAGCGGCGCAGGTCCGGCAGGCGTTCCTGTGTCTGCCGGGTAACCGAAACATTGGCGGATAAGCTTGTGCCGGTTCCCCGGCAGTACTGGATGGCGTTGATCAGATTCTTATGGGCTCGCTCAAAATCCAATCCTCCCATCATCAGTTCGTAAATCTCCGGATCGTCGCCGTTGAAGCTGATCGTCAGGTTGCTCAATCCAGCATCCACCAATTTCTGAATGTTTTGGGATGTTAAAGCCGATCCATTGGTCGTTATGATCGTTTTAGAAGCTTTGGGCGAGATGTAACTGATAAATTGGTATAACGCCGGGTTGAGCAATGGCTCGCCCATCCCGGCGAATTCAACGCTGAAGTCAGGCGTGTAATCCGCAACTTTATCCATGACGGTTTTGTACACTTCCCAATCCATTTTTCCATACGGTCGGGAGATGGTTTCATGAGGACAATGCAAGCAACGGGTGTTGCATATATTGGTCGGTTCGATTTCAACATGGAGGTGTTTATTTACCATTATCGATCTATTTTACCAGTTTAAGCACAAGGAAAGCGTGCGTAGAAAAGATGAACCACCAACCATTTCGAGCAGCAAGCATGGTTTCTGGGAAATACGTCTGGCATGCTTAACGTTAAAAAGCGTTGTTCGCATGATTGCGAGGGTGAGATCGGCGATAATGTAGAAGCCCGGATCAGTTACGATTAACCTGGCTGATCTGCGTCGTCTGGACTGTAGTTTCCTCGTGTCCTAACGAGGGTGAAATCGCTATAATTTTCGGATTGTATCTCCTATCTTGACCATCCCGGGTTGGAGGATGCGCGCGTTGACGCCGCGCAGGTGCAGATCACGATGTGCCGGGCCGTTGACAAACACCAGGGCATCGCGCCCGAAACGGGATTTGAATTTTTCACAGCCGGTGTGCGGCAAGGCGGAGATTTCGATGATGGCAGTGCCTATTACCAGCCGGCTGCCTGCTGGCAAGTTGGCAGCACTTAAGTCCAGGTCGACGAAAAGCTGGTCGCCCGCCAGGGACCAACGATCTTGTGTCCCTGCTACCAAAGCAATCACGCGCGTGTTCATCAGGGTCAACTGGTGGTTGGGATCCTGCGGACCTTTCCCGCGGGAAACCCAGGTGTCACCTATCAGACCTTTTTGGGGTTCAAGCAGGGCTTCTGACACGATTTCCCGTTCATCCACGCGCGGGCGGCGGACGATATATTGCAGCAGTCCGTTATCCTTGGGGGATTGCAGGATCGACCCCAACCCGGCTTCCAGTTCGCTTAACGACAAATGATTAGAGTTTTCCATTATTATTTTTTTCCCTCTACATGATACAATACAAAACAGGTAAACAATAACTATTTTATCAGGAATCGAGCCATAGTGTGAGGTGGCTGTTCCTCAAGGAGCCAGTGGGGATTTGTAATACTGGATCGTACTGTAATATGCGCACTTTCTTGTTAAAATATCCTGGTCTGCTGATTAACGTGCTCTTCCTGGCTTATTTCGCCATCCTGGGGCCGTTGGTGTTTGCTCGCCTGATGAACGTGATTGAGCGCGGAGCGCGCGACCCGCTTCTGGCAGTTGCCTTCCTGGCGGCCCCATTTTTGGAACTGGCAGGGCTCTATCTGGTGGCGCCGGCCCTGATCGACCGTCTGGCGCAGGCCCCGCGTCGTCCAAATACCCTGCCGGTGGTGGTGTGGCAGGCCCACATGATTCAGAGCGTGGTGCTGCTGCTCAATGGCTTTGCCTGCCTGCAGTTCGACACAACCAACGGTCCGCCTCTGGTAGGGATCGTGCTGCTGGCGGCAATGGTCATCAAAGAGATATTTTACCTGCTGTACTGGATCGAACAGAGCGATGAAAAGCACCGTAAGATCCGCCGCCGTCCGCCAGTTACGACTTCCACGCAGCTGACCGCCAGCCTGCTGGTGATACCCTATACCGTCCTGGGTTTTACCGGCATGTGGGATCTGCTCATCGCCCGCCATCCAATCCACTGGTCAAGCCCGGGAGATGCCGTCGTGGAGTTAGCCCTGGCGATTTTCATATTTTTGGTGCTGTTTGCCGCCTCGCGCAGCATCTTTTTTATCGAGGAGTGGGCCTTTCTACGCGGGCGCGGGCCGGTGCTTGTGTGGGCCGGCACATTGCTGCTTAACTTGCTGCTGGCCCTGTCTGGTTTGCCAGGGGGGTGAACCGTGGGGAGACAGACATTTAATGGAAAAATTTGTATATCTCTCTGATTTTTTGTTAACTTGATTCTTATACGCAATTGGTATGATATGAATATCAGAAAAAGGGTATTGCGTTTCGCAATTGACTGATTTCTGATAAGATCGCAATACCCTCTTAATGAAAATCAGGTTTACCTGGCGCTCATTAAGGTAGTAATGGCCTTCAGGAAACCTGGAGGCCTTTTTGATTATTGTCAGGCAAAGAAAATGATGCCTGGAAAGGAGAAAAATATATGTTTAAAGATTTGATACCCTGGACGAAAAGTGAAAGCCAGGTGCCCGTGCGCCGTGATGGAGACGGGAACTCGTTTTTAGACCTGCGCAGCAGGATGAACCATATGTTCGACGAATTCTTCGATCGACCCTTTGGGGGTGCCTCGAACATGATGGGTGACTTTGCCCCCTCCCTGGACGTAAGCGAGACCGACAAAGAGATTTCAATCGCGGTCGAACTGCCGGGGTTGGAACCCGATGACATCCGTATTTCCCTGGAACGCAATACGCTGGTAATCAGCGGTGAAAAGCAGGCGGAAAAAGAAGAGAACGACAAGCGATATTACTGGCATGAACGCTCCTACGGATCATTTTACCGGTCCATTCCTCTTCCGGAGGAGGTAAACGAAGATAAAATCGACGCTACCTTTAAAAACGGCGTGCTGCATGTAAATTTGCCCAAGACCGCCGAGGCGCAGAAGCAAAGCAAGCACATTACGATTAAGGCGGAATAAGGCATGTGACTGATTGTCATACCTGCAAGTTGATCATCCTGGGTCGCGAAGGACCCAGGATGATGTTTTACAGGGGTGGCGTCAAACACACACTGTGCAGCGTTACCTGCCCATTGGCCCGGGGAACTGCTGTTCATAATCATGATGCTTTATTCGACTAACCAGAGACAATATTATAAAGATTGATGATCCTGGTTTCCATTTTTGACCAGCTGTAAAGGTTTTCGTAGGCGCTTCGACCTGCTGTCCCCAATTTTGAGCCCAGGTCAGGGTTTTCCGCGAGCGATTGCAGCGCATTTTCCAGAGCCTCGAGATCTCCATACCTTATGACAAAACCTGCCCTGGCTTCGCGGATCGCGCGGTCCATGTTCGTGTTTTCAGCCACGATCACTGGTTTACCAAGCATCATGGCCTCGAATATTTTATTGGGGCTGCCCAAGCGGTTGTTGGGTATGGCTGGATCATAGGTTGCCAGGATGACATCGGAATGAAAATACAGCTCTAAGGACGACTGATAATCAATCTTGCCGTGCCAGTGGATGTTGGGCAACTCCCGCGCTGCGGAAAGGATGAAACTCTCATCCCCCCCAAACCCGGCAAGCTCGAACTGCCATTCGGGATGTTTTTTAAGAACCTGAATGAGCTCCAGTAAACCCCGGTCCTTCAACATCATGCCGACGTATCCGATCTGGAAACTGTTTTTGGGAAATCGCTCGTTTGAGTTTGATTTGAGGGATTGCAAGCGATCGGGGGGAGAGTTGTAAATAATCTCACAGCGTTTTACTTGGCAATCTTCAATCTGGATGCGCCGGGCCTCGTCCACCAGGATTACGGCATCAACCCGGGAAATTATTCTTCGATCAACGGTCCTGATCAGATTTCTGATCCATGGCTTGGTTCGTACGTGGTCAGCGTAGAAATCAAAAATGTCATAGATTACCTTCAATCCCCAGATTTTCTTGGCGATCACAGCCGGGATCACCGTATCGAAGTCGCAAGCGTGGATGATCTGGATATTCTGATGATTTCTGGCAAGCCACAACCCTAATTCGATTTGCCAACGCAATAACGCGATAAGGTTTCTGGTTCCGCTCCCGAATTTTCCCCGAATTTGGATCCGCTCAATGCTGACATTATCTTTCATCTCATTGGGCAAGTGCGTTCCAGAGCGATCCCATGCGAGAATACGAACCGGATACCCGGCATTGATCAGCGTATTTGCGCATTTTTCGACCCGCGGGTCGGGGGCAACCGGGTTCGAACGGCAAATCAGAACTTCAGTGGGTTTTCTATGCATTTTATGTTGATTTCCCTCCCAAGATCTCAGGTAGCTACCGATCGATAAATTCCCAACAATCGTTCAACCATTCGATCCCAGCCATAGGTTGCTTCATACGCGCGCCGACCATTGTCCCCCAGGCGTTGGCACAGGGCGTGATCTTCCAACCGTTTCAACGCATTTGTTATCTGCTCGCGGTTGCCGTATTCGACCACCAGGCCGCAGTTTTCCTGGATCAGGATGCGGTCGAAATTTGTACCCAAAGCTGCAAGCACCGGTTTGGCCAGCATCATCCCTTCGAACAATTTGTTCGGACTTGCGAAGCGATGGTTAGGGATACGCGGATCGTAAAAGGCGGGCAAAACGTCAGCGGCGGCGTTTAACGCCAGGGCCTGGTCGTAAGGTACCCGCCCATGCCAGGTTACGTTGGGCAGGCTGTGCGCCATATGTGCAAATTGATTTTCTTCTGCACCTGAACCTGCCAGATCCAGACCCCATTCGGGATGGTCCGCCAGCACCTCCAGCAAAGGTATCAGACCGCGCTCGATCTGAAGCAAACCAATATAAGCCAATCTCAATGAATACCCCTGGTCTGTGCGATGTGCTGTTGGCGCAGCTTTATCGCGGTTTTGGCTGATGTCTTCTGGGGAGTTGTAGATTACCGCAGAAAGGCGCGGTCTGGCCCCAGTAATTTGTTTATAGCGCGCGTCGTCTGCCAATAAAAGGGCATCGGCCTGGTTAATCGCTGCTAAATCCATCCGGCGTACGATCCCTGGAAACGGACGGGGCGTAGCCCGCAGCATATCCGCATAAAAGTCAAAGATATCATAGATCACTTTTTTGCCCCACAGACGCTGCGCCCAGAGTGCCGGCAGAACAGTATCGAAATCGCAGGCGTGGATCACCTGATAGCTGTGACGCTCATGCCGCAGCCAATTGAATAGGGCTACCTGCCAGCGCAAAAGAGCCGGAAGGTTGCTCAAACCTTGCGCGGCGGCGGCCTGAACTGCCAGACGCCGAACGATAAAGCCGGCATCCTTTTCAATCGCCGGAAGGCTGCCATATCGATCCCATCCAAGCGCCTGGACAGAATAACCGGCCCGAGTCAGGGCGCGACCAATCTTTTCCACCCGCGGATCGGGATGAATGGGGGTTGCGCGTAGGATAACGACACCAGTGGGGTTCAATATGGTTGATTATACCCAAACCTGTTTACTATATTCAAATCTTCTGACTTCGCTTAGAATAAAGTGGGATGACGTGTGAACCACGGCAGACTCTGATAATGAAAATCATACTTGTAGCAAATACCGATTGGTATCTTTTTAATTTTCGCCGGTCACTGGCGGCATTTTTACGTGCCGGCGGTCACGAGATCACGTTGGTTTCTCCGAACGGCCCCTATGTCGAAAATATTCACCAGGCAGGATACCGCTGGTTGAAATGGTCCGTGGGACGAAAATCTACCGGCCCGGGTGAGCTGTTGGCGATCGGTGCGCTGGCAAAGATTTACCGTCAGGAACGCCCTGACCTGGTCCATCATTTTACAGTCAAGCCGGTGCTGTACGGCTCGCTCGCAGCGAATCTGGCGAATGTACCGCGGGTGGTCAACGCCGTCACCGGACTTGGATATGTCTTTCTGCAAAACACCTTGAAAGCTCGCTTGATACGCCAGGTGGTATTAAGGCTTTATCGTTATGCTCTCCAATCATCTCATCAGGCAGTCATCTTTGAGAATCGGTCCGATTATCTTTATTTCGAGCATCTGGGGCTGGTTGCACCTGGCCGCAGCACGGTAATTGGTGGGGTAGGTGTCGATACGAACAAGTTCGTTCCATCACCCGAACCGGACGGCATCCCCTTGGCCATACTGCCGGCGCGCATGTTATGGGACAAAGGCGTAGGAATCGCCGCGGAAGCTGCCCGCCAGCTAAAAAAAGCGAACTTTCCTCTGCGGGTGGCTTTTGTTGGGCCAATCGACCCGGGTAATCCAACCAGTGTTCCCGAATCGACGATACAAGCCTGGGCCAGTGAAGGTATCATCGAGTGGTGGGGTTTTCAGGAAGACATGGGAGCAGTTTACCGCAAGGCAAATATTGTAATCCTGCCGTCCTTCGGAGAGGGCATCCCCACCGTTTTGCTTGAGGCTGGCGCTGCCGGACGAGCCATCATTGCCAGTGATGTCCCGGGCTGCCGGGATGTGGTACAAGACGGCGAAACCGGTTTGCTCATTCCCCCAAAAAATCCGGATCTATTGGCGAAAGCTCTTTACCAGTTGGCTTCCGATCCGGATCTGCGCGCGAAATTGGCAATTGCCGGGCGGGCGCAGGCGGTAAATCGTTTTTCCACGCAGATTATCAATCAGCAAACGCTGGATGTCTATACGCAGGTTAGAGGATGACGCTCGTAGGTGAAGATCGCGATTTGACGTCAGGTTTTTTTCGTTTCAGTTAAGTGGCTAACGAAAATTGGACACGAAAATGGACAAAAATAAGGAGTAAACTAATTACTGCCAGACGCGCGCAAAGCCCGTACAAAGTACGAGGTGAAAACAACCTTATTGACAGAGAAGACTATGAACACAACCCTTCGGATTGCTGTTGTCGGCCTTGGTTTTGGGGCCGAATTCGTGCCGATTTACCTCGATCACCCGGACGTGGCCTCAGTCGCGATTTGCGACCAGGATGAAGAGCGCCTGCGCCGCATCGGGGAGCGTTATGGTATCCAGCGTCGCCTCCGCAACGTGGAAGAGGTCATCCGCTCGGATGAGTTCGATGCAGTTCATCTGGTATCGGGCATCCCTGACCATGCCGCACAGGCCGTAGCTGTGTTGGGTTCGGGAAAACACTGCGCCTGTACCGTGCCCATGGCTACCAACCTGGCGGACCTGCGTGCGGTAGTCCAGGCGCAGAAACAATCTGGCAAGAATTACATGATGATGGAGACCGCGGTTTATACCCGGCAGTTCCTGCACGCGCAGGAGCTGCGGGCGCAGGGCGCTTTTGGACGCATCCAATTCCTGCGAGGGGCGCATTACCAGGATATGGAACACTGGCCGAGTTACTGGGCCGGGCTGCCGCCGATGTGGTATGCCACCCATGCCATCAGCCCGCTGCTGGCGATTGCGGACACGCGGGCGGTCAAGGTGCACTGTTTTGGCTCGGGTGAGATGCGCGGTGAACTGCGCCAGCTGTACGGCAATCCCTACCCGGTGGAGACGGCTATTTTTCAACTGGCAGCACCTGGACTTTCAGCCGAGGTAACGCGCACCCTGTTCCACTGCGCCCGGCCGTATATGGAGAGCTTTGTCATTTACGGAGAAAATGCCTGCTACGAGTGGCAGATGGAGGATGAGGATCCGTGCCTCTTCAGCATGAGCCAGGTCGTGCCTGGGCAGGTGCGCAGTTTGAAAATCGAGCAGCCTGCTCCGCCCGACCGTGCGGACCGGCTGCCGCCGGCGGTGGCGAAATATACGCGGCGCTTCGTTTACAACGACGTGCAGCGCCACCTGTCCTTCGACCAGGGCGGTGGGCATCACGGCTCGCATCCCCATTTAGTGCATGAGTTCGTGCGCAGTATTATCGAACAGCGCCCACCGGCGATCGACGCTGTGCGCGCCGCGCACTGGACAGCAGCCGGTATCTGTGCCCACAAATCGGCTATGCAGGACGGGCGGGAGGTGAGTGTCCCGGAGTTTGGGGAACGCCCTCTGGCTTAGTTGGACGTATAGAGCAGTTAATCTGACTTTGTCCTGCAGTGGCAGAGAGTCCAGGGTCAGCACCCGGCGATACGGGGTGATAGCTTGATCATACGGCGGATGGTTTTACCGTCAACCCGTTCCTCCCCAACCAATTTGAGCACAGGCAGAAAGAAGTTGATATACAGCCGCAGATCGGTATAGATCGAGCGCAGCCAAGCCAATTCTTCGGGGGTTTCCTGGCGACCATAGCCGATGGTACGACGGACCACCAACCAATTCTTGTGTGTGTAGTGGCTATTAACTCGTTCAAGATATGGGCATTCCGGGCCTTGACGACTTTCAAAAAACGCGGACGAATGAATGGCCGCGATCATCTCGTGTTTGCTGCGTTAACTTATCATATGTTCCCTCCGTGGATCCAAAATCAGCTCTAGGGTTACATTTTTTGTGAGGCAGTCTTATTGGCCAAAATTATTCATTTTTTTGAGGCAATGCGCGGACCGATTGGCAAAATTGGTCCATGTTATAATTGTTCTACTGATTTTGCGTAAGTCCTCAAATTTTTGTTTTCGTAATGCTTTGCCAGTTATTCACTCATGAGAGTCTGCTATTTCGGAACCTACCGCGCCGAGTATTCCCGCAATCAGATTATGATCGAGGGGCTGCGGCGGGCCGGTGTAGAAGTCATCGAATGTCACGAAACCTTATGGCATGGGATTGAAGATCGCGTACAGGTAACCAGCGGAGGGTGGATCAGTCCGGCTTTCCTCTGGCGAGTGCTCAGGACCTACGGGCACCTGCTGGCGAAATATCTCAAGATGGGCCCATATGATATCATGGTGGTCGGTTACCCGGGTCAGTTCGATGTCTATCTAGCCCGAACTCCTGACCCTTTTGCCCCGAAAGCCTCTGGCCTGGGATATCTTTATGTCCATTTACCTGATCGCGCTCGAAAGAAAACTGGATCAAAAAAGTTCGCTTACCCTGAAGCTGTTGGGCTGGGTGGAAATGATTGCCTGTGACCTACCAGACCTGCTCATCATCGATACCACCGAATACAGAGATTGGTTCAACCGTAACCATCATATCCCTGCCGGACGCTTCAGTCTGGTCCCTACTGGAGCCGATAACCGGGTTTTTCAACCACCGCCAGCTGTGCGGTGTACCGGAGATTTATGCCGGATCCTGTATTATGGATCCTTCATCCCCAATCATGGGGTTCCATTCATTGTTGAAGCGGCGCGGCTCCTTCAGGGAGATGATCGCATCCACTTCGAATTCGTCGGCGACGGTCCGGATCGGGCAGCAGTTCTCTCACTGGTTGACCGCTATGGCCTCAAGAACATCACCCTCCGGGATTGGTTGGCCCAGGGTGACCTGGTGAAGTGCATTGCCCAATCTGACATCTGCCTGGGAGCATTTGGGAACACCCCTCAGTCATTGATGACCGTACAGAACAAGATATATGAAGGACTGGCAATGGCTAAACCGGTCATTACAGGCGACTCACCCGCCATCCGGGGATCGTTCATCCACGGAAAACATCTTTACTGCTGCGGTCGCGAGAACCCTCGTGACCTGGCTGAAGCAATTCGTACCCTTCAAAAAGACGCGGTTCTACGCCAGACGCTGGCTGATAACGGTTACGATCTCTTCCGAGAACACTTTACCATTGAAAAACTTGGTCAATTATTCGAGGAGCATCTATGCAAACTCCTCCCTTAATCTATGCGGTAACAGTCAATTACAAACGCCCTCAGGATACCATCGAATGCCTGGATTCATTGATGCAGCAGGAGAAAGTCCACCTGCACATCGTTGTGGTGGATAACGGGTCTCAGGATGATTTCGATCCCATTAATTCTAAAAACGCACCCCGAGGTGAACCTTTTGCAAACCGGCAAGAACCTTGGTTTTGCTGGAGGGTACAATACTGGTATCCGATTTGCCCTGACCCATGACGCGGATTATGTTCTGATCGTTAATAATGATACTATTCTCCATCCTGAGATGGTCGCAAGATTGGTAGAAAATGATAACGAGACGGTCGGCTGCCTCGCTCCAGCCATCTTCTATGCCAGTCAACCGGAGAGAGTATGGTCATTAGGGGGAAAAGTCAGCTTATTAACCCTTGATATGACCGACCAGCATGGCAGGAACATGCCCTTTCCTGCTGGTCCAATCGATCGTGACTTTCTCAGCGGCTGCTGTTTGTTGGTTCGCCGCCAGGTACTCGAATCTGTAGGACTTTTGGACGAAGATTTCTTCTTTTTTTATGAAGATCAGGATTACAGCTTTCGGGTCCGGGAGCATGGATATCGCATGGTCCTTGTCCCACAGGCACGTTTATGGCACAAGGTCAGTGTCAGCAGCGGAGGATCGGATTCGCCTGTTGAACGTTACTGGATGGGGCGTTCCAGCGTTCTTTACTTTCGCAAGCACGTCCATGGGATCCGCTGGTTGTTCGTCATCCCCTGGCGAGTGGCAAGCACGATTAAAACCACCCTTCGCCTGCTGCTAAAACATAAACCGGATTCCGCCCTGGCATATATAAAGGGTGAATGGACCGGATTGGTCAGATAGGATAAAGGAAACGATTCACTATGCCCCCTTCTTCAGACGGAGTTGAACATATTTCCTGCCAGATCTGTGGCGCCGATGAGACTCGGCTTGTTTTCCAGCTTCCAGTTCAACCCTACCAGAAGGGCCATTTTGCCCGGGACACCTGGGATATTGTGCAGTGCAAGAAGTGCGGCCTGATCTACGAAAACCCGCGGTCCGACGCTGTAGCGCTCAAGGATTATTACGATTTACTCCTCAGCGGCGACCACCAATTTGCCCAAAGCTGGTTTATCGACGCTGCTCCACTGCAGAGCCCAACCTGGCAGCGCTACCTGCGCGTGCTCAAACGCTACTGCCCAGGCGGTCAGCTGCTTGATGTGGGCAGCGGAGCCGGTTCTTTCATGGTAGAAGCCAGGCGGGCAGGTTTTTCGGTGACCGGGCAGGACGTGGCTCCCTTCTTTATCGACTATAGTCGTAAAGACCAGGGGCTGGACATTCTGGAAGGAGAGCTCGAGACTTTAAAATTGCCCTCAGGCAGCTATGATGTGATCACTGCTTTCGATGTCATCGAGCACCACCCTTACCCCGGGCAGCTACTTAAGGAAATCCGCCGGCTGCTTAAACCCAATGGTGTATTGATGTTATCCACCCATGATATTGGGAACCTGTTTGCAAGATTATATGGAAAACGCTGGCGCCACTTATACGCCATCGGGCACCTGACTTATTTCACTCGGCAGACAATGAAGCGCCTGTTGGAAACCAACCAATACCGGGTGATCCAAAAGGGCGGCATGCACACCATTGACACATCCACTGCGGCGGAATACAGGCGATGGGCTGTCCAGTTTGTCAAATTAATCTTGCTGCGGGGGTTGATCCTGGTCACTTATAAGCCTGCTACCACGCTGTTTCCCATCCTCAAGACCTGGAAACTGAAGTGGAATGGAACGACTCTGAACCATGCCATCCTTATGTCTCGAGTGGGCAGCCAGGTGATTATGGAAGATGACATGGTTTTTGTTGCTCGCCCTGTTCAATAAGAGAGCCGGTTTGAGCCAGGATAAAAACGGCCTTGAAAATTCTTTTGTTGACCTTTAATCCCCCCCATTATGGAACTTTCCGCCGGGCTTCACAATTCGGCAGCCAATTGGCCAGACGCGGGCACCAGGTCACCTTGATGGTAACCTCATCCACCCAGAGAGTGGGGATAAAGGTCAGCGAATTCTGGGGCATGCGGCTGGTTGAAACCCCAGACCTGTTCCACGGACCTCTCAGGTCCGGCTGGGATCCCTGGAACATCATTAACCGCATCCGCTGGCTGAAAAACGAACGATTCGACCTGGTGCATGCTTTTGAAAGCCGGCCCGTCGTCATTTACCCCGCTCTTTTCGCCTGCCGCCAGGGGGCATCTTTTTTTATCGATTGGGCGGACTGGTTCGGCAAAGGAGGATCGGTTGAGGAACGTCCCAACCTCCTCATCAGGACCATCCTGCGCCCTATCGAAACATATTTCGAGGAGCATTTTCGCCCGAAGGCAAACGGGAATACCGTTATTTGTTCTACGCTTTATCGAAAAGGCCTGTGGACTGGGCATTCGTCCTGAACGGCTCATCATCATTCCCTACGGCAGCGACCCTGACGCTCTTCATCCCGCCAATGCCTGTGAAGCAAGACAGCGATTAGAACTGCCCCTCGACGGGATCTATATTGGATATCTGGGGGCAATCTTTGACCAGGATGCCGACCTCATGCTAGAAGCATTTCGCATCGTTCAACGATCCATTCCGGAAACTCACCTCCTTTGGTTTGGTGCCCGTCCACAGGCTATGATCCGAAAATTTTCAGGAATGCCCAATACGCATATTTTCGGGCAGTTTTCCCAGGACAAGATGAATGATTTCCTGGCGGCGATGGATCTCGGTTGGCTGCCACTCCGGAACACGCCGGCCAATAATGGCAGGTGGCCTTCAAAGATCAATGAGTATCTCTGTGCAGGCCGCCCAGTCGTCTCTACCCGGGTCAGCGATCTTGAATCGATCTTTAATCGACATGATGTTGGCAGGCTTTCTCCGGACCGGCCTGATCCTTTCGCACAAAATACGATCGAATTGCTGAGAAACCCAGACCTGCGTGCCTCCATGGGAGTTGAGGCTCGTAAAACTGCCGAGGAGGACTTTTCCTGGGAGCTTCTGACAGATCGCCTGGAAAACTTTTATTCCCAGGTTAAGGGCCTGTGATATAATTTATCCTTATTTTATGGAAGATTTGGTTTGTGATTTATGTAAGATGGACCAGGCGGATGTTATGTACTCCGGGAGTGATTTTCATCTGCCTGATCTTCCCAACATCAACTTTGTTCGCTGCCAGGTTTGCGGATTGATGTACTTGAAACCTCGCCCCGAATTAAACGAGATGAATGCCTATTATCCGGACGATTATGAGCCATACCAGCATGCCATTGAGGATGAGAAACTGGGGCTGATGCGCTGGATTCGCCGGCAAAAAATGGTGCAGCGGCGAACAATGATCGAGCGCTACAGCCGCAAGACCAGCGGCTCGATTCTGGATGTGGGCTGCGCCACCGGCATTTTCTTACACGAAATGGAGCAATCCGGCTGGCAGGCGGCTGGCATTGAACCAGTTCATTCCGCTGCAAGGTACGCTCAACAGCGTTTTGGTTTACAGGTATTCGAGGGAACAACCAGTTCCCATCCTTATCCCCCGGCCTCCTTCGATGTCATCTCATTCTGGGATGTATTGGAACATACTCCGTACCCTTCCGCTGAATTAACAGCTGCAGCAACTCTTTTACGTCCCGGTGGCCTGGTGGCTATTAATGTACCTAATTGGAACAGCCTGGATAGGCGCTTGTTTGGCGCGGGATGGGTCGGCTTTGATCCACCCCGCCATCTGTATGTATTGGATCAGCGCAGCCTGACTCGCCTGCTGCAGCAGGCTGGTTTCGAAATTCTGGATTGGGTATGTTTTTTCCCCTCTTATTTCGCCTTTATTATCAGCCTGGAACACTGGCTTAAGATGCACTCCGTCCAACTCGGAAATGCGGCGAAACACTTGCTGCATATACCGGGTATGCGGTTCTTGTTTGAACCCGCGTTCATTCTGGCAAACAAGTTGAAATTTGGCAGCACAATCACCGTCTTTGCCCGATATCCAGGTTGAAGAGAATACAATGAACGAAGAAGAACCTTTCTTTCTGAAAATTCACCTGACCAGTGGGGTTGATCAATCTCAGGAAGCGTATGAAGTGCTTCACCAGGATGAGTACATCGCCCGCATTCCGTCATTTTATCACTGGTTTTCCGATAAACTGAAGTTGCTTCATCAAGGCCGGTTCCTCGATATTGCCTGCGGAAGCGGAGAAGTTTTTAAAGCTGACAAAGGACAACGGGCTGCAAGCCTGCGGCGTCCTGAAAATGGCGCGCGTCCTGCGACCGGGGGGGCATACCTCATATCCTGGTGCCAAATACCTTCAGCTTATTGACCAATGTATGGAACGCTTTTTGAAAGGGTGTGACTTCAGTTGACGACCAACCGATTCAGCGTTATGGAGCCAGGAAAGATTGGGTATTGCTGTTCGAAAATAATGGCTTATCGGTTCGCCATACCGAAAAATATGAACGCCCATGGCCGCGTTTTTGGGCGGACTGGAAGTTTTATCTTCGCCGGCCCAAAGAGTGCTTGCGCTTGCTTACTACTCCATTCATTCCGCTCAATCTGGCCTTCTGCTTCCTGTTCTCGTGTGAGCGTGAGCCGTAACCAGCTACCAGTTTTAGTTTTATTGACATCCCCAATTCCGGATGATAAAATCATGCAATCGTTTTTTAAATCTCTTTTACCCGTAGTTATTTTCTCTGGAAGAGGATCATGATCATACTTGGAATAACCCATCCAATTTCCTGGAATAATGCTGCCTGCATATTGGTCGATGGACAATTGGTGGCTATGGTTGAAGAAGAACGTCTCAACCGGATCAAACATGCGCCTCGTATGGCGGCGAAACAAGCTATGGCTTACTGCTTGAAAGAAGCAAGGGTCCAGCTTAAAGATGTTGATTATGTCGCAGTCGGTTTTGACAGTGCTCTGCGGGTGGCGGCCAACAATCTGGGTAAGGATAATTTCTTTTCCGATATAAATCAGGCGGCGAACTGGCTAAAAGAAGGGATCGCTTACGAGCGCATGCTGCCCTTGGATGGCTATGACTCGAACCGGATCATTTTCGTCAACCACCACCGCGCTCATGCAGCCAGCGCCTTCTTTGCTTCGGGTTTCCCCGAGGCAAACATCATCTCCCTGGATGGGAGCGGCGGCAGTGATTCGGGCATCCTGGGGGTAGGTCGCGACAGGAGTATCCAGGCTCTGAAATACTTCAGCAACCGCGGCAGTTGGGGATTGATCTACGAACTCATTACGGACAAGCTCGGTTTTCGCCGGCACAGCGGTGAAGGCAAGGTGATGGGGTTAGCCGCTTATGGAACTCCGGACCCGAAAGGACTGCCGTGTGTAAAATGGGATGGCGATGTTCCGGTTATCGATCCTGAAAAGCGGAAAGAGTTTGTCGAATTCTATCAAGCCGCGCACGAAAGATGATCCGATCACCCAGGAGCATAAGGATCTGGCTGCAACACTCCAGGATACCCTGGAACGGGCCGTGATCCGCATGGCAGAATGGTTGTATCAGCAGACCGGCATCCGCCGGCTTTGCCTGGCAGGTGGTTCGGCATTGAACTGCTCAATGAATGGGAAACTGGCCCAACTGCCATTTGTCGACGAAATTTTTATTCAGCCGGCGGCGCATGATTCCGGTACGGCTCTGGGCGCAGCCCTGACGGTGCATGTCGATAAAACCGGACAGCGTCCCGATTGGACCATGGAACATGCATATTGGGGCCCCGAATATTCAAATGAAGAAATTGAAGAAGCCCTCAAGGCCTTCCAGGAAATTGACTACGAGCATTGCGAGGATATTTCCGCAGCGGCGGCAAAGCAGCTGGCAGAAGGTAAAATCTTAGGTTGGTACCAGGGTAGGTCAGAGGTGGGTCCCCGCGCCCTTGGGAACCGGAGTATTCTGGCTGATCCATCCCGGCCCGATATGAAGGATCGGGTTAACAATCAGGTGAAACACCGTGAACCCTGGCGCCCCTTTGCGCCTTCAATCCTGGAAAATTCACTTTCCCGTTACTTTGACCACTCCAGGCAGTCTCCCTTCATGATTCTGGCATTTGACACGAAACCCGAGACCATGAATGAGATTATTGCTGCGGTCCATGTCGATGGGACAGCCCGACCTCAATCGGTCAGCCTGAAGACCAACCCCCGCTACTATCAGTTAATCAAGCGATTTGAGGAGCTGACGGGAATTCCGGCTGTGCTCAATACCAGCTTCAATGTGGACTCGCAGCCGATTGTTAACACCCCACAGGAGGCGATCGATACCTTCTTGAACTGTGGAATGGATATGGTTGCCATCGGCGAATTCCTGGTCTGGAGGCAAGGGCTATGAAGGACAGCCAACCTACTGATACATTAGCGCGCCGGGTGCGTGCTATGTACAATGCCCATCCCTTTCCGAACATCCCTGAACCGCCCAAAAAACGCAGTGATGATCGAATTAAATATATTCACACTGATTTTCTCCATATCCCTACCGACGAGTTCAAGGGATTGACCCTCCTGGATGCAGGATGCGGAACGGGCGAAAACACCTGGTTCTTTCGGCGGATATAAGCCCTGACAACCGGATCATTGGTCTCGACCAGTCTCAAAGCTCAATTAACATCGCCAGACGGGGCTGCAATCAGGACGAATCAGATCCACGCTTTATGGTCGGCTCCCTTCTCGACATCAGTTTACCCAGCAGCAGTGTCGATATCGTCTCCTGCACCGGTGTCCTGGTGGCGGTGACAGACCCGGACCGGGCATTCAAGGAGTTGGTGCGGATCTTAAAGCCGGGCGGGTATATGATCCTGGCTCTGTACCATCGCTATGGGCGTTTCCTGCATGGGGTAAGGCGAGGCATCGTCGACATGATTGAGCCCAATGATATAGACCGCCGGGCGCAGTTGGGCGGCAAGTTGTTTGGCCGCAGTATGAAAAAATTTACTGTAGAATACCGTGCCCCCTTAGAGGATATCCTTTACGATCAATTTGGCCTGCCCTGTGAGACCCGTTACAGCGTGGGGCAGACTTTGCGCTGGTTCCAGCAGGCCGGGATCGAATATCGCGGAACCTTTCCGCCCGTAGAATGGTCACAGTTAGGGAAAGGGCTGCGGTTCGCCGATCAATTCAGCAAGCATCGCGATTCGCCGTTGTTCAAATTCATCCTCAAAATGTTCCCAGATACAGACCGGGTTCAAGACCAGGCCCCTGGCTTCCTGTCTCGTGCGTCAATGCAATTCCTGTGGGGCCTTAACCAGCAGCAGCTGTTTTCCATAAGCGGCCAGAAGAAATAAATTTCAATGAAATCCAATCTAAAAAATATCACCTCCGCCGGGATCAATCAGGCTTTCCGGCTTGTTTGGCGCAAGGTCAACCTGAGGCGACTTTTTAGCCTGTTTTTTTTTCCGTTGGCCCTGGCAATTGCAGGATGGATACTGCTTCGCGACAGTTCCAAGATTCCCTGGCAGTCACTTCACTTTAACGGGTATCTCTTGATCCTGTCTTTCCTGGTTGAATGTTCTGGGTTGTTAATTGCTATCCCCATCTGGCGTAAATCCTGGCATCCTATGGCATCCAGCAGCGAGCCAGAGATGATATCCGCATCTACTGTTATTCGATGTTAGGCTTTGCCTTACCTGGCGGTATATGGTCGATCGTTGGTCGGTCCTCACTCTACAGTCGCTTAGGATCAAGTGGGTTACAGGTCGCCGCTGCAGGGGTCGTTGAGACTGTTCTTTCAGGTGCTGGCGGTCTCCTGGTATATGCCATCACGTCGATCTTCACGCCCGGGATCGATGTGTGGAAACAACCTGCAGTCGGATTGATATTCGGTTTCCTGGCCCTGGTCATGATCTTTCCACCGATCTTTAACCGCTTAACCGGATGGGTTCTGGCGAAATCCCAACCCAAGCAGGCCGCACTGCTTCAAGTGCGTTACAACTTCGCCGACCTGGCCTGCTGGATCCTGTTGGAAGCTGTGGTGGTGATCATCGGGGGGCTGGCAATTTTCATCTTTTTACGGAGTATAGCCGAAGTCCCCTTCGGTGTAGCCCCGCGGATTATCCTGGCCTGGGGGGCGGCCTCAGCCGTCAGCAATCTTTTCTTCTGGCTGCCGGGCACCATGCTGATTAGGGATGGCGTGATGGCTTTAGTCCTGGTTCCAGAGATGATTCTCGCCATGGCTTTCATCTTCGTGGTTCTCCAGCATCTCTGGTTCCTGGGCTCGGTTTTGCTGCTGGCGGGAATCGTATGGCTGGCCCTTGATTTTCCCCGAAAAATTCTCAATCAGCAGCCCTGAGGTATTCCTCAAACCTGGCATCAAAAGGCAAACGCCGGTCAGGCATTCTATAAATCCGGCAGTACCCCTATAATCCTCTGATTAACCCTAAGGTGGTATGGCTTTATGAGCGCTGATCAGCTAAGATATAAATAACAAATTTATCCAGACTAGATTGGAGACTTCTTATGAAACGAATGATGAGAATTGTTTTATGCTTGATGGTCTTTGCTGCGTTAGCGCTACCCACTTCCGCTTTCGCTCAGACCAGCACTTCCTATACAACCGGTATCCAGGTTCAGAATCTTGACCCAATCCGTTGCTAACATCACTCATTACGTTCTACGATCAAACGGGGGCAATTGTTGCTTCACCGAGCGATACCATTCCGGCCAATGGACAGAAAGTTTATTTCCCCCTCAGTGGTTTACCGACAGGTTTCAATGGGTCTTCTGTGATCTCTTCAGACACGCGACTGGGTTCGATCGTCAACGTCGTAACCACAGACATGAAGGGTCAGGCCTCTTACATCGCTTCTTCTGGCGGAGCAACGACCATCAACCTGCCTCTGGTCATGAAGAAAGCCTACAACATCAGCACTGTTATAACTGTTCAGAATGCCGGCAGCAGCCCTGCCCATATCACGATCACCTATGCTAACGTCGCCACGCCTGAAACTGCGACACTCGCATTGGGTGCATCGAATACCTTCTATCAAGAAAACAATACCAATATTCCCAATGGCTATGTAGGCGCCGCATCGATCGTTTCTGACCAGCCCATTGTGGCTGTCGTCATGGAACGGATGAGCACCACCTACAGCCTCCTGGCATACGAAGGCTTTGCAACAGCTTCCACCAATCCTGTGATCGGTTTCGTCAGCAGCAACTTCTATAATTCTGGTACTGGCATCCAGATTCAGAATACCGGCAGTACCTCAACCGATGTTACCATCACCTACTATCCAAGCGCTGGCTTCCCTGGGAACTCATGCACCCAGACCCAGACTATCCCCTCCAAGCAGTCCAAGACATACGCCTTCTCTCAATTGCCCGCAGCCTGCGGTCAGAAAACCGGTTATCCAGGCATTACGGATACCGTCAATGGCGCCTTTGTTGGTTCTGCCAAGGTTACTGGAAACTCAACTTCGCAGCCGTTGGATGTCATTGTAAATACAGTGACCCGCACCAACGCGCAGCAAGCCGCTTACAATGCTTTGAGCCCTGCCGATGCCACCGCCAATGTGAGCCTGCCCCTGCTTGCTGATCGTGTCAATGTGGGTAGCGGTCTGATCTCTCTTCACCGGTATCAACGTCTACAACGCCGGAACCCAGGCAACGACCTTGAACTGCACCTTCTCTGGCACCTCATATGGCGTGACGAACAAAGTCCTGCAACCCGGTGAAACCTACACCGATGCGCTCAATGGCAAGATCGCCGTCAATTATGTCGGGAGCGCCCTTTGCACTGCTACCGGTGGCGATGCCAAGATCGGCGCCATCGTGACTGAGCTCACCATGGGTGCACCAGCCACTAGCGATGTTCTGCTTGAATACAACGGCATCAACTACTAACCCTGCTTTTCTATCCTGCGTTTTTGAAGAGCCGCACTATTGCGGCTCTTCATTTTTCTTGCTATAATTCATCCCATGAAACGAACCTGCCTTTTTACTTTCATTGTCGTTATGATGGTCCTGATAATGGCGGGTTGTCAGTCAACCGCAGGTACGAGCGTTCCGCCAACTCAGAAAGCGCTGGTTGAACCCACCCAGGTCGCCCCGACCCCATCCAAGCCTGATACAGCAACAATAACCGGCTACCTGTTCAATAACCAGAGTTCACCCCGCCCGGTCGTCGATGCCAGTCTGGCGCTTGCAGGGATCGTCCCCTCCTCTGATGGAACACCCTATCTGGCAGGATTTGACCGGGTCAACGATATGCGTACCCAAACCGATGCCAAAGGGTATTTCGTGTTTAAGGATGTACCAGTTGGAAAGACTTACGCATTAATCCTCGATCAATTCTTAGATGCTTACCTCTTGAACACCCCCAATGATAATAAAGATATGCTCATTGTTCCGCAGGCGGGGCAAATTTATGACCTTGGCAAATTGATTTATAACAATTTGCCTGGCGAGTCTGACAGTACTCTTGCCCCCCAAAAATAACATGGGGCAGATCAAAAAAAGATCTTGAAACCATGGTCTTGCCTTCAGTCCACTTTCCTCACCCGATACAGCACTTCTTCCAAAATCTTCCGATTAAACGCGATCAAATCCGCGACCAGGCCGATCAGCCAGGTCTGGAAACCCACGATCAAAAACACCGCCGCCACGATCACCGATTGGATATGCCCGCCGCCTTCACCGCTGAAATAAAAGTATACAAACCGCGCCAGCAAGATCGCGCCCAGCGCCAGCAGCAGCCCCCCAACGTAAAAGAACACGCGCAGCGGACGGTAGAGGGTGTAGGAACGCAGGATGGTCACGCTGGAGTTGGTAATATAGTCGCCCAGCCCGCGCATCAGGCGCGAGGGACGGGTGGGGGCGTTGGTGCGGATGGGGACCGAGACGACCCGGAAACGGCGGTCCCCGGCCTGGATCAAGGTTTCCAGGGTGTAGGAATAATGGCTCAACACCATGGTGCGCAGGGCCACCTCGCGCGTCATGGCGCGGAACCCGCTGGTCACATCCGGTACATCCAGCCCGGCTGCGCTGGAAACCACCCGGCTGCCGAACACTTGCAGCTTGCGTTTGAATGGCGAAAACGTTGACAGGGTTGCCACGCCGCGGTCGCCGATCACCAGTTCGGCTTCGCCACGCAGCAGCGGCTCCACCAGGCGCGAAATGTCGCCTGCCTCATACTGGTTGTCGGCGTCGGTATTGACGATCAGGTCCGCACCGAGTTTCAGGCAGGCATTCAACCCGGCGGCGAAGGCACCCGCCAGGCCGGTACGGTGGTTCAGGCGCACCAGGTGATTGGCCCCGGCGGCACGTGCCACTTCAACCGTGGCATCGCTGCTGAAATCATCGATCACCAATACCTCGATCGATTCCACACCAGGAATCACCCGCGGCAGCTGGCTGATGGTGTCAGCCAGCGTTTCCGCTTCGTTAAACAGGGGATCTGGATGATGAGTTTCATTTAGCGTTGGTATGTACCTACAAGTTGTCCTGTGGCCAGGATGTGCCCTTCCAATGCGGTCAGCAAGCCGGCTTTGTCCGGCGCAGGCTCCAGGGATAAAACCTGGTCGACGGCATACAAGGTAAAGATATAATGGTGCGTCTTCCCGGCGGGCGGACAAGGGCCGGTATAGCCGCTGCGCCTGCTGCTGTTGGTGCCCTGGACCGCGCCTGCGGGGGCAGCTTGCCCGGCAGCCAGCCCACTTTCACCCGCCGGAATATTCGCCAGCACCCAATGCACGTACGTTCCGCCGGGTGCATCCGGGTCATCCATAATTAATGCCAGGCTTTGAGTGTCCGCCGGGATACCCTCCCAGTTGAGTTCTGGGGAGTGGTTGCTGCCCTGGCAGGAATACTCGACCGGGATGGGTTGGTCGCTGTTAAAAGCCGGGCTGGTCAGGCGAATGGGCACAGCGCCCGCGGGTGGGGTCAGCGTAGGGTCGGGTGTTTGAGCGCAGGCTGCCAGGAGCATGACCAGAAACCCAAGTGATAAGATGGCGCGCATAGCCTAAATATACAATGGTCCGGTCAATGGGTCAATGCACGCCTGTCAACTTGTCAACCGGGTATTGATCAATGGGCGGTTTTTTTGCCTATCGCCTGAACAACCGGTCTCAATTCTTTTCACGCCGGCTGCCAACTGGAAATAGGCGCACCCCAACCGATTGGACGCGCTGAAACAGCCCCATCCGCGGACACGATGCAGGCCATCCCAGCGTTCTTCTCTGGCACCTGAATACCTTGTGTGCGTGTTTCAAGCAGGAAAATCAAAGATCACCTTGCCCGGGTGATCTTTGATTTACTTTAAGAGCAATATCCCGTTCTTTTAGCGGATCGGGATGAACAAATCCAGGGTAAATGCCTCGAAATTTGTTTCACCCTGGAAGAAATGTTCCTCCAGCCACTGGTGGCGAGCATGCTGATGCGGGCTGGTTTCCACCCACGCCGCCAGCTGCTTCCAGGTGTTGGGAATGTCATCTCCGGGGATCTTTGCCTCGCAGCGGGTTACCGCGTATAAACCGCCGGAGAAATCTTTGACCGTGATTTCCCCATCCGAATCCACATCCGGGCCGACCGTCATCCAGGATTCATAGCCGTAGTTCGGGCTGCCCGGGGAAGGATCGGGGTTGTTGAACCCAAAGAAACGCCGGGGAGCGGCGTCTTGCCACAAGCCGCGCTCCTTGGCCCAGGTGGTCAGTTTATCCCAGGCCAGGGTTTCCGGGCTCGCCCCAAATCCGTGCGCGCTGGCCACCCGCATGGGTGCTAACTGTACGATGTGAACTTCGATTGGTTCCATTTGATCTCCCTTTTTTTCTAAAAATGATTTACACAGAAACACACACAAGAACGATGAACATTGCAGTGCTTCACATTTGTGTAAGTCTCTAACATCATTTTAGCCAGGATACATGACATCCTGTGTCAGGTATCCGTGTTAAAATATAGGCATTCGTATTCGCAGCTTTCCGTGTCGATAATTTTATACTTCATCTTGCCCCTGAGTTTCAGTGGCAGGAGCAGGTTTGGGAGGAACATTGCGCGCAGATCGCCTGGTTTCGATTTTGATGCTGCTGCAGAGCCGCGGACGGGTGCCCGCCCGCGAATTAGCCGAAACGTTGGGGGTTTCGGTGCGCACTATTTACCGCGATATGGATGCCTTGAGCACATCCGGCATTCCGGTCTATACCGAGCGCGGGGTGGATGGTGGCTGCTGCCTGGTGGAAAATTACCGCAGCGACCTGACCGGTTTGAACGAGGATGAAGCGCATGCCCTTTTTTTGCTGACCGCTCCTGGCCCGCTGGATTCACTCGAAGTTGGACAGAAGATGCGCTCAGCTTTACGCAAACTGGCTGCCGCTTTGCCTGGCTACCTGGATAACCCGGAGAAAGTTTCACCCAGGGTGCACCTGGATTGGACCGCCTGGGGTTCGCCCCTGTCCCCAGGCGAGCACCTGGGTGTACTCTACCGGGCGATCCAACGAAAAGAGCGCGTGACGCTTGTATACCCCATGTGGGGCGGAATTGAGATCGAACAGCTTGCCGATCCGTTGGGATTGGTGGCAAAAAGCGGTGATTGGTTTCTGATCTGGCGCAGTGGGCGTAAGCTGCGCTGGCAGCGCGTGCACGAACTGCAGCGCGTGACGCCCACCGGTCAGCATTTTGAATTTCCACCGGGGTTTGACCTGCTTGCCGCCTGGCAGGATTACTGCGCGGGATGGGATCGTGATCAGGCCCTCTACCTGGTGCAGGCCCGGGTGCTGCCGGAAGTCATCGGCGATCTGCGCCGCCGGCCTGGCGTGACGGTAAAAATATTGGAAGATGTTCCGGATTCAGCCGGGAGATTGTTGTTGGAAATGGCTTTTCGGTCCCTGGAAGCGGCCCGCCAGAATCTGATGGGCCTGGGGTGTGGCGTGAAAGTGCTGTCGCCTGGACCCCTGCGCCTGGGGATAGCAGATTTTGCCCGCCAGATCGTCGAACTTTACCAGGACGATGGAGAACCTCAAACGCGCGGGAATTAGCCTTACCTGCCGCCGAGTGCGATGGATGCCTGGGTGATGCCCGCCGTGCGCCGCCGGGTGAGTAAGCCCTCAATCGAATAGATTGCCAGCGCTGTCCAGATGATCGCAAATCCGATCAGGCGGGCGGAGGACACCGGTTCGCCGTACAAAAATACCCCGGTCAAAAACTGCAGGGTAGGGGCGATATACTGCAGCAGCCCGAGGGTGGTCATCGGCACCTGGCGCGCACCCCTGGCAAACAGCAGCAGGGGCACCGCGGTGACCACCCCCAGCAGCATGAGCAGGGCCGTGGTGGCGAACCCGGCGTGTCCAAAATAGGCCGCTCCCGTAATTTCAGCGTAGATCAAGTATGCGGTCGCCGGGATGAACAGCATGCCGGTTTCCAGGGTTAGCCCGTACAACGAGCCGAGCGGGGCCACTTTTCTTACCAGGCCGTACATTCCAAAGGTGAAAGCCAGCGCCAGGGCAATCCAGGGCGGCGATCCCAGGCTGAAGGTCAGGTACGCCACACCCAGAGCCGCCAGACCAATTGGAACCCACTGGGTGAGGCGCAGCCGTTCGCGGAAAAAGATCGTACCCAACAATACATTCACCAGGGGGTTGATAAAATACCCCAGGCTGGTCTCAACCACAAAACCGGATGTGACGCCGTATACATACACCAGCCAGTTGACCGCCAGCAGCGTTGCCGAAGCACTGAAGATCAGCAATGTGCGCCGGTTCAGGCTGGCGCGAAACACGCCAAAATTCCGCCGTATGGCAAGGATTGCCAGCAGCAGCAGCAGCGACCAGATCACGCGGTGGACGGTAGTTTCCAGGGCGGGTACGTCATGCACGAACTTGAAGTACAGTGGTAAAAATCCCCACAGGATATACGCCGATGCGGCGGTAATGATGCCTTTATTCATCTTTGTTCTCGTTCAATGCCATCAGCGCAGACAGGCACGCCTCAGCCTGTTCCAACGTGCAGACTTCTCCCCCAAAACCCAGTGAAAATTGGCGGGCCTCTTCAAGATTTGAAAAACACAAAACGGAGGGTTCGCAGCACATACTGACCGTGCTGTTCACCAGGTAACCCGCCCGGCGGGCATTGACCATGCGGCCGTAGAGAAAGTCGCAGCCCATGGCTGAGATCACGTCCGGCTGATTAATTGCCATCAGCCCGCAGTGCGGGCAGCACGCGGTGCGCTGCATGCCGTTTCTGGTCTGGATCAGGAAAATGGTGCGCGGGTTGACGGCTTTCCCGCAAAACTGGCATTTGGTTTGAATTTGGTCGGAAGGCTGGACCGCAGTCAGTCCGCCGGTGATGCGTTGGGCGGCACCGGCATTAACCAGGGCCTGCGCGTCGCGGTAGATTGTGGCGATGGAGGTGCCAAAATGCGCTTGCAGTTCTTCCATTGAGCTGGAAGGGCGCGATTTTAACCATTCCAGGATTTTTTGTTGTCGGAGGGAAAGGGTCATTTTGAATCGGTCAGCTTGTTTGTGTTGAGAAAAAATGATAAAATTATCAATATTTATTACGTCTTATTTTTGACATAATTATACCGGAATTTGTTTCTTGGGCGCACACAGTTTAATGGGTTTCATCCTTAACGGTATTTTTTCTCAGAATGTAATGATGCCTGGGAGCGGAGTATGCTGTTGCCTAAAAGGTTTGTCTACCCCTTCGTTTTTGCGTTTGTTTTCATCGTTGGCCTGTTGATGATCGGCTTGCTCCTCTTCCCCAAGGCGCCGGCGTTGAAGGGCAACCTGGTCCAGCCGCCGAAAATTTTACAGGATTTTAAACTGCCGGAAGCGAACGGCGGCACCGTCCACCTGGCCGATTTTCGCGGTAAATTGACCCTCTTTTTCTTCGGGTACACACATTGCCCGGATATGAGCCCCTCTATTCTTTCGGAAGTCAGTGAGGCCTTTTACCTGCTGGGTGACCGGGCCGAGCAGGTACATATGGTTATGGTTTCGGTTGACCCGGAACGGGATACGCCGCAGGAGATCGCCAGCTACGCTGCTTTTTACCATCCGGATTTCACCGGTTTGACCGGCTCGCCAGAGGAGGTGGCTGCCGTGGCTCAGCAGTTTAACGTGATTTATTATAAACACGAAGGTTCGGAGGCCACCGGCTACCTGATCAACCATACCGCGACCCTCACCCTGGTGGACGCCGCCGGACAGATCCGCGAGGTGTTTGAATTTGGCACCAGCGCGGCGGATATTGCCGCGGATATTTCATATTGGTTGGATCAAGCCCCCTAAGCCTGCCAGAACCATTTCATTGGATATAATTAGGTTCAGCATCTTATCTGATTCTGAAACCTTGATCCATTGATTAATTTTCCGCTGCTCAAAACCAAGTTGTATTGCGCCCTGCCGGATATCGAAAGGGTTCAGCGCTCGCGCTTGCTGGTGCAGCTTGATCGCGGTTTGCTGTTAGGGAACCGTTTGCTGCTGGTGTGTGCCCCGGCGGGCTATGGCAAAACCACCCTGGTTAGTGAATGGCTCCAAACCACCGGGCGGCAGGCAGCCTGGCTTTCGCTCGATGAGGCGGATAATGATCCCAACCTCTTTCTGGCTTACCTGGCAGCAGCTTTTCAGCAGGTCGATTTGGACCTGGGACTCGCCCCCCATGCTTATCTTCAGGCTGCACAAAGCATTGCCCTGCAGCCGGTGTTTGCGGATTGGATTAATATCCTTGCGGTGCGCGAAATGCCGCTCATCCTGGTTCTGGATGACTACCAGTTCATCACCAATCCTGCCATCCACGATGGGGTGGCTTTTTTACTCGATCACCTCCCGGCGCAGGTTCATTTGCTGCTCGCGACCCGGTCCGATCCGCCGCTGCCGCTGCATCGCTACCGCGCCCGCCGCGAGATGGTTGAAATTCGGGCCAGCGACCTGCGCTTTTCTCCGGAGGAAACCGGCCTCTTCATAAGCCAAATTGTGGGATTTACTTTAGGCCGCGATGAGATCGACGTGCTGGACGAGCGCATCGAAGGCTGGGCAGCCGGAATCCAGATGGCGGCTCTTTCTTTCGAACGCCACCCCGAACTTTCCAATTTTATCCAATCGCTGGCGGGCAGCAGCCGTTATATTCTCGACTACCTGGCAGAGGAAGTCTTAAACAACCAGGCGGAGGATCTGCGCCGCTTCCTGCTGCAAATTTCGATCCTGGAGCGCTTCTGCGCATCGTTATGCGATGCCATCACCGGCAGCGTCCCCGGAGCCAGCGAGGCGCACATTGAAACAATTCGTGGGAGCAATTTATTTTTATCCCCCTTAGATGCCGCAGAGCAATGGTTTCGCTTTCATGCCTTGTTTTCGGACCTGCTGCGGGTGCGCTTGATGCAGCCCCAGTCTGGCATACCTGGCGCGCAGATACGCGAACTGCACCGGCGGGCCTCAGTCTGGTATGAAAAGGAGGGGTATCTGCGCGATGCCATTCACCATGCGCTGCAAGCCCTGGATTACGAACGGGCCGCGGATCTGGTTGAAGGCAATGCCGTGACTTTGTTGGGCCGGGGCGAGCTGCACGCCCTCTTGAGTTGGTTGGATCGTCTCCCCCGGCAAACAGCCGAAGGTAGGCCGTGGTTGTGCATTTATCAGGCCTGGGCGCTGGGATTCAACGGCCAGCCGGATGAAGCTGGGCGTATGCTGCGCCTGGCGGAGCAAATATTGGCCGGAGATCACGCCCTTTCTGCGGTTGATGTAGCTCGTTTGCGTTATGAAATCTACGCAGTGCAGATGATGGCCGCGGTTTCATCCGGGCGCGAGGTCGATTTCACCCACCTCGAAAAAATGTTCCTGGCCCCGCCGCCGGAAGGCCAGTTTTTCGCATACAGCGCTATTTGCTGGGCCTGGGGCTATACCTGCCGCAGTGCCGGACAGATGGAGAGGGCTGCCGCAGCTTTTGAAAAAATGCGCCGGGCTGGGATGCAGATCGGAAACAGCTGGACGGTGAACACCGCCACCGTCGATTTGGGTAATGTGCTGCGTCTGCGGGGACAGCTCAAACAATCGATCCAGGTCTACCGCCAGGGACTTGAAGCGTTCCAACGCAAGACGACCTTCGCTCCCGGATTTATCGGCCGGTTGGAATCGCTGATGTCCATCCCGCTGATCGAGCAAAACGATCTGGCGCAGGCTCGCCAGCTGGTAGAGGCTGCCCAGGAGCACAACCGCTGGTGGCACAACCCCAATCATGATACGCATGCCCTGATCGCTCAGGCACTCGTTCTGTTGGCTGAAGGCAATCTGCCGGCGGTGCAGGTCTCCTTGGAGCGTGCCGGCGAAATTGTTGCCAGGGAACCGGTCGTACAACTGCTGCGCAGTCAGCTTGAAGCAGTCTGGGTGCAGTACTGGTTAGCCAGCGGGCAGATGGCAGTGGCGGAAGAATGGGGAAAAGATCATGCCGCCCTGATGGAGGTGGTGAAACCGGGCGAGCCGCAGGTTTTCCGGCAGCTCGCTCTGGCTCGGATCTGGCTCGCCACCGGTAGAAAACAGCAGGCTCTCAGCTTGCTGCACATGATTGGTGGATTTGTTGAGGCCACCGGCCGGATTGCCAGCTTGATTGAAATCCTGTCGCTGCGGTCCCTGGCCCAAGAAGATCCTGACCTGGCACAGGCCGACTTGCGCCAGGCGTTGGAGCTGGGCGAGCCGCAGGGATTTACCCGGGTATTTTTAGATCTGGGTGAGCCCATGCGCCGCCTGCTGTCAGCGGTCAGGTCGCCAGCCGGGGTTGGATTGCTCCCCACGCCTGTGGATGCGTACGTGCAGTCCTTGCTGGATGCCTTCCCATCCAAAGAAAGTGAAGCACAGGTTTCAGGTGTTAGAGATCCGTTGGATGCGCTGGTCGAACGCCTTACCGATCGTGAATATGCCGTGCTGCGCTGCATGGCCGAAGGGCTGACCAATCCCCAAATCGGGGGCCGCCTGTATATTTCTACCGGTACGGTCAAAGCGCATTCGGCCTCCATCTTCCGCAAATTGGAAGTCGCCAACCGCACTGAAGCCGTTGCCAGGGCAAAAGACTTGCATTTGTTATAAACGGACCTTTTTCGACTTTATACCCCCGACATAAACCTTCTTTCAAAAAATAAACCCCCAACATAGCCACCTGGCAGATGCACAGGGCGGCGATTTTTCATATACTCATGGCTGGAAGTGAGGAAAACGTATGCCGCTGGATTATGAAATTACTTTGCAGGAAGCGCTCGATGAACGCTGGAAGGTATGGTTTGAAGGGATGGCTATGAGCCAGTCCCCGAGCGGCGGCTGCATGCTGTGCGGCACTTTACCCGATAAAGCCGCTTTGCACAGCTTGCTGGCTCGCATCTACGATCTCAACCTGACCCTGGTTTCCCTGAAGCGTGTGGAACCTGGGGAGGTGAAAATAAATAAAAAGGAAGCAAAATCATGAACCCGTCCCAAGTGCGTATTTTAATTGCCGTCCTGATGATTGCCCATGCCCTGGTGCACGTCAGCCTGACCTACGTCCCCGTCCCCCAACCAGGTGCCTTGCGCACCCCTTACTGGCCCTCCTGGTGGCGCGCCAATACCGACCCTGACTGGCTGGCATCCAGGATTGGGCTTGGTACGGATGCGGTACGTACCTTTGGCTGGCTGTTGTGGGTCGGCCTGCTGGCAGCCTTCGTTCTGGGTGGTCTCGGTTTGTTGGGCGTGCCCGTGCTCAATACGGTCTGGCAGCTTATGGCGATCGTTGGGTCGCTGCTTTCACTGGCGCTGCTGGTCTTTTACTGGCATCCCTGGTTAGTGTTTGGTGCGGTGCTTAACGCCGCTTTCCTGGTGGCAATCTGGCAGCAGTGGCCAGCCGCCATTTTCAGCCTTAAGTAGGATTCTATAAAGAATTGGTCATGAAACGCAATTTTCTACTCACATGCGGCCTGGCGGCCCCCATACTCTACGTCTCAACGGTAATTTTCGGGGCCGCCATCCGGCCCGGATACAACCATATCTTGCATGCCATCAGCGAATTGTCTGCCGCTGGGGCGCCTGATAAATCCATGATGGACACCTTATTCGGCATTTACAACTTGCTGGTGATGGCCTTTGCCCTGGGCCTGTTCCGTTTGGCGGCCCGGCGCATTGAATTCGGTGCAAGGTGGGGCGGCCAGTGGGGCGCGGTGGTGGTTGGACTGGTCGGATTGAGCGGTTTCGCCATGTTTTTCTTCCCCCAGGATCCCACCGGCACCCCACTGACGGTTGCAGGCACGTTCCACATGGTTTTCGCCGGTTTCGCCTCGCTGGGGTCGATTGCCGGGGTACTGCTGGCTGCATTCTGGTTCAAATCGAACCCGGATCTGAAAAAATACTGGATTTATTCGTTGGTTTCGGCACTGGTAATTTTGATCAGCGGTGGATTAACTGCCGCCGGGATGGCCAGCGGAAGCCCGATCTTTGGCCTGTTAGAACGCGTGACCATCGGTACGTTTGAACTGTGGATCTTGATTGTCTCCATCCGGCTGCTCCGCCAGGAAATAGCGGCGGCAGCCCTGGCTCCGCAGGCGCAGTCGGTTTAATGGTTGTCCGATGATCCTTCGATGTGGCGGCGGATCCAATCTGCCGCTTCGTCTGTGGTTTGGTCCAGTTCTTTGCTGCCCGTTTCGAGCAGGTCTACGCCATGCCCCGGACCGCTCTCACGCAGCCAGCGGTTGAAGCTCTGCTGCCCCCGGATCCACTCATCTCCCCCGCTTTCCCGCCAGGCCGGGCGTGCTTTGAGTCTTGTTTCCAGGGTCTGGTCGTCGCACACCAGGGCCAGATAGTGCACCTGGCTGAAATAGCGCCGCTCCACGCAGCTTTCGATATTCTCCGGCACGCCCATACCGGCATTGAAGAGCACCACCGGACGCCCCGACTGGCCGATATTCTTCGCCAGGCGCAGCCAGACTTCGAAGAAATCATGAAAGCCGGTTTCGGGCCGGTTGAATTCAGGTCGCCAGAGCAGGTCCCCTTCCAGCAGCACGGCCTGGGTGAACTTGCCCATCAGGTTTTGCAGCAGACTACTTTTGCCGGTTCCACTGGCCCCGCCCACCAGCAGCAGCGGCAGCATGCGGAAAGGGTGCCGGTATCCGCATTCCGGGCAAATGGCGGCCGGCCCGTGAGGGTCAATTTCTTTATCGGCGCGGTACTGCCCGCATTGATAACAAACATTGAACATATAAAGATTCCTTTCAGCCCAGCTTTATTGGAAATGCGCAAAGCATTTACGCTATAATTTTAACGGATATGAACCCGCATCACAGATACTTTTTAATTGTTGTTTTTCTGCTGTGCGCCGCTGCCGGCTGCGCGCCCCTGAATACGCCCCAGGTGGCGGCGCCCACCACGCAGCCGGAATCCACGCCGGTGACTGCTCTCGAGACATCCACAAAACCGCTCAATACGCCCACGCTTTTGCCATCGATTATCCCGAGTCAGGCCCATCCGATCCTTGTCTTCCCGCCTTACGACAGCCCTGGCGGGTATTTGTTGGGCGCTGCCCGAGATGGAGACTGGCTGAGTTCTGAATACCCGGTGGCCCGACCTTCGCCGCAGCAAGACTATGCTCTGTATTCTGCCCGTGCCCGCCAGGGGAGTGCAGTGGGTGGGGAGCCGGTTGAAGAACCAACCTGCCCTTCATTCTGGTCGGTCCCGATTAAACATCCTGCGGGTGTAGCAGCAGCCATCGGCGCGGATTGGGATGCCCTGCCGCGCGTGCCCCAGGCAGTGGATGTGAACGATCCGCAGGTAGTTCAGCAGGTGCGTGATTTTTTGATCTCCCAGGGTATCGACCAGCCGGCGGTGAAGATCCAGCGCAGCCTGCAGGTTGACCTGGAAGGGGACGGCATCCCGGAATTTTTGGTGGCAGCCAGCCGCTTCGTGGAGGAGACCGGGCATGACGTCAATCCGGGAGATTATTCAATAATTCTGCTCCTTCGCGAAGGTCAGACCGCGCTACCGGTTGTGAGTGACCGGTACACTCGGGAGGAATCGCTGGTCTTTCCCGATCGTTACGGTCTTTTGGCCTTGTTAGATCTCAACGGCGACGGCCGCCTGGAAATCCTGGTCGAAATCACCGGTTGGGAAAAGACCGGTGCCCTGGCATTCACCATCGATGGCAGCGCGCTGGAGAACGTCTTGCAAGCCCGCTGCCCTTGATGGCCCCAGAAATCATTTCAAGAGAGGTTCCCATGCGTTTGCAGAATCAAGTAGCCTTGATTACCGGCGGAGCCGCCGGAATTGGCAAAGCCACCGCCGAAGCCTTCGCGCGCGAGGGTGCAAAGGTGGTGATCTGCGATCTGAACGCCGAAGCTGGACAGGCACTGCTGTCCGGGCTGGGGCCTCAGGCCGCTTTTTACACGGTGGATGTCACCGACCGCGGTGCTGTCCAGGTCTGGATGGACGCGGTCCTGGAAAAATACGGCCGCATCGATATTCTGGTCAACAACGCTGGCATCACGCGCGATGCACAATTGGTCAGCATGGTGGACGGTGCCGTCTTCAAACAGATGACAGAAGACGCCTTTGACGCCGTGGTGGCCGTTAACCTGAAAGGCGTTTTCAACTGTGCCCAGGCTGTGGCTCCCGCCATGATCCGCCAGGCTGCGGGGGTGATCCTCAATATTTCTTCAGTGGTCAGCCTGTACGGCAATTTTGGCCAGACCAATTACGTGGCTACCAAGTCGGCGGTGATTGGCATGACCAAAGTCTGGGCGCGCGAACTGGGCCGCAAGGGGGTGCGGGTCAATGCGGTTGCGCCGGGTTTTATCGCCACCGATATGGTAAAAAAAATGCCCGAAAGAATCCGGGAAGAGATGAAGGCCCGAGTGCCCCTGGGCCGCCTGGGCCAACCGGAGGATATTGCCAATACCCTGGTCTGGCTGGCTTCCGCCGAGGCGGCCTACGTGCACGGTGCGGTCATTTCGGTCGACGGCGGGATCGTGTTAGGCACGTGAGAGAAGTTTTTGGCCCTCAATCCCAGCTGGATGGGAGCGGCCTGCCGGACTGGCGCATGAGTTCGAGCACCTCGGTCCGGGTCGGGTAGCCGGTCCGGCCCATTTTCAAACACTTGAGCGCCGCGGCGGCGGAAGCAAATTCCGCTGCCGTTTTTAAGTCCCACCCTTCCAACAGCGCTGCCAGGTAAGCCCCGTGAAACACATCCCCTGCGCCGGTGGTATCCAGCGCCTGCACCGTAAAGGCCGGGGTGTGGAACGATTGTGTAAGGGTAAAAGTGTCGCATCCACCGGCTCCATGGGTCTGGACCACGACCCGCGGACCGCTGGACAGCGCGCCCTGCGCCGCCGCGGGCAGATCCTCCAGCCCGGTTAGAGCCTGGCAGAAGCCGGTACTGCAGATCAAGAAATCGCTGGCAGCGACCAACCTGCGCATCCCTGCCGAGGGTGGCCCGTGGGTGGCGTTGGCATCCAGCATCACCTGCTTGCTGGCCGCGTGCATCCACTGCGCTGCCAATAAGGCTGCTTCTTCGTGCGCGCCATCGATCAGCAAATATCCGGCCCGGGTCAGGTAGGCCCGGTCCAGATCGTCCGGGTCAAGCGATTGGCGCAGGTCGATGGCTACCGGATAAAAACTGCGCTCGCCGTCGTTTCCATGAATATGCACCAGCACGACCTGGTCATCGGGTGCCTCAAGCTGCACGATCCGGCTGGTATCCACCCCGCTTTCACGCAACAACTGCAGTTTGAGCTGACCCAGCCGGTCGCCGCCAAAGGTACCTACAAACCCGGCAGCCGCTCCTAATTTTTGCGCGGATACCATGGCATTGCAGGCCATCCCCCCGCCGTCCAGAACCAGTTCTTCCAGCGCTGCACCGGCGGCAAACAAGCCGCTCCCCCTGCCGCGCACCAGAATGTCCAGCGTTGCCATGCCCAGGCCGATCAGTTGAAGGTTTGCCATATTGGTTTATTTTACAATGAAACCTATCCGAAAGATTCATCCCCCAATTTGGGCCTTGTTTGGCCGGAATGTGCTTTAATATGAATGTATATTTCCAGTGATTTCAAGCGGTTTCCACCAAATTTCACCCGCCGTATCCATTTATGCCCAAATCATAAGTATCTATAAATTGTGGAGGACAATATGCCTAATGGTTATACAGGAAAAATCCTGCATGTCGACCTGACCAGCGCCACCCTGGCGGTTGAAACCCCGCCCGAATCCTTTTACCGTAAATACCTGGGGGGCAGTGCCATGGGGTTGTATTATCTTCTCAAAGAAATGCCGGCCGGGGTCGATGCCCTGGCACCTGAAAATGTGCTCACATTGTTCACCGGCGTCACTACCGGGGCGCCCATTGCCGGGCAGAGCCGGATCAACGCCAATGCTAAATCTCCCCTGACCGGGGCGATTGGAGATTCTCAAGGCGGCGGCTTCTTCCCGGCAGAGTTGAAATTCGCCGGTTTTGACGGCATTGTGCTCAAAGGTCGCAGCCCGCAGCCGGTATACCTGGCTATCCTCAACGGCGTGGCTGAACTGCATCCCGCGGATCACCTGGCAGGTAAGACTACGGGTGAAGTGGACGACTTGCTGCGCGCCGAGTTGGGCGACCCGCGGATTGAGATCCTCCAGCATGGCCCGGCTGCGGAGCACGGGGTGCTTTTCTCCAGCCTGGTGAGCATGAGCAACCGCAACAACGGGCGCACCGGCATGGGTCTGGTGATGGCGTCCAAAAACCTGCGCGCCATCGCCGCCCACGGGCGGCAGACGGTGGGCATCGCCGACCGCGACGCGCTCAAACGCCTGGTGCGTTGGGGGATCGACCATATGGCCGAAGGCGCCGAAGAGTTCGGTAAATACGGCACACCTGGGGTGGTCAACCCGCAAAACTACAAGGGCACGCTGCCCACCTTCAACTACAATGCCGGGCAGTTCGATCAGCACGAAGCCCTGAGTGGAGAAGTGCTCTACGATACGATCCTTAAAGAACGCGATACCTGCTTTAGCTGCACCATCCGCTGCAAGCGCACGGTTGAAGTCACCGGGGGCGCTTATCCGGTAGACCCAAAATACGGCGGGCCAGAATATGAGACCCTGGGTACATTGGGCTCTTACTGCGGCGTGAGCAACCTCGAAGCGGTCTCGCGCGCCAATATGCTGTGCAATATGCACGGTGTAGATACCATTGCTGCCGGAGCAACCATCGCCTTTGCCATGGAATGCTTCGAGAAAGGCATCATTGGTCTGGACCAGACCGGCGGGCTGGCGCTGCGCTTCGGGGATGCGGATGCCATGCTGGCCGCCCTCGAACAGATGGTGCGCGCCGCAGGCCCCCTGGGCAGCGTCCTGGCGTTGGGTTCGGCCAAAGCCGCCGCCCTATGGGGCCCTGCTGCCCAGGACTGCCTGATCACGGTCAAGGGCAACGAGGCGCCTGCCCACATGCCCCAGGCCAAGAAATCGCTGGCCCTGATGTATGCCGTCAACCCGTTTGGCGCCGACCACCAATCCAGCGACCACGACCCCTCTTATGAACGCGGGGCCGGTGCGCGCAGCCTGGCTCGCCTGGCCCAGCTTGATCTGCAGGACCCGCCCGAACCCAAATCGTTTGGCATGGAGAAAGTGCGCCTGGTGGCGCGCACCCAGTTAATCTACTCCCTGGCCGATTCGCTCGAACTGTGCCAGTTTGTCTGGGGCATGAGCTGGACCCTGTTTGGCCCGGCCGAACTGGTAGATCTGGTGCGCGCGGTTACCGGCTGGCAGGTCAGTTTGTATGAACTGCTCAAGGTTGGCGAGCGGCGGGTCAACCTGATGCGTGCTTTCAATGCCCGTGAGGGCTTCGACCGCCGTCAGGACGAACTGCCTGCCAAGTTCTTCCGCCCCTTGACCGGCACCGGGCCTACCGCCGGGGTGGCCATCGACCGGGCCGAGTTCGAATCCGCGCGCGGCCTGTACTACGAAATGATGGGATGGACACCAGACGGCGTTCCCACCCGGGCCAAGATGACCGAATTGGGTTTGGATTGGGCGCAAGAATACGCGCCACAGCTTATTTAACCGGTTTAACAGGAGATGCCCTTGATTTTTGAAGTCACCCCCGCCTGGAAGTCTGCCTACCCCGATGCCCGTGTTGGGGTGCTGGTCATGCAGAATGTGGTCAACCCCGCACTGCACCCCGAGTTGGAACGTGTCAAGCAAGTACTGGTCGAAGACCTGCGCGCCCGCTTCGCCGGGCAGGACCGCGCCGCGCTGGAAGCGCTGCCGGTGATGCAGGCTTACAGCGCTTACTACAAGCGCTTCAAAAAGACCTACCATGTGCTGCTGCAGCTCGAATCGGTCGTTTTAAGGGGCGCGGCCTGCCCAGCGTGGCCGGGTTGGTGGAGGCCATGTTCATGGCTGAGGTCAAGAACCTGCTGCTGACCGCCGGGCACGACCTGGATGCGCTGCGCCCGCCGCTGGTGCTGGATGTGGCCAAAGCAGAGGAAAGCTACACCCTGCTGCGCGGGCAGCCGCAGATCCTCAAGGCTGGAGATATGCGCATAGCCGATAATGAGGGGGTCGTCTCCAGCATCATCTATGGCCCCGACCAGCGCACCCAGATCCGCGAGAGCACGACCGGCGCAGTCTTCACCGTGTATGCCCCGCCGGGAATCTCCGCGGCCGATGTGGACCGGCATTTGCGTGATATTGAAGGCTATGTACGCCTGTTTGCGCCAGATGCCTCCGTGACGCTGCTTCAAGTTTTCGGTTCTGCATAAAACCAGGATTATCCCAGTATATCCCCCTGGTCGCCGATCAGCGTTCCGACGTCATCTCCCTGGCAGATGCGGCCCATCACGTCAGGCGCGTCAAAATCAAAGACGTGGATCGGCAGATGGTGGTCGCGCGCCAGCAGGACCGCCGATTGGTCGAGGGCCCGCAGATTATGCGCGATAACCGTGTCGTATAAGATCGTGCGGTAGCGCTTTGCGGTTGGATCCAGGTGTGGATCGGCGGTATAGATGCCGTCGATGCCGTTCTTCGCAACCAGCAGTGCGTCGGCGCGCAGTTCCAGGGCGCGCTGGGCGGACGGGTAATCGGTCGTGACGTAAGGGTTGCCGGTACCGGCAGCCAAAACCACGATGTAGCCGTGTTCGAGGTGGCGGATCGCGCGCAGGCGGATGAAAGGTTCGGCCACGGTGTTGATCGGGATGGCAGTCAATACCCGCACTTCAATTTCACCCCGCGCCTGGAGCACACCGCGCAGCAGCAGGCTGTTGGTGACCGTGGCCATCATGCCGATATTGTCAGCTTCGGCCCGTTCGATCCCCCATTGGTCCGCTAACTCGCCCCGAAAAATGTTGCCCCCACCGACAACCACGCTGATTTGAACGTCCAATTGGTGCAGCTTGAGCAGTTCGTCCGCGATGTGGTTAAGTGCATCCGGATTGAATCCCCAGGAGTTGTCGCCGGCGATCGCCCCGCCGCTGAGCTTGACAAGCACACGTTGATATTTCATCTCGTAATCCATGTCCGGTAATATGTTTCAGATTATTTCCATTATAGCAATGCCTGCAAGCATAACAGGCCGGCCGAAAAAGAAGTCCGGCAAGCGAATCTGCCCGGTCGCCACAGGCGAGCAGCCAGATTATAATTAACCGTATGAGTTCAACGCCCGAAACCCAGGCCTACTGGCTGCTTAAACCGTTCAATCAGGCCGTGCGTGAATTTGGCATGCTGGCCGACGGCGACCGGGTGGCTGTGGCCCTTTCAGGCGGCAAAGACAGCCTCAGCCTGCTGCGCCTGCTGGATCTGCGGCGGCGCAGCGTGCCGGAGCGCTACGAACTCACCGCGATCCACGTGCTGGGGGATGGCAGCGGACCGCTGCAGCCGCACCCGCCGCTGGCGGACTGGTTAGCTGCCAACGGTTATGACTGCCATTTTGAGCCGTTCACCCTGGCGCAGGATGAGAGTTTGCCGTTGGGCTGCCAGCGCTGCACCTGGAACCGGCGTAAGGTTCTGTTTACGGCGGCGCAGCGCCTGGGCTGCAACGTGGTGGCTTTTGGGCACCACGCCGACGACCTGGCCCAGACCACGCTGCTTAACCTGCTCTACAACGGCGTGGCTGAAACCATGGCACCCTGCCGTGAATTCTTTGATGGGCAGATCCGGGCCATTCGTCCCCTATGCTACATTCCCGAGACCGATCTGCGCCGTTACGCCCGCGCCTGCGACTTTCCATCCGCGCCGCCAGCCTGTCCCCAGGCTGAAACCTCCCGCCGCCGCCTGGCAGCCGACCTGCTGCGCCAGGCACTGCGCGCTTCGCCTGCTGCGCGCACCAACTTGCTGCGGGCAGGGATTAAGTACTTGAACGCCGCGCGCCAAAATACAGATCAAGCACGAAACGCGTAATATAAATTGTGGGGTGTGCATCAATACCGAGGCATACTTGTTGGGCGGCGAACGCTGTTCCACGATAATTCGTCTTGTGAATGGATCGCAATAAAATTTCCATTATTGGTATTTTATCAACCACAATTCCGAAATATCGCAGCCCAGGCCGTTGCCGCCTTTGCCTGCTTCGCGCCGCCAGGTAAGGGTCAGTTCACCGCCGCTGGTTGCTTCAATCGGAATGTCAAACGTAAGCGGAACCAGCGGAAGATGCTTGACCTGGTAAGGGTGGACTTCAAGGCCATCTCCGGCATCCAGGCGTACCATGACCGCAGGGTGATGCGAGGGCTGCTCCGCATACAGAATGCGTACCCGGTAGCGGCCTTGCGGGTCCAGGTTGGGGAAATGCAGTTGGAAAGGCTGGTCGTTCAAGGTTCCGGTAAAGCCGTGCTGGGCCAGGCGGCGTGGTTGAGGCGATTTGCGGTACGCGTATTTTCTAGCTGGGGTGAACAGGCCTGCCGGATCCTGATCGTAAGGCAGGCCGGAAACGACATAAGGCGATGGGTTGCCGGCTCCCAGGTCCAGATAGACACCGCCTGGCCCCGGGTCGCACCAGTGGAGCAGGACATCGATCTCTGCCAACCGGCTGGTTTCATCGGGTAACTGGCGAATTTCTGCAAGACGTGCTTTCAGCCAGGGACTGTTGTTGAGTGGATAATCGATACCATCCAGGTTGGCTCCGCGCACTTCGCTCTGGGCCCGGTAAAGCGGAACGCTTAACTGCATGTGGATTGTTTGGAAAAGTGCCTCCGCCAGTTGGAAGATGCGCGTGCGCCAGGCGCTGGCAACCGGGTTGTGGGCCGCCTGATCCAATATATTTTCGGCGCGTTCGATCGCTCTCAGCGAACCTTTGGAGGCAGCCTGACCGAGTTCATCTCTGGCCCGTTCTTCCAGGCTGGTCTCGTAGATCAGGCGGGCGCGGATATAAGCGTCGTAATACGCCCGGTAAAGGGCCTGCAGGAAGCGCCAGTTATGCAGAGTTTGCGGCAAGGCGGCCTTTTCCATGGCCTGAAATTGGTGCAGGGTGATAGGGATAGCCTGATTGCTGAGCAGCGGGCCGCGCCAGTTGCGCTCCAGGGCCAGCAAACCCTGGGCAAAGGAATCGGCGTAACGGACACCGATGAAGAAGCGGCTGTATTCTCGCAGGATTTCGATGACCGGTTTTTCCGGGTCCCAGCCCAACCCGCTCCAAACGAACTTGTTGACATCGTCGTTGCAGCCTTCCGAATAGGTCAGGAAGCCAATCGTTCCGGCGCGTGTGGCCTGGAATATGGCAGCTTCATCCATCGGGCGCGGGTTGATCGTTTCGCGGCCTTCGGTCAGCGCAAAAGCCACATCCCAATTGGGGACCGGATACTGGCAGTTGATGCTGTGAGTGATATCCGGATAGCTGCGCAGGGCATATTTTTGGGGAATCAAGCGGCGCAATTCATCCATGGCAATGTTGACCCACGGGCCATGAACGACACCGTACAACCAATCTGTGCGGCTGTCTTTCAGGATGTTCAAAAACGATTCCATCCACTCACCGGAAAAGCCCTGGGGTGAAATCCACATTTTGGCCTGCGGATGAAATTTCACCAGCTGGCGCTGCTGCTGCGCCAGCACCGGCATTAAGATATGCGGGGGGGCCTTGCCTGGATCGCCGCCCGGCACAAAAACCGAATCGACCCGCGGCAGTTGGCGGAACACTTCGCCCCATTCGCGCAGTGCGGAATCGACCGTGGCCGGATCCGTATAATCCGGGTCCATGGCCGGGTACCAGACCCACACATCCAGGCCGTAATCGTCGGCGATTTGCGACATACCGATCATCGTTTCCATCGGCGGCAGGGGAAAATGAACGCTGTCCAGGTGATCGTCCGTGCGCGGGGGCAGCAGCTCGATGGCATTTGTTCCGAAAATGGCCAGCTCACGGATGTACTGCTCCCATTGAATTAAATCCCAGCCGCAGTAAGAATTTGTTTTATCGCGGTAGCCCAATTGGTGCCCGCGCAGCTGGCAGTGCGGCCAGGTATGAAGCGCAAACCCTGATGCAAGCGTGATCTGCTGCTTATCCATATGCAGCATACGCAGCAAGCCGCCGGCGCCAAAAAGGACGCCCCGTTCATCTGCGCCCGCCGCGACTACCAGCTGAACCCCAGAGAATTTGAACTGCTGGATCAGGTAGCCTTCGGCGTGGTTCAATGCCTCATCAGCGTTGAGCTGACCCCGCCATTCTGCTGGCAAACTCTTTCCCTGTGAAAGCCAGATCAGCGTGGTTGCATCAGGCGGCAAGCCTTCATTTAGGGGCATCCGGATTTGAGTCCGCTTTTCGATTTCTTCAGCCAGCATGCGCACCGCGTTTGTCTCGCGGCGAGTTAGACCTGGCGGGAAGGCGATGACCGCATGGGAAAGGTCGATGTGATCTTGAGCAGGATCGTTCATTTCGTCTCCTGAGGTTGGCGCGGTTCGGCTGTCACCGGTCGCGCGGCGGGTGGCAGCCGAAATTCGAATGGTTTTGCGGAAGCAACGTGGGTGTGGGGATTAAAATCCCTCGGATGATAGTTGGGCGCCAATTTTTTCAAATTCAAGCGGATCGAATTCCAGCAGGGGTGGGCGTACCGCTCCTCCGCGTAATCCTCGGAAGTCGATTCCACGTTTGAGCAGCGACAAATCTCGCCCATTTTGAAGCAGGTTGCGAATCCTATCCAGAATTTGCTGCTGGCGGGCAGCTTCTTTGAGATCGCCTTTCCAGAAAGCGTTAAACAGCCTGACAATCACTTCAGGGAAGGCATTGCCGTTGCCAGATACGCTGGCGATCGCTCCGGCTTCCAGTGCTTTAAAGATCAGGTTGTCAGAGCCGCAGGCGACCTGGAATTCTCCCCCTTTCAGGTCTGTAAAACTGGTGATACTCTCCAGGCTGCCAGAGGAATCTTTGACCCCCAGTACATTTGGGCAGCGGGCGATTACCGCTTCGGCACCGGCACGGGTGAACGAATTTACCGTGCGTGAAGGAATATTGTAGAGATAGATGGGCAGAGCCGGTACCGCATTGGCTACCCGGCAGAAGTGCTCGACCATGGCTTGCTGTGAAACTGGAAAGTAGTATGGGGTGACCACCGAGGCCGCCGAGACGGCACAGGCCTGGGCGTGGAGCGCGAGTTCGATCGTCTCGCGCGTGGTCACCGCGCCGACATGGGCAATCACCGGCACGCGCCCGCGCGCAGCTGCCAGAACCACCTCCAGCAGTCGTTTGCGTTCATCGGTGCTGAGCAAGGGGCCTTCGCCTGTCGTGCCGCAGGGCATGAGGCCATGTACCCCCTTTTCGATTAGCCAATCGCAGAGTGCATTCATCGCACCCTCATCGATCGCCTCCCCACCGGCATTGAATGGGGTCACCAGGGGGATAATTAAACCACGGATTTTAAATGAGACGCTCATACACACAACCTTCCCTTTTTGTTTAAAGAATGTCCTGTTTTGCGAGCAATTTTAAATGTAATTATAAACACTCCATGCTGATTTAAAACTTTACTCGCGGCTTCCAGAAGCGGGCCAACCGTCCGCTGCGGACCAGCGCCCCTACCAGAAATGCTCCCATTACCCCAAAACCTACCAGGGCGGCCCCCGGTTGACCCCAGAAGAAAGCCTGCCCTACCGACTGAAGCCCCCAGGTCAGCCCGAACAGCAGCAGCATGGGGCCTGGCGGCACATCCGGTCGGCCGAAGAGCAGGGTAATCACGCCTGAAATGACCAGCCAGCCCAGGTAATTGCTCCACGGGATGCCGAAATAGCCGGAGGGAGTATTCCAACTCCAGAAGCCCCAGGCGACCATCTGCGGGTCGAGCAGCAGGTCCCAGGCGGTCAGCGCCGCCGCACTCACCAGGGCAAAAATCAGTCTGTGGTGGGCGTGCTTTCCAAGCAAGGCCGCCGCCACTGCCCAGGCCGGCGGCAGCATCATCAGCCAGGCCAGTGGAATCCAGAGCGGCACCCCCAGTATTTGGGGTTGGAGGAGTGTGGAATAATGGTATTGTCCAAAGGGAAAGCCCCACGAACTACCGCCGAACTCGGCCAGCCAGGTCAGGCCCACGATCCCAAAACCTGCCCGCAGTGCGCCCGGCCAACCCCAGGCCTGGGCCAGCAGCCAGACCACCCCGGCTGCCTGGGCCAGCACCCCGGCGGCGATCCCCTGGCTGAAGGCTTCTTCACCCAGCGCCTGGCGAGCGACGAGCAGCGACAGCAGCACCAACCCCCACAGGGCAGCCGGCAGCAGGCGCCCGGCGCGAACAAAGCTCATATTTATTTTAACCGCCAATCAATGCAGGACCGTACCGCAAGGGTCACGTCAGAGCGTGGTCCCCGAAGGGGATCGACGCAGATGAGAATATATCATGGGTCCACTGATTGTAAATATCATGCATGATATCTATTTTTTTCGCGTTTATTTGGGTTCATCCCTCTGGGGACCCTGGTCCTGCGGTTGAATCTCGGTAAAGGTGCGGTGCGAAGCGCCCCCACAGCCAGTGCAGCAGCCCTAGCGGCAGCGGCACCAGTAGAATCAAGACAGCGATCCCCACGCCGTTGAGTGCGCGGTTGAATAGGCGCTCGAAGTTGACTGCGACATCCAGCACCCGGCTTTCACCGGTGCTGAAGTTCATGGCGTGGGTTTGCCAGAAATAATCCGCGGATGCCAGCATAACCACGATGCTTACCCCGGCGCAGGCCAGTAAGGCCGCCATGCGCTGCCAGCTTTTACCCAGGCGCATGTATCCATACGCACCCAGGATAACCAACAGCACCGCCAGCAGGGTTGGCGGAAAGCGAAAGCTGCGTTCGACCTCATCCATGCTGACCAATGTGGCCATCATCATCAAGCCGTACAAACCAAAACTGAGCTGGGTCCAGTCATTCCAGACGCGCTTCGCGAGGCGCACCAGGTTGGCCCAGGGCGGGCGGCTGAAGATCAGGGCCAGTAAGGCGACGATCCCCAACGGGACGTACGCCCGCCAGCCCCACAGCTCTCTGCCAAAGAGCGGGACGCCAAAAATCGTCAGGCCGGGTGTCGAGGCATTGGCAAGAAAAAAAGAAAAGACGACGGCGTATACCAGGTAAGGATAGACCCAACGCGGGAAGCCCAACAGCCAGCCGCGCAGCAGGCTGTAGAGCATGACCAGGTAGCCGCCCAGGATGAAGATCATTCCCAGGGTCTGTGTCACCGGCATGTTTTCAATGCTGATTGGCGCCGACAACAGCAAATTCGCCAGACCGATTACCAGGAAGGGCAGCAAGCCCAGGATGGTCTCATACCTGTGTTCAGGTTTGTGCGCCAGCGTTTCAGAAACTGGTAGACTGGTTGCCATCATCCCTCCTTGATCCACTGTTTATCACGGAAATTCAATTTCTACCACCCATTGCCTAACAAAGTTATGTATAGATACCATAGCACAATTTTTGGATGGATGTCAAGAAGGATGTTGTAATCCACCGTTCGTTGTGAGCATACCTCGCGCCGACTTGCCGGTTACCATATGTATTCCAACGCATTTGTTTATATCGTCCGGAATGCTTTTGACGCGGTTTAGACCAGTTTTTCGCGCAGCTTGGCGCTGGTGAAGTCCATCAGGGCGACCACGATCACGATGATCGCGACCACCGTCCCGGCTTTATGGTACTGCAGCGAGCCGAAGTAGGTGTACAGGGTCAGGCCGATCCCGCCGCCGCCGGCGAAGCCGATGATGGTTGCCATGCGGATGTTGATATCCCACTGGTAAATCAGGTAAGAGACAAAGGGCGGCACGATCTGCGGCAGGATGGCATAATTCACCACCTGCACAATATTGGCTCCGGTCGCCGTGACCGCTTCGATCGGTCCAGGGTCGATATTCTCGATTGCCTCCGAGAATAACTTGCCGATTAAGGCAAAGGTCGTCACTGCCAGAGCCAGCATACCGGCGAAAGGCCCAATGCCCACCCAGAAGACGAAGATCGCCACGTACAACAGGGCTTCGATCGAGCGCAGCACGTTGAAAATAGACCGCACAAGTATGTAGATCCAGGCCGTAGCCGGGGAGCGTCCCGTCAGGTTGCGCGCCGCCAGGAAGCTGAACGGCAGGGCGAAGATCGCGCCCAGGGTAGTGGCGAGCATGGCCTGGAAGATGGTCACCAGGATCTGCTGGATAACCGAGTCAAGAATGGCCGGGGTCAGGTCGATACTCAGAAAATCGCCCACCAGGCGCAAGAAGGTGGGCGCGGGTTCAAATAGGGCCGCCGGGTTGACCTTGGTCACGACCCAGCAGTAGGCAAATGCCACCAGCCCGAGCAGGGCAAGGATGGTGGTTCTCAAAATTGTGGGCCAACGCCGGCCTGTTTCCGGGGTTTCTCGCGGTTGGTCGCGCAGGATTTTATCGCGCCAGCGGGCGCTGATGTAATCCACGATGATGATCACGACTGCTACCGCCCATAGGGCAGCGCCGTATTGGGGATAGGCTCCCAGGCGGATGGTCTCGACCACGAAAAAGCCAATCCCACCCCCGGCCACAAAACCCACTACCGTTGCCGAGCGCATGTTGATATCCCAGCGCAGCAGGGTGTAAGCCAGGAAAGGCGGCACGATCTGCGGAATGATCGCATAGCGGATCACCTGAAGCAAGTTGGCACCGGTCGCGCGCACCGCTTCCACCGGGCCGGTATCGATGTGCTCGATCTCTTCCGAAAACAGCTTGGCCAGGGCGGCGATCGAATGGATGGTCAGGGCGATCATGCCGGCGAACGAGCCCAATCCCACCCATACGATGAGGATTAACCCCCACACAATCGTGTCCACGGCGCGCACGATATTGAGCAGGGCGCGCATCACATAATAAATGACGCTGCCGCCGGGCACACGTGACATCACGTTGTGGGCTGCCAGGAAGCTGAAGGGGATGGCCAGGATGGTTGAGAAGATCGTCGCCAGCAGCCCCATGGCAATGGTTTCGATCAGGGTGCCCGGTACATACTGGTTAATTTCGACGCCGTTCTCAGCCCATCCCACGACGACCATCCATCTGGGGGGGCGGTCCACTTTTACCCGACCGATAATGTCCAGCATATTATCGCTGACCCGGATGACACCCTTCGCCGGGCGCCCGGCCAGCAAGTCGCCAGCGGCGCCAGACAGGCATTCCCAGGCGCAGATCTGATCAGTTCCATTAATGTTTATCGTCAAAATATCCGCGTTGACCAGGTCGGTCATGACCAGTTGGGCATCATGGATGCGCGAAATCAGGCGGTCAAGTTTTACATCGGTTACATTCCAGGCGGTGACGTACAGGATCACCGCCGCGAACAGTACCCCAAACAGGGTGTTGTACGTTTTTCCGGTAACCAGGCTGCGCGCATCCAGCACGTTCCACAGCCAGAACAGGATGAACGGCAGCCACAGCCAACTGGTGATCAATGAGCCGATCTCCACCTGGCCAATATGTTTTCGCACCTGCGCCCAGTTGGTGATGTAACCCAGAATAGGGATCATCAGGAAGATAACAATCCCACGCCAGCGCCGGCCGAGGATAAATTGTCCCAGACCGGGAATAACCAGCGATGACCAGGAGGCCAGAACGGATGAATTGGAAGTTTTAAGGGGTTGGTTGAGTTGGGCCATGAATGATTTCTTTTGACGGTGTTAGCACTGCCCGGCGGCAGCACCGCGCGATCAAAAACATATTCTAAATTACGGAGATTCTTTCGGCTTCTTGGCCGTAGATCGTTTTAAATTGGGCATCGTCAATCTGGTCCGGCGTGCCTTCAAACACCAGTTTGCCATCCTTGAGCGCAATGACTCGCGTGGCATAGCGGTGCACCAGGTCGAGGAAGTGCAGGCTGCACAGTACGGTAATGCCGCGTTCTTTATTAAGCTGTTCCAGGTATTTGAGGATGGTATGGGCCAGCACAGGGTCCAGCGAGGCCACCGGTTCATCCGCCAGCACTACTTTTGGCTCCTGCATCAGGGCCCTGGCAATACCTACCCGCTGCTGCTGCCCACCCGAGAGCGAGTCGGCGCGCACATGCGCCTTTTCTGAGAGGCCCACCTGTTCCAGGCTGGCGGCGGCCCGCGCGTGGTCCTCCGCCGAAAATATACCCAGCAAGCTGGATAGGGTGCTAACGTAGCCCAGGCGACCGGTGAGCACATTGGTCATCACCGAGGAGCGTTTCACCAGGTTGAATTGCTGGAAGATCATCCCGATCTGGCGCCGGATACGCCGGATTTCGGCGCCCTTGGCGGCGGTGACATCCACATCGTTGAAAATAATCCGGCCGGAAGTGGGCTCAACCAGACGGTTGATACAGCGCAGCAGGGTCGATTTGCCGGAACCGCTCAGTCCGATGACCACCAGAAATTCACCGTCGGCGACCTCGAAGCTGACGTCGGTCAGGGCCTCTGTTCCATTCGGGTAGACTTTGGTCAGGTTTTCTATTCTTAGCATAGGTTAATTATATGCGATCCGTGTATTATCGGGACCCATTTTAATACGACTGGTCTCCAGATTGAAAAATTGTGTTTGATCGGTTAAAAAATAACTGGTAGATCGCATGATCTACCAGTTATTTATCGGACGATTATTTAACCAATTCGGCAGGATCCACACCGGCTTGCTTCAGAACTGCGGCGAAGTCATCGTAGAACGACGCGTTGATCTTCTGGAAGGCGTCGATGGTGTACAGGCCGCGCAGGATAGCGTTGCCGCCCGGATCTTTGGACATGGCCAGCAAGCCATCGGAGATGGCAGTCTGAAAGGCAGGATCCAAAGTCTTGACGAACTGCACGCCGTCATTGGGAATTCTGTCGGTATCTGCGAAAACAACCACTTTTTCGGTGATATCCGGATACTTGGCTTTGAGGTCGGCAGCGGCGTCGGTCAGGACGTCGATGTACGTTACGCCCGCGTCACAGTCGCCCTTGTAAACGGCGATGGCCACATTGTTGTGGGAACCGGCATTCTGCACGGCTTTGAAGTCTGTCGCGGGGTCAATGCCGTGGGCCTTGAGCACAATGTTCGGTACGATGTAACCGGAAGTCGAGTTTGGATCGACGAAGCAGAAAGTTTTACCTTTCAGATCGGAATACTGCGTGATATCCGCGGATACATTGGCGATGAACTGGCCTTTATAGAAGGGCTCCAGCTGGCCTTTGAGGGCCTTGTCCGGATCCAGATCATTGGTGTTGTATTTGCGCAGCACAGCCAGGGCAGGCACGACCTGGTACTTCTGCTCGGCCAACAAAACCGAGAAGGTGTTCAGGAAGCTTACCTGGGCCTTTTCAGCGCCCATGGCTTCGATTGAAGCGCCGAAGGAGGTGCCAACCTCGATCGTGAAGCTCAAGCCGGTCATCTTGCTCAGGCAGTCGGCGATTTCATTCCCGGCCTTGGTGATCTTGCCCGTGTCGCCCGAGGGGACAAAAGTGATCACGATCGGCTTGTCGGGAGAACCCAACTCGCCGGCTTTTGCCGTGGGCGGGTTGGCCAGAGGGGCGCAGGCCGGCGGGGGCGAAGTCGGCTTTGCGGTTGCTTCAGGGGCGGTGGTAGCTGCAGGAGCCGTGGTTGGGACAGCGGTCGGCTCGGGTGTCGCCGCTGGGGCACAGGCCGCCAAAATCATCGATAAGGCGACCAGCGCCATGACAAAAAGACGTAAACTTTTCATGCTTTATCTCCTTCTTCTATTAAATAGCAGAAAATGGACCGTACATTCATATAGTATAGCACCATCAGATAAGTATGCTTAACAGAAAATTTATGAAAATTTTAATAAATTGCATGACTTTTTCCAGGTTTCAAAGATGTAAGTTTATACCTTTTCACATTTTATAGATCAACCAACTGCGTCTATCCGCGGTTAAATGAATATCGTAAACCGGGTGCCGTTCCCATTTTGCGCGTAGGCCGGGCTTTCTACCGAAATCTGCCCGCCGTGCGCTTCGACCAATTGTTTCACGATCGCCAGACCCAGGCCCGATCCGCCGCTGGCGCGGGTGCGCGATTTATCCGCCCGGTAAAAGCGGTCGAAAATATACGGCAGATCCTCGGGTCGAATACCCGGCCCGCTGTCGGTGACCGTAATTTTCACCCTGCCTTCTGGCTGGGGGGCGGCTTCCACCCATATCGTGCCGTCTTGCGGAGTGTAGCGCAAGGCGTTGCCGATCAGGTTGGTGAGCACCTGGGTAATGCGGTCCGAATCGAGGGAGCGTTCTGGCAGGTTGCCCTCGATTTTCCCCTCCAGGCGGATACCACGTTGGGCGGCCTGGGATTTCATATGCTCTACTACCTGTTCTACAAGCGGGCCCGGCGCGGTTGGGTGGCGCTCCAGCGGCAGCTCGCCGGCTTCAGCCAGGGAGAGCAGGCGCAGATCGCCAACCAGGCGGTTGAGCAGCAGGGTTTCCTGGAAAATGGCGTTTACCTGCTCAGCGTCGAGCGGCAGTACGCCGTCTAACATACCTTCCGCATTGGCCTGGATGACCGCCAGTGGGGTGCGCAGCTCGTGGGCGACATCCGCCACCATATGGCGGCGCTGTTTTTCGGCCCTGGCCAGGCTTTCAGCCATCAGATTAAAGGTCTGCCCTAACTGACCAATTTCATCCTTCGAGCGCACCACGACCCGCTGGTTCAAGTCGCCGGCAGCGATCGAACCGGCGGCTTTTTGCAGCTGGCGCATGGGCGCCGTGATTTGGAAGAATAGTCCCGCTCCCAGGATCAAGGCGATCACCCCGGCGATGACCACCGAGGTCAGAATTGAGCGGTTGACCGAATCCAAAAAATCGCTGGCTGGCGTGCCTTGTTCGGTCTGGTAATTAGGGGTCACGATCAGGGTGCCAACCTGCCGTCCGGCCAGCAGCACCGGCTGACCGTTATCGATTTCCTGCGGGGAAAGCGTTTTTCCGACCAGTTCGCCAGCTGTGTCGCTGACCACGATCCCCTGGGTATCGGTCAGCACCAGGCGTTGGCCCATTGAGATTCCCATCATGGCGCCGCTCGCGCCAAAACCCCGACCCTGACCGCTGCCCATCATGTGCCCTGCGCCCATCCCGGCTGGCGTCAGACCGGATTGGAGGAGGGTATCCACGCCCTGCCAGTCGTTCTTTTGGGCATAAAAATCTGCCAGCACCGGGGCCAGGCTCTGCGCCCAGGCCTGGCCGCTGCGCGTGGTGTACAGGTTAAATGCAGATTGGGTGGCCTGGCTGGTCAGCAGCGAAATGACGACCGCCCCAATGGCGATCACCAGCAGAAAGGCCCCCATCAGTTTAAAGATCAGGCTGTTACGCATGGGCGGCTGTCTCCAGTTTATAGCCCAGGCCAAACACGGTCTGGATATAGGTCGGTTTGCGCGGATTGGTCTCAAGCTTGAGGCGGATATTCTTGATATGGGCGTCGATGGTCCGTTCGTAGCCCTCGAAGGAATCCCCCTGGGCCTGTTCCATGATTTGCACACGCGAAAAAACGCGCCGCGGTTGGCGTGCCAGCACTACCAAAATCTCGAACTCGGTGGGGGTCAGTTCAATGGCCCGTTCACCCAGGGTGATGGTGTGCAGGTCCAGGTCGATCAGCAGATCCCCGACGTGAATCGTCTCGCTGTGAGCCGGACTGGCACCGGCGCGGCGCAGGATGCTGCGCACGCGCGCCACCACTTCGCGCGGGCTGAAGGGTTTAATCACGTAATCGTCGGCGCCCAATTCCAGGCCGATCAATTTGTCGGTTTCTTCCACACGGGCGGTAAGCATCATCACGGGCACATCCGATGCGCGCCGGATCGCGCGGCAAACATCCAGACCATCCATACCGGGCAGGTTGAGATCCAGGATCACCAGGTCGGGTTTTTCATGCTGGAATACCGCCAGGGCTGCGCTGCCGTCTGCGGCGCTCACCACGGCAAAGCCTGCTTTCTCAAGATACGCTTTGACGACTTTGACAATCTGTGGCTCGTCGTCGACCACCAGTATTTTCTTCATAGAAGTGTTCATGGTTTTATCATACATGCTTTTTGTGAAGTTTTAACGAGCAGGTTATGGAGAAGTTATGAAGATCACTGCGGATATTATCCATTAAAATAATGTAGACTCGGGGTAGTGGATTGCGAAAAGGTTTGCTAATAGCTTCGCTGCCAGAAGATAATCCGGTTGGTGAGCCAGGCCTTGATCCATCCATCCTGTTCCTTTCTGATATACATATCGAGCCCACCGGCCTGGACCGGCATGGGCGAACCTTACGAAGGAGTAAAGTACACAATGATTGCTGACACCCATAATCACATCCTCGATCCATTTGAGAACCAGAGCGATGTTGGATCGACCCAGCATCCAGGTTCGTGTCTGGTCGATCCTGCGCGGCAGACCTACACCATCGCCGGGGCCGGGGCAAATATCTGGGGCGACCACGACGATTTCCATTTTGTATGGCGGCGCATGCGCGGCGATTTCATTGTCACTGCGCGGGCCGCGTTTATCGGCCCGGGCGCGGGAACGAACCCGCACCGCAAACTCGGCTGGATGGCGCGCTCCAGCCTTCAGTCCGATTCGTCTGCGGTCTGCACCGGCGTCCACGGCGATGGGCTGGTTTCGCTCCAATACCGGCGGGTACAGGGCGGGCAGACCGAAGAGGTGAGAACGCCGCTCCACGCAGCGGAGGTGATCCGGCTGGAACGAAAAGGCCGCACCTATATCATGTCGGTCGCCCATTTCGGCCAACCCTTTACAGCCGTCCAGGCGAATGATATTGACCTGGGGGAAGAGGTGTATGTGGGGTTGTTCGTCTGCTCGCACGACGATGCGATTGTGGAAAGTGCCGTGTTCCAGGATGTGCGCATCGTGAAGCCGGTCAAGATTGGTTTCGATCGTGGAAAGGACCCTTTCGGCAGCCGGCTGGAGATTCTGGACGTTGCCAGCGGTCACAGTCAGATCATCTACAGTGCGGACAGCGTGTTTGAGGCGCCTAACTGGACGCGGGATGGAAAATCGCTGGTTTTTAACAGCGGTGGGCGCCTGTACCACTTCGACCTGGCTGCTCGCACGACAACCCTCATTGATACCGGGGATGTCGTCAGGAATAACAACGATCATGTCCTTTCTTTCGACGGGAACATGCTGGCAATCAGCAGCCAGACCGGGGATGAGGGCCATTCCAGAGTGTACACTGTTCCGATTTCCGGGGGCCAGCCGGTTCAGATTACCCCGATCGGGCCGTCATATTTGCATGGTTGGTCGCCGGACGGAAAGTTCCTGGTCTTCACCGGGCAGCGCAACGGGATCTTCGACATTTACCGCGTCCCGGCTGTGGGAGGTGAGGAAATGCAGCTGACCCACACGCCCGGGCTGGACGATGGGCCGGAGTATACGCCCGACGGCAGGTATATTTACTTCAACTCGGTGCGCAGCGGGCGCATGCAGATCTGGCGCATGCAGCCGGACGGCAGCGCCCAGGAGCAGCTGACTGACGACGAATACAACAACTGGTTCCCGCATGTCTCCCCCGATGGCAGCCAGATTATATTTGTGACCTACCTGGTGGGTGAGGTAGAACCCAGCGACCACCCGGCAGCCAAACGGGTCTACCTGCGCACGATGCCGATAGACGGCGGCGTGCCGAAAGTGGTCGGGTACCTGTACGGCGGACAGGGTACGATGAACGTGCCTTCCTGGTCGCCGGATGGGCGGCAGGTGGCCTTCGTCAGTAATACCGTCCCGTTCTAAATAATTACAGGAAGAATAAAGCAGAATTGGCCGGCTAGCCGGCCAATTCTGCTTTTAGTATTGACTATTTTTGTATCGTGCGCCGGCTTACTCCGCCGGGACAGTGAAGGGGCAGTCAGGGTTGGCGTACTGTCCCAAACCTGCGCCTGCGCCAGCATGCGCGCCGCGCATGCCGCGGCTCTGCCCGTAGGCTGAGATTCCCGCCCCGCGCTGAGCCATCCAATCTGCCTGGGCCTGGGTCAGGGTGCCGTCGGTCACGGATTGTTGTAAAGCTGCCGTGCGGGCATCCGCCATCAGGGAGCGCAGTTCTTCGAAGGTCATGCCATTCGCCAAAGCGATTTGCGAAAGGGTCTCCCCATTCGCCAGGCGAGTGTTGAGTTCATCCACGCTCAGTCCAAGCTTTTCGGCATAGAACGGGATCAGGTCTGCGTGCAGGTATCCGTCCTGGTTCTGGGCCTGGGACTAGCGCCCATTCCACGTCCGGGGGCGGCGGCCTGGTTCAGACCTGCTCCGGGAGCCTGGGGGTTAGGACCCTGGGCAAAGACGCTGCTGGTAGTGGTTGCGAATGCTGCGGCTGCTGCAGCCAGAATTACGATACTTACGAGAAACTTGTTCATTTTTTATCTCCGTTTGTTTTCTTTATTTCCTGAGGCGCTGCCTCTGGATTGATATTAGGATAGCAAACGGGTTTGAATAAGTTGTGAACAAGTGACGGGTATCTTGTGAATGTGGTTCTTTTCAATTCAAAAACGGCCTGCGGGCCGTTTTTGAATTGAAATTTAACTTTACCAGGGGTGAAGTGCAGCGTGGCGATCGGCTTTATTTACCGGACACCCAGCAGCAGGTCGATGGTCAGCTGGTCGAGTTTTTCATATTTCAGACCGCGGTCGCTGATCGCCTTGCGGTCGAAGGCATGTCCTTTGAGGGCGGCGGCTTTCTCAGGGCTGAATTTGCCCTGGAAGGGGGCCATACTGCCGTCATCGGCGTTAATTTCAGCCAGCAGTGCCTGGATTTCGCTGTCGGCATTAAACTGACGCGCCTTTTCCTTGAAGATCAGGTAGCTGCGCATGCAGCCACGGGCGAAGTCTTTCACGCCCTCGTAGTCTTCGGTGCGGAAAGCGTGGGCATCGAAATGCCGGCTGCCGGCATAGCCCACATCTTCCAGGAATTTGACCAGGAAGAAAGCCTGCTTGATGCTCTGCATGCCGAAGCGCCAATCCTGGTCGAAGCGCGAGTAGTTCTGGTCGTTGAGGTCGATGTGAAACAGTTTTCCGGCATCCCAGGCCTGGGCTACCGCGTGCAGGAAGTTAAGCCCGGCCATCTGTTCGTGGGCAAATTCAGGGTTGACCCCCACCATCTCGGAGTGCTCCAGGGTAGCGATGAAACCGAGCATGGCGCCGGTCGTCGGCAGGTAGATGTCGCCGCGCGGTTCATTGGGCTTGGCCTCCAGGGCAATCTTAAAGTTGTAGCCCATGTGCAGGTTGTATTCGCACAGGAAGTTGAGCGCCTCGCGGAAGCGCTTCAGGCTGTCGGCCGGGCTTTTGGTGGCGTCGGTCTCGATACCTTCGCGCCCACCCCAGAAGACGTAGAACTTGGCACCCAATTCGGCGCCCAGGTCCATGGCGCGCATTGTTTTCTGCAGCGCGTACGCGCGAACCTTGGGATCGTTGGCGGTAAAGGCCCCGTCCTTGAAGATCGCGTCGGCGAAAAGGTTGGTGGTCGCCATGGGCACGACCAGCCCGGTTTCTTTAAGGGCCTGTTTAAATTCCTTAACGATCTGGTCGCGTTCGGCCGGGGTGGCGTCGATCGGCACCAGGTCGTTATCGTGAAAGTTGACGCCATAGGCGCCGGTTTCGGCCAGCAGGTGCACCAACTGCGCCGGGCTGAGGGCGTCGCGCACCGGTCCGCCGAAGGGATCGCGGCCGATCGAACCGACCGTCCACAGGCCAAAGGTGAATTTGTGCTCGGGTTTGGGGGTGTAGAGATCTGACATATGAGGGCTCCTTACGAATTTTTTCCACGCTTTACGTACCATTCGCGCAAACCGCACGCGAAAAGTTTTACTATCTATCTTTGATTTTGCCCGATTTTTTCCGTTTTGGCAATACTTTCCACGAGTTCTTTTCTTTATATTACAATTCTCTTGTAGCCTTCGGGATGCATAGCGCCTGATTTTTGACCGCGAAGAATTTTAATGGAAAAAATTGAGCTGCTTTCTTTGTTCTTTATGGTGGTTTATTTTTGAGGAGGCAATAATGGAAGATCTGTTTTCCGCGGCGAAAGACATTTTCAACAACACCCCGACTCGCTGGGCAGGGATGGTTCACTCCTTCCCGCTGGAACTGCTGGCGCGCGTTCCAGCCCCCGGCGAATGGTCGGCGCTGGAATGCCTGCAGCATATCCTGGATGTCGAGCAAGTTTTCAACACCCGCCTGCTGGCTTTTCAGGCCGGGCGCGACTTTCCAGCCTTCGATCCTGATGAAGAGGGTACGCCGGTTGCCGGGCAGCCCTCCGCGGAAGATCTGGTGGCGCGCTTCACCCACCTGCGTGAAAAAAACCTGGCGCTGCTGGCCACTTTCAAACCGGCCGATTACCAGCGCCGCGTGCGCCACGCCGAGCTGGGTATGGTCAGCCTGGGAGAGTTGGTTGCCGAAATCGCGGCCCACGACCTGATGCACACCGTCCAGGCCGAACGCGCCATGATGCAGCCCTTCATTGCCGCCTGCGGCCCGTGGAAAATTTACTTCAGCGACCATATCGCCGCCGGATCGTAGTGTGATGCGGGGAGGCATGATGAGCCTGCCAACCATGGAAGAGGTTTATGCCAGCCTGGATGAAGCCTCGTTTCATCCGGAAGAACTGATGGTCCTGGCATCCTTCAACCGGCGCCTGACCATCGACCTGCCGGGGGTTGATCCGCACACGGTTGGCCGCCGCGGGCACGAGCTGCTCTCCAAGACGGCCCTGATTGATCTGATCCGGGCACACCTGCCGGCCCTTGGCCTGGAAGATTGTCCTGAGGAGCAATTCCCTCCAGGTTTGAATGTATGCCTGACCAGCGTTGATGAAACCCGGCGGACTGCCGCCGAGCAGGTGGCCGATCAGTTTGGGCGGCGCTTAGGCTACCTGCTGGCTTCGGTCCTGCTTTCCGAACAGGGCCTGACCGCGCCCCTGGTGGGGTGGGAACGCGCCTACCTCAACTACTGGCGCACCCAGATCAAACGTGTTGTGTTGGGCGGTGGATTGGCCAACGGGTTGTTAGGCCAGCGACTGAGCCTGGCCGCTTCGAATGTACTGAAATTGTGCGGCCTGCCGCAGCCCACCCTGTCCGTAGGCGAACATCCCTCGGTTCTGCCGCTGATCGGCGCGGCGCGGACTGTCTCGCCCGGAAGCTGGCAGGCGGCAGTTTTGGCCGATTTTGGGGGAACCTATGCCAAGCGAGGACTGGCCTTTTATGCCGAGGATGGAAGCGTACAAAGCATCCTGGTCCTGCCTCCGGTAATGATTTTGCACCTTACCCAGGAAGGCAAATCCCCACAACTGGCCCAGGCCATGATCGACATTCTGACCGAGACCGTCCGCCATGCCGGGACCAAGGTTGCGCTTGCCCCACAGATCATCTGCAGCGCGGCCTGCTACCTTAAGGATGGACGACCGGTGCAGTACGCCGGGCGCAATATGGGCATCTATTCCTGGTTGAATGCCCTGGCCGAGGATCTGCCAGGCTGGCTCTCGCAGCGCATCTCTGAAGCCAGCGGGCGGCAAATGCGTTTCGTGTTCGCTCACGATGGGGACGCTGCCGCAGCGGCCCTGGCCGGCCAACCGCACACGGCTGTGATCATGCTGGGCTCTGCCCTGGGGATTGGCATCACGCCCCCTGGCAAGCGCTTTCGCCCGCTGGCCCCAGATTTCAGGGTGAACCTTCCCGGCGATGAGCTTTGATTATAAAAAAATAGGGATAATTATTTGTTAAAAGTCACAAAATAACGATATTTCTCGTTATTGAAGAATTGTTGGCGAATATTTTTTCTGGACTACAAAACTGGAGCACGTATGCCCGCTTCCTCTTTCCGATCGCAAACATTGCCCATTCGGGATTACCCGGCTGCCCTGGAAAAAATTCAGACCTTACAATCGGCTGAGTGCGCCCAGCCCGGTTTTGATCCGGCCCAGCAGTCCATTCTGCTCACCCACGGGCAGCGGACCCATCGCGCGGTGCTCTGGTTTCACGGCTACACTTCGGCTGCCCCTCAGTTCCAGCAGCTGGCCGAAATCTGCTTTGAACGCGGCGACAACGTTTTGGTGCCCTGCGCACCCCATCATGGTTTCAGGGACCGCATGAGCCCCGAAACCAGCCGGTTAAAGCAGGGGAACTGCTGCAGTTCACCAACGACATGGTCGACCTGATGCACGGTCTGGGCGAGGAAATTGTGGTCGGTGGGCTTTCCATGGGCGGGGCGTTGGCCTCCTGGGTCGCCCAGGAACGCCCCGATGTGAAGACGGTCGTGATTATTTCCCCGTTCCTGGGCGCAAAATCTATTCCGCCACACCTGACCCGGATGGTCGCCTACCTCACCCAACTCCTACCGGACAACCGGCAGTGGTGGAATCCCGAGATGAAAGAAGCGCTCTCCGGTCCGGATTACGGGTATGCGCAGCGTTCTACCCACAGCCTGGGACAGATTCTCAAGCTGGGTCTTCAGGTCGCAGATGCCGCTCGCCGCCGCCCGCCGGCGGTTGGCGATATCTGGATGGTGCTCAACGATAACGATCATTCGGTCAATAATGAAATCGCCGAACGCCTGACGGCCAGCTGGCAAAAGAACGGGACCAAATGCGTGCGCAAATATTATTTTCCGGTATCTTTAGGACTGCCGCATGACCTGATCGGGATTGAGCAGCCTGGGGCGAATCCGCAGCTGGTCTACCGAGAGCTGATGAAGATGGTCGGTTAGGGCGGACCAGGCCAGGATTTCCGAAAAATATCGAGCCACACCTCGGAACACCTGGTTCATGGAATCGCATGACCATTCGTTTCTGTTCAGGCAGTGACTGCTCTCTCAGTCTTGCGGTACATGCGGTCAAAAATCACCATAAAAACGACTGCGAGCGTGGTCGTGATGTACAGCCCGGTTCCGGGGGCAATCAGGCTGGAGCTTACATTCACCGCCGTATGCAGGCAGACCATCACCAGCAGGTTGCCGCGCGTGCGGTTGTAAAGCCAGGTAAAAATGAGCGCCAGGGGGATGGTCGTAAAGGCGCGCAGCAGCAGGCCGCTGATCGGATCACCGAAGGCCTGGTTGTAATAGCCGGTGACGTGCAGCGGCAGGTGCCACAAGCCCCAGATCAGTCCCAACCAGACGCTTGCCAGCAGCGGATCGAAGCGTTTTTGCAGGCGCGGCAGGGCAAACCCGCGCCATCCGGCCTCTTCACCCAGCGGGCCGCCGTACAGGGCGGTCGCAAAGAGGGTCAGCGGTAGGTTGCGCATGCTCTCGCTGGCCATCAGGGCTTCGGTCCAGGCGAATAAAGGCTGATCGCTGAGCAGCGCAACCAGCAGGCCCCCCAAAATGCTGAGGGAAAGCATCAGCAGCAGGGCCACGACGAACCACAATGGGTTGGTGCGCCAGCGCGTCAAGGGATTGAGCAGCGTGCGCACGCCGGGTAAACTGGCATGGGTGTTGAAAAAGATCCAGCCGGGCATCAAGGTGGCGATAACCGCCAGCCCCCAGTCGAAGATGCCCGCACCGCTGTCCAGCAGGTGGGCAAACAGCAGCCAGTTGACGTAAACAGCAACAACCAGTGCCAGCGCGCCGGCCAGCAGGCGCCGTCCAAGCGGGGCGGGGATGCGCTGTGGATTGCCCAGGGCGGCCACGAGCATTGCCGCCAGCACAGGCCCGTAGGCGCCGAATTGAATGAAGAATGCAGCGGCGACCGGGTCGTTGCTGCGCAGCAGGGGCTCGATGAACCAGGCGATCCATGAGATGAGGAATGCCCCGCCAAAATACAGCGGCAGGGCTTTTTCTTGGAAGAGGGTTGCGTAGCGCGAAGGCGAGGGAGCAGAGATTTCCATTGGCGTTGTGTCCTCAAGCATAATTATAGATGCTGCTCGGAATGTGTGGGCCCACAGAAGCATAAGATTAACGTGAAAGGCGCACGCCGTACGTCCATACTACATGCGCCGATTTTTCTAACAAGCGTACGATCATTTTCTGCCCGTTATATGTGCATTTTCAGGATGATATCGATCTATTACGCGTAGGCTGGATCCACTGCCACCGGCTGGCACCACGAATCGGTACCGTCATAGACTGCGGTCAGCAAGCCGCTGATTTTGCCATCCTCCACCAGCAGCTGCGGGCGCTCGCGCCGCGTGCAGTGGATCGTGCCGCCGCCGGTCAGGCGAATGTCGTGGTCGTAGGCGACAACCGGGTCGAATTTCCGCCAGTTGTGGATGCCGTCCGGGGAACTCAGGTGCACCCCCCAGCGGTCATGCCCGGATACCCCGCCGGTGTTGTCTTCGCAGATGCAGTGCACCCCGGTTTCATTTTTAAACAGGGCAAAGTCCTCCAGTTTGCATTCCGGCCAGACGTTATCATTCTGAACAGTGTAGGGCCCGGCATACCCCGGTGCGCTGGCGGCGTAGATGCGCAGTTGGGCGTCGCGGTACAGCAGCCTGACGCTGCCGTCCGCAGCGATGAGCACCGCCGGGTTGTTGGACTCCTGGGGGATGATCGGTTGATCGCAGCGCTGCCAGGGGCCGGTGATGCGCGGGGCGGTGGCATATCCTACCCTGCGCAGCAGGTCGCGCCCGTTCGCCTGGGTGGTGGAGTCATCGCTGCCGATGTAGAACAGGATGAATTCCCCGCCGCCGTGCAGGATGGTGGGGTTGTGCGCCATGCCTGAATCCCAAAAGGCCGGGTCGCGCTTGCCGATCACGACCTCTTGAAAGGTGTACGGTCCACAGAGTGTATCCGCGGTGGCGCGTACGATTTCCGAATGGCGGCGGTAGCCTTCCGGGAAATTTCCGTCCTTGGGCCAGCGTGAGGCAAACATGTGGTAAACGCCCGCCACCCGCAGCACCGAACCACCCCATACCCAATAACCTTTCATGCGGAAGCCGCTTCCCGGCGGGACGGGCTGCAGCCTTTCGATCAATGGAAGCCTGGCGGTCGGCGTGATTTCGTTGGAATGGGTCATGGCACAGTCCTTTGGGGTGTCACCTGGGATAGGGAATTGAAAGTCGATGATTAATTGTACTCGTCCCGCCCGTTTTCCCGGGCGTTCTTTTTCGATATAATCAAATCAGTGATTGTCTTGCGTTCAGATTATTCAAGGAGAGAACTTTATGGAATACCGCTATTTAGGTAACACCGGCGTGCAGGTCAGCCAGCTGTGTTTTGGCACGATGTCCTTCGGCGGCGACGCCGATGAGGCCACCTCGGGTGCCCTGTTCCGCCGCTGCCGCGACGCGGGGATCAATTTCTTCGACTGCGCTAACGCGTATGCCGGTGGGCGATCTGAAGAGATCCTCGGAAAGCTCATCGCCGGCAGTCGTGAAGAACTGGTGATCACCAGCAAAGTTTATTCCACCACCGGCCCCGATCCACGCGCGCGCGGTGCCTCGCGCCGCAATATTATGATTGAAATCGAGAAAAGCCTCAAACGCCTGGGAACCGACCACCTTGATGTGTATTTCATCCACCAATTCGACGACCAGACGCCCCTGGCGGAGACCCTGCGCGCCCTGGACGACCTGGTGCGGGCAGGTAAGATTCTTTACCCGGCTGCCAGCAATTTTGCGGCCTGGCAGGTAGCCAAGGCCCTCGGTCTGAGCGCCCTGCATCATTGGGCACCTTTTAAAGTGCTCCAACCCATGTACAACCTGGTCAAGCGCCAGGCCGAGGTCGAAATCCTGCCGCTGGCGCTCAGCGAAGGGTTGGGGGTGATTCCGTACAGCCCGCTGGGCGGTGGGCTGCTCACCGGCAAGTACGGTCCGGGTCAGCGCCCGGAGAGTGGCCGCCTGGTAGAAAACCAAGCGTACCAGAAGCGCTATGGCGCAGAGTGGGTCTATGATGTGGCCGGCGAGTTTACCGCCTTTGCCCGCCAGCGTGGTTACAGCCCGGCGGCCCTGGCAGCAGCCTGGGTGGGCAGCCACCCGGGGATTACTGCACCGATCATCGGCGCGCGCAACCTGACCCAGCTGGATGATTCCTTGCAGGCGGTAAACATTCCCATGACACCCGAGCTGCGCGCGGAAATTTCTGCTCTTTCCCCCGAACCGTCCCCGGCTCACGACCGCGGGCAGCCGCCGGCGTTAAAACGGTTCGGATGAAGCTGATCCAGGATAATTATGAGGACGGCTATCACGAGAGCTTTTTCATGCGTGAGCAGCCGGACTCGCAGCGCATTCGCCAGCGCCTGGCGTTACTCATGGCGTATCATCAAGAAGGCATGCTGCTGGAAGTTGGCGTGGGTCACGGCGGACTGCTCAAACGGGCTGCGGTATATTTCAACGTAGAAGGGTTGGACATCTCGCAGCGCGCCGTGGCCCGCCTGGCAGCAGAGTTTGGCGACCGGGTGCGCCAGGCGGATATCACCAGCGAACCCCTGCCGCCCAACCGCTACGACGTGATTGCCATTTTTAATGTGCTCGAGCACCTGCGCCATCCGGAGCCGGTGCTCGAAAAATGCCACCGAGCATTAAAAGCGGGTGGGGTGATGATCGGTTCGATGCCCAACAACTTTGGCCTGGTCGGCGGCGGTGTGACGCGAATCACCAATTATTTCGACCGCACGCATGTTTCCACGCTCAGCCCCGCGGCGTGGCGCACGCGGCTGGACCAGGCTGGTTTTCGCCAGACGGATTTCTTCGGCGAGGTGACATTGGGCCGCAACACCGCCTTCTACCTGAAAAGATGGTGGTGGCCCTATCTTTCGTTCAATTTGATGTTTGTCAGCCGAAAATAATTTCGCTAAAATGCCGGCGTGGGTTGGCCTTCTACCTCGGTCTCAACCTGGGCGGCGGAGGTCTGGATGTGGCGCTGGATCCATTTAACCATGTCCACCAGCACCTGCGCCTGGATTAAATCATTGTGCAGCTCGTGATACCCGCCCGGGTAGGTGATCAGCATCTTATCGTGATACGTCACCTTTTCATAGAATTGGCGCGCACCTTCCACCGCATTGAGCTGGTCGGCTTCGCCGTGCAGGATCAGAACCGGCAGGTAAATATCGCCAGGGTGCCGGTTGACCCATTGGATGGTGCGCAGTGCCTCTGCACCCCAGCGTGCGCTGGCCCGGTGGTGCATCAGCGGGTCGGTTTGTGCAGCGCGAATAACTTTCGGATTGCGGGTGACTTTTTCCATGGGGGTGGGTAGTTTTAAACTGAAAGTGGGCCAGATAATGGAGAGCACCTGCGCCGCCAGCATGAGGGCCGGTTGGGCCACACCTGTTGGCTTGAACGGCGCGCTCATCAGGATCGCCCCCTGAAGATAATGGTTATCATGCAGGATGGCATCCGCCACCACCAATCCGCCCAGGCTGTATCCCCAGAGGAAGATCGGTAGAAGGTTCTGCTCTTTGTGTACCAGGTTGATAAACGCACGCAGGTCCTGCCGGTATTCCTCCCAGGCATTAATATGCCCGCGCTGCCCGGGTGAGCGCCCGTAACCGCGCTGGTCATAGCAGTACACGGCGATGCCCTGCGGAATCAGGATCTTCAAGGCGTCTTGATAGCGCCCACTGTGATCCCCCGCGCCGTGCACCACCAGCAAAGCCGCACTCGGTTTGCCCACCGGGAGATGGGCCTGGTAATACAATTGGGTGCCGTCAGGGGTAGTGAAGCATCCTTCGAACACATCTGCCATATTCCCTCCATATGACATTGGCAAAGTTTAGATTGGCCACCGGTGGAAGACCCCCCACCGGGTGTAGGAGAAAGCTGGGGCAAGAATCTCCCCGCAAACTTGATTGTGATTTATTTCATTATAGGCCAAAATGGAAAAATTTGATCCATTAATCGGATCATATTGCAGAAATTAAAACGACCTTATGCCCGCAGCGCGATCCCTACCCGCGGCGTGGTGACAATCCCGCGTGGGGTCGGGAATTCCTCCAGCCGGCTTTCCGGCGCCAGATCGTTCAGCAGTCCAACACCCCCGGACTGCCCCCGACAGATAATATTGGGTACATCATTGCCCTGCCCGCCCGATGCGGCGGCGATGATCGGGTCACCCGCGAACAAAGCCTGATTGTTGAGGTCGTGCAGGATGTTGGAAAGCTGGCGCAGGGTCGGGCCGTCGTTGCCGGTCACTTTCCCGTGGGTGCCGCTGGTCTGGATCAGGCCGAAGCGCCCACCTTGGGTCAGGAAGGGCAGCAGGTGGCTGTACACGCCTTCCAAGAGGTTAATGTGCAGATAAAAAGCCAGCTCTTTCGTACCGGGATCCTTCCCCTGGCTGAAATGGTAGCGTCCCGCGTACCCTTTTTCATCCAGAATCCGCCCCAACTCTGTTGGTGTGACAAAGTTCAATGTTTCCACCAGACGCAGCTTAAGCCGGTTAACGGGGTCGTCGGATATCGAAAGTGTCAGGTTGCCCGCGTGCAGCGACTGGGCGCGGCCCAGTTCACACGAGAGCAGCACCACCCCTTCGTATGGACAGTACAGGTAGTGGCGCACGTCGTTGGCCTGGAATTGGTAAAGCAGTTCGCTGCGTGCCAGGAAGTGCCCTTCGTAGTGGGAATCGGGGATGACCAATGGAGGCGAGGCTGCCAGGGCAAACTGCGCCTCGCGCGAGCGCAGGGCATCTGCCAGGCGCCGCATGCCCTGGCGGTAGGTTTCCTCGGGACGAAAATTATAGAAATAGGCCCACATTTTCCCACCGTGCCCGGTGACAAAGAACAGCAGCGGGCGGAGCAGGCTGTTTTCGCGGATAGCCAGCCGTTCGCGATTTTGCGGCGACGGGTTCTCCTCCAGAATCTCCGCATGATAGGCATCCGGGTAGGCGTGCAGGGTCTCACCGTCAAAAATCACCGACCCGCGGTTGAAATACAGCCCGTTGCCCTGGAACAGCAGCTGCAGGTTAAATCCTTTTTGCGCAGCTTCTCGCTCCAGGTCACGCCAGCCGTACAGCTCGGTGTCGCCGGGCAGGCTGCGTCCTCCCAGATACATCTGGGTGATCCTTTTTATCGGCGTCGCCTGGTCTGAAGCAGCCGCTTTGGCTGATCCTGCAGGGGAGAGAATCTGCTGGAACAACGCCAGGTCGGATTGTTTTAATGCTTCGTAAAAATCCTGGAAGGTCGCCCGCGGACCGGAGGGCGTGACCAGGCAGCCGTCTTCTACCAGGATCAGGTTTGTGTCGATCAATTCATGGATATATGGGTTTTGCCGGTAATGAGGTGGAATTACGCGGGCATACTGCCCCCGGTAAACTTGAATCGATGCAGAAATTTTCGGGGTCGCCAGGCGTTCCAGGGGCGCGATACGTTTTACTTGTGCAGCGTTAATTGCCATCATCCAGGCCCTTTATTGACTCATTGTACCAATTTTTATCCAATTTCTGGGGTTGTGTGCAGAAGTGGTTCGATCACACTATGCAGGGCTATGCTGGAAACGAAAGATCAATACCGACTGGTTTTCAGATTCAGAATGGAGTTTCAGACGATTCTCGTTGTTGGAGCTACAGGAATGGTGGAGGCGAAATCTGCCGGCTGCTGGCGCAGAATAAGCAGCCCTTCAGGGCATTGGTGCGGTCTTCGTCAGACCCGGCGGCAGATTGAACTTAATTTCGATGGGAACGGTTGAATGTGGTGATGAGCGGAAGCCCCGTTCAGGTTGTATGGGTTTAAACTTCGGATTAGATGAGTACCCCGATTTATCAGACAGCGATTGGCTGCAATAGTGTTGATGCCAATCTGGCTTTTTCAAGTCTGCCCCGTTTTATCGTGCTGCCATAACTGGCGCATATCTTCGCTGCTCGCCAGCAGCTCATCCAGCTTGCCCTCAGCGGCCACTTTGCCATCCTTCATCACCAGGATGTGATCCGCCCGGCGCAGCACCGGACGGCGGTGAGACACCACCAGGCAGGTCTGGCCCGGTTTTTCGAAGATCCGCTCCCAAAGCGTGCGCTCCGTTTCCACATCCAGCGCGCTGGAAAGGTCATCAAATACCAGCAGCTGCGCCTCGCGCACCAGCATGCGCGCCGCGGCTGTGCGCTGAGCCTGCCCGCCTGAAAGGCGCACCCCGCGCGGCCCGATGGGCGTGTCCAATCCTAATGGGCCCATTTCCTCAAGGTCCTGTTCCATCACCGCCAGGCGCAAGGCGGCGTGGATCTGGTCTTTATCGCGTTTCAACCCCAGCAGCAGATTATCGCGCAGCGTGGTAGAAAACAGACGCGGCACCTGGGCCGTGTATGCGCAGCGCGGTGGGATGAAGAATTCGCCGGGGTCTTCCACCGGATGCCTATTCCAGCGGATTTCGCCGTGTTCTTTGCGCAGCAGGCCCAACAGCACCCGCAGCAGGGTGGTCTTGCCGGAGCCAACGCGTCCCGTAATCACGGTCAGCGTACCGCGCTTTAGACGCAAATCCACGCCCTTGATCCCGTTGCGGCTGTCGGGGTAATGATAAGTGAGGTCCTTGATTTCCAAATCGTGCAGTACATCAGCTTCGTGGAGTGGGGGATAATTTACCTCCGGCAGCGGGCCTTCCAGGTCGACCGGGCTTTCTTCCACCAGGGCTTCCGGTGGGGCGCCTTCCATCAGGCGGTACATGCGCTCAATCGAGATGATTAACTGCCTGTAGCGCGCCCACGTCACGCCGGCAAAAGTGGTCAGTTCGCCCATACTTTGCAGCAGGTACACAAACAAAGAGAAATCGCCGATGGTAAACGTTCCGGCCTGCATACCCTGCCCGGCCAGCAGCAGGATCGCCCCGGTGCCGAAATAGGAAGTGTTGTGCCACAGCGAATTCAGCACCGCGTCGAAAAGACGCTCGCGCAGGGTCACCCTGCGGCGTTCTTCGTTAATTTCTGCGAAATGGGCGATCATATTCTTCTCGGCTGTAGCCACTTTTACGGCCTGCACCGCGCCGAAGAATTCTCCAATAAATCCGGTCACCGCCCCCGCAGACTGGCGGCTGGCACGCCGGTAGCGCTCGATGCGCGCCGAAGCCCGGTTGGCGATCACGCCCACCACTAACAGCGGGGTCAGCGCCAGCAGGGTGATCCAGGGGTTGATGGATAACATCAGGCCAATCGACACGATCACGACCAGGATGCCGGAGAGCGTGTCGTTCATGAACAGCCCAAACACCGGAATTTCAAATACGTCGCCTACGATGCGGCTGACGGCTTCGCCGGGCGAATCGGGCAGCGGGGCCGCACCGGGACGCTTGAGGATGTGGGTCAAAATGTTCTTACGCAGCAAGGTGGCGCTTTCCGCAAACAGGGGCACATCCGCATAGACAAAGCCGTATGCCCCCAGAATGCGCCCCAGGTAGGCTCCGATAAACAATGCGGCGGCGGTCCAGATGTTGAACCCCAGAGCGGCGCTGCCGGTGAGCATGTTGAAGAAGGCCTGCAGAATCAGCCCCGGAGCGATCTGGCCCATAAACCGCATCAATGTGACCGCCGCAAAATCTACCAGGATATACCACAGCCGGAAGTGGACCATGTGCAGGATGACTTTCCAGGCCGCCATGGTTGTGCTTACCGGCTTATTGATCTGTGCGCCATCCATCTTGGGCCCATTCATTAAACCAGCACCTCTTCCAGTCCGGTTTGCAGTAAACCAGAAAATCGCGAGTTTGGGTCCTTTATCAAGGATTCACGCGCGCCGTGCTCGCAGATGCGGCCCTCGTCCAGGATCATGATCTCATCGGCGCGCTGTACCGTATTCAAGTGGTGAGCAATGACGATTGCCGTGCGGCCTTTGAGCAGCTTGTTCATGGCCTTCTCGATCAGGGCTTCGCTCAACGGATCCAGCCGGGAAGAGGCCTCATCCAGAATGACCAGGCCCGGGTCGCGCAAGAAAACCCGCGTCAGGGCCAGGAGCTGTCCCTCACCGGCGGAAAGGCTGCGTCCGCCCATCGCCAGCTTGGTATCCAGCCCTTGCGGCAGCCTGCGGTACCACTCGCCCAGGCCTAAATCCTCCAGCGCCGCCACCAGGCGTTCGTCGGCGATGCTTCGGTCGAAGAAGGTCAGGTTGTCCCGCAGGGTCGCCCGGAAGAGCTGCACTTCCTGGGTTACCACCGCCACGCGCTGGCGCAGTACGTGTAAGTGCGCCGTGCGCAGGTCGGTTTCATTCAGGCGAATGGCCCCACTGATCGGGTCCGCCACGCGGATCACCAGCCGGGTCAGAGTGGTCTTGCCGCTGCCCGTGCGGCCCAGCAGGCCTAAAACGCGCGCCGGGTCGAGCGTGAAGCTGAGATCGTACAGCACCGGGTCGTGCGGGGCGTCGTGGTAGGCAAAGCTCACATCCTCAAATACCAGGGACAACGCGCCGCCTGCGATTTCGCGCCCGGCTCCGTCTGGGACTCGGGTTTCGATCTTGCGCAGTTCGTCCAGGCGTTCCACACTGGCCCCGATGGCCTGGTAACTTTCCACCTGGTGGGTCAGGGCCTTGACCGGGGCTTCGACCAGGGTGGCATAATGGATAATCAGGTAGACTGTTCCCAAAGTGATGCTGCCATTGCTGTACAGCAGGAAGCCAGCCGTGATGGCCATCACGGTGCCCAGGGTCATCAACCCTCCCGACACCAGGTCGGAAACCAGCCAGCGTTTCTGGTGGGCTTTACGGTCGTGTCCCTTGATGATACCTTGCATGCGGAACAGCTCGCGCAGGGGGAAGCCGCTGGCCCCGCTGGAGCGGATGTCTTCGGTGCCGGAAAGCGTTTCTTCAATAAAGCCCGACAGTTCGGCTTCGGCCTGGCGCCGGTCTTTATGGTGGCGCACGGCGATCCCGCGCAGGCGAGCCAGCACGGTCAGGGTGAAGGCGGCAAAAAGGGTGAAAACCGCCCCGGTCCAGACATTCTCCCGGAACAGCGCCGCCAGCACCCCCACCAGGAGCAGCCCATTGCCCACAATCAGGATGGCGAACTGGGAAAAGAAATTTGCCATCAGGGTCACATCGCCGTCGATGCGCTCGATCAGCTCACCCGGGGTATGCGTGTTGTGGAAGCTCATGTCCAGGTTCAGGCAGTGCTCGGCCAGTTCCGCGCGCAGGGCGTTGGTCGCCGTCCAGGCCACACTTTCGCCCAGGTAGGTGACCCCAATGGACACGCCCTGCTGTACCAGTGCGATGGCGATAAACGCGCCCGCATCGCGCAGGAGCTGGCTGGCCGCACCTCCACCCAGAGCCGAATCGATAAAGGCCCGCATGATCTGCGGGTTGATGATCTGCAGGCTGATGCTGCCCAGGAGCAGGATCACCAGCCAGACGAAGCGCCCTCTTTGCGGGGCAATGTGCCTGGCCAGCAAATCCCAATAGGTTTTCAGGGGAATCTTCAAGCAAACGCTCCTGCGGTGCGGTGTGCTTCATGCAGTATACCAAAAGGGGGGAGCGTTTAGTTTAAAAGCCGGGAGCATACCATAGGCTTCGCTAAGTGACCAACCGCAGGATCATGCCGCGTAATTTGTCCATCGGCACAAATTCAGCCCCAAAACCGAGCCCCACCACTGCGACCCAAATTTTACCTTGTTTCACCAGTTCATCACCTTTTGTCTTCACATCCCCACCAGATAACAAAAAACGCAGTCAGACATTCGAAAATTATCCTGCCGAATATAATCTCAATGATTCTTTTTGTTTTCGAGGGTTGTTTTCACTCGATTAACAGTTGCTTGAAATTGGTACATCGACCTTCGTGCTGGATGTATAATTTGTCTCTTATCAAGCAATCTCAATTCTTTTCCAAGGGATCGAGTATGACCAAAAAACTGAAAGTTGGTATGATTGGATTGGGCGGGATCTCGCATACGCATGTCCCGGGTTGGAATGCCTCGCCTTATGCGGAAATTGTCGCTGGAGCGGATATCAATCCGGCTGTGTTTGAAGGCTGGAAATCCAAACATGGGGTGACGCGTTATACCGAGAATTCTTGGGACCTGTTTAATGATCCGGATATCGATATTATCGACATCTGCACCCCGAATATGTTCCATGCCCCCCTGGCGATTGCGGCTCTGTCCGCAGGCAAGCATGTTATCTGTGAAAAACCACTCGCCCCTACGCCTGGTGAAATCCGCCAGATGATTGCAGCGCGTGACCGCTCCGGTAGGATGTTGATGACCGCGCAGCATTTCCGTTTCCGCGGTATTTCGCAGGCTGTAAAGGCCAAAGTGGAATCTGGCATACTCGGCAATATCTATCATGCTCGCGCCTGGATGCTGCGCAGGTTGGGCCTGCCCCTCAGCCCGACATTCCTGTACAAACAGAATTCCGGAGGGGGTCCGACCATCGACATCGGCGTACACATTCTGGATACAACCTTATGGTTAATGGGGCATCCTAAGCCGGTGGCGGTCAGCGGGGTATCGCGGACAGAACTTGCCCATCACGAAGGCGCTTTCACGAATTGGGGCGGGCGCAATGCCGTGCCGCAAGATATGGACGTCGAGGATTTCGCCGCCGCGTTTGTGCGCTTTGACAACGGTGCCACGCTGGTTCTGGAAGTCAGTTGGCTGCTGCACCACAATGCACAGGGTGAGGATGCCAGGATCTGGCTGTATGGCACTGAAGGCGGCTGCGAGTGGCCCCAGGCCAACTTTATGAGCATGGATTACAAGTCGCGCCAATTGGAGAATTGCACGCTGCAATTTACCGCCGACACGATGGAACCGCACGCGTTGGAATGTGTTGAATTCGCCAAAGCTGTCACCGAAGGGCTGCCTTCGCCTGTTCCAGCGGAACACTCACTGCACGTGCTGACCATCCTGGATGGGATCTACCGCAGTCAGGCCTCAGGGTGCGAAGTGAAAGTTGATGTAGGATTTTAAGTGGACCCTTTCTGCTTTAGGAGGAAATATGACAATTCAACTGGCTCTGGTTGGGGGAGCGCACATTCACACCCCCGGGTTTGTTAAACGGATCAAAGACCGCAGTGATGTGGTAGTGCGGTTGGTTTGGGACCATGACGTTGAACGTGCGGCGCTATGGGCGGGTGACCTGGATGCCCAGGTGACCCAGAAACTGGAAGATATCTGGAATGATTCCGATATCAAAGCCGTAGTTATTTGTTCTGAAACCAACCGCCATGAAGACCTGGTGGCTGCTGCAGCACAGGCCGGGAAGCCGATGTTTGTTGAAAAACCACTGGGACTGGGTGCCAGGGACTCTGCCCGTATGGCTGATGCGATTGAAAAAGCCCAGGTGACTTTCCAGACCGGCTATTTTATGCGCGGCAACCCGCTGCTGCGCTTCATCAAAGGACACATTGACGCCGGTTCATTTGGACAGATCACCCGTTTGCGCATGGTAAATTGCCATTCAGGTTCTTTGAACGGTTGGTTTGACAAGCAGTGGCGTTGGATGGCTGATGTTAAGCAATCAGGCGTGGGCGGTTTTGGTGATCTGGGGACTCATGTGCTGGATATCATGCTATGGATGATGGGCGAGGTTTCCAGCGTGACCGCGGATATCGAACCTGGCACTGCCCGTTACCCGGACTGTGATGAAACCGGTGAAGCAATGCTCAAATTCAAGAATGGCGTCATTGGCACGATGGGGGCTGGCTGGGTGGATGTGGCTAATCCCGTTACATTGGAATTGAGCGGCACCCAGGGACACGCATTGGTGATGAACGGACAACTGTATTTCAAAAGCCAAAGTATCGAGGGCGCAGATGGTAAAAACCCATGGATTAATCTGCCGGCGCCCTGGCCGCACGCCTTTGAATTATTTTTAGATGCAGTTGTGGGTAAATCGGGTGTCCCACTGGTGACGGCCCACGAAGCCGCATACCGCAGCACGGTGATGGAAGCACTCTACATGGCGGCGCGTGAAAAACGCTGGGTGGATCTTTAGCTCCTGAGGGTATCCGTTGGTCCTTTTATAAAAAAGACCCAGGAATTGAACTGACCCCCAAGAAAAGGACAAAAAAAGCACCTTATGCTTTTATTTTTGCATAAGGTGCTTTTTCAATGAACGAGATTAGAGCCAGCGATCCACTAGCAAATCACAAATCCAGGTGGATTTTCTTGGATTTCATAAGAAAACATCCCAAACACATATTTGATATCACAACGGTTTTTACAGAGCCATCAACCGCGCGGTCTTAAGTGGTCGTTAGAAAATTTCTGACTGCTCGTAGGACCTCGGCCGTGCGCTCATCGTGTGGATTGTGACCGGCACGATCGATGATCGTCAAACGGGAGTTGGGGATCCCGGCAGCCAGCGCTTCCTGGTGTTCAGGCGGGAACTGGAAGTCTTCCTTCCCTGCCAGGATCAGGGTGGGCACCTTAATCTCATTAAGACGGCTCATGACCGACCAACCCTTGAGAAAATGGGTTCCGGCATAAATGAGCGCTTCTGGTCTCATCTTCGTTTTTAATCCCCTGACAATCATATGTGGGATCTGTGATATCGTGGTGTAGGGGTTGTAGGCTTTTCCTAACTTCATCAAAATTGGAAACATCTCCTGGGGTTCAATCTGCCCATTTAGGAAACGGCTTGCCATGTTTACAATTTCGGGGCTGAACTTGCGCTGGGCCAGGACCTTTGGAGAATTCTCTTGCGCCCAGCGGCTGTCTCCTCCCGTATCGAGCAGCACCAGGTGAGATAGCCTGTCTGGATAGCGCAGCGCATATTCAAGGGCAACATACCCCCCAAAGGAATGTCCAAGCACAGCCCATTTTTCGAAGCCCAACTTATCGCGCAGGGCGTCGGCATCGGCAGTCAGGTTCTCCCAGGTCATCGTCGAAACATCAGCCCCTGTGGAGCGCCCATTGCAGCGGTGGTCATAGAAAATCAAAGTGAATTGATCTGCGCAGGGTTTGAATGACATCATGGTGTAAAGATCTGCTCCAGGACCACCATGCATAAGCACCAACGGGTACCCGTGTCCAATGACTTTCACATTCAGATTAATTCCTCGAATCGACATCCTGGTCATGAATGGACCTCCTCTTTATGTTCTGAATGCCGTTCAGCCAGGTTGTGATTGAGGAATCGGGCGATCTCATCCTTGACTTCATCCGTATGTCCGAAAAGAAGATGCCCGCCATCTGGTACGACGTACAACTGTGCGTTGGGCATTTGTTCTGCCAGAGCACGCACATTCACTGGGAGTGAAATCGGGTCATCCGCGGCATTAATGACCAGCGTCGGGGTTCCAATCTGACTCAGCGGATACGGGCTGGCCGGGGTAACAAAAGTATTAAAGTCGTCTTCATACACATATGTCTCGAAAACAATGCCGTCCATCCGCCGGCTGGTAGGCAGATCCCCAACCATGACCCTGTCAACCAGTGCCGCATCTTGCGGGGTCGGAACGGTATCTTTGGGAACCAGGCTCATTAAAGTTTGCATTTGCTTCTTGAAAAAGGTAATCAATACCCAAAAGAAAAAATCACTGCGGAAGAGGACGTCGAATACAAAGCGAGGGGGTAACGTCATATAGACCTCTCCCGGGGCGTCTGGCGAAAGCAGGACAAGCGCCGAGACGCGATCGGGATGGCGTGCGGCGAAACGGAGCGCCGAGGTCGAGCCTGCTGAGACGGCAAAAACAGCCGCCTGCTGGATGCCCAAGGCGTCCAATAAGCTGGCGAAAGCGTCCGCCTGTGTATCCAGTGTCGCGCCTTCCGGCACCGGCGTGCGCAGATAGCCAAAGCGCGAAACGACAATCACCTGGTAGCTGGTAACATCAATATTGTCCGCCAATAACAATCCCTGGTCAAAACCGCCCATGGCGCCGTGCACGACCAATACCGGGTAGCCTTCTCCAACGCTCGCATACTCGATCTGACCACAGGCGGTGTCGATCACCCGGCTGCCCAGGCGGTCGAGGCGCTGGCGGGCGGCGTTTATCTCTCGCGAATACCGGGCCACAACAGTTATGACCCCGATCACGATGATGCCAACCCCAATAACGATGAGATAGTTGATATAACTCGCCATAAAGATCCTCCTTGCTTATCTCAGCGACCGGTTTTGCCTGACCCTGCACTTCTCGACTCTGGCGGCGCATTAGAAAAAATGGCAACCGGCCGTCGTATGGGTGCCGACTTTGAAAAAGGTGTTGCCGAGAATCGAGACAAACTGGAAAAGTACGAGGCGTTGTGCTGGGAAATTGGGCATCTACCTGCTGAGGTGGCTCTGGCCTGGCTGCTGCACAATCCAACCGTCACCGCGCCCATCATCGGACCCCGCACGATGGAGCAGTTGGAAAGCGCCGTACGTGCAACCGAGATTGTGCTGGATGAAGAAGTACTGAAAAAATTGGACAAGATTTTCCCCGGGCCGGGTGGTGAAGCACCAATGGCCTATGCCTGGTAATCGCTGCGCGAAAGGGAGGAGGGTAAATTGTACCGGGGCGTGGTTTTGATTTTTCGGTACCTTTTAACTTTCTCCTATACATGTCATGAACAGCGGCCTAAGCAAAGCACAAACACAGGATCTTATTGACGTTCTCACAGGCAAAGTTGGGCAACCGAAAGACGAGGATGCATCGGATATTTGCTTAGGGGCACGGTGTGCGCTTTTACAAAATGTGGTGTTTATAAACGCTGCAGCTATGCTTTTTGATTGCGTATGTACTCAATGATGAAAATAACCGCGCTGACCAATATAATAATGATACTTACACTTACGTCAATATCGTTGGCATTGGCAATGACACCTCCAGCAAGTAATGCGATCGCTGCAGCAATTAATCAAACCTGTGAATTGGTCATCTCAGAACACTCCTTGGAAAAAAGGTCAGTGAGAAAGTGAGATCAGCGGAAAATCACTCACATAATTTATTATACCGATCTAAAAGTGTGACGAGTGACCAACCGCATTTTAATGCAGGATTTCAGCCGATCAACCCTTACGCGAACACCTGCCTGCGGCATAACCCCAAAAATTTCCATCTTTGCTCATAATACTGTACAATAAAGAGAAAGCTTGGGGTGGAAATTTGCCTGGTGGGTGGATTGGATCTGTGCTAAGCGGCCCAATCCGGCATATTTCTGCCTGAAAAATTATACAGGAGGCTCAAGATGTCTTTTACTTTACAAATCGGGGACAGCGCGCCGGATTTCAAACTGCCGGCGACCGATGGCAAGACTTACCAGTTATCAGATTTTGCGGATGCCAAAGTGCTGGTGGTTTTCTTTACCTGCAACCACTGTCCCTACGTGCTCGGGTCGGATGAAGTGACCCGCCAGACGGCGCTCAAGTTCGCCCCGCAGGGGGTCAAGTTTGTGGGGATCAATTCCAACAGCAAAGTGACCCATCCTGAGGATGATTTCGAGCACATGGTCTCTCGCATGGAAGAGCAGAAATTCCCCTGGGTGTACCTGTACGATGAACCCCAGAAGGCCGCATTGATGTACGGTGCGCTGCGCACGCCTCACTTTTATGTCTTTGACCAGGACCGCAAGCTGATTTACACCGGCCGCGGCGTGGATAATCCGCGCGAGACGAGCAAGATGACGGTCAACGACCTGGATAATGCCCTCACGGAACACCTGGCCGGCAAGCCGATCAGTGTGCCGCTGACCAACCCGATCGGCTGCAATGTGAAGTGGGAAGGCCAGGATGCGCATTGGATGCCGGCCGAAGCCTGCGATCTGGTGTTTTCTAAATAAACGAGAAAATTCGTTGCTTACAAAAGAGAGGTGCGGTGGAACCGCACCTCTCTTTTGTCACGATGTGCGGCGCGCGTTAGCCCGCCTCATCTAATTCGCCGATATCCTCATTCCAGAGCTCTGGCCTGGCCTGGATAAATTCATCCATCAGGCGGATGCATTCCGTTTCGTTGTGAATCTCCAGTGCCACACCGCGCGAGCGCAAATAAGCTTCCGGGCCCTGAAAGGTCCTGTTTTCCCCAACCACAACTTTCGGGATCCTGTACAGCAAAATGGCGCCGCTGCACATATCGCAGGGAGAAAGGGTGGAATAAATGACCGCCCGGCGGTACTCGGCCGGGCTTAATCTTCCCGCATTTTCCAGGCAGTCCATCTCGGCATGTAAAATCGCGCTCCCTTTTTGCACCCGCCGGTTATGACCGCGCCCGACGATTTTCCCGTCAACGACCAGCACAGAGCCAATCGGAATGCCGCCTTCTGCCAGGCCCTTTTTCGCTTCCGCAATGCTTGCTTTCATGAATTCATCCATGTATTAACTCCTGTTCAAGGTGTTCACGGAGGATAGGAAGGTATTCGGAAAATCTTTCAAATATTTGTGTTTCAGAAGATATGCAAGTTTATAACGAAGTGCCGAATTAATCCAACCAGAATGCCCTTCGTATTTTCGCCATCCATATTAACTTTCAATTCGTCGGAGAGGTGTAAAAAGCTCTATAATCAACCTATCATCTCCTTCGAGGGAACCTTTGAGCGTTCGCAAAAAAGTCGCGGTCCCGGCCTTTCTGATTGTTGCCTTGCTGTCCGTTTTCCTGATCCAGGATCTCCGCGGCGCGGCAGTCTTGCAGGTCACCTATATCAACGTTGGCCAGGGCGACAGCGCCCTGCTGCGGGATGCGAACGGTTTCACTTTGTTAATCGACGGCGGCAGGACCTCCGCTGGCCCGACTGTGGTTGCCGTGCTGAAAAACCTGGGGATCAGCAGCGTGGACGTATTGCTTGCCTCGCATGCCGACAGCGATCATATCGGCGGACTGATTACCGTCCTGGCCGATCAGTCAATTGCCGTCCAGCGCGTCTTATACAACGGCTACCCCGGCACGACTGCTACCTGGGGCACGTTCGCCACCGCGGTGGCCGATCGCGGACTGGCGCTCGAACCGGCCCAATTCCCCGGGACTCTCCAATTGGGCCAGATGACCGTGTGGGTGATGAACCCCGCTTCCGGTTTGGACAGTCCCGAGACCAACGACGCCTCGCTGGTGATGATGGTCACCTACGGCAGCCGGCGCTTCTTGTTCACCGGCGATATCGACACCACTATCGAAGCCACGGTCATGGCACGCGGTACGCCTCTGGCGGCAGACATTCTCAAAGTTGCCCATCACGGATCGGTCTACAGCTCCAGTCCCAATTTTGTGGCTTCCGTCCAGCCCAAAGAGGCCGTGATCTCGGTGGGCGATAACAGCTACGGCCACCCATCGGCCACGACCATCGCCCGCCTGAACGAGACCGGCGCGCGCGTCTGGCGCACCGACCGGGACGGCAGCATTGTGTTCAATACGGATGGCATCGTTTATACGATCATTTCCCCCTCTCTTTACGATGTTTTTATTCCTCTTGTGATGCGTTAAAAAATCCATCGCGGCCGGATCCGGGTCAGTAGCGCTGAACGCGGATCAACGCTTCCGGCAGGGGCGCCTGCCCCAGCCAGGCGCGCAGCGTCTGCGCCCACAATTCCGGCTGCTCGCCGATCCAGCCATGCCGCCCGCCAGGGACCTTGCAGGCCTGGGCGTTGGGCAGGGCTTTCAACAGGATCCGTTGGGAATCCAGCACGCGGATGTTCTCCTGTTCTCCTGCCAGGGTCAGCAGCGGGCTGCTGGCACCCACCAGGCGTTTTGGCAAGCGAAAACCCGAGGCCGCCAGGCTGGCCAGCAGGGTGGTGGTGCGTGAAATACGTTCCAGATCCGCGCGGTACAGGGGGATCGCTTCCTCCGGTAGGTGCAAACTCTCCGCGCTGGCTGTTAAGAAACGCTCTGAGCGCATCCCCGGCAGCATCACCAGGCTGAGCAAGCGCACATGCCAGGGCAGCGGCAGCAGGTTGGTCCCGGTCATCACCACCCCGGTCACCGCATCCGGGGCCTCGTTAAGCGCCTGCAGGGCCACCATTGCCCCCAGCGAAAGTCCCACCAGGGTGGCTTTTCCGTTCATGGACTTTGCCCGTACCAGCTCGATCACCTGGCGGGCCGAGTCTGCGATCGATTTCCAGGGTGTACCTGCAGACTCGCCGTGACCCGGGAGGTCGGGCGCCAGGCAGTGGTAGTCCTGCAACTGGGCCGTGGTTTGGCGCCAGGTCCAGCGGCTGGCGATCAGCCCGTGCACAAAGATCACGCAGGGGGCCTCAACCGGTCCGGTTTCTTCGAAAGCAAGCATGATTGTCTCCTATGCTTTATGGATAGCGAGCAGTTCCTGGCGCTCTGCGCCTTTCAGGTCGCGCATCGCGTACAGGGTGATGACGGCCGAAACGCCGCGCCGGCGTAGATCGCGGATATAGGCCAGCACCGGCTGGCGCTCGCCGCGCAGGGTGTCTTTGAGCGCCCAACCCACCCCTTTGCGCACCAGGTCCTCCGGGTCCCAAATCAGAACTCTCGCACAGGCGCAGGCAGTCCTGGGTGAAGCGCCCCGACTCCCCCACCTTGCGGGTGAAAGCCACCACGCTGGCCCGGCGCGCCCAGCGGTTTGGGGAGCGGTTCCAGGCCTCGAGCAAGGGCAGCACGTCCTCCGGCTGGCGCAGCATGAGCGGGTGGAGCACGTTCACGCAGAAATCGTCGGTCGACCCCCAACCGTGGAAATGATCCGGCATGCGCATCACGTATTCGCTTTGTTCCGGCAGCAGGTACCGCACATCCAGCGCCACCAGGCGGATCGCGCAGGCGACCAGCTCATGGATCCCGGAGCGCAGCAGGGCTTCTGCCAGGGTGCGCCGTTCTTCGGGGGTCAGGTTTTTAAAGACGGGCAGGAAGGATGTGAAAACCTCGCTAAATTGGGCGGAGCGCAGGTTGTAGCCGGAAAAATCAGCGCTCTTTTCATAGCGGTCCGTTGATCTGAGCGCCCCACCTTGGGCGCTGGCGCGATCGCCAAAGGCGCGTTGAATATCCAGGTAGAGGGTTTCCAGTTTGGCTTCCATTCTTCTTTCCTTGATTTTTGTCCCTGCCAAAAAAAATGATGATTTACCCATCTTAATGAATTGTATTTCTCAGTATTTCTGTGGTTCTGTGATTAGATTCCAACAAGTGGATTATGGAAGCCATTGGATATTGCCGTTGCCCTGAAACACAGCGTCCGAGAGCTGCACCAGGTCCGACCCATCCGTGTTTACCGCAAACAGCCCACGCACGCTGATATATGCCATATGTTTGCCGTCTGGCGAGATGGCGCCGTACAGTCCGGTGTCGTTGGTATTGGTGATGCGCTCGATTTTGCCCCCTGCTGCCGGCACCCGATACCAATCGGAAGGCACGTTATGGGCTGTGACAATTTTAATCCCGAAGAGGTTTTCCCACCAGGAAGTGGCCGGGGGCGTCTGCGCGTTGACCATGCTGAAGTAGATCGTTTTTCCGTCCGGGCTGAAAAGGTGCGAATCGACCGGCGGGGTCACACCTGGGCTGGTCAGGGTCAGAGCGTTCTTGCCGTCTGGATCAGCGATATATAAATCATTGCTGAGCGAGGACAGGTCTGCCGATACATACGCCAGGCGACTGCCGTCCGGCGAGAGCACCGGCCAGAAAGAATCCGGAATCAGGGTCTCCGATTTGCCGTTGAGGTCGGTGCGTTCGCTGGCGTAGTGGTAAACCGGCTTGTTGTCGGCCGTGGTCACGAAGAAATGGGCGTAAACGATCGTCTTGCCATCCGGCGACCAGACCGGGCCGAAATAGGATTCGTTTGCAACCTGGCGCAGTTTGAGCGCCCGGGGTGGGTCCGCCGAACCGGGCGTAAACAGGTAAAAATCGGTGTAGCCCAACTGGATTTCTCCGGCAGTGGGTGGGGCATACGCCAGGACAAGCTGCGTTCCATCCGGCGAAAGGGCGGCGGTATTCAGCCGGCTGCCCGCTGGGGCCTGGAAAAGGGTTTTGAGGTTTCCTGTTTCCAGGTCAAGCTTGATCAGTGAGTCCCCACTCTCGTGGTACTGGACCAGCAGCAGATGCCCGCTCAGGCCGTGCCCGCCCCAGGTCATCGGCAGGGAGCCCTCCGCGGCGGGGGTGGATGCGGATAAGGTGGGAGCGGAAGTAGAATCTGGCGGCGAACCAGGCGCGGGGTTGGTCGCCACGGCGCCGGCGCAGCCTGCCGCCAGCCATAAAATGAGCAGGAAAATCGATTTTTTCATAAGAAAACCTCAGCTTTATTTTACCGGCTGGGCGAGTGTACGGATGTAATTAACCAGATCCCAACGCTGTTCTTCACTCGTCAGGCTCTCAAAGGCCGGCATTGCCGTGCGCGGCAGTCCGTGGGTGATCCAGAAATAGAGCTGCCCGTCGGTATGCACCCCTGGGATGGTGTGGTAGGTCAGATCCGCTGGACGCGGGTTGAGCGCCAGCCCGCCCGGCCCATCGCCTTTACCGCCAACCCCGTGGCACAGCACGCAGTGCTCCCGGTAGAGCGCGGCGCCGTCAGCGATCGAATCGGGCGAGGATGGGATAGGGTTGACCGGGTCCGGGTCGTTGGGGTCGGTCCGGATGCTGACCGAAAAGGTATGGCTGACGTCATTCTGCCCTGGGCGGCGGTAGATGGCCTGAATGGTCCATTCGCCTGCCCGGGTAAAATAGCTGCCGAACACCGAATAGCGCGTCTGATCGTTGGTTTTGGCCTCAGCCTGGGTGGTGCCCAGCTTGCCGTCGCTCTTGCGGAAACGAAGCAGCACCTGGGCTGTGGCCGCATCAGCACCGGTCGCGCCGGAAACATCCACGGCGGTCTCGTTGACCCCGGTGATGCCGGGCGCCAGCCACAGGCGCAGTTGAATGCCGTCTTGATGATAATCGCCGATGACGCCCATCTGGCGATTGGCCTGCAAGGCATCGAAGGCCGGCGAAGTGCCCGCCATGATCCCCACCGCGACCAGGAGCAGCGCTCCCAACAGCCATTCCGCGCGGATCGACAGGCGCATCCGGCGGGAGGCGCTGCTTTCATCGCGCTGGAAGCCGGGGGTCAGCCCCAGGAAATTCAACGCACCCAGACCGATCAGCAGCCCAAACAACCCGATTTTCACCAGCAGGGCCTGCCCGTAAAGGCTGTCAGTTAACCCTTGCACATTGCGTACCTGTTCCAGCGCGGCAAAAACCCCGGTCAGAGCCAGCAGGCCCACGCAGGTCAGGGCCAGGCGTGTAAAGCGCGGCACGATCACCGCCGGCGGCAGGCTGTTCTGGCGGAGGGACAGGAACAGCGGCAGCAGCCCGCCTAACCAGGCGGTCATGGCGGTGATATGCACCATGTCGGCCGCCACTGCCAGGGGGCTTTGAAGCGCCGCGGCGTGGCTTTTCAGGCTGAAGGTGACCATCACCAGCAGCACCGCAGCCAGGGAAGCCAGCCAGAGAGAGAGCGGGTCTCGCCCGGGGCTGGCCCCCTGGGCGGTCAGCAAGATGATGAAGACCAGGATCGCGATCCGCCCCCAATACGGCCAGGCGCTGGCCGGGTTGATGATATCCAGCAATGCCGCGCCAAACGCCGCCTGGGGGTTGTTGGCCGCGGCGGTCAGCGCCTGGATCAGGAAGGATAAAACAGTAAGCGCGATCAGTGCACCGGCGCCGATCAGCACCTGCCGGCGGAGCAGACGAGCGGTGGGCTGAGGAACCCATTCTCTCCCCCTCCCTTCAGGAAGGGGGAGATTCCATGCATCCTCGCCAGCGGGGGAAGGCGGACTGGCGCGGTACGCGGGACGCCACACCAGGACGCCAAAGAAAACACCCCCACCCAGCAGGGCGGCTGCCAAATAGGATGCCCAGCGCAGGAGGGTATCCGCCAATGGAGGCAGGGTCTCCGATGGGATGGGTGTGTTGTCTGCTGGCAGCAGCGAGAGGTTGGGGTCGTATTCGCCCACCGAGAACCCAACCGAACCGCTGGTGAAATGGCCATCCGCCGCGGAATGGGTCTGCCACACGGCGCTGTAGGTGCCGTCCGGTAGGGCGGGCAGGACCAGTCTCATCACCCGTGGTGCATTGGGGTCGATCGTGCCCGGTCCAGGCGCAACCACCTGCCCATTAGCGGCGATCAACTGCACCTGCGAGAACTGCGGGTCCAGGTTTTCGGTAAACTCCAGGATGACCGTGTGGGGCGCGTTCGCCAGCACCGCCCCGCGTGCAGGAACCGAGCGCACCAGGTTGGCATGCGCCAGGGCGCTGCCCGTGAGTGTGAAACCCAGGAGAACGGCCCACAGCATGCCGAAGATGAACTTTACAGACGCTGCCTTGCGGCGTTTTTGCATCGGACTGCTAACCTTTTTAGACGGCTGGCACACTATAAGGCCTGCAACCGCCCAATCGCAAGCAAAATTTATTTTTGACGCCGGGACGCCTGCAGGGCAGCCAGGCCAAAGGCCAAACCAATCAACCCGACTACCAGGCCGGCACCTCCAACCAATAAGGCCGTGTTCGCAATTCCTGCCGATGGGTTCACGGCAGCGGGGAAGGTATACATGGAGGCTTCCTCTGCCGAATTGAAGGTATCCGGCGAGCTGGTCATCGACACGTCGACCGGTGTATCGTTGATTTTACCCGTGATGTGCCAGGTATAGTCCCCAACTGCCGCAGGAATCACGTAGGCCGTGTAGGCCCCATCCCCGCCTTCCTGAGGTTCCAGGGCAAACGATTTCGTGGAAGCGCCGAAGATCAGTTCGGCTTGCAGCGTGTCCTGCAGTCCGTTGACCTTTTCTCCCGTTTTGGCGTTGGTCACGAACAAATCCAATGCGTTCGGCATCCCAACCACCACGGGTTCATTGTGGAACCCGATTTCCAATTCATAATCGCCCACGGTGGTCATTCCGTGCGCAAAAACCGCGCTGTGCACCAGCAAAGCAACCAATATGGTCGCCAGTAACAAAAAAGCTAACCTTGGCTTCATTTCTCTACTCCAGGATGTTTGTAATTTTCGGATCAGTAAGGCCTTGGGCCTGGCAGCATTGAAAAGAGAAATGTTTTCGGGGGTGGGGGTTCCGGCGCCGCTTTCCAACGCAGATTACTAAAGAAATGCAGGATGATCCCGCGCCGGACCTTTGCCCCGGAAGCGGCCAGTAGCGAGATGAAAATAGTCGCGGAGACGCTTAAAAAAGGATAAGGCTGGGATGCCAATCCCAGCGAGAGGTCGATCAGGTAAAAATGGCTGTGCGGGGATTGCGCCTGGTGTTCGTTGAAGTGGGTGTGAATTTCACAGGGTACGCGCTCAATCCAGCAGGACGGCAAGCCGGGTGGGGCAAATGTTGTTAACATGACCCACATCAAAATCACCGGTTGAGGTAAAGAAGAACGCATATATGATTTAATTTATCATATATGTCGGCATTCGGTCAAATCAGGTATTTCATTTGCCCACATGTATTTTGACCTCAATGAGCGGCAAAATACATACGAAAGTATCATGCCATGCTGGCCCAGCGTTCCGGAAGGACCTGGAAGCGCAAGGTTTTTCCACCCAGGTAGTTGAGAATGTCGTCGGACATATAGCGGCCCTGACGCAGGCGTGCCTCTGCGCTGTGCCCGGCGATATGCGGCAGGATCACGCAGTTTTCCAGGGTGAAGAAGGGAGAATTGGCCGGGAGCGGTTCGTTGGGGTCGGTCACATCCAGCAGGGCCGAAATTCGCCCGGTTTGCAGTTCGCGCAGCAGGGCATCCGCATCCACCAGGCGTCCGCGGGCGGTGTTGACGAACAAAGCCCCGTCCTTCATGGCGTGAAATTGGGCAGCCCCCAACATTTTGATCGTTTCCGGCGTCACCGGGGCGTGCAGCGAGACGATGTCGCTGCGCTGGAACAGCTCATCCAGGCCGGTTGCAACCGCGCCGTACTTCTCGAGCAGCGCCGGCGGGGCATACGGGTCATAGATCAGCAGCTGCACCTGCCAGGGGTGCAGCAGTTCCATCACACGCCGTCCAATGGCACTGGCCCCAATGATCCCCACCGTACTGCCTTTCAACTCGTGGATTTGCGAATAATGCGGGGTGGGCTGGCGCGTCTTAAAGCGCCGCTCGGCCAGGAACATCTGGTGGCGCATGGCCAGGATGGCGCCCAGGGTAAATTCGGCGACCGCTTCGGCCAATGATTCGTTGGAATGGGTCACCAGCAGGCCGTTTGCCAGGGCTTCATACGGCAGCAGGTTTTTGACACTCCCGGCGACATGCGCCACCAGGCGCAGCGGGAAGCGCTCGGGCGACCAGTCGCACAGGGCCTCGACCAGGGAGGGGGTTCCCCATCCGGTCACCAGGATCTGGGCCTGCTGCAGGGCATCCAGCACGGCTTCTCGGGACGGGGCTCCGGGACCGGTCCAGCGTTCTACCCGGGCACTTTCCTGCAGGCCGGGCAGGTACTGCTCGAAACGGATCTCATCATACAACTGCGGCGCGAGGGCGATGTAAATTAAAGGGGTGGAAGGAAGGTTCATACCCGGATTCTACCCCTTTTCACACGTTGAATGCGCCAAGAAGTTGGCCTGGTTCCTGTTCATTACGCTTTCTGTTTGCCATGCTCTGCCCACACCAATTCGCTTTCCACGGTTAAAATGGATAGATATCAGGTTGCGGTTTTGGCAGAGAGGAATTAATTCGGATGATCTTTGAGGTTTGTGTCGATGCGGTGGAAGGCGTGCTGGCGGCCCGGCGTGCCGGTGCGCAGCGGGTGGAGCTGTGCTCCGGATTGGTGGAAGGCGGCGTCACACCCAGTCTGGGACTGGTGCGCCAGGCCTGCCAGCAGGGGATTGCGGTTAACGTGCTGGTGCGGCCGCGCGAGGGCGATTTTGTGTATTCCGCATCGGAATTGGAGGTCATGCGCCAGGATATTCAAGCGGTCAAGGAGGTTGGGGCCAGCGGGGTGGTGCTGGGGATGCTCCATACGGACGGTGCGATCGATTTCGAGCACACGCGTGAACTGGTGGCGTTCGCCTGCCCGATGAGTGTGACTTTTCACCGTGCATTTGACCTGTGCCGTGATCCGTCCGAAGGTCTGGAAGTCCTGGTTCGGGCCGGAATCGAGCGCTTGCTCACTTCCGGGCAGCAGGCGACCGCGCTGCAAGGTGCGGCCTGCATCGCCGGGTTGGTGCGGCAGGCCGGAGGGCGGATTGCGGTCATGGCCGGGGGTGGGATCAATGCCCAAAACTTGCCTGATTTAATGAAGGCCACCGGCGTGGGTGAAGTTCATTTCTCGGCGCGAAAATCCGTGGAGAGCCCGATGACCTTCCGGCGGGCGGGGGTATTCATGGGCAAAGCCTACCAGCCGGACGAGTACAGCCGGCGAGCGGCCAGTGAAACTGCAATTCGCGAGCTGATTGCGGTCGCTGTCCCGTAATGTTTCCGCATTCTTGCAGAAAAAACCGTTTGGAATTTAACTATTCTTCGCGCCGCACGACAATCATGGCAATGTCATCCTGGCGAGGAACCGGGCCGATGAAGCGCTGCACCGCTTCTATCAGCGCATCCAGAATCTCTTGGGCCGAGTTGTCCGCATTTTGCAGGATGGTCTCGATCAGGCGGTCTTCCTCGAAAAAAACACCGTTCGGATTGTTGGCTTCGGTGATCCCATCCGTGTACAGCACCAACACATCTCCCGGGATCATACGCGCCTCTTTCTGCCGCCAGCGGGCATCGTCGGATACGCCCAGGGCCATGCCGGTCGGGCGCAGCAGGTCGATCGATTCTTTTCCGCGGCGTGACCTGATGAGCACACCGGCCGGGTGACCGGCGTTGGCATACAGCAGGCGACCGGTATGCGGCTCCAGAATGCCGTAAAAAGTGGTCACAAACATCCCGCCGCGCGTGTCGGACAGGATGCGTTCGCTGACGGCGCTCAGGGCGATGGCCGGCAGGGTGGGGTAGCGAACGGCATACGTGCGGATCAGCGTGCTGGTGAGCGCCATAAACAGGGCCGCCCCCATGCCTTTATCGGTCACATCCGCCACGACCATACCTAGCTTATGCTCGCTTATGGGGATGAAATCATAAAAATCGCCGGAGGTTTCGCGGGCCGGGACCAGCCGGGCAGCGATATCCCAACCCTGCATGGGGGGTGGATCCTCTGGCAGGATATCGGCCTGGATCTTGCCGGCCATGGTCAGCTCTCGGGCCAGCAGACCCTCGTTTCGGGGGGACGCTCCGGGTTGTCCCAACTCCTGGATTTGATCCAGGTAATCTTCCTCATCTTCTACTGTGATGTGGTCAAAGCGTCCCTGGACTTTGGAGGACAGGTGACGTTCCGCGTCTTGCCGGATCTGAGTCACGGCGGCCTGAAATTCAACATCCGAAACATCGCGGGATATCTGGTAGAGGGGCAACCCCGGGCATTCTTTTTCGACCCAGACCTGATCCTTATCTTCGATCAGAATGATGACCTGGATCTTCGGCCACTTCTGGCAGATGCTGTGGATGGTTTCCTGCCAGTTTTGCGGGCTGTGGTTAAGATCGAACAAGATCATGTCAGGTGCAGACAACTGGCACAACTGAAGGGATTCGGACTGGCTGACAGCCTCACCGACCAGCTGCAGCTCCTGATGTTCCATCACCAAAGAGCGCAACCCGCGCAGGTAAATTGCCTGTTCGGAGACGATTGCTACCTTGGAAGATTTTGGTTCTGCCATTGAAATCCTTACCTCTGTTTATCCCTACCCGTTTAGAATGCCATGCAGCCTACGAGCGCTTTGAGTGCAGCAATCTTCTCTGCATCTTTGGCGAGGGTTGTAGTCAGTTCTATTACCTTTTACCCTGCGTAAAAGATTCGTTCCGTATCCTCGGTGTCTCCGTGGTGAATTACAAAAATAGTCGTAAAACAAAAATAATTATACCTGGATACGGATCCTGGCGGCAGCGCGCAAATGGCTGTAGAATCAACGCCATCCTTCTGCTTAACCATTGGAGCGCTATGGACAGTTTTTCTAAAATTCCTCTTTCCGCCGGTATTGCCCACGACATTGTCCGCCAGCATTTCGGTGCCGACCGCAAGCTGGCAGCTTATGAAGAACTGCGCGAAGGCTTTTTCAACGCCGCTGCCTTGCTGGAACTGGACGACGGTTTGAAATGTGTGCTGAAAGCTGCCCCACCGGCAGAGGTGAAGGTGCTGAGCTACGAAACAGACCTGATGCGGGCTGAGGTCGAGTCGATGCGCCTGGTGCGCGAACGCACCCGGGTGCCTGTTCCGGAGATCTTTGTTTATGATACTACCCGGCGCCTGCTGCCCAGTGAATTTTTCGTGATGGAATTTGTACCCGGAGAACCTTTCCATAAGCTTCAAGGGCAGTTAACCGAGGAGATGAAGCAGAATGTGCGCCGCGAGATGGGGCATATGACGCGCGAAATGGCTGAAATCACCGGCCCGGTTTTTGGTTATTGGGCGCAGCCCTGCCCGGTGGGGGTCAGCTGGCGCGATTGTTTCGCGGAAATGGTGCAGGGCGTGCTGCGGGACGGCCTGGCGGTGCAGGTCGATCTGGAGCGTCCGTACGAAGAAATATTCGACATCCTGCAGAAGAACTTTGCCACCCTGGAAGCGGTTTCCATCCCGCGCCTGGTGCATTGGGACCTGTGGGATGGGAATGTTTTTGTCGACCCCCAATCCGGGCATGTGACCGGGTTGATCGATTTCGAACGGGTAATGTGGGCCGACCCGCTGATTGAAATGATATTCAGGGACCCGAATCCCAACAGTCCCGGGGTAGCCGGCTACGGTGAACCGCTGTTTCAGGATCCGGCGCAGATCACCCGCCGTTTGTTGTACAATGCATACCTGTACCTGATCATGGTGATCGAATGCACCTACCGCAAATATCCCAACCAGGATCAGGAGAATTGGGTCCGGCCGAAGCTGCAAGAAACGCTGCACCGGCTTGAAGCACAGGTCGGGTGAGCGCGCACCCGGACTGGCATAAAGCGTGTGGCCTGCACGCGACGCTGGCCGGTCGCTGACTGTCTGAATTTAGAACAAGAGAGCAGGAAAAATGCTGACTGAAGACTATCTTATCCGTAGAATTAATCAAGCTATCGCCTTGCTGCTGCATGCCCTGGGTCTGCGCAAGAACGGCCAGCTGGAAGCCGCACTGACCGATGTTGATATTGCCCTGGAACTGCTGCTGGGGATGCGATCCGTGCTGTTAAAAGAAATGGATGAACCGAGTCTGCTGCAGCTGCTGACCGTGCGCGGGCGGGTAGATTTCGAGCGCCTGGCACTGGTCGCGAAATTGTTTAAAGAAGAAGGGGCCATTTTTGAGCTGGAAGGCAGGGCAGCAGACAGCACTCGCGATTATTTGCGCGCCCTGAATTTTCTGCTGGTGATCGCCCAGGATGAGAAAGTGGGGTTGTCCGCCGACCAGATCGCCGATATCGAGCAGCTGCGCCAGAGGCTGCAGGACGAGCACCTGCCGATGGATACGCAGGCGGCCTTGCTGGATTACTACCAGTGGCTGCTGGAGTTCGACGACAAGCACCTGGTGGAGATGAACGTCAATCGAGCCGAGATTGAAGCGACTTTACAAAGGCTCATCGACATTCTCAGCCAGTATTGATGCCTGACTACCGCTCTCACCGGCCAACTCTACCCATTATTCAAAACGGCCCCCTTTATTAGTTGTCGTTGCAAGACCCTATCGGGGTCGAAGCAGTCTCCACGTCCCACATAGCGGCTTGTTTATCCAATAGCCATATTTTGAAACGACCATGTATTCAAATGCCGCACCGGGCGCATTTCGGTCAGGCCAATCTCGCAGATCTGGCCATTGAGCGGCAGTTCGATCTGTTGGCCGATCTGCATCGCCTCAAACAGGCGCGATCCATCAAATTCTATCGCCAGACCGCAGTGCGGAATCCAGTGACCAGGGCGGTAATAATCGAAATCGGGCAATTGACTTACCTCATCCAGTAAACCACATACGCCAGCCTGTAATTCCAGCAGCGGACCTGTCACCAGTGGTCCTAAAAAGGTAGTCGGATTCGCTCCCGGAAAGACACCGTGGTACTGGAAAGATACCGGTAGTGCCACCTGCCGTGCAGCCAGATCCGCCAACCGTTTGCGGGCCTCGGGCAGATCGATGGCGCGGTAGATCGAAAGGGTGAGATGCGGGCGGTTTGCGGATTGATGGAAATATGGCGCCACACCGCTTTCGGCAAGCTCGCGCCAGGTGGAACGAATTGTGCTTTCCATCTGCGGGTCAAAGAACAGATGAATGGCGTAAGCTTGAAATCCCAGTTGGGGATTCTTTGCAAGCAGGTCCAGTGTGTACTGCGCCTTGTTGCCAGGCGGCTGAGGATGGCGAGCGATCAGGCGGTAATCGTTCTTTTCAAAGGCCCGCCGGCTGCGGAGGTTATAATCCGCGATGTCCACTCCCAATACATAATCGGCCTTTTCGTGGAGAAAGGCCAGATCGGTCAGCAGACGGATGATTTCCGTACCCAATCCTTGTCCCCACAGCGACTTTTCGCCAATCATTAAATCGATGCGGCGCACGTCAAAGCCCGAATATTCCCGCAGCACCCGTTCCAGATTCATATGTTGCAGCCAGCAGTCGCCTATCGACCGGCCCTGGTACTCGATGATGAAGCACAGCGCGCTTTGGGAAACTGTCCGGTAGATATCCTGTACTTCCCCCATGCTGTACGCTTGCACATCGTCGCCTTCGGAGTAATACAGCACCTCGGGGTCGCTGTTCCAGCGCAGCAGATCTGGCCAGTCGGCTTCGGTCATCGGGCGCAGCGTCACCCGATCACCCCGCAGCGTGATGGTATGAAGCATTAATTTCAAATCAGACATAAACGCCGTCTACTAACCTTTCAACCCAACGAAACTGCTGCCGATAGATCAAGTTTCAAACAGGCTGTCCGTGTATTGCGCTGGGCCGCATCCATACCACCTGGTCGCGCAGATGGCGCTGCACCCGCCGGATGACCTGGGTGAAGGCTTCCCACCCCACGCCGTTGACCGGGTTCAGCCCCTGCCAGTGAGTATAGAACAGGGCGTAGGGAACCTGGGCGCGCACCAGATCGACCAGGCGCCCGGACTGCCCATCAGCAGTGATGTAGTAATCGGCATCTACTTGTTGGGGATCGTTCAGCCATGTGCCAAAGCGGTCGCCTGCATTCGGCGGCAGGGTAAAGATGCCGTACTGCTGGTCGCCCGCCGTCTGATGCGCCTGGGCCAGCTCCAGCTCTCCCCCAAAGAAACACGGCACGCTGCGCCCGCGGAAGCGGCCGGCTTTGGCCAGGTTGAGCAGCGCCTGCCAGACGGCTGGATTGGGATCGTCCACCCCCGCCTCGCGCAGCTCCTGGTAGCGCTGATTGCAGGCCGGACAACCACAGCCCGGCCAGGTCAGGCCGGTGAAGCGCATGCCCAGGCGCTCGCCCGCTGCCAGGATGCTGCCGAAATAGCTTTCATATTCTGCCAGTGTGACCGCCGGCTCGTACAGCCACAGGCCCTCGTGGATGGCGTCTGCCGGCATGCGATTTTCATGAAAATCGAATCGTCCAAAATGAGTGTATAGCTCGCAGTGCGAGTCGATCCCACAGCCATAGGCGCGCTGCACCTGTTCGATGTATGTGTCCTGGTTGGCCAACCCTGGGGTTTGCAGATGCCCATGCCCGGCCCAGTCGTAGCCCAGGATGACGCTGGATTCCCCGGCAGCCCCTTCTGCCGAAACGAAATCGAGAAAGGTCTTAAAGGCTTCCGGCGGCGCGATGTAGGGATTGGTATCATCGACATAAAAAGAGAGGACGGTTTTTTTCATCAGACCTCGTAAAGGGCAATCTATCCGCCAGGTTTTTGGGCCTCGATCAGGAATTTCCCGGCCTGAAAGCTCAATCGTTCGCCACGCTCGAGCCGGCTTTGCAATTCTAGCAGGCCGTTCAGGTGGGTCTCTACCGAGAAACCCGGCACCAACCAGGGCACGGCGCGCAGGTAGTACACGATCGCGCCCACATCGCTGAAGGTTAATTTTCCGAAATATTCCTGCCCTGTAACGATTTTCAATCCTGCCGCTTGCAGCCAGGCGAGACTATTTTCCAGGATGGCATCTGGCCACTGCGGGCTGGCTTCAAAAATTGCCTCGAGATCCTCGGCCCAGCGCCCGTCGACCTGTTGGGTCAAAAAAGTGCCGCCGGGCGCCAGAATGCGCGCCACCTCCTGGCTGTTGAAAGCGGCGTGGCGGTTTAATACCAGGTCAAACTCGCCATCGGCGAAAGGCATCGGGTCGGTCCGGGTCAGGCGCACGTCATGCACCGGCACGCCCAGCGGGTTCAGGCGTTCGCTCGCCAGACGAAAATTCGGCGGGTATGCCTCCGTCGCCACCATCTTTTTGGGCCAGGCCGGGCGCATGCTCAACAAGCGCTCCCCGCCGCCGGTGTCCATATCCAGCGCAGCTTTTGCCTGGCCCATGCTTCGCATGAGCTGCATGGCGCGGGTGGTATACGACCAGGGAGCCTGGTCTTCGACCATGCGTCCCTCCAGGTAGGAAAAATCCCAACCGGTAAATGGCTGGCGCTCTTCCTCCTTCCAGTGTTGAATCAATATATCAGACGGCATTATTTGCCCTTTTTGCTTGCCACAGGTGAATGATCAGGTCCTGGTTGAAGGTTGGCGCGCCGAAATCGTGCAGGGCGCGCAGCACCTGGGCGCGGTGGTCGGTGCCGTGGTTGACCACGTGCAGAATGACCTGCCAGATGGGTTCGTCCATGCCGTTGGGAACGCGCTGCAGCTGTTCGTCATCCATTTCATAGACCAGGTCGTAAAACTCGCGTGCAATGGGATCCCATAGGGCGAAGACGCTGCTCGCCGTTGGATAATCATCGGCATACGGATTGAATGACCGGGCGTCTGGCAGGCCCTTCAATCCGCGCGTCCAGCGCCCGTCCACTGCCGCCAGGTGGACCATCTGGTTGCGGATGGAACCGTGCGAGTATTCAACGGATACGGTGAAAAGATCGTCATTTAGCTGGAGAATGCTTTCCCACATCTGGCGGTGAAGCGCATCGTTATATGCTACCATCGTACGAACCAATTCGGTGATTGACATTCAATTTCCTCCTTGGAACCTGTCCCCTCGTACACAACTATAGCAAAACTTCACCTGGCTTTCAACCTGCAAATGACATGTAACCTGTTAAAATTAGATGAAACCAACCCATGACAACTGCCGGGTCAACCTTTCTGAACCGAACCGGCTGTATCCCGTATTTTAGGAGAAACTCATATGCCCTCACCATCCATCCCTTTACCCCTTCACCCACTCACCTTGTGGTACCGGCAGCCGGCGCACCAATGGGAGGAAGCCCTACCGGTGGGCAATGGACGCCTGGGGGCGATGGTCTTTGGCGGGACGGCGGTCGAGCGCATGGCGCTTAACGAAGACACATTATGGTCCGGCGGGCCCAAAGATTGGGACAACCCGCAGGCAGCGGATCTCCTGCCGGAAGTTCGCCGGTTAATCTTCGCCGGGCAGTATGCCGAAGCGGATGCGCTGTGCCAGAAGATGCAGGGGCCATTTACCCAATCTTACCAACCGCTGGGCGACCTGTGGATTGAGTGGGCAGATGCCGCCATCCAGGAGCGCTGCCGGGAATATACGCGCGACCTGGATCTTGATTTTGGGGTGGCGACCACCCGCTTTTACGTGGATGGGATCGGTTTTACCCGCCAGGTCTTTGCCAGCTTTCCCGACCAGGTGATCGCTGTTCGCCTGGAGGCCAGCCAGCCCGGGTTCCTAAATTTCAAGGCGCGCCTGACCAGCGAGCAGCATTTCGCCACCCGCGCCGCGGCGGAGGACACGCTGGTCATGGCCGGGCGCTGCCCGGTGCATGTGGAGCCCAGCTACCTGGGGGAGATCGAAAATGCGGTTGTCTTTGACGAACGGCCCAACAGCGAAGGCATGCGCTTCGAGGTCCGGCTGATGGCCAACTGCCAGGGTGGGCGCATGACCTGCGACGGGCAGGCGCTGCACGTGCAGGGTGCGGATGCGGTGCTGCTGTTGATTTCGGCCGCCACCAGCTTCAACGGCTGCGAGCGCAAACCAGGCAGTCAGGGGCGCGACCCCGGGCCGCTGGCGGCAGCCGCTTTGGAAAGCGCCGCCCAACGCTCGTTTGCCGATCTGCTGGCACGCCACCAGGCCGACCACCAGGATTTGTTCAGGCGAGTGGCGATTGATTTGGGCACAGCCGGGCCGTACAGCGCCCTGCCTACCGATGAGCGCATTCGCCGCTTTGCCGAAACCCAGGATCCCCTGCTGGTGGAACTGTTGTTTCAATACGGGCGCTACCTGCTGATTGCCAGCTCGCGCCCCGGCAGCCAGCCGGCCAACCTGCAGGGCATCTGGAGCCACCAGATGCGCCCGCCGTGGTCGGCCAACTATACGACCAATATCAATACCGAAATGAACTATTGGCTGGCGGAGAGCTGCAACCTGGCCGAATGCCACCAGCCCTTGTTCGATCTGATTGGCGGGCTGGCGGTCACCGGGGCCAAAACTGCGGCGGTCAACTACCGGGCGCAGGGTTGGGTCGCCCACCACAATGCCGACCTGTGGCGGCACAGTGCGCCGGTGGGGAATTTCCAGGGCAGCCCGGTGTGGGCCAACTGGCCGATGGCGGGCGCCTGGTTGTGCCAGCACCTGTGGGAACATTATGCCTTCGGTCGGGACGAACAGTTTTTGCGCGAGCAGGCTTACCCGCTGATGAAAGGCGCCGCCGAATTCATGCTGGATTGGTTGATCGATGACGGGCAGGGCCACCTGGTGACGGCGCCCTCGGTTTCGCCTGAGCTGCGGTTTATCACCCCGCAGGGCTATCCGGCGGCGGTCAGCATGGCCGCAACCATGGATATGGCCATCATCTGGGACCTGTTCACCAACTGTCTGGAAGCCGCGAGCGTGCTATCGGTGGACAATTCTTTTACTGCCCGCCTGCGCGAAGCCCGCGAGCGGCTGCTGCCCTACCAGGTTGGCAGCCGCGGACAGCTGCAGGAGTGGGCGCTTGATTTCCGCGAAGAAGAACCCCGGCACCGTCATAATTCTCATCTCTTCGGCCTGCATCCCGGGCGGCAGATTGACCCGCGGCGCACTCCGCACCTGGCGAGGGCGATCATCAAGACCCTGGAAATCCGCGGGGATTACTCTACCGGCTGGTCGTTAGGATGGAAGCTCAACCTGTGGGCGCGCCTGCTGGACGGCAACCACGCTTACCGCCTGGTCCAATATTTTTTCACCCTGGTCGAATCGACCGAGACCAAAATGAGCGCCGGGGGCGGGGTATACGCCAACCTGTTCGATGCGCATCCCCCCTTCCAGATCGACGGCAATTTTGCCTTCAGCGCCGGGGTGGCCGAGATGCTGCTGCAAAGCCATCTGGGAACGCTGCACCTGCTGCCGGCGCTGCCGGAGGCCTGGCCCAGCGGGTGGGTGCGCGGACTGCGCGGTCGGGGCGGTTTTACTCTGGATCTGGCCTGGAAGGATGCCCGCCTGGTCGAGGCCACAATCGTCTCCAGCCTGGGGCTGCCCGCCCGGGTGGAGGTTGCCGGGCTGGCGCAGCGTGAATTCAGCCTGACGCGCATTTCGGACGGCGCCCCGCTGCCGGTCTTCAAAGAGGGGGATCAGATCGTATTTGAGACGCAGTCCGGGGAGAGCTACCACCTCGGATTGGATGAGGCATGAACCCAATAGCGTTACCTGTCGCACCGGGTACCTATCTCCTGGTGCTGCGGGCGATAAACCCCATACGGCTGCAAGTCGGATCGCTGGGTGAAATGGAAGTGCGGCCGGGATACTACCTGTATGTGGGCAGTGCTTTCGGCCCGGGCGGGCTGCGGGCGCGGGTAGGACGCCATTTCGGCGGGCAGGGCAAACCGCACTGGCATATCGACCACTTGCGCCAGGTGGCGCAGCCGGTCGAAGCCTGGTGCGCCCCTGGAATGCGCCGCGAGCATGCCTGGGCCCAAGCCCTGGCTGGGGCGGCATGCCGCATGCCCCTGGCGCGATTTGGGGCCTCGGACTGCCGCTGCCCGGCGCACCTGTTCTACCTGCCGCAGCAGCCGGACCCGGTATGGCTGATGGGCCATCTGCCCCTGCCAGAAGCGAATTCAGCGGGACAGGTTCGGGTTTTCTCCGCGCCTGATTAACATTCCAGCCTGCCCCTGGTCGTTGTGCACTTTCAGAATAGTCTGGGCCTCCTGCGGCGTGCAGCCCAACAGCAGCTTGATCTCTGCGTCACGTTTAACCAGGTCCACCGTACAAATTACTGCATTTACGCGCCGTTCGGGCAGACTGCCCACCCAGACGTCGACCCCGTCGCCGTCCATGGCGGTGGTATTCTCCAGGTAGCCGTAGTCGAAAGGATAAATAAAGTCAGGGTAGCGCGGGTGGGCCGAACCCAGGGGGCGGTCGATCACCAGGCGCGAATCGGCTGCCAGCCGGTCCAGGGTAGTCCAGAAATTGTCCGCGGTCATGCTTTTCCCTGGATGTATTCCAGGTAGCGGCGGTACAGGTTGTGCGCCGAAGGCCACATGGAATTGGGGCTCATAAAATGTGAAAATTCGAAGGTAATCAGTTTTTCCGCCCCGGCTGCCGCGGCGGTTTCGATTTTATACACCAGGTTTCGGTAATCGATGGGTAAAAAATTCAGCGGCATGCCGCGCTCAAAGGATTCGACGTTCGACCAGGGCTGCAGGCCGTATTTGTGCGCCAGGCGGGTATTGATTTCCATAAAGGCCGGCAGCTCGTGAAAATCGACATGCCCATCCTGAAAGGCGACGATGTCCACAAACCCGGAGAGGATGGCAAAGATCTGCTCCCACTGGCGTTCGTGTTCCTGCGGGGTGATGGGCGCATCGCCAAACTGCTTGCGCCCGCGCACGTAGGGCGACATCAGCACCGGCACATCCTTTAAGCCCTTGACATGCCGCGCCAGGCGCTCGATCAGGCGCGTGACGCCTTCTTCGTGTTCGTGGATCTCGTGGGTCATGTACCAGCCGCCAAAGGCCTTGCGGGCAGCGTAGCGCTGGGCGACTTCCTCGGTGAAGCGCAGGTTCAGCTCCACCTCGCGTTCGGGCTGGCCAGAATGCCAGAAACGGCCCGAATCGTAGATCCCAAAATAAAAGGTCATCCCGGTGCGTTCGGCCTGGGTCAGGAACAGGTCGACCAGATCGAGCGTTACCGGGCGCATGGGTTGGGCTGCAGCCAGCACCGCGGAGGGAAAGGTCATGCGCTCGCGGTAGCCGGCGCGGATCAGGATCACGGTATCGATGCCGGCGGCCTGCATGGCGTCGAAATCCGCGGCCCATTCCTCCGCTCCCCAGTTGGCGGAGGGGATGTCGTGGGTAATTTCATCCAGAAAAGTGCCTGTAATTTTCATCGGGTTTCCTCCAAAGATAACTAACCGCAGATAAAAACAGGTGGACACAGTTAGAAATTTTTTTAAAAACGCGATCGGTATGACGGCTGATGCCAGGGTTCCAGATATTAATTTTGCGTGGTCAACCACCGGCAACAGGTTTTTAGGTTGGCGCGCCTGTGAAATCAACAAAATACAGCGGGTCGGCGCGCAAGGCGGCCAGAGCCGCCGGCCACATGGCTGCGGCTTCAACCAGGTAACACGCGGCCTGTAAAACCTGCCCCTGGCGCAGATCGGGTTCCGCCAGCACGCTTTGCAGCCGGTCGTAGCGCTGCTCCCAACCCTGGAAATTGTGCCTGCGTACGCGCATTGTCCCGGTGCTGCCGTCTGCCCGGTGGATCTGGTATTCCAGCGGCTCGCCAAAAAGGTAGGGCGGTTCGACTCGTTCCTCGATGGCATGCATCGAGGTGTTAGGGCGCAGCCCGCAGCCCAGGAACAGGATTTGCCCGTTCACGCCGGGCAGACGGGCGAAGGGCGAATTCGGCCCGCAGGGGGTGGTGTCGCGCTCGTGCGCGCCAAGCAGTTCGCCGGCTAACGGCCCGACGCCGCAGACCGAATGGGTGGGATGGATCGAGCGCTGCGTGCCGGGGCGCGTGCGGAAGAATTCGGTCAGCGCACCCACGCAGGAAGGCGTCTGACGGGCATCGAAGATGGGCCGGTTGGATCTTACCGTGGCGTAACTCAAGGCCGGCATGAGCAGGGTGCCGTCCGGCCCCAGGGCTGCCAGCAGGGCGCGGATGGCGCTCTCCGCACCGCCGGGCAGCGGGCCCAGCGAACGCAGCGAGGAATGCACCAGCAGCACGCCGCCGGGCCGCACGCCCAGGGCCAGCAGGTCGTTGATTATCGTTTGATTCATAATTGTGCCGGAATCGTTCATATTAAATGATTTCCTCGTAGTGCTAAACCGCAGATTCGCGCAGATACCCGCGTGGCGATCTCATCCTATTATATGGGAACTAACCCGGTCCTGGAATGATCATGCCTTTAATAAGGGTGGGTTAATGGATTGGGATTACAATTATTGGCGATATGATGATGAATGATCTTATGATACGAGGAAAACTGATATGAATGCAATTGAAACCGATCATTTGACCCGAAAATTTAGCGAGCGTCTGGCGGTTTCCGATTTAACGCTTTCCATTCCGGCAGGCAGTGTGTTTGGATTTCTGGGGCCAAATGGGGCCGGAAAAACGACCACGGTGCGCATGCTCGCAGCGCTGATCTCGCCGACCAGCGGTGAGGCGGTGGTTGCCGGGCACCGCTTGGGAGCCGAAAATGATGCTATTCGCCGCTCGGTCGGCATCCTCACCGAGACACCCGGCCTGTACGACCGTTTGAGCGCCTGGGATAACTTGCTTTTCTTTGCGCGCCTGTACGATGTGGAAGCGAAACGCGCCGCCAGCCAGGTGGAACGCTATCTGCGCCAGTTGGAGCTGTGGGACCGCAAGTCGGATAAAGTGGCTGGCTTTTCCAAAGGCATGCGCCAGAAGCTGGCCATCGCCCGCGCCCTGCTGCACGAGCCGCCGGTGGTCTTCCTGGATGAACCCACCGCCGGATTGGATCCGGAAGCGTCGCGCATGGTGCGCGATTATGTGAAGACCCTGCGCACCGAAGGGCGCACCATTTTCCTGACCACGCACAACCTGGAAGAAGCCGATGAACTATGCGACCGGATCGCCGTATTCCATACCCGCTTGATCCGCACCGATACTCCTGCGAAGCTGCGCGAAGGCTTGTTTGGCCGCGGGGTGGAAGTTTACCTGACCGGGGATGCCGCCCCGTTTGTAGAAACCGTGCGCGCCCTGTCGTTTGTCAAGCAGGTTTCCGCTCAAAACAGCACCCTGATCATCAGCCTGGATGACCCGGATGGTCAAAGCCCGGAGATCATGCAGGCCCTGGTGGCTGCCGGGGCCAAGGTGCGTACGTTGAAGCCGGTCAACCATTCCCTGGAGGAAGTCTACATGCAGCTGGTGGGTAAGAATGGTAAAGGTAATGAGGTGCAGTCGTGAACAAAGTCTGGTTAATTTTTCGCAAGGAATGGATGGAGATCCGCCAGCAGTACCTGCTGTTGGGCGGAATGGTGATTATTCCGCTGGTCTTCGTGTTCGTCACCGGTAAGAGCCTGGCGGACCCGCTCAGCGGCAACATTCACGGTTTGCCCGCGTTCGACCTGGGATCGAATCCCCAGTTAGCCAATCTGGGTGAATCACAGGTAATGCAGTTGGTCATCGGTATGCAGCTGCGCATGATTTTCCTGCTGATCCCGCTGTTGATTTCGGCCATTCTCCCGGCCTACAGCATCGTCGGCGAAAAAACCAGCCGCACCCTCGAGCCGCTGCTGGCGACGCCGATCAGTTCTGCCCAACTGCTCCTGGGTAAATGCCTGATTGCCCTGGTGCTTGCGACCGGGTTATCCTGGCTGGGCGGGATCATTTTTATCGGTGAGGTTTTGGCTTTCACCACGGCTCCGGTAACCGGCCTGGTCGTCAGCCCGGGTTGGCTGATCGCCCTATTCCTGGTCGTGCCGGGCATGGCGATGATCCCGATTGCGATATCGGTGTATGTCTCATCGCGGGTGAATGACCCGCGCTCTGCCCAACAGTTTTCCAGCCTGGTCGTGCTGGTTTTGGCTGCTGGCTTTTATTTCTTGTTAGGATATGCGGTTGCCACGCCCGTGCTGGCGCTGCTGGCGGTAATAGGGTTTGGGTTTTTAGGAGCCGGTTCCTTGTACATCGCCGCGCGTCTCTTCCGGCGCGAGGTGATTTTGACCCGCTGGAATTAGAAATTAAAATAACGACCTCGAAATAATATTGGTGTGAATTTAGTGCCAAATTGTAGGAAGTCAATCGTTTTTCGAAGAACAAGGCATATTCGAGCTTTTTTCGCCGTTCGTTGTTTCAAAATAAGAGGTGCTTTCTCAGACATATCGCTGAAATAATAAGCAGTAAATTAACCGAAGATACAAAGATCTGGAAGTAGGTCGGGTCTGATTTGGAAGCTGATGCGCTTCTGCCCGACTATCAGCATGGATTACATCGGGCAGGGTTTGACGGCGGCTGGCTTGATAAAGTAGCCCTGTGATGAAGATCACATGCAAAAGGTCTGCAGATATCGTCGGAGATAACCCAGTAATTCATTTTCAGGCCCGTGGTTCAAACGGGTCTGAATTTTTGATCTCAGCAATAATTTATTCCACCACGGCGGGCTGCGACTGGCGCAGGGCTTTGCCCTGTTCTTCGATCTGCATCAAGGAGGGGATGAACAGCATCACCACCGACATCAACAGACAGGCAAGTCCGGCCACCCAATACCAGACCAGGATGCCCAATAGATCTGAGATTGGCCCGGCGACGAGCAGGCTGAGTGGTGAAATTAATGAAGTAGCCGCTCCAATAAGGGCAAAGACCCTCCCTTGCATTTCAGGAGCGACACTGGCCTGGAAGATGGCTTGCAGCGGCCCGTTGGCGATGGGGTTCATCAGGCCAGCCACGACCATCCCAGCGATCCCGAGCGCCAGTATGGACGGCGGAGTCATGCCGATGACCAGAATCCCCAACCCCATTCCAGCCACCCCGATCAGGGTGGTGTAAATCTTCTTTTTGAATCCACCCCAGGCTCCCAACAGGAGCCCCCCCGCGATGACACCGATCCCAAAGCCCGATTCCATACTGCCTAAATCGAGTGCTGACCCACCAAAATACTTAGTAACCAGGATCGGCATGAGTGAAAAAGCCGGGGTTAACAAGAAGTTGAGCAGCATGGCAACCGCACCTAGAGCCAGCATACCCGACCAACCGGACACGTACCGGAATCCAGCAGCCATCTCCTGCCAGACGGAGGTCGGTGCGGTTCCGGCGGCCACTGTAGTTGGCGGCTGGGGTATGCGGATAAATGCCAGGGTGACAACGGCAATCACTGCGGTTGCCACATCGATTAGCAAGACCCCGCCCATCGGCAAGACCGCCAGCGACAGCGCTCCGACCGGTGGGGCAATGATCCCCATTAACCCGCTGAGCATCTGGTTGAACCCGGCGATCCGAGCTAACTGATTGTCAGGCACCATCAGCGAGGTCGAGGCTTGCATGGCCGGAAAGTGGAACGCGCCACCTACTGCTCGGAGGGTCATCACTACAAAAACCTGCCAGACTTGAACCCAGCCCAGTAAAAACAGGGCAGCCAATCCCAAGCTGACCAGGGCGATCGTCCCATCCGCGATCATCATCACGATCCTTCGGTTCCAACGGTCAACCAGCGTCCCCGCGAACGGGCCGAGGATGATTTGCGGCAGCATCGCCACCAGAGTAGCGGTCGCCAGCAGGGTGGCCGAACCGGTGCTTTTCGTGATCCACCAGACCAGGGCGAACTGGACCAGACTGCTGCCAAACAGCGAAAAGGCCTGTCCGGTCCAAACGGTGAAAAATGGCCGTTTCCAGCCGGTCGCCTGGGTTTCATTATGGGCAGTTTGCATGCCCTTATTCCGTTTTGTCTGTCTGATTTGTACCGCCGCCAGGCGCGAGTGGGTGAAGCAGGATGGTCAGGAGAGAGGTGGCCGGGTCGGATGGACACCCATCCATCCCAAATTCGGTCAGGAGGGCGTCCAGTCTTTGGGTGAAGGCTGCCAGCTGCTCCGGCGCTAACGCGAGCGGATTCTGTGAAAAATAGGTCTGGCTCATCGTATCTGGTTGGAACAGATTCGCGGCCAGCGCGCGCTTCATCTCATACGCGGCGGTATCCAACAGACCCAAGTTCAGTTCAACCCCGGTCTCCATCACCGCCTCGAAATCACTCTCGAACAGGGTTGGGGATGGGCTGTAGCCCCGGGCCACCGCCTGATAATACTTCTCGGTCAGATGACCTTTCAGGCGCGTTTCCACCAGCCGCACCATCCCTTTTTTCTCCAACTCGTTGATGTGATAGTAGATCGAGTTGGAAGTCTCGCCCAAGCGCTGGCCCACCTGAGAGGCCGTCATCGGCTGCTGGAGCAAGCGCAGAATATCAACTCTGCGGCTGTCCGCGATGGTGCGCAGCGTTTCAAGGTCACGAATAATATAGACATCGTCCATTAGTTCCTCGTTAATTTATTTGAATAGTAAATATTATTTTTGTATTCAAAAAAATTTTAGCATAAAGAGGCACTATCGTCAATAAGCAGATTTGAATTCCGCACACTCTTATGGAAACTTTCCTGGCTCATATCTGTGCAAAAATCTGCTCAAACCCAAAGCACACAGCTCAATCTCAGAGAAAAGGTACAGTGAGTATATGCAACAAATTAATTTTCCTCTTTCACTTTGATGCACATTTATACGGTGAGAAATGGCTGCCGCTCCGGCACGCGGAACAGGGACAGGCACACCGTCTCGAAATAGCGCGGCCAGAAGGCGGCTGCCTCGGGGTTGAAAGCCTCAAAATCGACCGAGCAGCAGGTTAATCCCCAGGCGGCAAAAATCCGCATGGCGGCATCCAGCATGGCGGGCGCCGCCCCGCGCCCGCGGTAGGCCGGGCGCACATAGGCCCCGGTATTGGCGATGGCATGTTCGCTATCGACCACGTCTGCGGCACCGTGACCGCTGCCTTCGAAGCGCAGGTATCCAGCAGGCTGCGAGCCGTCGAAGGCCAGCCAGGCGCAGTTGTGCGGGTCGCGCAAGAGTTCGGTGAATTCTGCCGCGCTGCTGGGCGCAGAAGACATCATCAGCGTGGGTGGCGCGCCGTAATGGCGCATGTGTTCCGCTTCCAGCCCGGCCAGAATTTCTGCGTCAGCCAGATTTGCCTGGCGAATCTCGAGGCCGTTGGCCGGCTTCGCGCCCAGGGGTACCACCGGGCGCACACCGTCCACAACTCCCAGCCCAAAGCCGTTCCAGAACCAGGTGTCGACTACGGCCCGGTCGTGCCCCAGCAGGGTGATGGCGTGGATCTGGCAGCCAGCCTCAAACCAGGCAGCCGATGCCGTCCGGTACAGGGCGCGGTAAATGCGGGCCTGGTTTTCCGCCGCAGCGGCATGGCCCCATTCCGGGCAGTAGGCCGCTTTGCGGCCGGTCTGGCGGAAATCAGACAGAAGGTGCCAGCCCAAATAGCCCGCCAGGCGTCCGTCCTCCAGGGCGACTGCACCCGGGCAGTGTGCGAACAGGCTTACCAACTGCTTTGTCACCCGGACCGGGTCCTCGAAATTGTCCGGAAGGACGGGTACCGCGCGGCGCAGGGCCCGAAAATTTTGGATAAACAGGCTGGCCGCTTCTGGCAGAAATTTTTGTTCAAAGGGAATGATTTTCAGCATGCAAACTGCCCCACAGAAAAAATACCGGGCAGGCCACTGGACCTGCCCGGTGATGGTTATGCGTTAACCGGTGATGACGTCATGCGCGCCGGATTCGCGCAGCCCGCCGGGTGTGATCTGGATGAATTCGGCCTTGTCCCATAAATCTTCAATGTTTTTGGCACCGGCGTAGCTCAAACCCGAGCGCAGCCCGCCCACCAGCTGGTGCAGGATATCACGCACCGCACCACGGTAAGGAACCATCGCTTCCACCCCTTCGGGGACGACCTCGGCCCATTCTTCATCGGCGACTTCGCCCTGGTCGATCGTGCGGCGTTCGATGTTGGCGGTCAGCGAAGCCATGCCGCGCACCACCTTGAAGCGCCGCCCGTCGCGCACGATGGGTGCACCCGGGCTTTCGTCGGTGCCGGCCAGCATCGAACCGACCATCACCGTGCTGGCCCCAGCGGCTACCGCCTTGGTCAGGTCGCCTGAGGTGCGGATGCCGCCGTCGGCGATGATTGGCACGCCCAATTCGCGCGCGGCCGCGGCGCAGTCCGAAATCGCGGTGAGCTGCGGCACACCAAAACCGGTCACCACCCGCGTGATGCAGATCGAACCCGAGCCGACCCCCACTTTGACCGCATCCGCCCCGGCTGCGACCAGGTCGCGCACACCGTCCGCCGTGGCGACATTGCCGGCAATCACCGGCACCTCCGGGAAGGCGTGCTTCAGTTTGCGCACCATTTCCAGGGTGTGTTCGGAATGGCCGTGGGCGATATCCACCACCAGCAGGTCCGCATCGGCATCCACACAGGCCGCGGCTCGCTCCATATCTTCTGGACGGACACCGACCGCCACACCGACCATCAACCGGCCGCGTTCATCTTTGGTGGCATCCGGGTGCTCCTGGATCTTGACGATATCCTGGGTGGTGATCAACCCCACCAGCCGCCCGGCCGCGTCTACCAGAGGCAGTTTTTCTACCCGGTGGGCGTGCAGGGCCTGGCGAGCCTGTTCCATGCTTTCGTTAGCATCTGCTACTATCAACTGCTCGCGCGGGGTCATCACCGAAGAGACCGCCGCGCTGCCATCCGGCGCCAGCAGCACGTCGCGCGTGCTGACCAGGCCGATCAGGATGCCAGAGGTGTCGGTCACCATCAACCCACCGACCTCGGCTTCGACCATTTTCTGCCGGGCCTGGTCCACCGTGGCCTCGGGCGGCAGGGTGACCGGGTCTTCCACTACCATATTTTCGGCCCTTTTTACCCGGCGGACCATTTCTACCTGACGCCCGATGGTCATAAAGCGGTGCAGAATGCCCAGGCCGCCCTGCTGGGCGATGGCAATCGCCATGCGGGATTCGGTCACCGTGTCCATATTGGCCGAGACGATCGGAATCGCCAGTTCAATCCCGGCTGTCAGACGGGTGCGCGTGCTCACATCCTTGCGGCTGCGCGCGGTCGAACGCCTGGGTACCAGAAGAACATCGTCAAAGCTAAGGCCTGTATCGGGTCGCAGTTTCATCAGCTTACCTCCTGAACGTGCGCCCTAATTTTACAGTATAAATTCGACATATGGAGAAGAGGTTAACGGGACATGCCGCCAGTAATAGTGACGGCATGTCCCTGAAACAGGAAGATTATTTAATTTCCCGGGGCTGTTCAACCTGCAGGCGGCAGCTGTGGGACGTTCCATGGAAAAAACTGGGCCCAGGTGGGCATATTCGTTTCCGCCAAGGCGCGCCACGGGGCGCAGCAGGCGCGCATCCACCTGGCCATTGGGGCGCAGCAGTTCGCGGCCCAGGTGAACGCGCAGCACCAGCCCCAATACCATGGTGGAGGTCGAGCCCTGCACCGGGACAGTTTGCGTCAGGCGGCATTCAAAAGCGGCCCGGGCGGAAGCGATGCGCGGCGGGCGAATATCGGTGCAGGCCACACAGTCCAGGCCGGAGCGTTCAAACTCGTCAACCTCGTAAGCATATTCACCGGATGACAGGTTCATGGCCTGAGCCAGGTCCTCACTCACGATGTGTACGGCAAATTCGCCGGTTTCTTGAATGTTGCGCAGGGTATCTTTGGGGCGCCCCTGGCGCTGTCCGATGGATACCATCAGGGTGGGTGGGCTTCCGGAGACCGCGTTGAAAAAGGAAAACGGCGCCAGGTTGGGCGTGCCATCCGCGCCCACCGTGGAGACCCAGGCAATCGGCCGGGGAACCACCAGGCTGGTCAGCAGGCGGTAAAAGTCGCGGGCCGCCATCTCCTCCGGTTGAATGGAAAGCAACTCACCCATCCAGCACCTGCGCCAATATGGCCCGCACAGCATCGACCTCATCCAGGTTGACGGTATGTCCCAGGTCGGGGTACAGGCGCAGGTCGACCTGCATGCCCAGTCCTTCCAGCAGTCGGGCGCTTTCGATGACGCTCTCGCGCGGAATGTGCGGGTCGGGGACGCTGCAGCCCAGCAGGACAGGTGTGCCCTGGCTGCCGGTGGGATAGCTGCGCGGCGTGCCAGGTGGGCCGATCAGCCCGCCGCTCAGTCCGAAAACGCCACCCCAGCGCAGACCGCTGCGCGCGGCAAATTCCAATGCCAGGCAGGCGCCCTGCGAAAAGCCCAGCAGGCAGGTTCGCTCGGAAGGGATGCCCGCGGCGGCGGCCTGACCTGCCAGGATTTCAATCTGTTTCAATGCCGAATCCAGAAAAGGCTGGTTGCTCTGTATGGGGGCCAGAAAGCGGTTGGGATACCAGGTGGATTGGGCCGCCTGGGGGGCCAGAAATGCCAGATCGGGGATTTTTAAGCGTTCAGACAGGCTGAGAATATCCGCGGCGCTGGCCCCGCGGCCGTGCAGCATGATTACAACGGCTCCGGCCTGGTCCAGCGGCGCCCCGGCTGCCATCACGACCTGGCCGGAATGCGGGTCCAGAGGGGAAATCTCGGGAGGGTGAGACGGATTCAGCCCGCATAAGAAATCTCCGGCAGGGAAACCGGCTGCAGGCTGGCCTCGATCGCGGGCCGGTCGGCCTCTAACCAGGGCGGCAGCATCAGGTGGGTTCCCAATTCAAGTTCGCTCTCATCCACCATGAATCCGGGGCCGAGGGTCGCCAGTTCGAATATGTGACCATCAGGATCATGCGTATAGATAGATTTGAAATAGATTCGGTCGCGGACCGGGGTCACGCTCAACCCGGCGCTCACCAGCTTCTCGCGCCACGCCAGCTGCGTTTCTTCGTCTTTGACTGCCAGGGCAAAGTGATGTGTCTGCCCGCTGCCCATGCGCACCCGCCGCTCTTTGGCCGGGTCGCGCTCGAAATAGGTCACAATCGACCCCGGGCGGCCTTGTTCGTCGCCCCAATACCAGTGGGCCGAGGTCGGATCATCGAAATTGGTGGTCATCTTCACCCGGCGCATGCCAAGCAGGTCGCCATAAAAGGCCTGCGTGCGCTGGATATCGGAACTGATCGCGGTGATATGGTGCATGCCGTGCTGCAAAGCCATTTCCGAATCGATCTTTGCCACCGGTTCGGGCCAGGTGTCGGCCAGGATGGCAGCCTCATCGCGGTTGCGCACGACTTTTTCCTGGGGCGGCAGGAGCAGGTGCTGGCCCAAGGCATCCGCTGGTTCGTCGATCGTCCATCCCGGGCCGTAGGTGGCGATCTCGAGAATTACACCGTCCGGATCGTTGAAGTAGATCGACTCAAAATAATGGCGGTGGTAAGGGCCGGTCACTTTAAGGCCGAGATCGGTCAGGCGGCGCTTCCAGCGCAGCAGCCCGCTGCGGTCCGGAACCTGCAGGGCCAGGTGGTGCGTCCCGCCTATGCCTGGGTAGCCGCGCGCGGTATGTTTCCATTCAAAAAAGGTGATCGCCGAACCGGGCTGCCCGGTGCGGTTGCCAAAATACAGGTGGTAGGCACCCGGGTCGTCAAAGTTAACCGTCAGCTTGACCAGACGCAGCCCCAGCGTGTGGGTGTAAAAATCAATCGTGCGCTGTGCATCGGTGCAGACCAGGGTGATGTGGTGCAGTCCGAGAATTGTCATGGGGTATTCTCCATTAATCGTTTGACATTGAACAATTTATACATATATTATCGAATATTATCACCTTTTGTCAACCAACTGGTTAATGTTGTTAAACATGAGCAGGGTGAACAGCTTGCTGTTCACCCGCCGGATAAAGCATTTTATCAGATTCTTTATAAACTGCGAGAATTATTTTTCAGCCTGAGCGCCGATCACCGACCAGCTTAACTGCCATTTATGCCAGGTGGCTGGCGAACCAATCGACCGCATCCTGTTCCATTTGCACGGTCAGGGTATGGGCGACCGGGTACACGTTCCAGCGCAGGTTTTCGGGGCAGGCTGCATACGCCGGACGCACGCTGCGCAGCCAATCCAGGACATAGTATTTGGGTTGGTCAAAATCCATATCGCCGTTCATCGCCAGCAGTGCGGGCAGGGAAGACTTTGCCAGCCGGTCGGCAGGGTCAAAGGAGCGGATCCAGGCGCTGGTTTCGGCGGTCTGGGCTGCCACCTGGCGCATCGCGGCGTCCCAAGCGGGATTGCTCAAGGCGCATTCGTCCAGCAGGTCCTGCCAGCGGCGGGAGAAGGCAGGCAGGCCCATCATCGCTACCCCGGCCCGCAGCGATGGGTTCTCGGCCAGCGCCAGGTAGGTGGCATAGGCCCCCATCGAAAAACCGGTCACCCCGACCAGGGTGCCATCCAGGCGCGCATCGGCGGACAGGATGGGCAGCAAGGTTTTAATATCCAGCGAGCACTGGCGGATGACCTGCAGAAAAACACGGTAAGTGTCCATCCCGCTTTCGGGCGGGTAAATCCCTCCGAAGGTAGGGTCGGCAGCATGATCCAGGCGTTCATCGCGCCGGGCACCGTGATACAGAGGGTCGAAACTGACGCAGGTCAGGCCGCGCTGCGCCAGCCTGAAGGCCAGCGAAAGCAGGCTGGTCCTGGTGCCGCCGAAACCGGGGACAGCGAAAACCAGCGGGCAGGGATGGGCGCGCTGCGGAATACAGGCCAGCAGCGGAATTCCGGCGACGGTGCTGCTTTCGAGGCTCGCGTCCAGGTCCATGCTACCCAAATCGTCCTTTGATGTAATCCTCGGTGCGTTTGTCCTGCGGAAGCACGAAGAGCTGTTCTGCCGGGCCGGTTTCGATCAATTCGCCTTGCATGAAGAAGGCCGCCTGGTCCGCCATGCGGGCCGCCTGCTGGGTGTTGTGCGGTGCCCAGATAATGGTCAGGTTGGCGGCCAGTTCACGCATGGTGGACTCGATTTTCGCGGTGGAGATGGGGTCGAGGGCCGAGGTGGGCTCATCCAGCATGATTACCTCCGGCTCGAGAGCCAGGGTACGCGCGATGCACAGACGCTGCTGCTGACCGCCCGATAAATCAAATGCCGAATCATTCAGGCGGTCGTAGACTTCGTCCCACAGCACGGCCTGGCGCAAAGACTGCTCCACGACCCGGTTCAGGTTGAACCGCCGATTTTCACCCGCCACCCGCAGCCCGTAAGCCACATTTTCGTAGATTGAAAGCGGCAGCAAGGCCGGACGTGAAAAAACCATACCCACCTTGCGCCTTAAGGCAATCACATTGAGGTCGGGGTCGAGGATGTCGATGTCATCCATCCAGACGTGCCCGCTCTGTATATGAACGTTGGCCAGATCGTTGAGCCGGTTGAGCGTGCGCAGCAAGGTCGATTTACCGCCCCCGGCAGGGCCAAACAGCACGGTCACCTGTTTGGCCTGAACGTTAAGATTGATATTTTTCAGGCTCTCCGTGCCGTCGGCGTACTGCACGTTGAGGTTCTCGATGACAATCTTATCCATGGCGATTACCACTTTCGGCGGGCGCGGGCGCGCGAGCGGATGACCGCGGCGATCAGGTTCATCCCCAACACAAATACCAGCAGCACCAGCACCGTGCCGTATTGGATATGGATGGGCATGCCCGGCACCTGAGTCGAAATGACAAACAGATGGTAAGGCAGCGCCATGGTAGGATCCATGGGCGAATTGGGCAGGCGCGGCAGGAAGAAAGTGGCCCCGGTGAAAAGAATGGGGGCAGTTTCACCCGCGGCCCGTTCCAGCCCTAAAATGACGCCGGTGATGATCCCCGGCAGGCTTTCAGGCAGCACCACGCGCCAGATGGTTTGCCAGCGGGTGGCTCCCAGCGAGATGCTGACCGTGCGGAATTGGATGGGCACGGCCCGAAAGGCCTGTTCCGCGGTGCTGATGATCACCGGGAGGGTCATGATGGCCAATGTGAGCGAGGCCGCCAGGATGCTTGTGCCAAACTTCAGGAAGATGACAAACAGCCCCAGACCAAACAAGCCGTAAACCACCGAGGGGATGCCCGCCAGGTTGGTCATGGCGATGCGAATGGAGCGCGTCCAAACATTGTCCGGCGCGTATTCGGCCAGGTAAATGGCGGCGGCAATCCCCGGTGGGACGGCAAACAGGGCGGTGCCCAGTGTCAGGTAAAAGGTACCCAGTATGGCCGGCAGGATGCCGCCGGCGCGCATGCCGTCGTTGGGCATGGCGGTCAGAAATTCCCAACTGATGGCCGGCAGCCCGGCGGCTGCCACGAAAATGATCAGAATGATGATCGGCAGTACCACGATGAACGTAGCCAATCCCAGCAGAATGTAGCCAAACTGCTGGGTGCGGCGCGAGGTGATAAAGGGAATACGCTTTTGCATCAGGATAACAGCCGGTCGTTATGTTTGATCCGCCGCGAGGTAATCGAGAAGACGACGGAGTTCACAATCAAGGAAAATGCAAACAGGATGATGCCGATAAAAAATAACACCTGGTAGTGGGTGCTGCCGTTGGCGACTTCGCCCATCTCCGAAGCGATCGTGGCAGTCAGGGTGCGCACCGGCTTAAAAATCGCGTCCAGCGAATTAGGCAGGACCGGAGCATTGCCGGTAACCATCATCACCGTCATCGTTTCACCGATCACGCGCCCGATGCCCAGCATGATGCCGGTTAACACGCCGCTGCGCGCGGCGGGCAGGGTCACCCCCCAGATCGTCTGCCAGTGGGTTGCGCCCAGGGCCAGAGAAGCCTCGCGGTAAGAGCGCGGCACAGAATGCAGGGCGTCTTCCGAAACGGATACAATCGTCGGGATGGCCGCCCAACCCAGCAGCAGCGCGCCGGTGAAAGCCGTCAGCCCGGTCGGCAGGTTCAAGGATTCGCGCAAGGCCGGTGAGAGCACCAGAATGCCGATAAATCCCAGCACCACAGAAGGAAAACCGGCCAGGATCTCAACCAGCGGTTTAAGAAATTCACTCACCCAGCCTGGGGCGACTTCCGACATAAACACGGCAGCCGCCACTCCGAAGGGCAGGGCAATTGCCACCGCAGCCACCGTGATCATTAATGATCCCAGCAGCAGCGGCAAAATGCCAAAATGGCCTTCAATCGGGTACCAGATTTGCCCCAGCAAGCTGGTCACCGGCACGTCAAACAAGGCTGGCATGCCTTCTTTGAGCAGAAACAGGCAAATCAGGCTCACAAACAGGATGCTCAGGTAACCCGCCGTCTGGATTAACAGCGTGATCAGCCGTTCGCCCAGAGATATAATATTTTTGGGCCGGTGTGGGCGCTTTCCAACCGGTTTTAACAGGTCAGGCTGCGGCGGCGGATTGATGTCTGTCAGTGTGGGGGGATTTACAGCGGTCATCAAAGGTTCACTTTTCAGTCAGGATGGGCACGAAACCCAGGTTAAGCACGATCTGCTGTGCTTCCGGGGAGCGAATCCAGTCCAGATAATCGAGGATGGTATTATGGGGTTCGCCCCGGGTATACATGTACAGATCTCGTGAAACGGAATAGGTTCCGTCGTTGACCGACTCGACCGAAGGTTGGATATAATCTGCGCCCTCCCGTTTCGCGATCCCCAGGGTCTTGACCGAAGGCACGATATAACCCAGGCCGTCATAGCCGATGGCATTGGGGTTGCTGCTCACCTCGGCGATGATCCCTTCCGAGGAAGGCAGGAGCAGGGTATTGGGTGAAAAGAGCGATTTATCCGTTTTGCTGCCCATGCGAACGACCGTCTCCAGGAAAAAAACGTGCGTGCCGGAGTTCGTTTCGCGCGACAGGCGCACGATCGGGCGGTCTTCCCCGCCGATCTCCTTCCAGTTATTGATCTTGCCCTGGTAGATCAACGAGATTTGCTGTAAGGTGAGCTGGTTGACCGGGTTGTGGGGGTTGACGATCACCGCGATCGCGTCGCGAGCGATGATAAATTCCTTGGGCTCAAAACCGTTCTGTTTGGCCAGATCAATCTCTTCGGGTTTGATGGCGCGCGAGGCATTGGCGATATCCGTCGTCTGGTTAATCAGTGCCGCCAGCCCGATCCCCGATCCCCCGCCAGTGACCGAGATGCGGATATCGGCATGCTGCTTCTGGTATTCTTCAGCCCAGGCCAACGCCAGGTTGACAATGGTATCCGAGCCCTTATTATCGATGCTTAAACTGAGGGAGGGGTCGGGCGCCTGCCCGCTTGCACTGGGAACGCAGCCGGCGAGCACAAGACTCAACAGCGCGGCAGCTACCCAGGAAAGCCTGATCAACCGATTCATCAAATAAATTATAAGGGATTAACCTGTATCAAACGGGTTGTCTGAACGTTAACAATGGATTATCAGAAGGTTAACGGGGGAGACGGGGATAATTTCGAACTGCTATCTGCTGCGCAGATATGGGTGAGGTGCGGTTACTTTCGCTTCAGGTGACGGAAACCGCCCGGCCCGGCAGCGATCACCTCGCTGGTTAAGCCAATGAACAGGCCGTGTTCGACGATCCCCGCCCTGGGTATCATCTGGCTTGCCAGGCCCTCGGCATCCGGGATAGGGCCAAAATTGCAGTCCAGGATCAGGTTGCCCTGGTCGGTTTTGTAGGCCGATCCGTCTTTGTTCAGGCGTTGGGTGACTTTGGCGCCTAAAGATCGTAAAAAGTCAGCCTGGGAACCCCATCCAAAGGGGGTTACTTCCACCGGCACTGCCCAATGCGTGCCCAGCACCGGCGAGAGCTTGCTGTCATCGACGATGATAATTTCACGCCGGGTGGCCTGGGCCACGATCTTTTCGTGCAGCAGCGCGCCGCCGCCGCCTTTGATCAGGTTGAGGTTGGGGTCCACCTCGTCTGCCCCGTCGATGGTCAGGTCGATCACAGGATGTTCTTCCAAGGTAGTCAGGGGAATTCCGGCTTGCAGCGCTTCCTGCCGGGTCTGGTTGGAGCAGGGGATGCCCAGAATGTCATGCAGCCGGCCGGCCTGCAGCCGCTCTCCGATGCGCCTCACCGCCAGGGTGGCCGTGCTGCCGGAACCCAGACCGACGATCATCCCTGACTGTACGTATTCGACCGCTAAATCGGCCGCTTTTTGTTTTAATGCCATTTTGTAATCAGCCATTGAAAATCCATCCGCACCCAGGTTCGAAATCAAGTGAATTGTACCAAAATTGGCGCTGGTTGACGCCGGGATCGATCCAATTCCAGATGAAAAGTAGTTATTGCCCGCGTTCAATCAGTTCATGAAAACCCATATCGCCCACATATTCAGCGACTGATGATTGGTAAATTTGCCTGCCAGATTGGACCGACTTGAAAAATCTGGTATCCATCACCCACCGTTGTGACGTACATCATATTTTTCGACAAGACAATCTGAAATGCACCGGTTGGAATAATGAAATTACCTGTCAAAATGGGGTGGGTGGCTATGATAGCAGGATTTGTTATGTTACTTAAATCGACAATCACGACATCTGAGTTATCCGCGATAAACGCCAGTCCATTTTTAACGACAATGTCGTGAACATTTCCGGGAGTGATGAATGTGCCAATTATAGTGGGATTGGATGGTTGCGAGAGGTCATATATAGAATATCCATTTGGCCCATCAGCAACCAGGAGATTGCTCCCACTTGCTGCTATTGATGAGGATCCCTGGTGAGGAATATTGTAGATAATGGCGGGATGATCCGGGTCAGCGATATCAACGATAAAAATTCCGTAGATATTAGAAATATAGGCATAATTGCCGTTTAAAATCATTTTTTGCGGGTTATATGTTAATTGCAATTGGCTAATAAGAGCCGGGGTTTCTGGATAAGTCACATCATAAATCAACAACTTACTATTGGGCATATCGATCGCGTATAAATAATGACCCGCAATTGTGAGATCCGAAATGGGGCTGGCTGTGAGCTGAGAAAGGATGAGCGGGTTTGCAGGATTCGAAATATCGACAATGCCAATATTTCCTCGCCAGCCGTAGGCATAAGCGATGTTTGCTGAGTAAGGTTTGATTTCGTTCCAATGGAAAGAGTAGTCCCTACCAATCATGTTTGGGTGGAATGGGTCAGACACATCACAAATATCGATAAAGTCTCCGAATCCTGACAGGTATGCATAATGATCGATCAAGGATACATACCCCCCTATTCCGCCTGGTTCATATGACCCAATTTCGAGCGTGTGCGTCGGATTAGTGATGTCTATGAACCGTAAGCTGTCCATATCGGCAACAAATGCAGTTCCTTGAGAGAGAGTCAGGCGGGCAGGAATACTGGGAATCTTCAAGTATCCAGCTTGTAAAGGGGCGTCCGGATTCCGGATGTCCACCACATAAAATCCCGTATAGTGCAGGATGAAAGCATAATCATTAATAACTTCTATGTCATTATACGAGTCGTAACCGTTACCCAGGCTGAACAGACCTTTCTTGACGGGCGCTAATGGATTAGAAACATCGATTATTTGCAAACCGGCGTTTCGGGTATATGCATACAGATAATCTCCATTTTTGGCTATGGAATATAAAATATCGCCGGAATTTACATCAAAGGATACCGAAGACAGGAGTGAAGGCTGGCTTATATTTGTTAAATCAAAAATTTCCAGGTTTCCAGCCGCCAGATATAAAATATTGTCCTCAACCAAAATATCTAGCGGGCTGTAATAATCTTTTATCGTCCATACTTTAACAGGGTTGGCAGGATTTGAAGCATCGAACAACCATAGCATTCCCTTAGAAGGATCTGCGATGAATAAATTGGTGCCGGCTATTGCTATGCCGTATGCCAGACCTGGACCTAACGCAACGCCAATTTGTACGGGATGGGAAGCATCTGAAATATCGATAATCCGTAAGCCGGCGGTCGTGGCGGCGATATAAGCGTAATTTCCAGAAACGACTACATTTTCGACCAGGTCAGGGAATGGATCTGTCATCCCCAAGACTTCTGGATGAAGTTTATTGGTGATATCCAAAATTGTCAATCTCGACCCAACGCCGACATACGCTTTATTTCCAACTATTGCGATCGCTCGCATACTACCACCAATGTGACTGCGAGATTGAATGCTGATAGGTGGAAAGGTTGATTCTGAAGTTGCACTGCTTACAGAACTTGTTGTTGACAAACCTGGAGCCAGAACCAGAAATGCGAAAATAAAACACTTTGCACGATGAATAAATTTTCGATACACTGTATGCTTTCCCCTCAAAAAAGTGGTCGCGCTAATGGTCCCATCATTAATGCTTCTTAAACCCGCATTAGCGAATTATCGAGTGGGATCTACCAGAAATGGGACTTTCCCCCTGAGATATGGAAGGAACTGAGATGATAGATAACATGATTGTGCTGAGTATATAACATAATTTGTGGAAAGGGTGTTTTTTCAGCG
>CAVYIF010000010.1:0-215090 GCA_963768585.1 uncultured Chloroflexia bacterium
TATTGGGGATTACTATATTTTTCAGAACAAATAAAATCAAGTGGCTAATATTGTGTGTCATTGCACTTTGTCTGGGGCTTTTGAACGAAGTAATGGGAATGATATTTATTCCCGCTGTAATAATTTTTATCCTCCTCAGACAATGGAAAAAATTATTATGGTTTATTCCTTTGGTTTTTTTACCGTTCTTTATTTATTTAATTTCGAGTTATTTCAATTCACCCGACTCACTCATTTTTGATTTAGGTTATACATTTTTTCGAATTGCGGAATTTCCCCTTGCTGAAAGTATTACATTAACTTGGATCGATTTTTATATTTTCTTGAGCCATAATTTTTGGATTTTGCCTGGAATAGCTGGATTATTCTTAATCCGGCAAATTCGTTGGCGATTTTCAGTTCTATTTTTTGTATTTATACCTCTCTTACTTCTATTCCGTACTGTCACACTTTCTGATTTGGCAGTAAATTATCTCATACCATTTTGGCCATTTATTTGTATCGGTCTGGCAAATTTTATTTTTTTAGCGACTAATTACATTATCCATACAATCAATGAATTATTTTTGTATTTCGACGAGCGCTGGAAAAAAAGGGGGAGGTTGAAAAACAACGTAATAAAGTGGGGACGTCCATTCGCCATCATATTAACCGTCACTTATTTTATTGTTATCCCTCAAGTCGTAAACCTGGCAAACTTAATTTACCAAGTAAATACCAGGTTCCCTCAAACTTTTATGGGGGCATTAGTTAATTCAGATGACGCCAAGCGTGTCGCAAATATTGTAAATAATAAGGTAAGTTCAGACAGCCTGGTTATCGCTTCACCCGTTCTTGCATCGCTGATTAATTGTAATGTCGCTGATTTTCAAACCTCTTTAGCATATCAGGGCGTTGAAACCGTACATTTACCCAATAATATTCCCCACAATCGCTATCAATATCCAAGTTCTTTTAATGATGCGACATATATTATTATCGATCCAATTTGGACCAATTGGGCGATCAGAGAAATGCCTGAGCTGAAAAATATTTATGATAAGGTCCGAAAATGGCCAATTGAATTCCAAATTAACGAAATCACCGTATTTCGTAATCCGCAGCATTGATCCCAAATTACCCATATCTATGAAAATAATTTCTCGGTCGTGCTAATGTCAGGTCCGCTGCAAGCCATATATTATGAATCCTACACCTTTCACATGTAATAGGCCAGGCAGTCTATTTTGACCTCTACAGCTTATCCCCCCCTCCCCATCATCAAAAAGATCCGCTTCTGGCTGGCCTTTACCGCCGGATTCCTGGGCTTCGGATACGTCCTGCTTTGGGGCGGCCTGACCCTTCGTGATAATTACCCCCTGCATCTGATCGGTTTCACCCTGGCATTGAGCATGTCATTAACCTGGTTGATCTGGCGCTGGATGATCTGGCGTGACCACCTGCCGCGTACTGGCATGGAATGGCCCCTGCTGATCGGCCTCGCAGCGATTTTCGTATCTCTTGTGGCTTCTCCAGATATTCGCCAGGGATTCACCCGCACCGGTTGGCTCCTTGGCTATGCGCTTCTCTTCTATTTCTTCCTGAATGTTCTGGATACCGACCTGGACCGCTGGGGACTTCTGGCGGCTGCCATGGCAGTTTCTGGCCTGATTTTGTTCCAGGCGGTCAACGACACCTTCCAATGGTATCGCGGCTGGTTCGAGGCAGCCGGGGGATTCGAACTTCCACCCACTCAATTCCGTTTTACCGGTCTGATGGGAAATTCGAATATCACCATGGCCATGGCCAACCTGTTTGTCCCGCTTGTCCTCCTGGCCATCCGCCGATTTAAGAATCCGCTGGTGCGCGTGTTGTGCAGCCTGTGGATCTTGATTTACCTCACCGCCGTTCCCTTTTCATCCTCGCGCGGCAGCTGGCTGGGATTGCTGGTGGCTTTATCCCTGGGCGGGATTTATTGGGCCTGGAGTGCCCGATTGATCGCCAAAATCCGCCGTTGGCCGCGGCGTAAGCTCATTCTGTTGATCTTCGGCCTGCTGGTTCTCGCCATCCTGGGCGGGTTGCTGGGGATAAAATTCCTGGTCACCTTCGCGACCAATCCCACCCACGGCAACGACCCCTTTGGCGGCAGCGGGCGTGAAGTGTTTTGGGCCAATGCCGTCAAAATCTGGCAGACATCGCCCGTTTTTGGCGCCGGTCCGGGGCGTTTTGCATTTGCATACCTCCAGTTCGCCCCTTCGGTGCCACCCGGATACTGGCCCGGGCATGCGCATGACATTTTTCTGGAAGCGCTGGCCGAATTTGGCCTGGCCGGTCTGGTGGGGCTGCTCGTTATGTTGGGGGGCATCCTCGTTTGGGCATGGCGGATGTTGAAGCGCGCATCACCTCAGGCCCGGGCCTGGACGGCGGCTGTATTAGCTGGAGAAGCCGGGCTGCTCATCCAGCTGGTATTTGACGACCTGACCTTTTTTATGGCGGTCATGGTTCCGTCCATCTTCCTGCTGGCCTGGGCCGGTTCAACTTCGGAAGGCATGGAAGGCCAGCTTCCCACGCACCGCCACATCTCGCTGGGCTGGTTAAGTCTCCCGGTTTTTCTGACAATCGGACTGGCAGGTTGGAGCATATGGGCTTCCCGGCCCTATACTCAAACCGCAAGCTATGTTCAAAGCGGCGACTGGCGCGGCGCGGCCGAACAGGCCAGCCTCAGCGTCAGCCGCGATCCCAATTCCTATATTTACAACGCCGGAGCCGCCCTGCTGTGGGCCTGCCAGGCACATACCGAGAATGACCTCCACGCGCTCAATCGGTCCCGCGGCTACCTCGAACAAACGCTGCGCCTGGAACCTGACACCTCCTGGAATTGGGCCGACCTGGCCATGCTGGATGAGGCTTCCGGCAAATTAGATGACGCCATCAGCCATATGCAAAAAGCGGTTGAACTCTCAACAAACTTGCCCTCCTATTGGTTCAACCTGGGACGGTTTTATGAAAAGAAAGACAATTCTGATAAAGCTATCGCCAGCTACCTGAAAACGCTCAACTTGAAACCGGAGTTGCGTGATCTGACCTTCTGGGGAGAAACATCGCTACACACGCAGGCTCTGAACCTGTGGTTACAAAATCCGCCGCCCCTTCCCACACCCGAAGACACTTTCTGGCGTCAGGCGCAGGCTGCGATCGAGGCCGGCAGGCTGGATGAAGCCACCCGATTGCTCGCCAAGTCGCGCCTGATGGCCGAACCGGAGATCGACGTCACCCGCACCGAGCTCGAACTGGCTGAAACCCGTCCGGACCCAGCCGTCGTCCAGGCGCTGCAAGAGCGCCTGCAGGAATTGGTTTCACAAGAGCAGAGCACCCTGGACGGCCTGGCGACTTTCCCCTGCCCGTCTTTGCAAAGCAGCGGGGGAGAATATGGGAATATCGTCGTGCCGGGGATGGAGGCGGGGATTAATCAAAGAAATTAAATTTCAAACCTTTCGATTATTATCACTCAAACTTCATATAGTTCCATTCAACTATTAACCCAAGTTGCTACCTTGGGTGAAGAGGTAGAAAAATCCATAGGTTTGATGTAAATTGGTAGGTGACAAAACCAATCCATTTACAGGTGAACCTATGGACACTCAAATTATAGCCATTTTTTGTATGTGTGACGATATGCTGAAAGCTCTCTATCATCGCGATGATCCACAAAGTCAAATGACAGATGCCGAAGTCATGACGACTGCCATCCTGGCTGCGCTGCGGCACGGTGGAAACTTCGAACAAGCCCGGCATATGCTTCAAACGGAGGGTTATATTCCCAAAATGTTGAGTAAGAGTCGCTTTAATCGGCGCTTGCATCGAATTGGAAACCTCTTTCTAACCTTGTTTCACTTGCTCGGGGAGACCTGGAAAGAACTCAACGAGCAATCGATCTATGTGCTGGACAGCTTCCCGGTCGCCTCTTGCGATAACTACCGCATTTACCGCTCGAAACTCTACCAGGGCGAAGTGTGGCGCGGTCATCAAGCCAGCAAGAAACGCTACTTTTTTGGGCTCAAGGTCCATATCATGGTCACGGAACACGGCCAACCGGTCGAATTCTTCCTGACCCCAGGTTCATACAGTGATACCAGCGCTTATGGGTGGTATGACTTTGATCTTCCGCAAAATGCCTGGCTTACCGCGGATAAAGCCTACACCGACTATGTGGTCGAAGAGGTCATCAATGAAAGTGGTATGCGCATGCGACCCATCCGCAAAAAGAACTCGAAACGGCCCTTTGAGCCTTGGATTTTTTACCTCCAGTCCACCTACCGAAAAATCGTCGAGACAGCAGGTAGTCTGGTTGAACGCTTGTTGCCAAAACATATTCATGCAGTTACTGCTCAAGGATTTGAACTGAAGGTCGGTCTTTTTGTGCTGGCTTCTAGCATCAATGCCCTTGGGTAGCAACTTGGGTTATTAGTAAAAATACACAGACCTGGATATCCTATTATGGGATCTTTCATTAAAGAAATTTCTTAACAATAGCAATATTCATATTACTTATCATTGTGTTTGTTCCTATACAACTCCGAATGATAAGCAATACGTCCGATGATGCATATATTCATTTTCGAATTGTCAGAAATTTTGTTACTTCAGGATATCCTTATTACAATATAAATGAACCAGTTATGAGCACTTCTTCTCCTGCATGGACTTTATTACTTTCAGCCCTTTTCATTATTACAGGATTGTCAATATCTCATGTGGCGGTCTTAAATGCACTTTTTGTAAGTGGCGGAATGGTAATTTTCCCATTGATCTATTCAGATAAATTGACTTGGTTTAAAAAATCATATTGCGTCATTTATGGACTGATCTATGGTTCACTAATATACAATTCTAGTATTATGCTGATGGAAACCCCTTTTTGCTTATTCATTGTGGGTTGTGGTTTATTGCTTCTTTCTCGAAAACGTCCGGAAGGATTTTTTTTCCTTGGTTTATGTATATTTATTCGTTACGAATTATCCGTAATATATGGCATAGTTCTCTTAACACATTTAATAAAAAGAGAGATGAAAATTCATAAAATTATTTTTTTTTCATCATTAAGTATACTCCCATTAATGATTTTTCAATTTAATTTTTATAGTGTGCTAATTCCAAATACTATTAATGCTAAATCAATTGTTTATGATATTGATTTTCTTTCTTTACTAATAAAAATAGTTACGTCTCTTAAACCACAAGCATTACCCCTTGAACCTAAACAGTGGTTTTTATTGTTTTCGGTATTGTTTACGTTAGCGTTAATATTATTGACGTTAGGGTTTTGTTTTTCAAGGAAAATTCGATCTAAATTTGTTCTGAAACCTTTTGCTTTGGATTTTCCGATTTTATTTTCCTTTTCTGGTTTTATTGTTGCTGTGATTTATTTATACAAAAAAATATTTCTTTTTCAATGGTATGAACCTATCTACACCATCCCCATAATACTTGGGACTATTTATACAATATCTAAAATAAAATTTTGGAAGATAAATCTTTTAGGTTTAATGGTCGGTGTCAGCTTTGGAGTAGGTATTTTTTTTCAAATTCATTATGCATTGTTCACCCCGCTGGAAATTAATTATGATGTAAGAAGCGCAAGAGTAAAAGCTTATATTACGCTTGGAGAAAAACTATATAAAGAATATCCCGAAAAGACCTTACTAACTTCAGAAATTGGAGGACTGGGATGGAGCTTTAAAGGAAAAATAGTCGATGCTGTGGGTCTTGTTTCTCCCAATTCATTACTTTACCACCCAATGCCTTATCCTCAAGAACGATCAAGTGGAGAAATTGGAAGTATTCCTCCAAACTTAGTTCACGACTTAAAACCTGATATTATCGTAAGTTACAGTATTTTTATTGAGAGTTTTCTTCGTAATCCAGCAATAAATGACTACATTCAGAAAAAATTACCCCTATTTCTACCAGAAGATGCAAAAAGATTCCCTGATGGTATTTGGGGATCCCAAAATTTGTATTTATTTATACGAAAGGACTGAACTCAATTCAAGCATTCTCGAGGTAGGATTAGGATAAAGTCACAATGTCCCGTCAATGAAGTATTCGGAATGATCAAGCTTGCCACAATTTTTATGTTGTCAGTCATCCAAGTCAAAATCTGCCGATTCAATAATCCTTCTCTCTACAATTTCAAGAAACCTCATAATGAGTTAAAGGGCGAAGTTACAAATCTGGTAGATCTTCCCAGACAGTTACAGAACAAACTTCGATTAATAATACAGAGGCACCTTTACAGACTTTTCGGTTTTTTTGGACTTGGATTAGCTGCTCAGGTATCGCCTATTGATTATCAGTTAGCTCCATGGATCGCTTTCTTTAGATAAATTGGACCTTTTCCACGGAGGGCATCTCAACCTGTTTCTTGTCCTGCTCTTTTCGACTTCTGTTACTCATGATCTACCTCGTATCCTTTCTTTGCTACTGCTATTATGCTTATTATACGAGATGCTTATTTACACAAAATATTCTACAGTCTCAACAATTCAGAATTTATACATTAAATATGACAAACAAATGGCCCAGATTACGAATGATAGCGATCTTTAATAAAGGTATGGCTTCAATAATTGAACAGGGATTATTTTCTGGGATTAGTTTTATCACTTCACTGTTATTGGGCAGATGGTTTATTCCCGATGATTATGGTGCCTACTCGGTAGCCATGTCCATTTTCTTGTTAATTGCTGGCTTATACACTTCTTTAATATTGGAACCTTTAAGTATATATGGACCTCAAGTTTCATTCGATAACAAAAAAGTTTATTATGGTGCGGTATTACTTTTCCATATATTCATATCAGGCATCTTATTAACCGGTGCAGTAATATTCTCTTATTTCTGGCATTTAGAGGGCGCATCCATTGTAAGGATCATGTCTCTAAATATTCCATTTATTTTATTATATTGGTTGATCCGATGGAAATACTATAATGAATCAAACCCCAAAAAGGTCCTATTTCATACTTTTTTTTATTCGTTAATTTTATTTCTTTTTCTTATCATCTTAAAGAAAATAGACATACTTTCCCCAGAAATTGTTTTCATTTATTCTGGATTGACCAGTGTGGTTATTAGTGTTTTTTCTCTTTGGAAAACTCCTTTATCATTTAGAAAATATGAAATAAAAATATATGCTTTACGCCATTGGAATTATGGAAAATGGCTTTTATTAGCTTCACTTCTTCAATGGCTTTCTATGCAAATATATTTAGTCTTCGTTGCCACAAAACTTAGTGTTGCCGATAGCGGTGGATATAGGGCGATTCAAAATTTCGCTGCTCCAATCGAACAAATTTCGACTGCTATGGGGTTACTTTTTATCCCCTGGGTTGCCAAAAGATATAAAGATAACAAATATATTCTGAACAATATTCATGCAATTAATGTCTTATTAGGGATTATAGGGGCAATCTATTTGCTTTTTATGTGGTTCGCAAAAAACAATTTTATCGATTTTGTCTATCAAGGTAAATATAATGGTTATTCATGGTTGCTTCCCTATTTGATTGGTGTGCCTATTATTTTCTCCCTTTCTAAAGGATCTCAAATTGGTATCAGGGTTATCCAAAAGCCATACTTGTTACTTGTTTCATACGGAATTTCAAGTGCTTTCACCCTTATTTTCGGGCCGATATTAATCGATCAATATGGCATTTTCGGCGCTGCCATCGGACGACTTACCGCAACACTTCTTTTCAGTATCGTTATTAATATACTCTATTTACAAATTTATAACTCTTTGAAAAAGACTTTATAATATTCCAGCATGAAGGATTGATTCTTCAATTGATATAAATTGTAAAGATCCAGAAGTGATTTTATTATTATCCTTTTCATTGATAACCAAAAAATAGGTAAATCATGTCGAACAAAGGCCTTAAAGAGCATTATGAGAGAAAATATTCTTTTGAGAGTACTGGTTTACTCAATAATCCTATTGTGGATATTACTATTCCGGGTAATCGTTTTGAGGCAGTCATTAAATATTTTCCCCAACACTTTCACGGTGGAGAAATAATTGAGTTTGGCGCAGGCAATGGCATTGTTGCAAAGACATTATTGGAATCTAACAAGCAAATTTCATCATATTCTATTGGAGATATTAGCTTACCACGCATAGAAGGAATTAAGAAAAATTTACATGATAAACGTCTACAGATTAAGGAGTTAGATGTAGAAAATATTCCAGAAGATCTATATGGAAAGTTTGATGCAGTCATAATGATGGCATTAATTGAACATTTAATAGATCCATTGCGTGCGATGCAAAATATTCGAAAATTGCTTAAACCCACAGGTTTTGTTTATGTTGATACGCCGAATATCGCCAAGTACACGAGAAGAATAAAATTATTATTCGGAAGATTCCCTTCAACTGCATCTGTCAATGAAGGCCTAACCATGTATTCAGGACAGCTTGTAGACCTATTTGACGAAGGCCATCTCCATTATTTTACCTATAGGTCTTTATCCATGATGCTCTTAACTAGATGTGGCTTTTCAAAAATCCAGAAGGTAAGTTATCCCATATCAACATCTAATATGGGCCGAAGATTTTGGGGGTTTCTCGCCAGGCTTTATCCTGAACTATTCTCTGAACTGGCAATTTTTGCTTTCGCATAAACACAATTTTTTGAGAAATCTATAATCGACGAATAAAATTGACTGCACTTGAAAAAATTTATTAGGAAAAACACTCATTGAGGATTTTATCCATTCATAACGATTATCAACTGCAAGGGGGAGAAACTGCCATTGTAAATGCAGAAAGAAAATTATTGTCAAGTGCTGGTCATCGGGTTGTCGTTTACCAGCGCAGCAATAATGACATAAAAAATTTCGGTGTTATCCAAAAAATAACCTTTTTCCCAAATGCAATTTATTCTTTATCTACATACAACGAAGTAAAGAAAATAATAAAAGAAGAAAAAATCGATGTGGCTCATGTTCACAATGTTTTCCCATTGATTTCACCCTCCGTATACAAAGCGCTACATGATGGAAAGGTGCCCATAGTCCAAACACTCCATAACGTTCGCTTTTTATGTCCAAACGGATTATTTTATACCCATGGAAAAATATGTGAAAAATGCAAGTTCGGCAATACGGTCCATGCAGTTATGTTGAAATGCTATCACAATAGTTATCCGTTGAGCGCACTTTACGCATTGAGCATTGGTATTCATAGATCGCTTGGCACATTTGATTTCATAAATCGGTATATTGCAAACACAGAGTTTACTAAGCAGAAATTAATTGAATCTAACTTCACAGTTTCCGAAAAAATTAGTATATTGGGAAACTATTTTCCTTCCCCGTTGCCAGAGCCAATCCATAAAAAGCATTCTGATCGATACATTGCCTATATTGGCAGATTATCATCAGAAAAAGGAGTCTCAACATTAATCAGGGCAATGGCTTTAAAAACAGACGTTAAGTTAAAAATAGCAGGGACCGGCCCAGATCTTCACCAATTACATAAATTGGTACGCGACTTAAAAATAAATCATGTTGAATTTACAGGCCATTTATCAGGCGATGTCAAATGGTCCTTTCTCAAACAAGCTTTATGTACAATAATCCCCTCAAATTGGTACGATACATTTCCTTTAGTAACGTTAGAAAGTATGGCTGTTGGAACCCCGGTTATTGCATCCAATATAGGCGGATTACCCTATATTGTGGATGATGGAAAAAATGGATATTTATTTTCCCCTGGTGATTATCAGGATTTATCCGAAAAAATTTCCTTGTTAATAAATGACCCCCAAAAAATTGAATTGATGGGTAAGAAATGTGTAAACGATATTACCAAAAAATATTCCGAACAGGCACATTATAAGAAAATGCTGGAAATTTATGCCCAGGTGTTCGATGGATAACAGCCCAAAAATTGCTTTTATTACCAATTTTTGCTCGCATTATAGGAGAAAAACGTTTGAAGTATTCTCAGCATACTTTCCTACAGAATTCTTTTTTTATTCAGCCGGAGATGAATGGTATTGGCAGCAGCAGCATGGGACAAAATCTGGAAATTTTCAGTATCAATACCTGCCTGGTTTCAGATTAGGACAGACTCGAATTACACTAACTTTGCCCTGGAAATTGTTGAAGGGTGATTATGGCATATATATAAAATGCATCAATGGAAAATTCGCTTTGCCAATCACCTTCTTATTAGCACGATTACAGCGCAAGCCATTTATTCTTTGGACAGGGATTTGGATGCGGTTAACCACGAGAACACATCGTTTAATATTTCCGTTTACACATTATATATATCAACACTCGGATGCTATAGTAACTTACGGGGAACATGTAAAACAATATTTAATTTCTGAAGGTGTGCCAGCCAAAAAAATTTTCACCACCACACATGCAGTCGATAATGAAATGTACCAAAAGCTTGTTCCTGTCGAAACTTTGAAGGAAATAAGGGAAAAACACAATATCGGTCCTAAAGATAAAATCATTTTATATTTGGGTCGATTGGAAGAGAGCAAGGGTGTGGAGTATTTAGTAAAAGCTTTTTCAAAAATAAATTTACCTGACACAATATTGATTATTGCTGGTAATGGTTCAGTCATAGAATTCATTAAGGATTCTTTCAGAGGAATTAAAGGTAAATAACCTGGTTCGCTTTATTGGATATGTTCCAGTGGAAGAAAGCATACCCTATTACGCCTTAGCAGATGTTTTTGTTCTTCCATCGATTACCTTGCCGCAAGGCAAGGAACCATGGGGATTAGTCGTAAACGAAGCATTTGATCAGGGAGTCCCTGTCATCGTAACGGAAGCCGTAGGCGCAGCGGCAGGTGGGCTTGTACAAGATGGAGTAAATGGATTTATTGTGCCAGAACGAGATTTAAATGCACTTGCTGAAGCAATAACAAATATTCTAAAAAATCCACAGTTGCGGAACCAAATGTCTAAAAATGCACGAGACAAAATCTCCTCCTGGGATAACGAATCAATGGTGCTTGGTTTTCGAAAAGCGGTTGAGTATGTTTTGGAAAAAGAAAATTTTTAGGCTATTGCTTCGTAATTAAGGAACATGGAGCACCATTTTTTAATCATCCTTTCCCAATCGGGCGAATTAATTCTACATGTGTGTTATGGATAACCATCATCTGAGGTTCTCATAAAGAATATTTTGGGGATTATAGTAAGTCCAATCAATATGACCCTGGCTTTATCCACTATACAAGCCTGGATCGAAAACACATTTGAAACATTCATTTGTGTCACCAATGTCCACGTCATCATGGAATGCCAACGGGATAGAAAGCTAAAACAGGTACTCAATCACGCCGGCATGGTCACCCCGGACGGTATGCCCCTCGTCTGGATATGTCGATTACATGGATATAAGAACACTCAGCGCGTCTATGGCCCGGATCTGCTTCTGGCAGCCTGCGAACGCTCCTTGACAACTGGTTGGAAACATTATTTTTACGGGGGCGCACCGGGGGTGGCTGAAAAGCTGATCGCCAGTCTTAAAGAACGATTTCCCGGCTCTGCCGGTTGCCGGCTGCGACACGCCCCCCTTTCGTCCGCTTACCCCCGAAGAAGATCAAATAGCGGTCGAAAGAATAAACCAATCTGGGGCAGACATCGTCTGGGTTGGATTAGGCACCCCCAAGCAAGAATTCTGGATGGCCGAACACCTCGGCAAAGTCAAAGCTCCGGTGATGATCGGTGTGGGGGCGGCCTTCGATTTTCATGCCGGCTTGAAAAAGCAGGCCCCGTACTGGATGCAGCGCAGCGGGCTGGAGTGGTTCTTCCGCCTGGCGACCGAGCCACGACGTTTATGGAAACGCTACCTGATCAATAACCCGCTGTTTGTGTTCCTGGTGTTCCTCCAACTCACTGGATTAAAAAGTTTCCCATCGACTGACTCCCCCATGCTCCGCCGATTTTCCGTCACCTTCTCCCTCTTTTCCATGGTTCTAGATGGCATCCTGGCCGGCTTCGCCCTGCGCATCTCCGGGCCGATCCGCCCGCTGCTCAACGGACTGCCCGGGGTCGCGGACGTGCCTCACCCCATCCGCCTTCCGGAAGAGCTGCACTATCTCTTCCCGATCCTCTGGGAAACTATTCACTCGAAGAATATGATTTAATTCTAGGTTTTATCGCTTTTCACCAAGATTTGCTGCAATTTTTTTAATGCGTTGACGACGGGCAAAGGTGAATTGTTCAACGGTGTCAGATGCCTTTGTCACTTTGTGGTTAATATTATTTAGTTGGTGGGATAAATGCAATTTATAAAACGAAATAAATGGATCCTCATAATCTTGCTGGTCGCTGCCTTCCTCCGTTTCTACAATCTCGGCTACAGCAGCTTTTGGTACGATGAGGCCAATGATGCAATCGCTGCGATCCAGCCAACTTTGTTTGAAGCCGTAAAAACAACTCACCTTGCTGTCGCCTCGATGCCTTTGGATTACATTATTATCTGGTTCATGGGTCGGGTCAGCCTGTCTGAAGGTTGGCTGCGCGTCCCGGAGGCTATGTGGGGCATCGCCGCAGTGGGAATATTGTTCTTGTTTGCTCGCCAGGTTGCCGGTCGTTACATTGCCCATGTATCAGCACTCTTCCTGGCACTTGCCCAGGTTCATATTTATTTCTCACAGGAACTGCGCTTTTATGCGCCATTATTTTTCTTTTACTGGCTGATCACCTGGCTCCTCTTCCGGGCCCAGGGAGAACCAACCCGACGCAACTGGATCCTGGTCATCGAATTCGCTATAATCGGCGCTTATTTTCATTTTTATACCTTGTTTGCATTCTTCAACGGGTTTGTCTTTATAATGCTCTTTTCCAGACGTAGACCGGTCTGGAAAGGATTTTTCATCTCTGGGGTGATAACAGGGTTGTGCGTCCTCCCAGGTTTCCTAATATTTGGCCTTTCCACGCCTATGCCTGACCTCCCAATGATCTGGGATCAGTTGTTGCCTCAAATATCAATGGCATTGGGTTGGTCCTCTATAACGGGGAACCTGGCGGGGAATATCCTGGGGGCAGGTTTTTTGATCCTTGCGTTAGCCGGATTCGCCGCAGCTGTTCTGCGACGCAGTTGGGTCCTGGTCGGGCTAACGGCCAGTATTGCTTTCCAAATTGGATTATTGATCGTGATGAATGTCCTGGCAAATTATTTTTTTGTGATGCGGACATTTTTGTTCGCCCTTCCTATCACCTTTTTGCTGGCAGGTTACGCTCTCCAAACGCTTGTCCCCTACCCAGAAGTGTCTCAATCTCATCCCCAACGACTTTCAATCAACCGAGCAGCTGCCGGGATCGTCCTTGCAACTCTGGTTGGGTTGAGTTTTATTACATATGCTCAAAACCTACCGATCAATAAGAGCAATGCCCGTCCTATCGCCGCCTACTTGCACCAGGCCTGGCGCCCCGGTGACCAGGTGTGGGTCAATCCGCCATGGGAACCTTTCACCTACCTGTTTTATCTGGATGTGTATTTCAAAGATGATCGCATGACCACCATCATGAACGGCTACTCGTGGTCGGACCTCCCAAACCCCGATGAAACCACAGACAAGATTTTCTTAATAACCGAACGACCCGGACCGGAGTTGATCAAGGACCTGGAAACTCGTGGTTTTGAACCTATCCAGGATCTCTCAGGCCCGCGCTGGCTCTGGGTCCATTCAAACTAGATAAACCCTATGCTCCGCCGATTTTCCGTCACCTTCTCCCTCTTCTCCATGGTCCTGGATGGCATCCTGGCCGGCTTCGCCCTGCGCATCTCCGGGCCGATCCGCCCGCTGCTCAACGGGCTGCCCGGGGTTGCGGATGTGCCCTTCCCCATCCGCCTGCCGGAAGAGCTGTACTACCTCTTCCCGGTTATCTGGGTGGGCATCATGCTGGTCTTCGCCGTGTACGATGGGCGCAAGAACCTGCGTGTGGTGGATGAGTACAGCAGCCTGACCGCCAGTTCTATCCTGGCGATGGTCGCCATGGCCGGGGTGCTCTTTATCACCTACCGCGAGGTATCCCGCGCCCTGTTCTTCTTCTTCTGCCTGCTGACCTTCTGCCTGTTCGTTGGTTGGCGCGCAGTGGTACGCTTGATCTTCCGCCACCAGTTGAGAGGAACATGTAGCCCAGCGAAAAATTCTGATCCTTGGCGCGGGCGAGGGTGGCAGCCAACTAACGCAGCTGATCTCTGCTCAACCCGGCTTGGGGCTGCACCTGGTTGGCTTGCTCGATGATGATCCCCAGGCGCAGCTTAACAACAAGACCGTATTGGGCGGATTGGACCGGCTGCGCCAGGTGATCCAGCACGAGAATGTGGACGATGTGGTCGTAGCGCTGCCGCGTTCGGCCCACGAGCGCTTAAATTGGGCGGTCAGCGAACTGCATGATCTGTCCGTCCAGGTGTGGGTCATCCCGGATTATTTTTCACTGACCCTGCACCGGGCCAGCGTCGAAGAACTGGCCGGCATTCCCATGCTGAACCTGCGCGCGCCGGCGCTCAGTGAATACCAGCGCATGACCAAGCGCGCCTTCGATGTGCTTGTCACCCTGGTCAGTATGATCGCCGCCCTGCCAGCCATGGGCATCATCGCCCTACTGGTGCGCCTGACCAGCCCAGGCCCCATATTTTATCGCGCCAAACGGGCGGGCGAAAATGGGCGCATCTTCGAGATGCTCAAATTTCGCACCATGGTGCACAATGCCGACCAGCTTCTCTCGCAGGTAGCGATGCAAGATCCGCAAGGGAATACCATTTTCAAAGTTCAGGATGATCCGCGCGTCACGCCTCTTGGTCGCTTCTTGCGTAAGACCAGCATGGATGAGCTTCCCCAATTATTCAATGTGCTGCGCGGTGACATGAGCCTGGTCGGACCCCGGCCCGAAATGCCCGTGCTGGTCGACCAGTACCAACCCTGGCAGCGCAAACGATTTGCCGTCCCCCAGGGCATGACCGGATGGTGGCAGATCCACGGGCGCAGCGACAAGCCCATGCACCTGCACACGGAAGAAGATCTTTATTATGTTCAGCACTATACCATCTGGTTGGACCTGCAAATCATTATGAAAACCATTTGGGTCGTCTTGAGAGGCAAAGGGGCATATTAGGACTTCTTAAGATAACTTGTATATGAATAGGGTTGAGATATAATTTTGTCCATCTTACCCTTACGAGAAATCATTTATGAATGTATCCAATTCCAACCAACCACCTCAAGCTCCTCAACCTCAACGCAAGAACAATAATTTTTTGGGCCTTCTGGGAATCTTCCTGGTCGCGATGGGCTGTCTGATAATGGTATGCGTGGTCGGCAGCGGTTACCTGGTCATCCGATATGTGCTTGAAACCCGCAGTGGAACGGCCACGCCCGTATCCGGCGGATCCACACAAAGCGGAGAACCAACCCCGACGCTTACCAATCCCAAACAAACTTCTTCCCCGCTGATCAGCCCCACTGCTGTGCCTGAAGTCGACCTGACCATGGCCGAGGAAACATTAAAGACGCTGAGCCAGGCTGAAGTGCCGATCAACGATCCGCTGGACCTGGTACACCGGCTGCAGGGAAAACCGGTCATCTCCCCCACCATCCCCGGAGGGCCAACCGTCTACCAGATCGGAGATTCACAATCCTTCTGGATTGTGAATGGAGATACCGATGAACAAAGCCAGGTGCAGGCTAAACTGACTTACACCACCCCGCATCTTTATTTCTGGATCGAGAATGGGGTCAAGTACAATGCTGGCGATCTTCAAAAGCTGTGTGAAACATTTGAAAATAAAATTTATCCCACCGACCGTGAATTCTTTGGCAGCGAATGGACACCCGGGGTAGATAACGATCCTCACCTGTATGTCTTGTTTACCCGCGGTCTGGGCAGCCGCGTCGCCGGCTATTTTTCATCTGCCGATGAGATTCCACCTGAGGCGTCCCCCTATTCCAACGGGCACGAGATGTTTGTGATGAATGCCGCCAGTTTTTCCAACCTGGCCGACACGTATATCTATACCGTGCTGGCCCATGAATTTCAACACATGATTCACTGGTACCGCGATCGAAACGAAGAATCCTGGATGAATGAAGGATTTTCGGAACTGGCAGCCTATTTAAATGGGTATGATATTGGCGGTCACGATTTCCTCTTTGCTCGCAATCCTGATTTGCAGTTAACCGATTGGCCAAACGATAAGAATTTAACCAGCCCGCATTATGGCGCCTCCTTCCTCTTCCTGGATTATTTTCTCAACCGCTTTGGAGAAAATGCGACCAAAACAGTTGTAGCGGATCCGGCCAATGGGTTAGGCAGTATCGACCATGTTTTGGCGGAAGAAAACACCACTGATCCCGCGACAGGCCAACCGGTAACTGCCGATGATGTGTTCGTCGATTGGTCCCTGGCAAATTATCTCAAGGACGCCACGGTGGGCGATGGGCGGTACACGTACACCAATTACCCGGGGGCGCCTACCGTCAAAGATACCGAAACTATCCGTTCCTGCCCTGCTACGGATCAAACCAGCACGGTCAATCAATACGGTACTGATTACATCCATATCACCTGCCGCGGGAATGTTACCCTGTCGTTCCAGGGCAATCAGGAAGTGGGCGTACTGCCAGTCAACGTACACAGCGGAGATTACGCCTTCTGGTCTAATAAAGGGGATGAGTCCGATATGACCCTCACCCAAACCTTTGATTTTTCAGATCTCCAGGGTCCAATCTCAATGAATTATTGGACCTGGTATGACCTTGAAGAACATTATGATTACCTGTATCTGGTTGCCACGACGGACGGTGGGAACACCTGGCAAATTGTCAGGACGCCTTCCTGCACCGAAGAGAACATCACCGGGGCAAATTTCGGCTGTGGATACAATGGAAAAACAAATACCTGGATCCAGGAAAAAGTTGATTTATCTCAGTTCGCTGGCGAGAAGGTTACCCTGCAGTTTGAATACATTACAGATGCGGCGGTTAATGGCGAAGGGCTGCTGCTGGATGATATGGAAATCCCCCAAATCAACTATAAGACCGACTTTGAAACCGATAACGGTGGTTGGCAGTCGGCTGGGTTCGTGCGCATGCAAAATCGTCTGCCGCAGACTTTCCGTGTATCCCTGGTCGAAGATGGCAAACCGCGTTCCGTCCAATACCTGCAGTTAGAAGCCAACCAGTCTTTGCACCTGCCATTAAACCTGACCAGTGATGTCACCCTGGTGGTCAGCGGTACCACACGTTTTACCCGTCTGCCGGGAAAATACACAATCAGCATAACGCCATAGAACGAGCCGCGTTTTGTTGGTAGTGTGTAAAAGATCCGATGGTTACCGGCTTTTCTCAGTTTGAATATAAAGCTCTCCTGCCCATAATTGGCAGGAGAGCTTTTTTTAAATGGTTATGATTTTCGAAGTTTTGCTAACTGCTCTTCCATTTCCCGGCGGCGCATTTCACGAGCTGATTCCACTTCGCCCTGCATGTTATGCACGTATTCCTTGATCTGATCCTGCAGTTCTATACCTGATGATGGCGCAAACATAGTTACCACAACCCCCGATACCAGCGCCCCGGTTACTACCCCAAGAAGAAAATTCACCAATTTTGCCATGCCTTACTCCTTTTCTTTAGTAAATTATACCAGTCTCGTCTGCCGAAACAAAGAAACACAGACGTATACATAAACTGCAAGAATTATCGAGGTTTAAGAAAATCACCCTTCTACGATCGAAATTAAGAAAGTCTTAGGATTGTACAAATTGACTCGGATGGATACATTATTGTACACTACTGGCATGAAAACAAATACTAATCGCTGGTTTGATTGGTTCAGTGCCATTCTTTTTGTGGTTGCATTTGGGTCTGTTGCCGTCCGCTTACAAATTACCAATTGGACTGCAAATCTTGAAGTGGTTGAGGTCCTGGTTTTCATCGCCTGCGTTTTGGGTCTATTGATCGGCACAAGTCAGTTCAGCCGGCTTGCAAGCCAACTATTTGCAATCAATTTCACCCTGTTCTTCATACCCTGGCAGCTGGGTCTTCTGGTTGGTAATCAGATAAATTGGGATGAACGCCTGCTAAATCTGATTGGCAGGCTGTCATTTTCCATCAATGAGGTGGTCAACAACCGTCCCATCCAGGACCCGTTATTGTTTATCGCCACCATGTCCATTTTCTTCTGGATATTATCCTTACTGGGAGGATACCAGTTAGCACGCAATGGCAAACCCTGGGTGCCTCTCTTTTAATGGGCCTCGCCCTGGCAGTCATTGATTTTTACACACCTTATCAGGCGCAACGCGATCGCTATAGCGGATTTTTTGTGTTCCTGGTGCTGCTGATGGTAGCTCGCATTTACCTTTTACGGTCGCGGCGAGAATGGAATGAAAAAGGTATGGCTGTGGACCCGGAGATTGGTTACGACCTGGGGCGAACGGTGGCAGTCAGCGGCTTGGTGCTGGTGATGCTTGCCTGGAACGTACCAACCGTGATCGATGCCCTGACTCCAGGAACAACCATTCAAAAAGAATTGGCAAAACAATGGGATTCCGTGCGCAACCGTTTTCAAAATGCGGTAGCCGGTTTGCAGAATCCGGTCAGTGTTACCAGCGATTATTATGGTCCTGAATTGGCTCTGGGCACCGGTGGTTCCCAGGGTGATGAAATTGTCTTTACGGTTCGGGTCCCCGGAGGACGCCCGTCAGGCGTGCGTTTTTATTGGCGCGCCCGCAGTTTTGACACCTATGATGGCTCTCAATGGACAACGACCGAAGAGACTCCCAAAACCATTCCAGCCAATGAGTGGCCTTTTCGCTATCCTGTCTTTGCGGCTCGCAATGAAGTTATCCTGAATTTCACACCCAACGTTACCACGATGCGCAACATATATACTGCCGGTATACCATTGCAGATCAGCCGGCAAACGGATGTACTCGCCGACACTTTTAAGGATGGCACATCAGATGTGGTGGCATTAATCGCCAACCCGCCCCTGCATGGCGGAGAGGCCTTCCAGGTCCGTTCCTGGATCTCAACCCCCACGATTCTGGATTTGAAAGAAACGACGAAAGACTACCCCGACTATATCAAACAGCTTTATCTCCAGGTTCCGGATAATTTACCGGTGCGAGTCTCTAACCTGGCAAAGCAAATCACTGCCGGGCTCAGCAATCCCTATGACCAGGCTATGGCCATCACAGATTGGCTGCGCAAAAACATCGCATACCAGATCGTGATTCCGCCTGTCCCAGGCAATCGTGATATTCTGGAATGGTTCTTGTTCGATCTTAAACAGGGTTACTGCAACTATTACGCAACGGCAGAAGTGATTATGCTGCGTTCGTTGGGCATTCCTGCCCGCCTGGCGGTTGGTTACGCCGAGGGCGAAACCGAACAAGGCAGCAACGTTTATACCGTTCGTCGAAAAGACAGCCATGCCTGGCCAGAAGTCTATTTCGAAAATTTTGGTTGGATTGAGTTTGAACCTACTGCAGCCCAACCCGCAAGGGATTTGCCGTCTGGCGAAGTGAATAATTCTTCGTCTCCATCCGGTCTCCCACTTAATCCCGGGTTGAATTTGGATGGAATCCCAACGGATGAAGCACCGCCCTTATCGGGGCCCATCGGTCCCCTGCCGAACCAGAACTCAACCGAAGCTGCAGTGGCCACCATCATTACGCTCTCACTCGGTTTGTTAATCGCCCTATTTTTCTGGCTAAGACGCACGCATCGATTGAAATTCCTGGTAATTCCCCTCCCAGTTTTGGTGACCTCCAATTTGGAAAACAGAGGCATTTCACCTCCGAAATGGCTTCGCAATTGGTCAAACCACATCAAACTCTCCCCAATGGAAAAGCTGTTCTCGCGCATCAATTGGATGCTGATCCTTTTAGGCCGCCGGCCCCAGCCCAGCCAGACACCGGCTGAACGGGTCGACACGCTGGTTTCTGTCGCCCCGGAGACGAAAGACAATGCCTATACTTTCCTGGCCGAATATCATAAGGAAGAATATTCAAAACAACACGGGAATTATCCCCTGGCAAAAATTGCTAACCGGCGCTTGTGGCGAGAGATCGCTATTAGCGCCTTCAGGCGGTTGTTTAGTGGTCAGCCATCCTGACTTATCGCATCTGAATCAGAGGTAAAGACTGTACGCCAACACAGTGCATATGCATACATCCCGCACCCAGGTGCGGGATGTATGGTTTTTTTCACCCGGATAAGTGAACAAAGCAGGTATCCAAGGGCAATCACGATGCCTCAGAGAATGTCCCTTTTTTTAAAAATCGAATATGATTAACATAAGTCAGAATTGAGGTGTCCACATTGAATAATGCTGATTCTTCAGCTACTTTCATCAAACTCGACCTACAAATCAAACAACTGCAGAATCTGGCAGGTCAACTGCAAACCGCGCTGCTTTCCAGCCGCCCGGCTTCGATTCCAGCCTCCGTTTACGAAAGTGTTAACCAGCTGGTAGCAACAGTCGGCAGTATCCACCACCAAATCAACACTTTGGAAGAGGAACGCAACAGCTTACAGGCCCTGGCTAGAATTGGCAGCCTGGTTAATTCTTCATTGGAAGTCGATGAAGTGCTGCAGGTTGTCATGGATACGATCATCCGCCTGACCGGCGCTGAACGGGGTTTCTTAATGCTGAAGAATGGGCGGGATGAACTCGCCATGCGCATTGCACGAAATTGGGAACAAGAATTGGTCGACCCTTCAGAATTTGCCATCAGCCATACGGTGATTAATCGGGTATCCAGCGAAGGACAACCGGTTTTAACAACGAACGCCCAGGAAGACCCACGGTTTACCGGGCAGAACAGCATCGTGGCCTATAACTTACGATCCATTCTGTGTGTGCCGCTCAAAGTAAAAAACAGTCTGATCGGGGTGATTTACACGGATAACCGCATTCGCAGTGGTTTGTTTACCCAAAAGGACCTGGTTTTATTGACGGCATTTGCCGATCAAGCCGCTGTCTCCCTGGAGAATGCCCGTCTGTTCGCCTCTGTCCGTTTTTCGCTGGCGGAGACCACAGAATTAAAAAACCTTATGGACAACGTATTCTCCTCCATTGCCAGCGGGGTGCTAACCGCCGATATCGACGAACAAATCTTGATGTGCAACCGGGCCGCAGAGCAAATTTTAGGGCTGCCCTCCAGTGAATTAATTGGGCAGGGTATTCTACACATCCTCTCTCCCATCGCCCCCGCGTTGAAAACCCAGTTCCGCAAAGTGCTTAGAACAGATAAGGCAATTCAGGGTCTGGAAGCCAGCCCCATCCTTCAAGACCGCGGGCTGGTTGACCTGCAATTCAGCATTTCCCCCTTAAAAGATGGACAGCACACCACCCAGGGATTAGCCATTGTTTTAGAGGATCTGACCGAAAAGAAAAAACTCGAGGCACAGCACAGCCTGTTCGAACGTATGGTTTCACCCCAGGTGATCGAGCAATTAGATCCTAACCAATTGAAATTGGGTGGGCACCGCGCCAAGATTACCGTTTTGTTTGCCGACATCCGCGGTTTTACCAGTTTTTCGGAAAAGGTGTCTCCTGAACAGCTGGTGATGGTTCTAAACGAATACCTGGCGGCCGCCGCAGATGAGGTGCTCAAGGAAGAGGGTACAATCGATAAATTCCTGGGAGACGCGGTCATGGCCTGGTTCAATGCGCCGATCGCACAGCCAGACCATACTCTGCGTGCCCTACGGGCAGCATGGGGCATTCGCAAGGCACTAACCGCGCTTCATGCCCGTCTGCCCGCCAGCTCGCACCTTTCATTTGGCGTCGGCATTCATCTCGGCGAAGCTGTCCTGGGGCTGATCGGAACCGAACGCCGCCTGGATTATACGGCCATCGGAGATTGTGTGAACACGGCAAAACGTATCCAGGAAAACTCAAACGCGGGACAGATATTAATCAGCCGGGCTGTGCTGGATGTGGTCAAAAACCATATTTTATTCGAAGCTGTGGATGCGATTCGGGCCAAGGGGAAACGTGACCCCATTGAGGTTTACGAGGTGATTGGCATCCGGTGAGATGTTTGAAGGTATCCGTGCACCGGTAATAAATTAAATCCGCTGCACCATATCCCGCAGTGCTTCTTTACGATATTTCACCAGGCCGGGCAAGGTATCCAACGCATAGAAAGGGCCCAATCCCTCAATCGCCAGGGAAGCCGAGATATTGCCTGCTAACGCCCCTTCTAACGGATTGTACGTTGACCGGAAACCGGTCAGAAATCCCCCACAGAAGGCCTGTCCGGCACCGGTAGGGTCGCACACACGCGCCGGATAGGCTGGAATAAGCCATTTTCCACCCCCTGTCCGTTCGTACAAGTACTGGCTTTGGCTGCCGCGCTTAATAATCACAATACCGCAGCCATAACTCGCGATCGTTTCTGCCATTTCCCACAAATCTTCACTTCGCCCCTGAAATAAATTTCGCAATTTTTGTTCGGAAGTAATAAAAGCCGTAATCCCGTTGACCAATGCCGGAATATGATCCCAAAATGACGGATCCATATATCCGGGTGAAGGATCCATGGTAATCGTTGTTACCTGCCCCTGTCGCAGTGCAGGCGGCAGCAAACTGTGACTGAGAAAATCTAACGGACAAAGATGAGCCGCTGTTGCATCCAGGTAATCCGATGGGATATCACTGGATCGAATCGTTAAGGGATTGGATTGAATCCGGTTGTCAACAACAGGGGCTGGGGCCGTGTAACCCAGCAGAATTTTTGGGAAAGAAAGCCCTAAACGCGCAAAATGTGAGACAGGATTGTCAGTATGGCAGGTATTAAAATCAAGGTAGGCGTAAAAAGCTCGTAGATCGACTGCATCATTTAGAAAACGAATGCCGTTTGTATCAAAACCTGCCTGTTTCGCCTGGTTAATCCACTGCTGCGGAAAATCTTCACCGACCCGCCCCACCAGGCCAATGCCAGAATCCCAAACACCCGTCCCGGCAGCCGCATATAACAGGCTGCCACCCGGCTTATCCAGATAAGCACTCCCCTCGGGAGTCAGGATGAAATCCCGGTTCAGTTTTCCAATGATTACGTAACGCAAAAAAGCAGAGGAATCCATAAGTAATCATAAAAAAAGCTGCGGTCTTTCCGAAAAACTTGGAAAGACCGCAGCCAGATATCAGGTATTAATGTTTGGTGGGCATATCCGAAACCAGGCGCAGCAAACCTAAAACTCCCAGTCCCACTTTTAACACCTTCACCGGCAGAAATACGCGGGCGGCTTTCTTCCTCTTCAGCGCGTTGAATCAAAATATAGGCCGCAACAATCCCGCAGATCAGGCCAACGACACCCCCAATAATCATGGTGGTTACTTTCCAATTATCCTTCGACTGTTCCATGCCTTTCTCCTTAAGCTTTGTGTTTCCAAAAAGCGATGAAATCTTTAAATCGGTCCCACCCGGCTTTTTGACTCCCAACAATCACTACGGGTTTTGCGGCCGCATCTGCAAATCGGCGCACTGTCGCCGAAAAACGATCGATGCCATCCCGCACTTTATGTGCCAGTGGCGGTAACCCTTTGATTCCACGCCCCAACACAAAGACTAACCCTCCGAAAATCGCGATTTGGAGCAGTCCTCCAAAACATGTAGGCAGTAAGAGCCAAATCACTGCAATTTTTGCCGGGGGTGATTGTTGATCGGGTAGGGTTGAATCTGGCACGTAACCCATCGTAAACAATACTATCCATACACACAGCGCCAAAAAAACAGCCACACCCAAAAAAGCTGGCAAATAAATTTGCCAGATTGCCTGACGCCGGTGGGTATGCTCAGGCGAAAAAGCTGCTCTTTGAGAAGATTCGGTTTGGCTCATAAATCTATTTTAGCATACCTCTCAGCGTCATGTATATGGTTCTTGCTCTGGATTTTTACCAAATCGAGAATTTCTTGAACCAAATATTATTCAAGGGTTATTAAGCACTTTGTATTTTTCTTTTCATTAATATTAAATGTTTGATATAATAGTTGCACGGATGAATTTATATTCCGCTGCCGCAGCAGGTTAGCCTGTAATAAGATCGTGGCGGAGAAGACTGACGATTAATTATGAACGTGGCTTACTACTCCTACCGGAGTGTTTTAAAGATCGGCGAACCGAATAGTATGCTTCTAGAACCAACCGATAGTTTTTTTAACTTGGGATTACTGGATGTTAGCAATATGCCAGGTTAAAAATGGTTGCAGGCCAGATGGCAAATTCTTTGCCGATATTCAGGAGGGGCACTTCTTCTTCTTGACCAATTAAATACCACATTCCTACCAGGATAATCTGGTATGAGATGGGTTTGACTCCGGTCCCGTTCTAGTTCGTCTTTTTCACAGCCATGACCTGCCAGGGCAGTTCTATGGCTGTGTTTTTTTATGGTTGAGCGTCGTATAACTTCTTTGAAAGTCCAAAAAAAGAACCCAAACCGGGTCAGTATCTACCTGGATGATGAGTTCGCATTTGGTGTTTCTCGGATCGTAGCAGCCTGGCTGCATGTCGGACAAGAATTAAGTGAAGAAAAAATCTCCGAACTGCAAGAACAGGAAACGAAAGAGGCCGGTTTACAGAAAGCGTTACAACTGCTGAGTTACCGGCCCCGATCTGAAGCCGAAATCCGCCAAAGAATGAAAAAGGCCGGATTCGATCTTGAAGTGATTACGAAAGTGCTTGACCGTCTGCGTGAAACCGGGTTGGTGCGAGACGAAAGTTTTGCCCGTGATTGGGTAGAAAACCGGAGTGCACTCAAGCCCCGCAGCCGAAAAATGCTCGCATATGAACTGCGCCAAAAGGGTGTTGCAGAGGAAACCATCGAACAAGCGCTGGAAACAACCAGTGAGGATGAAGACCTGGCTTTTCAGGCAGCCACTCGATATGCCCATAAATTACCGGCATCCGATTGGCAGGAATTTCATCGCCGGTTGATGTCCTTTTTAGCAAGACGAGGTTTCTCTTATGAAACCGCAAAAACGGTGGTGCGCCAGGTTTGGAAAGGACTCCAGTCTGATGATGGGGACATCCGATACCCAGACAATGAGGAAGCTTAAGTATGCCAACGATTGGAAATGGAACAGGATTATGGTTGCTTTTGATCATAGTAATATTAGTTGTCGATGTAGCCGTAGTGGTAGGCCTCGTCCAATACCTGACCAACGCGAAGACTGAAAAGTATCGCAAGGAGCAGGAAGCGAGAGCCGATAACATCATCGCCCAGGCAGAAGAAAAAGCGAAATTGGTCAACCTCGAAGCCAAGGATCGTGCATTAAAGTTCATGCAGGACACAGAAAGCGAGACGAACCGGCGGCGCAACGAAATGGCCAAAGAAGAAGAACGCCTGCAAAAAAGACGCTCTGACCTGGATCACCGCATAGAAAAATTTGAGCTGCGCGAGCAGAATCTTAACAAACGTCAGAGTGCGTTGGATAAACGAACCAACGATGTTGAGAAAATGGTAGCTCAAGAAATGGAAGAGATGCAGCGCATCGCCCAGTTATCCATGGAAGAAGCTCGCGGGGTTGTTTTGGCGGAAGCCGAAAAAGAAGCGCGCAACGATATGGCTCGCATTATTCGTTCGGTAGAGGGGGAAGCCCGCGCTGAAGGTGAAAAACGGGCTCGCGAAATTATTGCCGATGCTATTCAAAGAGTCGCTTCGGAGCATGTTTCAGATATAAGTACGTCGGTGGTACCTTTGCCTAACGAAGAAATGAAAGGCCGCATTGTTGGCCGTAATGGGCGCAATATCCGCGCATTTGAACAGGCAGCCGGTGTAGATGTGATTGTTGACGATACTCCCGAAGCCGTGACGATCTCCTGTTTCGACTCAGTCCGGCGCGAGATCGCCCGCCGATCCCTGGCACGCCTGATTCTGGATGGTCGCATCCACCCGGCCCACATTGAGAAAATCCTCAAAGAAGAAGAGAAAGAGGTCGAAAAAACGATCATTGATGCGGGTGAACAGGCAGCTTATGATGCGGGTGTTCCAGGTCTGCATCCGGAAATCTTAAAAGTCCTGGGAAGATTAAAATACCGTACGTCATACGGCCAAAACCAGCTCAGCCATGCAGTTGAGGTTGCTAAACTGGCTTCGGTGATTGCCTCCGAATTAAAAGCCGATATTGAAGCCTCAAAGGCCGGCGCACTGCTGCACGATCTGGGCAAAGCGCTCGACCATAACACAGAGGGTACGCATGCCATGCTGGGGGCCGAACTGGCCAAACGGTATGGCGTGAGTGCCAAAGTAGTCAATGCAATTGCCTCGCACCATCACGAGGTCGACCAGGAGAGTGTGGAAGCCGTAATTGTTGAAGCAGCCGATGCCATTTCCGGCGCCCGACCGGGCGCACGACGCGAGGATATGGAACAGTACATCAAGCGCCTCCGCGCCCTGGAAGATATCGCCAATTCTTATAAAGGCGTTCAACAGAGTTATGCCATTCAGGCCGGCCGCGAAGTCCGGATTATTGTCCGTCCGGATGATATCGACGACCTTGAATCAACCCGTCTGGCACGGGATATTGCCAAGAAAATCGAAGAAACGATGCAGTATCCTGGGCAAATCAAGGTAACCGTGATCCGCGAAACCCGTGCGGTTGAGTACGCCAAATAACCGGCGTAAAATTCCGTTCATTTGAGAAAAACAACACGCCCCTTTTAGCGGGGCGTGTTTGTTTTTCTTTGCCGATCAGCCTTAGCGTTTACTTAACCGAATCGTCAAACGGTAGCCCCAACTCCTCATACATGTGCCGGCGGGCAGCTTTGTCGTTATGCATCTCCTGATGAGCATATTTTGCCACTTGACGAGCCATCTCTCTTGGAACGACAATCACCCCATCACCATCAGCCACCACCACATCCCCCGGCTTGACAGTGACTCCCCCGACCTGGATCGGAATATTACGAGCATCGTATTGCAGACGACCCTGTACCATGCTTTGCGAAATAAATTGCGACCAGAAGGGAACCTTCTGGAGGATCAACTCATCGGTGTCGCGTACCCCACCATTGACCACAATACCCCGAGCACCATTTTTTAGGCATTCCAGGGTATTGTTCGACCCGCATAATCCAACATCGACCTCGCTCATATCGATCACCACGAAGTCGTTTGGCTCAATCTCAGCTACCCAGGGATATGTGCAAACGTTGTTGTAATACCAGGCCTGCCACTGGGTATATTCCTCCGGGGTCATCTTTGGCAGCGGACCGCTGTAAGGTAAATAGCGCACTGTGCGGGCGATCCCCACGGCATGGGTGCGCCAGATTGGGCGGATATTGACATTCATCGAACCCTGAAAGTGAAGCATATTCCAGTCCATACCATCACGCACATCCGCAACCCGCAAATCACGATATAGGGCGAGAATTTCTTCCCGTTCTGTCGTTGAATTCATCATTGGGTCCCTCCTTGAAACAATGAAATTATAAATAGGGGGCAATGTTAAAAGCGTTAACCGATTGATTTTGGGTCAGATTCACTGGCTCAAAATAAACCAACATTGCGCATCGCTCGTCTACTTTATATTATAGACTGGTCAAAAAAGGATTAGACACAATTTCTTCAGCTACCGTGGTTTCAGGACCATGACCGGATAACAAACGAGTCTCGGGGGGTAAAACCAAAATCGTTGAGCGAATACTGGCGATGAGCTGGTCATAATCTCCTCCGGGTAAATCCGTCCGCCCGACGCTCCCTGCGAAGATCAAATCCCCACAAAAAGCGGCTTCTGCCGCCGGACAGTAGAAGATGACGTGACCTCGGGTATGCCCCGGGGTATGATAAACGATGAGCTCGATATTACCAATATGTAGCACCTGACCATTCTGCAGCAAAACTTGCGGTGCAGGGGCAGCTTCCAGTGGAATCCCAAATTGAGCCGCGCCACCGCCCTGCCGGTAGAGCTCAAAATCAGCCGGATGCAGGGCCACGCGCGGCGGCGGGAATCCGCTTTCGCTGCATTGCCGGACGCCGGCAATATGGTCGAAATGGGCATGAGTCAACAGCACCATACGCAGTTCGACTCCCCTTTCTTGAGCATCGGAAAGCAGTTTATCTGAGTCAAACGAAGGGTCAATCACAACCCCTTCAAAACTTTGCGGGTCAACCAATAAATAAGAATTGTTCTCCAGGCTGCCTAATACGAATGTGAAAATTTCAGGCACGATTGGTTTCATTTTCCATCTCCATTTCGTGATCCTGGCGGCTAATTGCTGTCCACCACACGGCCAGGTAAAAAGATCAAAATTAACAAAAATGCGCCCCCGCATAGGATCAGGCTGGTAATGTATAACGAATCAGGTCGGAAGGCATACAACCAGCCGCCAATCACCGGCGCCAGGAAAAGCGCGATCCCATTGACCAGTTCAACCAAACCAAAGGCAGCACCAGTCTGATTTTGGGGGATCACCGGTCGAACGTAAGCCAGGATCATCGATCGCGCCAGGCGATATCCCCCGATAAAGAAATATGCAACTGCAAACCAGGTGAAACTGGTTCCTTGCCACAAGATCAACGCATACAGGCTGATCGCCACCAGCCCGGATAACAGGCCAACGATCGGTGACAGGCCGCCTAAAGCCAGCATAATTGCCACCACACCCAAACTGCCGATGGACCCCAACTGGCCAATCTGGCTCAAAGATAAGCCTTGTTGATTTTGTAAATAATTTGGCGTAAGGGTCTGAGGGAGGTAAGCGCCCAGGATAGTTAAGAAGAAAAATGGTAAGAGAAACATGAACCCCGAGTTGCGATGCAATTGCAAACTTGGACCGGTGTGAGTTGGTTTTTGCGCCGGCTGGGGACGGATAAAAACGATCACACTGAACGAAAATATAAAGACCACAAACGCCCCCAGATAAACTGACCTCAGCCCAAACTGTTCCCCAATCCATCCGCCCAGAGCCGGTCCAGCTACCGCTCCCAGACTGTAGAAGGCTTGGGTCAAGGCAAAGGCTTTCCCCAACCCCCAGCTTCCGCGCATATCGGCCACGTAGCTGTTCATGGGTGTAGATACATATGCCGTGATGCCATACAGCAGCAAACCCGCGACGAATACCCACAATGATTGGCCCAGTGCCATTAAGCCTGCTGCCAGGATTCCTGTAATCCAGGCACCCCACATCAAGCCCCGGCCGCCAATCCGGTCCGCCAAATATCCCGCCGGAGCCTGGGCTGCTGCCATCGCCAGCCCCAGCGCACCTAAAATACCCCCAATCATGCGCGGATCTGCGCCAAATTGTTGGAGGTAGATGGGCTGAAAGATAACAAACATTCCTTCTCCCATCCCCCAGATCATCAAAGAGAACGAAACCAGAAGAAGATCCCGACTCATGGAGAAAGGTGAACCTCGTTGAGAAATTGATTAATTTTTTCAAAGGCCAGATCGCACTGGGGATCGAGCACAATTGAGTGCCCGGCGTTTTCTAACCAGAACAAGCTTTTATGGCGAGTATTTAAGGATTTGAAAAGCTGATTTGCATTTTGTTCATCTAACGATGGGTCACTTTTTGATTGGATAACCAGCACCGGCACCTTGATTTCCGCCACAGCAGCGCGCATTTCGCTTTTGAGATCTTCAACTTCAGCCAGAATTCGGGTAGGAAAAAATGGATAAGCCGGGTATTCCTTTTCACGCCTGTCTGACTTTAGATCGGTGAGCGGCATTTTGCCTTTATGAATCACAGGGATAAAAGAGCTCCACAGACGAACTGTGCGCAGCCGAAAATCATCCTCCCGAGCATACGGCGTTGAAATCACGACCACCCCATCAATCGAGTAGCGAGCAGCCGACAGAAGCGCAACCATCCCTCCCATCGATTGCCCGATCAGCACCACACGATCGCATACCGCCCTGAGGATAGCCAAAGCTTCCTCTACGGACACCAACCAATCCTGCCAGCGTGTGCGAGCCAGGTCATTCGGATGGGTGGCATGGCCTGCCAGGCGAACTCCCAGGACGGTGTAACCCTGGGCGGATAAATATATCCCACAGGGGCGCATTTCCTCCGGCATACTGGTGAATCCATAAATCAACAGGCAGCCGGTTCGGCCGCCAGGGAAGAAGAATGGCTCAGCGTTTGGGATGATCCTGGATATGGTCATTCCCCAATACCCAAAATGAACCCCAAATTAAGCGATGATTCGCAATTCACGCGGCAAATCGCTCAAGGTTTCTGCGCCTGATTCGGTGATCACCACATTATCTTCTACGCGCACACCGCCGTTTCCGGTCAGGTAAATACCTGGCTCAACGGTGAAAGCCATGCCTGGCGCCAGTACCAGCTTATTTTCTGCGTACATATAGGGTGGTTCGTGACCTTCCATGCCGATGCCGTGGCCGGTACGGTGCGTAAAGTACGCAGCGTAACCCGCCCGGTCTATTACTGACCGCGCCGCACGATCCACATCTCCAGCAAAAATGCCAGGCCTGGCAGCCGCACGTCCGGCAGCATTCGCTTCAGCCACAATTGCTGCGACTGCCTGTAGCTGTGGATCCACATCGCCGATCGCGAAGGTTCGGGTCAAATCGGAGACGTACCCCTGGTAGGATGCGCCCCAATCGATTACCAGCAAATCGCCAACAGCCAGCCGGCGCTCGCTGGGAGCGGCATGTGGGTTGGCACTGTTTGGCCCGCTGGCGACAATCGGCGCAAAAGGCATTTCGGCATCTGCCCCGGCCCGCAGCATTTGAATGGTCAACTCTGCTGCCAATTCGCGCTCCGCCATACCCACCCGCGCCAATTTCAGGGTCGTTTCGAGTGAAACCTGGGCAATTTGAACCGCCTGGCGCATTTTCGCTACCTCAGAGGCATCTTTGTGCATCCGAAGATTTTCTAATACACCTGCAGCAGATACAAAATGCGCACTCGGAGCTGCTTGCTGCAGATAACTCAATTCGAGAAAGCGCAGCCGGCCCGGTTCAACCCCCACATTTTTTCCTTCAACGCCCAGCGCCTGACACGCCTTACGAAAAGTTTCAGGCCAGGCTGCCGGGTTATCATCAAATGCAAAGGCCTGCATGAGCTGGTTGGCTTGAGTAAGCTTCCCTTGCTCAAGCCTGGGAAGAATAATGCCAACCTGATCCGGTAGCGCAATCAGCAGTACAGTGGGGCGTTCCATCAAGTGAAAATTCAAGCCGGTCAGATAGGTCAGACTTGGGCCTGGATTAAGGGCAATCGCCTCCACACCGGCAGAGGCCATGGCCTTGAAAAGGCGCGAAATACGGGTTGTGGTCATAATTGAGAACTCCAGGCAAGATTATAACCCAATCATAATAAATGTTAATCAGCAGGTTCGTTTAGAGTAAAATTGTCTCAATGCACATTCTTCTCATCCACCAGGCATTCGCCGCTCTCGATGAAGCTGGAGGTACTCGCCATTATGAAATGGCCAGTTTCCTTGCCGAACAGAAGCACCGCGTCACCATCATTGCCAGCCCGGTCAGTTATCTGAGTGGAAAAAACCGAAATAAGCAGACCTTCCGGCCAGTAAAAGAGAATCCATTGCCCGGCATCACCATAATTCGCACCTATACTTATTCCGGTCTGCACCGCAGTTTTTCCCACCGGGTAATCAGCTTCTTGAGCTTTATGGGGTCTTCCTTTGTCGCAGGCCTGGGAGCAGGGAAAGTGGACGTGGTTTGGGGTACTTCGCCGCCCATTTTTCAGGGATTTACCGCCTGGCTGTTGGCGCGTTTGAAAGGAGCCGCCTTTTTGTTTGAGGTTCGCGATCTATGGCCAACCTTCGCCATCGCCGTTGGCGTGCTGCGAAACCCCTTGTTGATCCGAACCTCGCTCTGGTTGGAAAAATTCCTGTATCACAGGGCTGACCGGGTGATAGTAAATTCTCCTGGCTTTATTTCTCACGTCACTGAACGCGGTGCTCGTTGGGTTGAATTAATTCCGAATGGAGCCGACCCGGACATGTTTGACCCTTGCCAGAATGGAGACAAATTTCGGCGCGAACATGACCTTATAGGTAAATTTGTTGTATTATATGCAGGCGCCCATGGAATCTCAAATGATCTGGAAGTCATTTTACAGGCCGCCAGGCAGTTAACTTCATTGGATACGATCCGATTTGTTTTCATTGGGGATGGAAAAGAGAAAAATAACCTGATCGCAATGGCAAAAAAATTGGAGATTCATAATGTGGTATTTCTTCGCCCCATCCCGAAGTCAGAAATACCCATCGCTCTGGCCGCTGCCGATGCCTGCATCGCAATCCTGAAACCCATAGAGGCATATAAAACTACCTTTCCCAATAAAGTTTTCGATTACATGGCAGCAGGGAAAGCTGTGCTCCTTGCCATCGATGGCGTTATTCGTGAAGTTGTAGAAGGTGCAAACGCTGGAATCTATGTTCCACCTGGTGACCCGGATAAATTGGCACAGGCTGTCCGCCAGTTATCCGCTGCGCCACAAACTTGCCGGAAAATGGGATTAGCTGGTCGCGCCTGCATCAAAGAACATTATTCACGTGAGCAATTATCGCAAAAATTAAAGCTCGTTTTGGAAGAGATGGAGAAGAGCCATGCCTGAAAAGATTTTGGTCGTTGAGGATGAAATATCATTGCAGGAAACCCTGGCGTATAATTTACGCCGCCAGGGATACGAGGTGGAAGCGGTGGGGGATGGCAATGCCGCTCTGGCGGCGGCCCGTAAAATCCACCCGGATGTGATCCTGTTAGATATCATGCTGCCTGGCATGGACGGTTTTGAAGTCTGCCGCATTCTGCGCCAGGAAATGACAACACCGGTTTTGATGCTTACTGCCCGAGATGATGAAATCGATCGTGTGGTCGGTCTCGAGGTAGGCGCAGATGATTATTTAACCAAACCCTTCAGCATGCGAGAATTAATTGCCCGGGTGAAAGCGATGCTGCGTCGAGTCCGTTTGATCCGTGAGGAATTAGGCACAGAAGCGTCCCCTTCGCCAAACCAGCTCCTGGTATTTAGTGACCTGGCAATCGATCTTACGCGGCGTGAAGTGCGCATGAAAGACACGGTCATCGCTTTGAAACCCAAAGAATATGAATTACTGGTCTTCCTGGCCAACCATCGCGGCCAGGTGTTAACCAGGGAATTTATCCTTGAAAAAGTCTGGGGCTGGGATTATGTAGGCGATAGCCGCACAGTGGATGTGCATATTCGCTGGCTGCGCGAAAAAATCGAACCTGAACCCGCCAATCCCCACCGTATTATCACTGTCCGCGGTGCCGGCTACCGGTTTGAAGGATAGCTGATGTTTCAGGGAACGCTGCGCAAGCGGGTGGCAATATCCTATGTCAGTTTGTTCATTGTCGCTTTAGCAGCTTTGAATCTTTTTTTATCCATTTTTGTGCGCGAGACGTATTTATCCAATTCCAGAGGATTTTTATTAAGCGAAGCGCAAATCGTCTCCGCTGAAGCGGAACGACAGTGGCAAACGACCTCGACCTCACTGGGTTGGCGTCCGTTGGCAGTTCGTTATGCGCAGTTGTTAAATGCGCGGATCACAATTATCCAGCCAGATGGCAAGGTGATTAGCGATTCCAGCGTGCCGGCCGATACGATGGAAAACCATCTCAACCGGCCAGAAGTGAGTCAGGCCCTTCAGGGGGAGAACACAACCATCGTACGCTACAGCAGCACATCGAAACAAGATATGCTTTTTGGGGCTGTGCCAATCCGTTACAATGGTCAGATTATCGGCGTTTCCAGGCTGGCCGTATCACTGCAATCTGTAAATGACAGCATTGCCACAATCAGCTCCACTTTCCTGGCTGCCGCCCTGATCACCATCGCCATCACCATTATTTTAGCCATCATCCTGACGAACTTTACGATCCTTCCACTCCGCCGTTTGACCCAAACTGTACTTCAAATGAGTAACACTAACTTATCGGACAATATCGAAACGAAAAATTTAGACGAAGTGGCACAATTGGAATACGCGTTTAACCGACTGGCAGGCCAGCTTAATACACGAATTGCCGAACTATCTACAGAACGCGGCACATTGGAAACCGTACTGGCATCCATGACAGATGGTGTAGTCATTGTCGACAGTGAAGGAAAGGTCCAGTTAACCAACCAGGCTGTGCTTAAAATGTTTGAAAAAGAACAAAATAATGTGGTTGGTATATCGTTGGTCGAGTTAGTTCGCCATCACCTGCTCATCGAACTCTGGCGCAAATGTAAACTTACCGGAGAACAACAAATTGCCACCCTTGAGACCAGCCCTGACCGCATGTTCATCCAGGGTATCGCGACGCCGCTGTCGCAGGCCATGCCAGGCAGTATTTTGATGGTTTTCCAGAATCTTACCCGCCTGCGCCAGCTTGAAATGATTCGCAGAGATTTTGTCAGCAATGTATCCCATGAGCTGAGGACACCTCTGGCATCTTTAAAAGCACTCACCGAAACGCTGCAAGAAGGCGCTTTAGAAGATCCCCCGGCTGCCCGGCGTTTTTTACTGCGCATGGATAATGAAATTGATAACCTGACCCAACTCGTTCAGGAACTTCTTGAGCTCTCCCGCATCGAATCGGGAAAGGTCCCGCTCAAAAAAGAAAACATTCACCCCTGTGAGCTGATTTCTCCGGCGGTTGAACGTATGACTGTGCAAGCCGAACGCGCCGGGGTAGAACTCAGTATAGAATGCCCTTCCGAACTGCCCAATGTCATGGCCGATCCAGTGCGTATGGAACAGGTTGTGGTTAACCTGATCCATAATGCCATCAAATTTACCCTGCCCGGCGGCCAAATTGTGGTCACCGCGCACCAGGATCATAACATGGTGGTGTTTGAAGTCCGGGATAGCGGGGTTGGCATCGCGGCCGATATACTCCCGCGAATTTTCGAAAGATTTTATAAAGCGGATCGCAGCCGGTCCAGCGGTGGCACCGGATTGGGTCTTTCGATTGCCCGCCACCAGGTAGAAGCACACGGCGGACGCATCTGGGCGACCAGCGAGATGGGTAAAGGTTCGGTTTTTTCCTTCTCTATCCCCATTGCGTAGTCTTCACAAATCAAACATTTACTTGCCATTTACCTGTCGTTAACGTGACCTATCTTTTCTGTTAAACAACCCTTGCTACTATAAGGAGGAAGTTAAATAACAGGAGAGAAAGAGAACAATGTCTCGAAAATTAAGCGCACTTTTGTTTATTTTGGTCACCGCCAGCATGCTGCTGACCGCCTGTGCAGCACCAGCCGCTCAGATTAATCAAAATTCACAATCCACCCAATTAGCACCAGGTTCCGTTCAAATTAATGGCGCTGGTGCCACCTTCCCTGTCCCCGTTTACACCGAATGGACCTACGCTTACCAGTATGTAGATCCTTCTGTGACGATCAACTACCAGGGTATCGGCTCGGGCGGCGGTAAGAAGGCCATCATTGACGGCACCGTTGATTTTGCCGGTTCTGACTCGCTGGTATCAGAGGCCGAATACACCGCCGGGAAAGACCTGCAAATGTACCCGATGATCGCCGGCGCCGTGGTGGTAATTTACAACATCGAGGGCCTGGCTGCAGACGCCCCCTCCCTGGTTCTGGACCGCGCCACCCTGGTTGGAATCTACAACGCCACCATCAAGAATTGGAATGATCCCGCCATCGTCGCTTTAAATCCCGATCTGGCTGCCAGTCTGCCTGACAAACCGATTACCGTGGTTCACCGTTCAGACGGTTCCGGCACCTCGGAAATCTTCACCAATGCCTTAAAATCCTTCAGCCCTGATTGGACGGCTGGGGCAGGGTCTTCAATCGAATGGCCAGTCGATAAGGCTGGCAACGGTGTGGGTGGTAAGGGCAATCAAGGCGTTGCCGCTGCTGTTCAAAACACCCCTAATTCACTCGGATACGTTGAACTGTCCTACGCCGTTCAGAACAAAATCGCCTTTGCCTCGCTGGTTAACAAATCTGGTAAGACGATCATTGCCGATGCAGCCAGCCTGCAAGCCGCCATGGCCGATTTCGCCGACAAATTCACCGATAAGCTGACCGCAACCATCGTGGATGGGCCTGGCGAGAACAGCTACCCCATCGCCGGGTACACTTACCTGGTGCTGCACACGACCAGCATGAGCGACTGCCTTAAGGCTCAGAAACTGCTCGAATATATCAAGTGGTCCATTACAGATGCTTCTGCAGCCAAACGCGCCGCCGACCTGGGTTACGCGGTACTGCCGGATGCTGTGCAGAAGAAGGTTCTCGCCAAACTGGGCGAGGTAACCTGCAACGGAAATACCGTCCTCAAGTAATCCTAAGTAGATCTTTTGCCTTTTGAAAAACCCCAAAGGACTCACACAGCGTGCGTCCTTTGGGGTCAGAAGCAAACATATTTGTAAAATCAATTTTCGGGAATTGGATGATGCCAAAATTACAAATGCCCGGGTATACCAAAAAAGAAACCCTATTCAAACGAATTGAATACTTCCTCCGGCATGGAGACAGGCCATGGCAAACGATCATCATTGCCATGGCTTTCCTGGTTTTATTAATCATTGTGGCCATCGGCGGATTGTTATGGGTCAATTCAAGCAACGCTCGTCAGGAATTTGGATTTTCTTTTATTTTCCCAACCTCAAACCCATCCTGGAATCCCATCCTCGATAAATTCCAGGCCTGGCCCTTCATTTATGGAACGCTGCTCACATCCCTGATCGCCATCGTATTCGCGGTGCCAATCAGTTTAGGCATCGCAGTATTTCTGGCGGAATTATGCCCGGCCTGGCTGCGCACACCATTGAATTGGATGATCGAACTGCTGGCCGCCATTCCCTCCGTGGTCTACGGTTTGTGGGGCATCTTTGTTTTTCTGCCGGTCGTCGTGGCCCCTTTTGGCACATTTCTGGCCTCAACCCTGGGGTCAATCCCAGGTCTTGGAACCTTGTTTACCGGACCGATGTCTGCCAGCGGAGCCAGCCGCCTGGCAGCCGGATTGATTTTAACCATCATGATCATCCCCACGATTTCCTCGGTATCGCGCGATGTGCTCCTCGCCATTCCAAACTCGCAGCGTGAAGCGGCCCTGGCTTTAGGGGCTACGCGTTGGGAAATGATCTGGCAGGTGCTGCTGCCGTACGGCTTATCCGGCATTCTGGGCGCAGTCATTTTGGGCCTGGGGCGTGCATTGGGAGAGACGATGGCCGTGACCATGGTCATCGGCAACAGCATCGAAGGCTCCTTGTCCTTGCTGCGACCGGGTTACACCATGTCCAGCATCATTGCCAATGAATTCGCCGAAGCCGTTAACGTTCTGCACAGTGAGGCCCTGATCATGATTGCCCTGGTTTTGTTTGTAATGACATTGGGGCTAAACCTGGTCGCCCGTTTGCTGGTATGGCGCGTGGCCAGTAGAGTTCCAACCGCGGAGGCACGCGCATGAGTGCAGCAGTCGATTTTCAGCATAAACGATACATTAATTCGCGCAGCGGGTACAGAAGGCGCAAACTGGTAAACCAGGTCATGCTGGCTTTCGCCGGGTTGATGGCCTTGCTGGCATTAATTCCGCTCTTCTGGATCATCATCTATGTGATCATCCGCGGCGGCGCGGCGATTAATCTCGATTTTTTCACACAGATGCCAAAACCCTTAGGCACCACGGGGGGTGGCGTGCTGTCTGCGATTGAAGGCACACTGCTTTTGGTGATTCTGGCCGCGTTATTTTCCATCCCACCGGGTGTGCTGGCGGCATTTTATGTTTCACGCAATCCCAATACCCCGCTTGGGATTGCCGTTCGCTTTGGCACGGATGTCATGTCGGGGGTGCCCTCGATCGTGGTTGGGCTGTTTGGTTATGCCTTAATCGTGAAAAACCAGGGACATTATTCAGCCTTTGCGGGGGGTGTGGCGCTGGCAATTCTGATGCTGCCCACAATTATCCGTACGACCGAAGAAATGCTAAAATTAGTTCCTGCCTCGCTGCGCGAAGCCTCTTTGGCGCTGGGTGCGCCGGAATGGAAAACCTCATTGAATGTTATACTTCCTGCAGCAGCAAACGGCGTCCTCACCGGTTTTCTGTTGGGTTTGGCCCGTGCCATGGGTGAGACCGCACCCCTGCTCTTCACTGCCTTGGGAAATGACCGTTTCGAATTCGGCAGGATCATATCGGGCGGTATCGCCAATGGACAGGATATCTTCACCATTATTGGGAGAATATTTTCACAGCCGGTCGATTCCCTACCCCTGACCTTATGGAAATATGCCCAGCAGCCTTTCCCCGAAAGAGTGGAGCAATCCTGGGCCGTCGCCCTGGTTTTGATGATCATTATTCTGGCGATTAACATTGGCGCGCGGCTTTGGATCCAATCCAAGACGTCGATCAAGAAAAAGTAAGGATGGCATGATGAGCCTTTCTGATATAAAAATGAAGACCGGCAAATTAGTAAGCCTTTCGGCTGACATTCAGCAAAAAACTGACATTTCGGAAACCGGCAGTGAAACCCCATTAAAAATCCTGGTCGAAAACCTGTCATTTTATTATGGGCATTTCCGCGCTTTACGAGAGGTTAACCTGAAGGTACCCGAGAAAAAAATATCCGCGATTATCGGTCCATCCGGATGCGGTAAGTCCACCTTACTGCGCTCCATCAATCGCATGAATGATCTCACGCCAGGCATCCACATTGAAGGCAAACTGCTGCTCGATAACCAGGATATCTATGCACCCGGGGTGGATGTTGTGGATATTCGCCGGCGCATTGGAATGGTTTTTCAACGACCAAACCCATTCCCCAAAAGCATCTATGATAATGTGGCCTACGGCCCGCGATTATACGGCATCCGCCGCCGGGCTGACCTGGATGCAATCGTAGAACGCAGCCTGAAGCAGGCCGCCTTATGGGATGAGGTCAAAGATATGCAGAACACCAGCGCGCTTTCTTTGTCGGGCGGGCAGCAGCAGCGGCTGTGCATCGCCCGCGCGATCGCTGTCGAGCCTGAAGTGATCCTGATGGATGAGCCCGCCTCTGCCCTGGACCCTGTGGCAACATTGAAGATTGAAGAATTGATGCAGGACCTCAAAAAACAATACACTATCGTGATCGTGACCCACAATATGCAGCAGGCAGCTCGCGTTTCGGATTTTACGGCAATGATGATGGTTGACGATTCCAGGGCCGGACAGGTCATCGAGTATAATGAAACTCAGTTGATTTTCACGCGTCCCGGTGACAAGCGAACTGAAGATTATGTTAGCGGTCGTTTCGGATAAAGAAAAGGTAAGGTAATGATGCCACGTCAAACCCTAGATCGTCAGATTCACCAGCTCCAGGACGAAATATTGCTTTTAGGCAGTATGGTGGAGCAGGCAAATTTATCAGCACTGGACGCCCTCAAACGGCGTGACATACCCCTTGCCCGCCGGGTTTTACACGATGATATCAATGTTAATGAAAAGCGTTTTGCGATTGAAAACGCGATCGTCATTTCCCTGGCAACCCAGCAGCCAATGGCACATGACCTGCGCACCCTGGCAGCCTTCCTGGAAATCAGCACCGAATTAGAAAGGATGGGAGATTATGCCAAAGGGATTGCCAAGGTCGTGATCCGCTTGGGAGACGCCGATATTCCCATTCCGATGCGCGAAATCGAACAAATGGCGGAATTGGGCATCAATATGCTCCACCGCGCTCTGGGGGCTTTCGTCAACGAGAACGCTGCCGTTGCCAGCCAGATCCCCATGGAAGACGACCTGGTCGACGACCTTTACAACCGGGTATACAATACACTGGTCAGCACGATGATCGCCAACCCGGAAATCATCGATGATGTCAACCTGCTCTTATGGGTCATCCACAACCTGGAACGGTTAGCCGACCGGGTGACAAATATTTGTGAGCGCACTGTTTTTGTGGCGACCGGCGAGTTGTTGGAATTTGAAACCGAAGAAGATGACGAGGAAATTGATGCCTGAGCGCATCACCCCGCATGCGTTTGGTGAAACAAACGGCACTCTTGTTTTATCCTGAATGATTAACCGGCAGCCTTGTAAGCTGCCGGTTTTTAGACTTCTTTCTGTGGACCAGAATTTCATTTTTTGTCAATTTTCGATATAATGAAAATAAATTGCCAAGGAAGGGTTAGCCAGTGCTAAAACGACCAAACTATAAAGGGAAACTGATCGTTGTTGAAGGTATCGACGGCAGCGGAAAATCAACTCAAATCGATTTGCTCAATAAATGGCTGCATAACCAGGGAAAATCGGTATATTTTAGCGAGTGGAATTCCTCTGGTCTGGTTAAGAGCACCACCCGCCTGGGTAAACGTCAAAAAATGTTTACCCCTACCACCTTCAGCCTGCTGCAGGCGACCGATTTTTGCGACCGTTGGGAAAATTTCATCCTCCCGCTGCTCAAAGCCGGGGCCATTGTATTGGCCGACCGCTATGCTTTTACGGCTTACGCCCGCGATGTGGCTCGCGGCGTTGATCCGGAATGGATCCGCAACCTGTATTCCTTTGCCGCTCAACCTGACCTGGTTTTTTACTTCCGGGTTTCGGTAGATGTAGCCGTGGAACGTATCACCTCTGCCCGGGCAAAAATCAAATATTACGAAGCCGGTATGGATCTCGGTTTGTCGGAAAACAAAGTAACCAGCTTCCGCTTGTTTCAACAGCGCATCATCGACGAGTATGAAAAGATGGTCGGTGAGTTTAATATGACCGTGATTGATGGCGAGATCCCGGTCGAAGTACAGCAAAAAGAAATCCGAAAAATCGTCACCAAAACCCTCAGGGGTTGGAAAGGCCTGCTAAACCCCGGGGTTCGTCGCCGGGCATCGCGCCGCAAGCCGACCCCAGCTAACCAGAATGCGGAGGCAGTCAAATGAGCAGCGGAAATTTTTATGGGGCCGGATTTCCGTATAATCCCCTGGGTGAAATGCCCGGTTATTTAATCGTGCTCGAAGGCTCAGATGGTGTTGGACGGTCTACGCATATCCAGCTGCTGCGCACCTGGCTTGAGTCTGAGGGTTATGCCGTTTCCGATACCGGTTTAAAACGCTCGCCCTTAACTTCGCCAGGATTAGATGCCGCTAAACAAGGGCATACCCTGGGTTCGCGCACCATGAGCCTGTTTTATGCGGCCGATTACGCCGACCGCCTGGAAAACCAGATTATCCCGGTCCTCAAGGCTGGCTTCATCGTACTTTCTGACCGCTACTTTTATTCCATCATCGCGCGCGACATCGTCCGCGGTGCAGATCCAGACTGGGCACGCAAGGTATATGGTTTTGCGCTTATTCCGGATCTGGTCTTATATCTGCGGGCCGATGTGAACACCCTGGCAACACGCATTGCCCACGGGCGAGGTTTTGACTACTGGGAATCAGGCATGGATATTCGCTGCGCGGATAACCTGTACGATAGTTTCTGCGTCTACCAATCGCGCCTGATTGACCAGTTTGACCAGATGGCTGATGAATTTCAATTCACCTCGATCGATGCTACCCGATCTATTCAGGCCATTCAGGACGACCTAAAACGACAAATCCGGAAAGTATTGGTAAATGACCAAATCTGATCCCCTGGCCTGCTCTTACGGCGCCTCAGTTTTACTCAAACACCTGACCGCTCTGAGACAGGAAATTCCAGGCGTTCGCACAGCAGAAGATATTGAATCGATCCACCGTATGCGCGTCGCTTCTCGTCGTCTGCGCTCGGCAATTCCACTTTTTGCCAGATGCTTCCGAAAAAAACAGGTCAGGCTTTGGCTTCATGAAATCAAGGGGATTACGCGCGCTCTGGGAGCAGCGCGAGATGCGGATGTACAGTTAGCTGTTTTGGAAAAAACCACCAGGAACCTGACTGAAGAAAAGGTTAAGCCCGGGCTGCGCCGGCTGGCTTTGCGCATATATCAGCAGCGCCAGAAACTGCAGGCCCCAATCCTCAAAGCCCTGGATAAGCTGGAAAAGGATGGGTTTTATATAATATTGGAAAGGGATCTCAACCAGGTTCTACCGGGTCTTACTCAAGAAACACCCTTCCCGCACGCCTTATATGTGAGTGCCGCTGGCGCCATTCAAGAACGGTTGGATGAATACCTGGCTTATGAACCTTACGTGCACCGGCCTGAATGTGTCCTGGAACTTCATGCCATGCGCATCGCCGCCAAACAGCTGCGCTACACGATGGAAGTTTTTGCCGCCATATATCCCGGAGAGCTGCAAACCTATCTGCAAGCAGTCAAAGCATCTCAGGAATTCCTGGGAGATATTCACGATTGCGATGTATGGCAGGACTTCTTACCCCAATTCATCGAAGAGGAACGGCAGCGCACCATAGAGTATTTCGGTCATGCGAACCCGCTCCACCCCCTTATGCCTGGTTTTGAATACTTTCGCCAGAACCGGCGCGATTTTCGCGATAAGCAGTATCAGGAATTACGCCGGAAGTGGGAACAGTGGAAAGAGAAAAACTTGTGGGATGAGTTAAGCCAGGCGATCACCGCATTTAGTCATACAGATTTATATCCGCCACTGCAAACGAATTAGGGGTTCAGTTTGGCCAATCTACCTGTTCTTCCCCCAGACCAGCAGGAAATTTTAAAAACTGTACTGCGCCTGGCACAAACCTGTGGATATGAACTTGAACACACCAACCAGGTAACTTTCCTGGCGGTTCGCATTTTTGACGAACTTCAAAACATACATCACTTAAACGAGACTGAGCGCTCATGGCTGGTGTACGCGGCGCTGCTGCATGATATCGGGTGGATCGAGGGATGGAAAAGCCACCATAAGGTGTCGCTGCGCATCATCCTCACTACGCCGATGCTAACATTTAGTAATACTGAACGCCTGATGATAGGTTCAATCGCTCGCTATCACCGAAAATCTTTTCCCAAATTATCCCACGATCATTATTCTGCTCTGTTACCTGTACAGCGCCAGGTTGTGGATATTTTGGCGGGCTGCTTACGCCTGGCGGATGGTTTGGACCGGTCTCACCAGCAGTTGATAAATAATCTGAATTGCAGGGTGACCGAGAAGAAAATCTTGATCACCTGCACTACCGACCGCCCTGCTCTGGAAGAATACGAAGCGTCCCAGTCCAAGAAGAAACTGCTGGAGATGGCCTTCTCGCGAGGGGTTGAGATCGCCGGGTTGGATGTGCTTTCCGAATAAATTGCTGGCACCGATGAGACTTTTCGCGGTTGGAAGATTATCCGCGTGCTTTGCGCACCTCATCGATAAAAGCTGCTGCCCGCCGGGTAAGTTCTCCGAAATCCCCGCTTTCCAACAATTTCTGATTAATCAAGCTGCTTCCGACCCCCAGCGCCGCCGCACCGCTGCGTAAGAATGCCGCAGCGCTGTTTAAATCCACCCCACCGACCGGTACAATCTGAAGCTGAGGCAGTGGGGCAAGAATGGCTTTCACCATTGCAGGCCCACCCACCTCAGCCGGAAAAAGTTTCACAAAATCGGCGCCCGCCTGCCAGGCGGCCAGCATTTCTGTTGGTGTAAAACACCCTGGCATGATCGGCATGTTGAACCGGATGCATAGTTCGATCACATCCATATTCAACGTAGGCGCGACAATAAATTCTGCACCAGCCTTGATCGCAACTTGAGCGGTTTCCGCGTTTAAAACGGTCCCAGCGCCAAACAGTACATCCTGACCAAAGCGCTTGCTGGCGGTAGCAATTACATCCAGGGCGCCCGGGGTATTCATGGTGACTTCAATCACCCGGACTCCACCCTCCCGAATGGCTTCTGCCGCAGCGATAAGCTGGTCGGAGCTTTTAGTACGCATGATGGCGATGATTCCGGTTTGGCGAATCAGTTGGATTTTTTCCTCTTTATTCATTTTGCCTCTTTTAAAAATCTATGCGCAGGCGTCGAATTTAATAGCCCAAACCATATCCAGGGGAACATACCAAAAATGCCTGCCAGCGCTGGCCCGCCCAACCCGACCAGCAGATCGACGATCACCGTACTCACCGCGGTAATCAGATAGGCTCCAACCGCCCAACGATCAGGAATCTTGTGCGGTTGGGATTTTATCAGGCTGGCTGCAGCCTGATAAATCAGCAGCGCGATGAATGTGGTCAGCCACCAGCCCCAGAAATTCTGCAGGGGAACCCCAAAATATGCTCCTTGCACTTCCCAGACCCAATTTCCGCCGGACACCATCATTGGGTCCATCGCCACATCCCAGGCCGTCATGATCACCCCACCCAGCCCTGCCACGGCGATCCATCGCCAGGCGCCTGACCAATCCGCAGGGATTACCCGCCCGGCGATCACCAGGGAAGGGTAAATCATCATCGTCCAGGCCAGCGGAATCAGGTAGGGAACCAGCCCCAGGAATAACGGGCCCAATTTTGAGGTGTAATGATACGGTCCATATACCCATCCTGTGGCTACGCCAATGCTTTCAAACGTCAGGCCGGTCAAGAATACAATCACGGCCAGCATGATTGCCCGGCGCCAGCCTTCACGCTGCCCGGCATGCAGCACTGCGAACAGATAAGCCAACAAGGTGCTGATCGGCGTGATAGAAAAGATTGGCGACAGGTGGAACGCAATCACCGCGATTCCATAAACAGAAATGACCAGATAAAGCAGGAGAATAATCCAGGTGAACCGCTTTAAATTCATCCAACAGCTCCAGATCAAATTTCGTCAAACAATTTGCTTACCAACAGGAATAATTCTAACCGAAAACCATTTCTGGTCTGTATATCCGCCAAATAATGGCTTTCTCAAGAATGTTTGACAAATTTCAAGTTTATTCCATCACCCCAGGATAAAAATGCACCCCTCCAAATTTCGTCGTATTGCGACCCATGAAAGGGGCTGGTACAATTCTCACACATGTACAAGCGTCATAATTGATTCACCATCCCCAACGTATCAGGAGGATCTCTTGGCCCAGGATGTCATCCAAAAGCTAACCAGGAATATCCAACAGGTTATTATCGGTATGGATAAATCCATCCACTTACTGCTGGCGGCGGTTCTCTGTGAAGGTCATATTCTGCTGGAAGATGTCCCCGGAACCGGGAAAACCACCCTGGCGCGTGCCCTGGCCGCTTCTCTAGGATGTTCCTTCCGGCGGATACAATTCACACCCGATCTGCTGCCTTCGGATGTAACCGGGGTAAGCTGGTTCAATCAAAAGATTCAGGAGTTTGAGTTTCGCCCTGGCCCGATTCAAACCCAGGTGATTTTAGCCGATGAGATTAACCGGGCGACACCGCGCACCCAATCTGCGATGTTGGAAGCCATGCAAGAGCGACAGGTCACATCGGATGGCGTAACCCGCCCCTTGCCGCGGCCTTTTTTGGTTTTAGCCACACAAAACCCGGTGGAATTGGAAGGCACTTTCCCCTTGCCAGAAGCACAATTAGATCGTTTTCTACTGCGGGTGACCATCGGCTACCCAACTCAGGATGAGGAAAACCGCATCCTGGAGCGTTTCCGCGTGGAAGATCCCCTGGAAGAATTGAAACCGGTGACTTCCCCGGAGGAAATCGTTGCCCTGCAAGCGGCCCGCCGCCATGTTCGGGTTGAGGATACTGTCCGCGATTATATGGTGCGGATTGCCCGCGCCACGCGCACGAACACAGATATTCAGCTTGGTGCCAGCCCAAGGGCAACCATGGCGCTTTACCAGGTATCTCAGGCCTGGGCATTCATCCAGGGGCGGGAGTTTGTCCTTCCGGATGACATCAAAACAGTGGCGCCTTTTGTTTTATGTCACCGCATGATTATCGCTCCACAGGCACAGCTGCGCGGGCGAAATGCGAGCGAACTGGTCACAGACATCGTCTCGGCAGTGCCGGTGCCGGTTGAAACCTGATGTTGTTAAAGAATTGGGCTTATGTACTGCTCCTGGTTTTCTTGATCGGCGCAGTTACTCGCGAACCCTGGCCGGTCGCATTTTCGGTTGCAGCTGCGGTTGTCTTCTTTATTACCGTATATTGGCGGCAGCATGCGCTGGACCGGGTTAAGTACTTCCGCAGATGGACCTACCGCCGCGGATTTCCAGGCGAACATTTGTCGGTGCAAATCGAGGTTGAAAACAGGAAGATCATGCCCGTCTCCTGGATGCGGGTTACCGATACCTGGCCAGCCGCCATAGGGCCAACCGATGAAACCATCCTGAGTCCCTCTCACATCGAAGCTACCGGAGAATTGGTCAACCTATACAGCTTGCGTTGGTTTCAACGTATTGAACGCCTCTACCAATTGACCTTGCGCAAACGCGGTTTGTATCTTGTTGGCCCAGCTGCGATCAAATCTGGCGATTTGTTCGGTATGGATGAAATCAACCTTTCCCTTCAAAAGCCAGATACGGTGGTTGTCTTTCCGGAACTGCTGCCCATGTCATCCTTGCCGCTCCCCACGCAGGACCCTTTCGGATTTAAGCGATCGACGCAGCGTCTATTTGAAGATCCTACCCAGACCATGTCGATCCGGCCATACCAACCGGAAGACGGATTTCGACGCATTCATTGGCCCGCCACGGCTCGCACTGGAGAACTGCAGGTCAAAGTCTTCCAACCCGTTTCTGCCAGGGTGATGATGATTTGTTTGAACGCCTCTACGCAGGCTCAATTCTGGCTGGGCATAGACCAGGAACGGCTCGAACATTTGATTAAAATTACTGCCACGCTGGCTTATCAGGGCATTATGGATGGGTACTCCGTAGGTTTGCTCTCTAACGGCTGCATGGCCCATTCTGACCGGCCTTTCCATCTCATCCCAGGCAGTTCCACCGATCACCTGGCGCAGTTATTAAGCACCCTGGCTGCCGTAACGGCATTTACCCTGGCCCCATTCGAAACCTATTTGATTCAATCCATGCCCCGGATCCCTTATGGGGCCAGTTTGCTCGTGGTGAGTGCACTCATCACGCCTGATCTGAGCACCAGCCTGCTGCGGTTAAAACGCTACCGCCCGAATATCACCCTGCTTTCCATCGCGCCCCAGCCTTTACCAACCATCCCTGGCGTGCGCACGATTCAGATGGAGTATCCAGGCAAATGAGCGCCCTGCGTCAGGCCTTCAACCAAACGGACCTGCGCCTGCGTTTATGGGGCGATTTCGCCATGATTGCCTTGCTGGTGATGGAATCATTCTGGATCACAGATTGGTATGATGTCCTGGCCCATCCCAAAGCTGGGTGGTTAACCACTGATATATTCATCGTCGTTGTGTTGTTCCTTTCGCACATCCTGGCTCGCACAGCCGCCCATTTCCGCCTTTCGATCAACTGGCGCCGCGGTGTGATCGTTGCCTGGCTAGTTGCAGCAATCACAGCCGGATTTCCCATCTTGACCTTTGCCGGCGAAGGGCTGACCCTGATCGAAATCGCGCGAAAAATTGGTATTTCTTTTACGACACTCGGTTCGGACCTGATCGAATTCTGGCATATTTTGCTGCTGCTCTTGATCGTTTTGCATGCCGTACGGCTGGCTCGCGAGCCGCTGCAGGTTTATACCTCCCGGGCAAATTTTCAACTTGGTTTGTTCTTGCTCTTACTTTACGGACTGCTGTTTAGCTGGAATAAACCGGCTCAGGCAATAATTACCACTTACGGCTTCTTATTTTGCGGCATCGCCGCGATGAGCGCCGCGCGAATCAGCACGTTAAGCGAACAGCGTGGGGGCAGATTGCCGCGCCTGCAGTTCACCTGGTTGGTTGGCATCCTATCCACTGCTGCAGTCGTGGTGGGGATCGCAGTGATGTTGGGCTGGTTCACCACCAACATTGCCTCTGAAGCCGTTGCCCTTGCCTTTACGATCCTTTTTTCGATCATGCTGCTGATCGGCCTGGTCGTTTTTTCGCCCATACTGCTCCTGATTCTGGCACTTGGACCGACATTAATGAACTTGTTGGACACGCTCTCCAGAATAACCCTGTTTGCGGAGATGATGAAATTTGCCTCCGAAGCGGCCAAAAAAATCGGCATTACCCCGGAATGGATCGAGGCTGCGGCTCAAACGACCAAACCATTCGCATTGATCGGTATACTGGCAGGGGTAGTGGTGCTGATCCTGGTCACAATGGTCTGGAAACCCTGGCAGCGCCGTTTGCTGGCGGAAGAGACTGCCAGCACCCTGCCTTTACGCGCTGCCTTACGTTTTCCACGCCTTTTGTTCAAACGCTTTTCTGGTCGCTTGCCTTCGGGCAGTCGCATTCTGGCTGCCGCCCGGATTCGCAGGGCTTATGCGCAGTTGATGGAATTATCCTCGCGTTTGGGAAAACCACGCCTGCCTTCTGCCACCCCATTAGAGTTTCTCCCCGTGCTGCAAACGTTATTTCCGGGTGAAGAGCAGACTCTGCACGCAATCACTCAGGCCTACCTGCAGGTGCGCTACGGAGAACTGCCAGAAACGTATGAAGAGGTACAATTGGTTCTGCTGGGATGGGAGCGGATCAAAATCCAGGGCAAACGGCTTCAGGCTGAACAAAAAAGATTACTAAAACGCAAATGATCCCGACGCGACCGGGATCATTTGATGAAATTTACGCATCCGCCACCAGATTAATCTTATTTGCCAAACTCTTTCATGATGCGCACAATATGCCGGGCCGCTTTAAGATAAAGATCCAGGCGCACATTCTCATTCGGCGCATGAGCTTGAGCACCGGGATACCCTGTGCCGGCGGTGGCGATGGGCACTTTCAGATATTCGTGAAAAACATAATTGGGGCCTGAACCCCCAATCATCGGCACAATCTGCATTGGTATGCCATATACATCCGTAGAAGTATCAGCCACCAGTTTCACAAAAGGATCATCCGGATCGGTGCGAGCAGGCGCTTCGCCACCGATTAGATTAATCTCAACGTCGCTAAAACCTTCGGCATCAAGATGAAGACGCAGAAGTTTTACCACTTCCTCAGGAAACTGGTCCGGAACCAGGCGAAAATCGACTTTAGCACTGGCTCTGGCAGGCAGAACTGTTTTAGAACCCGGTCCCTGGTAGCCTGAAGTCAAACCGCAGATTGTACAGGTCGGTTCAAAAACCTGTGCCAGGCGCAGTTCCACCCCACCCTGCAGCCCTTTTAAGAAACCCTTGAGGCCATAACGTTGGCGATATTCATCCGACGTTTCCGGCAGCACTTTCATCAGTTCAATATCGCGCTGGCTGGGTTTTCTCACATGGTCATAAAATCCGGGGATACGGATGCGTTCATCCGGACCCTTGAGCGTATTCAACGCCCAGATTAACCGCCAGGCGGCGTTCGGAAAAATTGAACCACCCAAACCAGAATGGACATCCTGCGAAGCGGTCTGGACAGAAAGCTCAACGTAACAGATCCCACGCATTCCAAGGGATTGCGTCGGCTGCTCACGATGATCAACACCACCAGATTCCCAGATGCAGGCATCTGCCTTTAGTTTTTCGCGATGATCCTTGACAAAACCATGCAAATGAATACTGGAGATCTCTTCTTCACCCTCGATCACCCACTTGATATTACAGGGTATATCCCCATCTAAAGCCAGCAGCGAATCGATGGCAAATAACCGGCTGGTGATATCACTCTTATCGTCGCTTACCCCCCGCCCGTAGAGCTTGCCATCGCGCAAAGTGGGAACAAATGGCGGGGATTCCCACAGATCTAATGGCTCTGCTGGCTGCACATCATAATGATTGTAAATGATTAATGTTTTATCGCTTTTCCCGGCTCGCTCGCCATATACGACCGGCGCGCCGTCTGTTGCCATAATTTCTACGGAAAAACCACGCTGTTTCAACTTGTCCCCAACCAGCGCGGCACATTCATTCAATCCCCAGTTCTGAGCGCTGACGCTCGGCTGCGATACCAGTCGAGACAGCTCATCGACGCTCTCCATCAGGTGCGTCTCAAGATAAGAATCATATTTTGAATAATCGTTCACAACTCCTCCTTAATATGGGACGGACTTAATGGCTACGATGAAATGACCGGGCCATTACTGGAAATACTTAAACAGCGCCAATCCCCCATAAGCGATTAGAAAACATTTGGGTAATTTTCCCAAGAAGCACCAGAACAAGAAAGAATACCAGGGCATTTTTAATGCCCCCGCCACCATTCCGGCGACGTCTATCAAGACGTTAGGGATGAAACCCAAAACGAGGATCGTAACCCCGCCGTACTTCTTCATCCAAATTTCCATACGCTCGTACCATTTTGAGCGTTTCATCACTCCCTGCCCGGCAATTCCGGCGAAATAACCCGAAAGTTCGCCAATGGCGGCGCCAATGGCGAACAGTAAAGCCGCCCAAAATGGATTGAGAACGGATGCGGCAGCTCCCAACACCAGCAGCCCGGGCATTGGTGCAAACATGGCTGCACTGGCAATCAAACCCACCAGGAAGATACCCGGGTAACCCAATACGCCCAGGCTGCGAATCCAGTCTCGTTCGATATAAATCAATACCGACAGAGCGATCACTGCCAGCATGACCAGCACCACGCGCCAGATCGAATCGTTTTGAGGAATCTCTTTTTCCACTTAATGCCCCTCTACCTGTAGTAAAGCTTCAATGCGGGTGGTCACCATTCCCATCGCGACTTCATTAAACCCGCCCTCCGGGATAATCACATCGGCATACCGCTTGGAGGGTTCGACAAATTCAAGGTGCATCGGCCGGACCGTATGCAGGTATTGTTTTATAACCGACTCGGTGGTCCGCCCGCGCTCGGTGATATCCCGCTGCAGGCGGCGAATCAAGCGGATATCGGAATCGGTATCCACAAATATTTTTACATCGAATAAGTCGCGCAATGCCCGTTCGGCAAAGATTAAGATGCCTTCCACCAGAATGACCCGCTGTGGTTCAATGCAAATCGTTTTATCGGTGCGGGAGTGGGTCGTGAAGTCATATACCGGCAGATCAATCGCTTGCCAGGCTTTTAGTTGTAAAATATGTCGAATCATCAATTCTGTTTCGAGTGATTCGGGGTGGTCAAAGTTAACTTCAGCACGTTGAGGATCTGGAAGAAGGCTCAGGTCACGATAATAAGCATCGTGCGCCAGATAGGCAATTCGGTCAGCGCCGACTCGGTGCAAAATGACATTTGCTACCGTCGTCTTTCCCGACCCTGATCCTCCGGCGATTCCAATGACGATGGGAACGGGCAAATCAGACATGGAATGATTATATCAAAACCTTCTTTGATTTCGTACCATTAAAATATGCATCGCGACCATCAAAACCAGCAGGTTTGATATACAATTGAAACCGGAAACAGGTAAAAGGTGGAAACCTTAAATCCGGTTTTGCGACAGGTCTGTACAATTAAAAATAACGGCCTTGAAGACTGGATGATTCTTCAAGGCCTGAACAAAAAATGCGTGATCCCAGAGCCGCGTGTCGGGATCGAACCGACGACCTAGCATTTACGAAACGCTCGCTCTACCAACTGAGCTAACGCGGCAGTTGCCTGCTTTACTTGACGTCTACAAAACGCCCGCTCTACTATCTAAGCTATGGTGGCGCGTGCGAAATTATATCAGAACCTCTATGAAATCAGCAAGAGAAAAGGTTGGTCCGAATGCTTTCAATTGCCATGTTATCGTTTCATACCTGTCCCCTGGCGATTCTGGGTGGTAAAGATACCGGTGGAATGAATGTCTATGTGCGTGAATTGACCCGTCACCTGGGCCCGTTGGGCGTTCATGTGGATGTTTTCACCCGTTCGCAGGATGAGCATGTTCCCCATGTCCTTCACGACCTGGGATACGGTAACCGGGTGGTGCATGTACCCTCCGGGCCGGAGGTGCCTTTACCGAAAAAACAACTGGCCGGGTATATTCCCCAATTCGCAGAGGGTATTCAATCCTTTGTCGCTGAAAAAGGCCTCCATTATGATTTGATCCATTCACATTATTGGATGTCAGGCATTGCCGCCAGGATGCTATCGGCTTCATGGGATGTGCCCATTGTCGAGATGTTTCATACCCTGGGCCTGATGAAAAACCGGATTGCCCGCAGCCCTGAAGAGATGGAAGGGGCATACCGCATTAATGGCGAAGCCGATGTGATCCAGGCTGCCGATCGCATCATTGCAGCGACCCCAGCCGAACAGTCTCAACTTGAGTTCCTGTACCAGGTGCCCACATCAAAAATTACCATCATTCCGCCAGGTGTAGATACGGGGCACTTTTATCCCATCCCGCCAGACGAAGCGAAGGCTGCTGTGGGCATCCCGGCCGAGGACCGCATTGTACTATTCGTCGGTCGGATCGAGCCTCTCAAAGGGGTTGATACCCTGATTCGTTCGATAGCCATCCTGCGCGACCGGGGTATTTTAGCCGAACTACCCCACGACCTGGTGATTATCGGGGGCGATCCGAGTGATGACGTTGCCGTAACAAATGTCGAGATGGCCCGTTTGAAAGCATTATGCCAGGAGCTTCACCTGGACGACCTGGTGATTTTTCTGGGCAAACGCGGCCAGGATACGCTGCCTTATTATTACTCGGCTGCCGAAGTTTTGGTGATGCCGTCTCATTATGAATCATTTGGCATGGTAGCGTTAGAAGCGATGGCCTGTGGCACACCAGTCGTGGCTTCTCAGGTCGGCGGGCTGGCATTTCTGGTACAGGATGGGATCACCGGTTACGTCATTCAAGATGGTAACCCAGACCTGCTGGCGAACCGCCTGGAGCAGCTTCTGCGCCAGCCAGATTTACGCAATCAGTTAGGTCTGCAGGCAGCCGCTTATGCTCAAAACTATGCCTGGGAAAAAATCACCCAGCGCATGATCCAGGTTTATGAAAGCGAGTTGAAAAAGAAGCAGAAAATATAACCTGACCATCCAGTGTAAGGATAGGATGTCAAACCAGTTGTAAACCAATTACATCAATCCGCCCCGAAACACGTAAATCATAATTATGGCTGAAAACCAGATTGCGAGGGCAGCGTTCAGTCGATCCATCCGTGTCTGGCTGCGCAAAAGAATATAGAGAACAGCAGCCGCCATGACCACCCCACCAAGAATGCCAGTGCCAGAAACCGCAAGTTGGATTTGGGGCATATAACCGGTTAAGAATATCAAAGAACCCAGACCAACATGTCCCAACCATCCCATAAAAAATAACAACAAAAAATAATGCAGCCCCACAGAATTAACTTTACGCCAAAGTACACTCGATATCAGCAGCGCCATCATCAGCAAGATGATCCCCGTCTCAGTGATCATCGATTGAGCACCCAACCAAAGACTAAATTCAACGACCGCCCATCCAGCAGCCCCACTCAGAATGCCCCACCAGGCCCGTGTTATGACAGGATCGCGGCTTGAGAGGGATCTTTCCAGACAAATAGCGGTCAGCGCCACCAGCACGACCGTATAAACCAAAATTCCTGGCCTGTCGAAGATAATCAAAATTGGTTTGACAAACAGCACCACAACAATATCCAGGAGCACCAACACCCCTGCGGCCAACAGACCATCGATTAATTTGCTGCGCAAATCAAATTTTTGCTCCATCCAATATCCTCCGCTAATTATGGCGCATCCTAATTCATTCTACATTGAAATTGGAAAGATAAGCCTTAATCCGGCGATTGCTTATGACCTCGTTTCCCCCGCGATGATTTAATCGTCCGGCCAGGGAGAATGGCATTGGCGCCGAATTTTTCTCGCAATTCGTCAAGCGCACCTAACAAACGCCGTTCTTTATCCAGGGCAGTATCCCACAGGCCAGGCTGGATTGGTTTCCCTTTCAGATTACTCGCCCCCACACCTAACAACCGCACCTTTTTTCCAGTTTGCCACACGCCCTCAAACAAACTTTGAACCGCGTCGGATATTGCCCCATCTTGATCTACCGGTTGGTCCAATGATACCTGGCGCGTGAGGGTTTTAAAATCAGACCAACGCAGCTTGAGGCGGATGGTGCCGGCACAAAGTTTGCTTTTTCGCAAACGGAATCCCACCTGGACGGAAAGCAGATGAAGCGTATCTCTCAACCGCCTTAGTTCCGACACATCTCGCTCAAATGTTATTTCTTGACTGATCGATTTTACCGCATGCTCAGTTACAATTGGGCGGTTGTCTATCCCGCGCGCATTTCTGGCGAGGTCAGCACCATTTTTGCCAAAAATTTGGCTCAGAACCGCATCAGGCGTATTTGCCAGGTCACCGATCGTCTTGACCCCTAAACCCTTCAGACGCAGCTCGGTCTTCTTGCCAACCCCCCACAGCATGCTGACGGGTAATTTTGCTAAAAAATCCTGTTCTTCACCCGGGTGTACGACGGTTACAGCACGAGGCGAGCCAATGCCAGAATGCCGCGATTTGCCGACATCGGTAGCAATTTTTGCCACCAATTTGCTGGACGCCACACCAATCGAACAAGGAAGTTTGGTTTCCAAGGCGATATGTTCCTGCACACCACGGGCAATGACTTCCCCGGGATCGGGCAGGTCACTTACATCCAGGAATGCTTCGTCGATAGACACTTGTTCCACCAATGGGGTCAAATCGCGCAGGATCGCCATCACTTGCTGCGATGCAATTTCATATTCATGATGGTGGCCTGGGATGATCACCAGCTCCGGACATAGATTCAAGGCCTGTCTCATCGGCATGGCAGAACGTACGCCAAATTGGCGAGCTGGATACGAACAGGAGGCAACGACACCGCGCTCATTGGGTTTTCCGCCAACCGCAAATGCCACCTCTTTCAGTTCTGGCTGGCGCAGTTCTTCCACGGCGCAAAAGAAAGCATCCAGGTCCAGATGTAAGATTTTTCTTTCGCCCATCATGACCTCTTTCTGGGTCCAGTGTACAGGGTTCACAAGAATCGGTCAAGTTTTACGAAAGCAGTTTTCGTTCATAAATCCGGCGGATGGTCTCTTCGATCGCAGGCCGCCGGATTTCAACATCCGCCACTCGATATCGACGAAAAATCTGTTCGATCAAACCCGCTGCCGTAACCTGTTTTCCATCAAATATATAGGTAGCCACCAGGCCATCCTGGTGCGGAGGGGGCAAGCCAGGCAGGCTTGCATCTGGCACGAATTCCGCGAAGGTCACAACCAGTGAAAGCCCCCCCTGAAAACGATCGAGAAGTGATTGGAGTGCTCCATCATAAACCAATTTCCCCTGGTCGATGATGATTACCCGCTCGCATAACTTTTCAATATCGGAGATGTCGTGCGTGGTAAGAATGATTGTCGTCCGCCGACGGGTATGAACGTGATGGATAAACTGGCGGATGCGTTCCTTAGCCACCACATCCAATCCAATCGTCGGCTCATCCAGAAATAACAGTGGGGGTTCGTGCAATAATGCTGCTGCCAGATCCCCACGCATGCGCTGCCCAAGCGATAGTGAGCGTACCGGTGAGTTCAGAAAAGGACCCATTTCCAATAATTCAGTGAAATCACGCAGATTGTTGCGGAAGCGCGCTTCCGGAATCCTGTACATGGGCTGCAGCAGTTCAAATGAATCCTTAAGGGGTAGATCCCACCACAGCGTTGTTCTTTGACCAAAGACTGCCCCGATCTGGGAGACATAGGCCGTGCGGTCCCGCCAGGGGATGCGGTTATTGACCTGAACTTCACCACTGGTGGGTACCAGCAAACCGGTTAAGATTTTTAAAGTGGTTGATTTTCCAGCCCCATTAGGGCCAATGTAACCCACCAGTTCGCCTTCGCGCAGTGAAAAACTGACGCCGTTCACGGCCTGGATTATTTTATACTCCGGCATAACCAGGTTTTTGATTGCCCCGGTCAAACCTTTGCGTCCCCTGGTGACGCGGAAAGTCTTGTATAAATCCTTAACCCGAATCATCTCACTCATTTTAACTCCCGGTAGACTGGTAGTGGTTGACGCCAAACCGCCAGAACCAGGTAGCCGCCCCAATCATCACCACTGCTGCAGCCGGAGCCAGAAACGGGGTGAACGCTGGAAATCCCAGAGGATCGACTTTATCCAGAAAAAAGAGCGCAGGATAATAATTCAGGAAAATCAGCGGCACAACAAAGGTAAAAAAGCGCTGCAGCCAGATCGGGTAAATCGTTGCCGGATAGGTCATCAATTCATTGCCACCATAGGTCAGGATATTCACCGCTTCAACCGGCTCAACTGTCCAGAAGGTAAGTGTGGACCCGATCATGAATAACGACCCGAAAGCGACCACCTGGCTGATAAATAGCACCGGAAAATACAGTAATTTGACAGCTGTCCAGTGCAGTGGGTTGAGCAATAAAGCGACAACAAAAATGATCAATCCTTCAAGGATGCGTCCCAGGCGGCGCACTTCAAACCGGGAACCAAACACCTGCAGCGTGATGTTTACCGGACGCAGCAGCATCTGATCAAAGCCGCCCATACGCACGAGACGTGAAAATGAGCCGGCATCAAAACCGCTGAAAATCATATCCATAACGGCGAAAGACATTTCCACCATTCCGGCTAAAAAAGCTACTTCTCCCAGAGTCCAACCCACAATATTTTCAAATCGCTCCAGAACCAATACCAGGGCGATGAAATAGGAAGCATTCAACAGGCCGGTAGATAATAGTTCCAACCAGAAGGACATCCGGTACTGCATCTGGGACCGGATCTGGATCGAAATCAAGCGAAAGTAGAGCGATGCCTGGTGCCCCATTTTATCCACCTTGAATGACCAACCGGCGTATACCGGCGCGAAAAACAAGATCACCGGCAACAACCAGGAGCACTAACCAGACCAGTTGAATGAAAAGCGTATTGCTAACCTGAACGCCTTGAACAGTACCTAAATAAATCTCGACCGGGGTATTGATCATGGAAGGAAAAGGGGTCAGATTAGCCAGGGAAACGAACCAATCGGGTAGCAAGGCCAGCGGCATGATAAAGCCGGAAAGTAGTTGAACTACAGTCCCTGAAATTCGCAAAATCCCGCGCGCATCCGGTGTCCAGAAGGCTACCAGGCTGACCAGGTAGCGCCAGGAAAAGGTCAATAGCCAGGACAGTAAAAGTGAAACAGTGAGAATGAACCAGCTGCCCAATCCTTGTGGAAAACTGATCGGGTAAAACAATCGAAACAGGAGCATAAATAATACGCCTCTGCCGATTAGATTGACCAAAGATCTGCCAAAATCACGCGCCATCCAGTACACAAAAAAAGGGACTGGCCGCAGAAGATCGGAGCCAATCGCCCCGCTGTAGATGGCATCGGACAGGTCCATCGAACCAAACAGCGACAGAAATGCAATCATGGACTGCGTCACGCCGACGTAAGTGACGGCCCCCATCACAGTCAGCCCATTCACCTCGCCGCGCTGCCCATACAGAGCAATCAAAAGCACCGCCCGCAGCAGCCCAAAAAACAGGTTCGTTGCTAACCCTGCCCATAAAGCCATGCGGTAAGCCAGCTGTTGTTTAAATGGAAGTTTAACCAGATGCCAGAACAGGTTCACAATCCACACTATTCGTTTTCATATATGCTTGTGGCTTTACCTGAAAAAAGAAACTCGTATAAATTTTACTCGTGATCGGTATTAATGGCAGCGGGAATCGTTTTTAGATCAAATGAGCTGGATGTCAGGCTCGACAGTTCAACCCAAAATGTACTGCCTACCCCCAAGATACTGCTCACCCCGATTTTTCCATGATGCGCTTCAACGATCGTTTTTGCAATCGCCAAACCAAGTCCGCTGCCTGAAATTTTCTTGGCATAAGGAACCTCAACCCGGTAGAAGCGGTCGAAGATACGGTTAAGATTTTCAGTGGGAATACCGGTCCCGTTGTCACGCACTTCCACGCGCACCACACCCCGTTGGGGTAAATTAAAAAGGCTGATTTCGACCCATCCACCCGGGGCTGTATGTTTAATCGCATTGTCTACCAGGTTGTGAAAGACCCTGCTCAACTGGTCCTCGTTACCAATGACACGGGTCAACGGTGAGGGTATGCTGAGCCGTAAGTCAACATTGGCTTGCTGCGAGCGTGCCCGCCAAAAATCCCTGGTTTCCAATAAGATTTGAGCCAGGTTTACTTCTTCCATGCGGACCATACCGCGGTTGGCTTCGATTCGAGAAAGATCCAACAGATCATTGACCGTTCGGCTCATGCGGTCAATTTCCTCCTGAAGTTGACCCAGAAAGCGTTCTGCCACCTCAGGTTCTGAGATCGCTCCTTCTGCCAGTGCATCCACATGGAGTTTGATTGCGGTCATTGGGGTGCGCAGTTCATGACTGGCATTGGCCACGAAAGCTCGCATCGCATCCATGTTGTTTTGCAACTGTATCGCCATCTGGTTAAAAGTATTGGCAAACTGGCGTAATTCCGTTGGTCCCTTTACTTCTGCTCTTGAGGAAAGCGCGCCATTACTTAAATTTTTTGCTACCACAGTCAGGTTTTTAATGGGCTGCGTCAGAGTATAAGAAAACCACCATGAACCAACCGCTACACCGATGAGCAGCAGCAGTGAGATCGCACCTAAAAGGTACAGCGATCGATAGGTAGGTCCCATATTGTCACGAAAAGTTGTGGTAAGCCTTAATGCCCCATAAATGACGCCTTCATGGGTGATCGGAACTGCAACATAAAAGGCTTCGTAACCCTGTTCATTGACCCGAATTTGGTTGCCTTCGGTTTGCCGCAGTGCGCTTTGAACTTCAGGTGGAACTTGGGTAAAATTCGCACCAATCTCATTGGAGACAAGGGGTGTTCCATCTGTCGAAAAAATCGTATATTTAACATTGTCTCGCCCGGTCAATCCTTGCTCGATAACAGCCTTAATCTCCGCCGTGTTTAACCCTTCGCCTTCGGCAAGATTAATAAAAGGCATTTCCAGATTGTTACTTAACAGGAACGCCATTTCATCGTAAACGTTTTCAACCTCTCGCCGCCCGTTATCAAGAATGAAATTTCCGGCGATCGAGGCTATCAAACCAACACTAAGCATTCCCACCAGTAAATGAGACGCAACCAGGCGAGCGGAGAGACCTTGCAGAAAAGGCAATCTCATGTCAATTCATCAGGACTCACAAACCGATATCCATACCCCCGAACAGTTTGAATATAAATAGGATTTGTTGGATCATCCTCTACCTTCAAACGCAGCCAGCGGATATGCACTTCCAGGGTACGGGGGTCCCCCGACCAATCTTCGCCCCATACTTTATTCAATAATTCCTGGCGGCTGCAGGCGCGACCTGCCTGTCGCATTAGAAAATCCAAAAGATCGAATTCCCGTGCCGATAATTGCACATCTTGCTCGTTTTTCTGCACCCGTCTGGCGACTGGATCCTGCACCAAATCGCCAATTTTAATGATTCCCTGCTCCTCAATTTGCGTATCCAATTCCACCCGGCGGACAACCGAGTGGATGCGCGCCAAAAGCTCGCGAAACGAGAAGGGTTTGGGAAGATAATCATCAGCCCCAATTTCGAGGCCCAAAATCCGATCCACCTCGTCTCCGCGTGCAGTGAGCATGATAATCGGAACAGAACTTCGGGCGCGTAAACGCCGGCAAACTTCCAGCCCATCAATCCCCGGCAACATTATATCTAGTACCACTAAATCTGGATGTATCTTATCAAACAATTCCAGGGCTTCTAAACCGTTTGGCGAAACAGTTACTTCATAACCTTCACGCCTCAAGCTGTACGCCAGCAATTCCATGATCACAGGTTCATCGTCAACGACTAATATACTTGTCAATGTGTTCCTCCTGAACGATCTAATTATACTGAATTGGAACAGATATTGCATAATATTGATATGAAATCTAGATATGAATATTAAGAGGATCAGATGTCAAATAAATTATGAATAAAATAGTAAGTGTTACAAGTTGACATGAATTCTCAAAAGGACTAAACTTATTTTGTTAGAAATCTGGCAGGAGGAAAAGTATGGGCCCATCATTTCAGATTGTTTTAAGTTCCGGACCCACCCCAGGGAAAACCTACCCCCTGGTTAAGAGTGAACTCTTCATCGGTCGTGATTTAAGCAATGACATTGTGATCAACGATCCTGAAATTTCACGCCGGCATGCGCGCCTCTTTATTCAGAATGGGGCTTTCGTATTGGAAGATCTCGGGTCGACCAATGGCTCTTCCGTAAATGGGCAGCGCCTGGTCAGCCCCTACACCTTGCATCCGGGAGAGGTGATTACCCTGGGTGAACGCATCACCCTGGTATTCGAATCCGTTGAATTAGAAGAGAGCACTACGCTTTCAACCAACAGCCTCAAACAATCCGTGACCGCTCAACCAAAGCCGAACCAAACTTCGGCACCTAACCCAACACCCGCATATTCTCCACCACCCTCCTCGTACGAGCCGCCACCTGCATCCCAACCCCAGCCCGAGCCGGCACAACAATATCCTCCCGCCAACCCTCCGGCGTACCAATCCCCACCTCCGGCGATCCAACAGCCGCAGTATCCTGCCCAGCAGCCAAGATACCAACCTGTGCAGCAGGCACCATCCTTTGAGCCTGCTCATACCCCGTTTGCGGGTCAGGTCCCGTACCCTGCCGAAATTGATTCTCCGCAACCGAGCGTAAAGGCCCCGATTTGGCCGTTTATAATCATTGGGATTTTGCTGCTGATTATCCTGGTTTTGGTAATCGACGATTTCAGCCTGTGGTGCCCACTATTTGGCATGTGCTGACCTGGCCTTTTCAATAAGCATCATAAAGAGAGCTTATCAGTTGCTCAACGATAAGCTCTCTTTTTTAAGAAGGATTGGATCATTTGGCGAGCCTGCCACAGGTCTACTGTGGTTTGCAGATACTGTCCATTTCTCCAGGATTGCCCGGCTTTTTTCAAAATAGCGATGACGCTGAGATTAAGGCTGTCTTGCGGGCCGCGCAGGTAATCGGCAACGATTCCGCGTTTACGCATTTCAGCCGGATCCGGTAACCACACCTGCCGGAAATAGGCCGAAGGATCCAATACTTTTTGGTATTCGCGAATTGTATTGTAGAAGTCGACCATGGCATTTAAATCGCTGCGCATATCGGGCAGCACAGGTTGGGCCATCAACCAGCTTACCAGCCTGAGATCTAATTCTTGCAGTGAAATCCTAAAATGGCGCTGCAGCGCCCCATCAATGGCCTGGGCCGCGTTTTGGTCGGGCTGTTGGTGAATATCCCGGTAAAACTGGTTGAATTCGGTCCATCCCCAGGTATGAACGATATAGTCGACCAGTGAAGCAGCTTCCAAATAGCTTTCTTCGTGCTGGTGAGAATAGAAATCCTCGGCCAAAATTGACAGGGGGAGATAACTTCCTTCTCGGGCTAATATTGCCGCCTGCATAACGATCGGTTCCACCTTGTAATGCCCGCCGGTGAGATACACCGCCAGCCCCTCGACCAACATCCTTGGGCGAAAATCCCCACCAAGAATCGCATCTATACGGTGGATCAATTCGTGTTGAATGATGATCCCAATATCCGAAGCAGTATAATTTTCATCACTATAAGCAATGATCACTTCACTGCCGGTAAAACCACCCTGGCCTAAAATCCTGGGGACGAAATTGATATCCAGTAAGTCTCCAGAGTCTGGCGTTTGCATCAAGGAATATCCCAATTGTTGGGCCGCAAGTTTGGCCCTTTGATCAACGATCGCCGTTAATTTATCAATGTCTCTGGCAGCGGCAGTTCCTGAGATGTAATGGATCCGGCAGCATTGCGTATCTCGCTCCTGCCAGGTTTGCGGCGCCCCTGAAAACGGTTTTCCAAGGTGAACGGTCTCAGTCCAGGTCTGGTTATCTGGTGAAATGGAAAACTGCAGGTCGTAGTCCCCCGGTGAAAGACCCCGTGTATTCCACGCCCAGAGAAAGACAGCAGTTTCACCGCCCAAGGCATCTGGGGCAAACGCGGAGGTTGCAATCGTCTTCATTCCCAGCAATCCTTGATTCAATTGAATTTTTACTTCCTTCCCACGAAAACCAGGCGGGATGGCGACTTCGATCGAGACCTGGTCACCCGTTCGCAAACCACCGTCCGGATGGTAGCGGACGGTAACTCCTGGCGGCTGGGATGGGACTTCAATCTGTTTGACCTGGGGTGAAATAAATACCGGGCGAATGACCATTAAAGCAAGTAACAATAGTTGAAGTAACTGCACCATAAGCGGGATTATACTATTCGCTCTGAAGAATACCAAATCAAAGATTTCAATGCGGTCAAAGGTTGCGTCGCAAGTCCATTAGCGTTAGAATCTAGCCATGTCAGAGAAGCCGGCAGACGAGAATCCTAGAAAATCGCCCTATTGGAGCCCAACAACCAAACTGGTCATTGGACTTACCATGGCCGCGATTGCATTTGGCCTTTTTACCAGTTTTAAAGCTTTTCTAGGACCCATTTTATTCGCCATCATCATCAGCTACCTTTTCTATCCCTGGGCAGTGCGCATCCATCGCTATATCCATATCCCCTGGCGCTTAACGGTCACCATTATTTACCTGCTGACAATTATCGGTTTTATCAGTCTGGTGACCTGGGGAGGCATTACCCTGGTCGAACAGATCCAGAACCTGATCTCTTTCCTTCAGCGCGCTGTGAACGACCTGCCAACTTTTTTCGCCGAACTCACTGCCCAACCTCAGGTGATCGGTCCCTTTACGATCGATTGGGCCCGATTGGATTTTCCCACGCTGATTAACCAGGCACTGGGAATCATTCAACCGATCCTTTCACAGGCTGGTACGCTGGTTGGGACAATCGCGGGCAGCGCCGCCAGCATCATCGGTTGGACCTTTTTTGCCTTTATCCTGTCTTACTTCATCGTTTCGGAAACAAGTGTTGAACCGCGCAGTTCGATCAGGCTGCAAATCCCCGGATATGCCGAAGATTTCAAGCGCATCGGTCAGGAACTTTCCATTATCTGGAATGCCTTTTTGCGCGGCCAGTTAATCTTGTTTCTCATCACAACCGCCATCTATACCACCACCATGGGCATCCTGGGTGTACGTTATTATTTTGGTCTGGCACTGCTGGCCGGGCTGGCCAAATTTCTGCCGTATATTGGGCCGGTGATTTCCCTCTCGACCGATGTGATTGTAGCTTTTTCTCAGGGCTACACCTTGTTTGGTCTGGATCCGCAAACGTATGCGCTGGTAATCTTGGGAACGGCCTGGTTTACCGACGTGATGATTGATAACTTTGTCGCACCTCGTATTTTCTCCAATGTATTAAAGATTCATCCAGCTGCGGTTATGGTTTCTGCCCTGGTCGGTTTTAACTTGATGGGAATCATCGGCATCGTTTTAGCCGCCCCCGTGGTAGCTACGGTAAAGCTGATTTTTGATTACACTGTGCGGAAGCTGCTGGATATGGACCCGTGGGCAGATTTTGAGCGCACTCCCCCACCTGTCCCCCTGTACCAGGTCATCATCCAATATTTGACACTCGGGTGGAATATTTCCAGGGAAATTATGGCACGGGCCAGAAATTGGTGGCATCACTTAAGAAACCAGCACGCCAGCGATTAATCCTACGTCTAAGGTATCGCCCAGGTTAAGAAATCCACCGAAAGTTTTTTATCGTCTAATGTTAATTTCTTAATCCGAAAATATCCGGGAAGTTCCTGGTTGGTACGGTAACAGAAGGTTGCCCCTTCTGTCAGGCTGGCAGCCGGGACCGCTTGAGTTTTCAAATCAGCATTCTGGCAGTCAGCCAACAAAGGAGTCTGGCCCGACATTTCAACCATGGCTGCATGATTAAGCAATGCCAGAGTCAGGGCACTCCCATCCTTTTCCTGCAGTTCGAGGTCATCTCCCGTGCCGGTATTTTCAATCCCTGTATCCAGGTCAACCGGGGTTCCAACCACCAATTGGAGGGAGCCTTGCGCAACTGCGGCTGGTGTGGGCGTAAATGTAAGTGTGGGTTCGGGAGTCACTGTTGCAGTTGCGATGTCTTCAACTTCAATTCTCACCCAAAACGGAGCGTCACCATTAGGCCCAATCCCAAATAAAGTTCCAGCCGCGTCGCGAAGTTTCCAATTGCTCTGGTGAATACCTGGCTTCTTTGGTGCAGTCATATCTACCGTGATATCCAGAAACTGCCCAGGGGATACTTCGACGCCAAAATTTTGTTCTTTGACTGCGCCAAAAACATCACCGGAAAACCAGATGATGGCGTAATTTTGGGTCCAGTTGCAAGAGCCGGCATTGACCAGGCGCCATGTCTTTGAAAAGTCTTCCCCTGGTTTAAAATGAGTCCCATCTGGGACAGTTATATCCACATAGGGTCGCCCTGGGGCAGCCAGGTTGCAAGGCACCGCAGGCCGGGTTGGCGTCGGGGTGGCAGGGATTATCCCAGTCATCGTCGGCGAAGGACTTTCAGTAATGTCATGGACTGGTACCGGGCTGTTTGATGGACTGGGGAGAGCTGAAACCGTCATTATCGCCGGACGATTGGTTATTTGCGCCGTTTCAGTCAAACCGGCGGCGACCGTTCCATACACAGCGGTAGAATCCAACAGGTCCGCCTCGTTATTTTGAGGAAGCAGTGAGCAGGCAGGTAAACACAGCAGAACAGCCAGGCCAAACCAGAACAATAGTATTTTTTTCATAGTACTTTATTTCTTACCTCAATTCTACCCCAGAATGAACCAGTCAGGTTCCAACCTTTTCGATACAAAATCCCCAAAACAAACCTTAATTGGTATATTAAACCAAATGTTGTAGAATAAGCGCATAGGAGAGTTGACTTATGCAGCCCGTCAATCAAGAAACGATTTTGTATAAGTACAGTCGAGGAAAATGGCAGCCCCTGCGCAATAAAGTCATTTCAGAGGCAGAGGTAACGCTTACCGTTAATGGTGATATTTGGCTTAGTTTTATGTGCACTCCCTCCGATTTGGAGGCCCTGGCAATCGGGTTTTTATTTAACGAAAAGATCATTGAGACCAAAGCCGAAATCGCTTCGGTGCGCGTGTGCGCCAGCGGTGACAATATCGATGTCTGGTTGGACCATACCGTTAAAAAACCGGCGCAATGGCAGCGCACTTCCGGCTGTGGTACCGGAATGACCCGGGCTGATGGGGACCAGCTGGTTTCACGACCGGTTTCAGCCATGCGTATTTCACCCGATGCATTATTAAATTGTATGGATCTGCTGATCCGATCTCAGACGGTTTACCAGGAAGCTCGCGGGATCCACTCCGCAGCGATAACCGACGGGCAGCGGATCATTTACAAGGTCGAAGATATCGGGCGTCATAATACACTCGATAAAATTGCCGGTTTTTTGATCCTGGAACCGGTCGAAATATCGCCCTTCATTGTTCTGACCACCGGACGGGTGAGTCTGGAAATGCTGAACAAATCTGTCCGGCTAGGGGCCGATGTGGTGCTCTCACGCACTTCCCCCACCATCCGCTCGATCCAACAAGCCGACCTGTCCGGAATTACTTTAATCGGATATGCCAGGCGAACGGAACTCTATGTTTATACCCATCCCGAGCGGCTGATGCCAGAGGAGGATGCGCAATCCGTGCCTGGCATTTCGGCCGGGTTGCAGATCGTTGATTAAAGCTTTTAGCGCCGGCCGGTGCACCCTGCGGTGCCAAACAGTTACCCGCGCGCTTCAAGGAGTTCCGCCTGTTGAAATTCCTGGGGGGTATTCACGTTGATAAAGGAGTGAAACTGCGGGTCAATCCGCGCCACCTCTTCCACCGGCATTTCTCGAACCTTCACCGCCGAAAACCAGGAGATCAAACGGCGCTGACCGGCTTTCAAGGCTGCTTCGATCGCCGGCAGGCAGGTCGATTGGCGGCAAATCACATGCAGCGGTTCCATCCCCTGCGGCGACCAGGGCACAACCACATCCACCCCCTCTTCGAGCAGGATGTCGCGCTGGATAATCAACAACGCCGGATTAATAAAGGGCATATCACAGGCCAGAACCCCCACCAAAGGTTGCTGGGCTGCGGCAACCGCGGTATAAAATCCGCTTAATGGTCCCTTTCCAGGCAGCAAATCGGCCACCAGTGGGACTCCCAAGAACTCAAATGCCTGTGGCTGGTTGGTCGTTACCAACAATTCTTGAGCAATCGATTGTACGCGAGCCACCATTCGGGCAATAAGCGGCTGACCGCCAAACAGCTTGAGCGCTTTATTTTCTCCCATGCGGAGCGATTCTCCGCCAGCATTAATCACGATCGTCAACATGTTGCTATAATTATAAGTAAATCAATGTCATTAATCAAAGAATGCGGCCTGGAGAACGCATGAAATGCTGTGGCGAAAGGATGGGATAATGACCGAACTGGACCTGTCACCGCTCAAAAAAATACTGGCAGGATATGCTCAACAGGGCCGCACGGCACTTCTACCAGCGCTGCATGCTGCCCAGGCAATTTACGGGTACCTGCCAGAAGCTGTGGCGTCCGAGGTCGGCCGCAGCTTGAAAGTTCCGCTGGCTGATGTGTACGGCGTGATTGACTTTTATGCCCTTTTTTACCGCGAACCGGTTGGCAAGACCATCATTCATGTTTGTAGCGACCCGGCCTGTGCGATGGCCGGGGCGGATGGCGTTTTAAAGCGCATGACCCGCCAGTTAGACCGGGAGGAGAAAAACGCAGAAAGGGTGAGTTCGGTGACCATTGAACGCGCTCCCTGCCTGGGGTTATGCGAGCATGCCCCGGCAATGCTGGTACAGGGCGCTGCCGTAGGGGATGCTGGCGCGTCTAGCTATCAACAACTGGTAAATGGCAGCCATCCTCACAAGGTAAACATCGTCGGCGGATCGAGCCGCCTTCTGACAGCCAACTGTGGTCGAGCGCAGCCCACCTCGCTCGAAGAGTACCAAGACGGGGGAGGGTACAGCGCTCTGCACATTGCCATCCAAAAACCACCCGACCAGATCATCGCTGAGATAAAAGCCTCGGGGTTGGTCGGCCGCGGAGGAGCGGCATTCCCTACCGGAACGAAATGGGAAAGCGCGGCGCGTACTCCCTCCCAGCCAAAGTATGTGGTCTGCAACGCGGATGAAGCGGAACCGGGAACTTTTAAAGACCGCATCTTGATGGAGGATGACCCGCACCGGGTGCTTGAAGGTCTGATCATCGCCGCGTACGCTGTAGGCGCAGTTCGTGCGTACTGGTACATCCGGGGGGAATACGTATATGCCTATGAGATCGTTGAAAAAGCTGTCCGGGAAGCATATCAGGCCGGTTATGCGGGCAATTCCATCCTGGGCAGCACATTTAACCTTGAAATTGAGCTGCGCCGGGGAGCCGGGGCTTACATCTGTGGTGAAGAAACGGCCCTTTTTGAATCGATCGAGGGCAAGCGCGGTTTCCCAAGGGTCAAACCACCTTATCCTACTACCCACGGCCTGTTTGGCCAGCCCACTGTAATAAACAATGTAGAAACCCTGGCCAATGTTCCCCAGATTATCGGCAGGGGTGCGATGGCTTACCGTATGATTGGCACGGAAAAATCTCCCGGGACAAAATTATTTTGTTTGTCAGGAGACGTTGTCAGACCTGGTCTCTATGAGGTTCCATTTGGAACTACTTTAAATTTCCTGCTGAATGATCTGGCCGGCGGAATCCGTTCAGGGCGTAGCTTCCAGGCGGCCCTGTTTGGCGGGGCTGCCGGAGCTTTTGCCACCCAACAAGACCTGGATATCCCCCTGACCTTTGAAGATCTGCGCAGCGCAGGGTTACCGTTAGGTTCCGGCGTGATTACGGTGTTCGATGAAACGCGCGACCTGCGCGATATCCTGCTGCGTTTAGGACATTTCTTCGCTGACGAGTCTTGTGGAAAATGTTATCCCTGCCAGTTGGGTACCCAGCGCCAGGTTGAGATTTTACAGCGTGTGGCTGAGAATCACCCCCTGCCAGGGGATCTTGAACGCCTGCAAGATATAGGCTGGACAATGACCGATACTTCATTGTGCGGCCTGGGCCAAACCGCGGCCTCTGCGGTTTTAAGTGCCATAAAGCACTGGCCCGAAATCTTTGCCCCCCGCTAAAACGGGCCTTCTATTAAGGATGAAGGCATTTTCTCACGAAATATGAGGTGATTATGGAACAAACCATCACACTCACCATCGACGGTAAATCGGTCACCCTCTCCGAAGAAATGACCTTGCTCAAAGCTGCCGAACAGGCCGGCGTCGTCATTCCAACGATTTGTTTTCACGATTATACGACCGCCAATGCGCTCTGCCGGATTTGTGTGGTAGAAGTTGAAGGCCTGCGCGCTCTGCAGCCAGCCTGTGTGGTTAAGGCCAGCCAGGGGATGCAGGTCCACACCCAATCCGAACGCGTTCTTCGCTCGCGCCGAACAATTCTAGAAATGTTGGCCTCGAGCATCAATCTGGCCGAAGCGCCAGAAATTCAGGCTTACTTGCACGAATATGCTGCGGATGAGGAGCGGTTTCCCGGTGCAAAACGCCGCGAGTTGGATCTGATCGACGATAACCCCATGTTTATTCGCGATTACAGCCAATGTATTCTCTGCTGGCGCTGCGTCCAGGTCTGCGCGGAGGATGCCCAATACACTTTCGCCATCAATTTTAGCGGGCGCGGTTTTGATACACAGATCGATACCTTTTTCGGTAAACCGATGCCGGAAACCAGCTGTGTGTTTTGCGGGCAGTGCCTGGGGGTTTGCCCGACCGGAGCGCTCAAACCTAAACGCGAATGGCTGCTGGAACAGGGCACTTCAGCAGATGAAATCATGTCTTTGACCCGTTCGGAAAGGCGGCGCAGAATGCGCAGGAGTCAGCCATGATCCAGTCAGAAAAAGTGGTCCCCACCACCTGCCCATTTTGCGGGGTGGGCTGTAATCTCGAACTGCATATTCAAGATGATTTCATTTTTCGGGTGACTTCTCCCTTCAACTCGGTCGTCAATCACGGCAACCTGTGCGTCAAGGGGCGCTTTGGATACGACTTCATCTATCATAAACAGCGAGTCACAACGCCCTTGATCCGGGTGCAGCCGCAAAAACCGGGCAGCCGCACCCAGGCCTTTGATCGTTCTGAATGGCGTGAAGCCACATGGGACGAAGCCCTGGAAACGGTCGCGGAGCGGCTGGCAGAAATCCGCGTACGCGATGGGGCTAAAGCGCTGGCGGTGTACTGCAGTGCAAAAGCCACCAATGAAGATAACTACCTGCTCCAAAAGCTCTTTCGGGCGGTCCTGGGTACCAATAATGTAGATCACTGCACCCGGTTATGCCATGCCGCCAGCGTGGTCGCGCTGCAAATGGCATTGGGTTCCTCCGCCATGAGTAATACGGTCTCTCAGGTGATTCAAAACGACGTGTTTATTGTCACCGGCACGAACACCACCGAAAATCACCCCATCGTTGCCCTGCAAATGATCGCCGCGGTAGAAAAATACGGCGCGAAAATGATTGTGGTCGATCCGCGCCGGATCGGGCTGGTGGACCATGCCGAATTGTGGCTGCCGGAAAAACCCGGCGCCGATGTGGCGGTCTTTTCAGCGATGGCGCATGTGATTCTCAAAGAAAAATTGGTCAACCAGGAATTTATCGACACCCGCACCGAAAATTTCTCCGAATTTGCCGCTTCCATGGAGAAATTCACACCCGAATTCGCCGAAACCATCTCGGGAGTGGACCGCGAACTGATCATCCGCGCCGCACGCCTGTATGGGCATGCAAAAAACGGCGCAATTTATTGGGCGCTTGGCATTCCCGAACACACCCACGGCACGCAGAACGCTCTCGCCCTGATCAACCTGGCCCTGCTGACCGGCAATATCGGCCGCCCTGGAACCGGCCTCAATCCCTTGCGCGGGCAGAATAATGTGCAGGGCGCTTCTGATTCTGGAGCGATGCCCTGGCATTATCCCGGTTACCAGCGCGTGGATGATGAAACGGCTGCTCGAAAATTTGAACAAGCCTGGAAGATCGAAAGCGATGGATTGAACCGGACACTGGGCTTGACCACTACTGAAATTCTATCCAACGCCCACCCCGGTGGAGTTCGCGCCCTGTACATTATGGGCGAGAACCCGATGATGTCTGAGCCAAATCTGAACCTGACCCGCCATCACATGCAGCAGCTTGAGTTTGTGGTTGCCCAGGATCTGTTTATCAACGAATCTGGCGCTTTTGCCGATGTCTTTCTTCCGGCAGTTTCCTGGGCCGAAAAAGATGGCACCTTTACCAATACCGACCGCCGCGTACAGCGCGTGCGGCAAGCTATCCAGCCTTTAGGCCTGGCCCGTGCAGACTGGCAAATCATCTGCGACCTGGCCAAACGCCTGGAAAAACAGCTGGATCGATCTTCGAGCGCCTACTGGGACTATGCGAACCCAGGCCAAATATTGTCAGAAATGAGCCGGGTTGTCCCGGAATATGCCGGGGTGAATTACGCACGTATCGAAAAAGAGGGCCTGCAAACCCCGGTCTGGGATGACCAGCACCCCGGTACGCCGTTTTTGTTTGGCGATGGGTTTCCGCGCGGTCGCGGAAAATTCCACCCCCTGGATTATACGCCGGGTGCCGAACAGCCGGACGAGGAATATCCGCTGATCCTGACTACCGGACGGGTCCTTGAACAATGGCATGGCGGCACCCTGACCCGTCATTCCTGGATGGATGACCTCTGGCCTGAAGCCCTGATGGAAATAAACCCGGCAGATGCCGCCCGGTTAGCAATCGAAAATGACAGTCCGGTGAGAGTAACTTCCCGCCGCGGATCGATTGTGCTGCGGGCAAGGGTGACTGTAAAAGCCAACCCGGGCGTAATTTTTATCCCCTTTGCCTTCGCTGAAGCGGCTGCAAACCTGCTGACGATCGATGCATTGGACCCCCTGGCGTTTATTCCGGAATATAAGGCCTGTGCCGTCAGAGTCACGGCAGTCGACCCGTCTGAACTGCCCAACCCGGATGCCCACCAACCGCGCGGCCGCTATTAAGAATTGAATTTTAAAATGCGGATTTTGGCTCATAAATGGGCCAAAATCCGCACAGCTTTCTTACTTTACCAGGTTTCGCACCAACTCGAGAAACTCTTCCCACTCTTCGGTGAAGAAGTGCAGGGTGATATTATTCAGTTCCAGATGGTAGGTGACCTCGCCATCCGGTTCTTCCGCTTTCCAGGCCATATAAGCATCCGTTTCGGCCAGCGTATCAGTTTTGGGTTCAGGGGTTTGACTCATTGCCCTCTCCTTAGAATATTCGACTTTATCCAATTATCTCACATCCGCGAGCTTTTATAAATATAAATTTTAAGGTTCATTGGAAATCGCCATCATCTGACAGTACCCATACACACTCCGAAATTAATATTTCAGGATTGTCATGGGGACACTTCACCACCCACCCCTAACTCACGCCCGCGCTGGGTGGAGGAATTGAGTGAAGAGGTGATTCATGACTCTCCCCTCCTCACGGCAACGTTCAGAGAACCAAATTTTAATTCCAACAGATTATTGACAACCATCCAGGCATCTGGTATATATAGTTCATTATGGTAAAAGATTTATTCGTCGCTCATCATCATCCCAGCTTCACCAACGGCCTGACCGCGGAAGGCTGGTAGCTTCGTTTACCATGCTGTCAATCTATACCCTCGGTCAAGCCGGGGGTGTTTTTATTTATGAAAGGAAATCCTATGGAAAATTCTGAAAGCGCCACGGTACGCATTTCACTGCCTTCAAAAGGCAGGCTGGCGGAAGAAAGCATCGAATTCCTGGATGCCTGCGGATTGAGCATCTACAAACCCAATCCGCGCCAGTACCAGGCCACGATTAAAGATTTGCCCGGTGTGACCGTTTTATTTCAGCGTCCCAGCGACATTGTGACCAGCGTACGCGATGGCTCGGTCGACTTCGGTCTCTCTGGACTGGATGTGATCGAAGAACGAAAAGGGGATGACGGCGATGTACTCGTGCTGCACGAAGCCTTAGGGTTCGGGGCATGCTCGCTGGCCCTGGCAGTTCCTGAAAACTGGACGGAGGTGGTTGACGTCGCCAGCCTGAGCCGTTTTGCAGCCTCGCTTGCTCGCCCACTGCGCATTGCCACCAAGTATCCGGTGCTTACCGGACGTTTTCTAAACCAGCAAGGGATTTCCCATAGCCTCATTTCCGCCGAAGGCACCCTGGAAACGGCGCCAGCCATTGGATATGCCGACATGATTTCCGATCTGGTTTCTTCCGGTCAAACCCTGCGCGATAACCGCTTGCGCCAGCTGACCGATGGCGTCATCGTTACCTCACAGGCGGCCCTGATTGGGAATATGCATTCCTTGCAAAACAACCCTCAGGTATTGGATGTGGCCCGCTACCTGCTCGAATCCTTTGATGCCCATCTGCGAGCCGAGGGCAACCTGGCGATTTTTGCCAACATGCGCGGAAAATCCCCAGAATTGATCGGCCAGTTGATTTTTGATAAAACCTCCATCGGTGGGCTGCAAGGTCCTACAATTTCACAGGTGATCGTCCGCGAGCAGTCCGAAAGCTGGTTTGCGGTCAATGTGATTGTGCACCGCAGTCAATTATTTAAGACGGTCAACGAACTGCGGGCAATTGGCGGCAGCGGGGTCGTGGTCATGCCGGTTACCTATATATTTGAAGAAGAACCGCCGCGCTATAAAGCCATGCTGGCAGCGTTGGGGTAAGGGAAACAAAAACAAGGGAGACCTTATGTTAAAAGTATATGATGCCAAAACGGCACGCAGCAGCTTCCTCGTCCGCCAGGGTCTGGATGACACCCCTATCACACCTGCCCTGCAGGCCAGCATTACCCGCATGTTCGGCGAACCCCTGACCCCGGCCCAGGTGGTCGACCGGATCATCAAGGATGTGCGCGAGCGGAAGGATGATGCCCTGCGCGATTGGACGAAAAAATTGGATGGAAGCGCGCCAGACAACGTCCGTGTTCCGCCTGTCGCCCTGGACGCAGCCCTGGATTCACTCGAACCCGAATTGGTCACTTCGTTGAAGCTGTCCGCCGACCGCGTCAGGCGTTTCCACCAGGCTCAGCCAATGACCTCATGGATCACCCAGGCCATGGGCGGCACACTGGGGCAGCTCGTGCGCCCCATCCGGCGCGTGGGTATTTACATTCCTGCCGGGAGCGCTCCATTGCCCTCCAGCGTGTTGATGACCGCCATCCCGGCCCAGGTTGCCGGGGTGCCTGAAATCGTACTGATCGCCCCACCCCAGCGCGGTACGGGTCTGATCGCCCCGGTCATTCTGGCCACGGCTGGCCTGCTGGGGATCAAAGAAGTGTACGCCGCCGGTGGAGCACAGGCCATCGCCGCCCTGGCTTACGGCACGCCCTCCATCCCCCGCGTGGATAAGATCTTTGGGCCGGGAAACCTGTTCGTGACCCTGGCCAAGCGCCAGGTATACGGTGTGGTAGGGATCGATTCATTGGCCGGTCCCACCGAAACCGTGGTGGTAGCCGACGAAAACGCGCGCGCCGATTGGGTGGCGGCCGATTTGTTAGCCCAGGCCGAGCACGACGTGCTGGCTGCCGCAATTCTGCTGACACCTTCGCGTGCATTGATTGAAAAAGTGGATGTTGCGATTGGCCGCCAGTTGGAAGAACGCGGGCGAGCCGAGATCATCAAGGCCTCCCTCGACAATCGCAGCGGGGCCGTATTAACCGCCGATCTGTCCGAAGCAGTGGATCTGGCCAATTTCTACGCTCCCGAACACCTCTGCCTGGCCGTTAACGATCCATGGAGCTGGGTGGACCGCATCCATTCAGCCGGCGGGATCTTCATCGGCGAAAATTCCTTCGAGGTGTTGGGCGATTACGTCGCCGGCCCCAGCCATGTGATGCCCACCAGCGGATCGGCACGCTTCTCCTCCCCGGTCAATGTGCTCGATTTTGTCCACCTGATCAGCCTGGTAGCCTTGGACGTCGCGACCACCCAACAAATCGCGCCTGCCGCCGCGGTGATTGCCCACGCGGAAGGTTTGGATGCGCATGCCAATGCGGCCAGGATGCGTCTATGAAAATCGCCGGTCGTTTCCAGGCATTTCCACCCTATACACCTATTGAGCCGTTCGAAGTGCTTTCGGCGCGTCTGGGCATTCCAGCTGAGCAGATCGTCAAGTTGGATGCCAACGAAAATCCTTACGGGCCCTCACCGCGCGCCCGCCAGGCGCTGGCCGAACTGGCCTTTGCGCATATTTATCCTGACCCTGAAAGCCGGGCCCTGCGCAACGCACTCAGCCGTCTGACCGGCGTGCCGGTCGAATACCTGATGGCGGGCGCCGGAGCCGATGAACTGATCGATCTCGTACTGCGCGTACTGCTCGAACCGGGCGATACCGTGATCAATCTGCCGCCGACCTTTGGCATGTATGATTTTGACACCCGTTTGAATGCCGGGCAGGTAATCGAGATTCCGCGCCGGGCCAACTTTAAAATCGACCTGGATGCGATCCGCCAGGCTGTGGCCGAACGTCATCCCAAGGTGCTGTTCATCACCACGCCCAACAACCCGGATGGCAGTCTGCCTGACCCCGGGGAGCTGGAGGCGCTGCTCGCTCTGCCGGTGCTGGTCGTAATCGACGAAGCTTACATCGAATTTACCAGCCAGGGTGGGCGGTTAGGCGAAGGGTTGAGCCGCATCCGCCAGGTGCAGGAAAGAGATAACCTGGTCGTTCTGCGCACCTTCTCAAAATGGGCCGGGTTAGCCGGACTGCGGGTTGGCTATGGGGCTTTTCCCAAATGGCTGATGCCGGTCCTGTGGACCGCCAAACAGCCCTACAACGTCAGCGTGGCTGCCTCTCAGGCTGCCATCGCTTCCATCGATGACCTGGATGCCCTGGCAGAAAACGTTGAACGTTTGCGCCAGGAGCGTGAACGGCTTTACACGGAACTGCAAACAGTTCCATTTTTGCAGCCATTTCCATCCCAGGCCAATTTTATCCTCTGCAAAGTCGTGGGTAAACCGGCTCTGGAATTGAAGCAAACCCTGATGAAGCAAGGTGTGCTGGTGCGCCATTACCACACCCCCTTGCTGCAAGAATTTATCCGTATCAGCGTTGGCCGTCCGTACGAGACCGACGCGGTCCTGGCGGCGCTGCGCGGTGAACCGCTTCCGCAGCGCGAAGCAGCACCCAAATCTATGCGCAGTGCGCGAATTCATCGTAAAACCGGTGAAACTGAAGTCACGATCGCGCTTAATTTGGACGGCAGCGGGCACCATTCCATTGATAGCGGCCTGCCGTTTCTCGACCATATGCTGGCGCAGGTGGCGGTCCACGGTTTATTTGACCTGGAAATCCAGGCTGCCGGCGATCTGCAGGTCGATCCGCACCACACCATGGAAGATACCGCCCTGGCCCTGGGTCAGGCCTTCGCCGCCGCCCTGGGCGACCGGGCCGGGATTCAACGCGCGGCATCTTTTGAGTACCCCATGGATGAATGCCTGGCATCGGTCGCGGTGGATTTTTCGGGCCGTCCCTACGTGGTAGTCCAGGCCGAATGGCGCACGCCCGCCGTGGGTGGGCTGCCGGTGACGCTTTTCCCCCATTTTCTGGAGAGCTTCGCCGTCCAGGCTCGCTGCACGCTGCATGTACGTGCCTTTTATGGTCGCGACGACCACCACCAGGCAGAAGCCATCTTTAAAGCTTTGGGGCGCGCCCTGGCAGCGGCTGTGGCTCTTGACCCGCGCCGCGCCGGAAGGGTGCCCTCCAGTAAAGGGATCTTATGAGTGAAAAATTCGATGCGCTTTTAATCGATGCCGGAACCGGCAATCTGCACTCCGTGCATAACGCCCTGCTCAACTTGGGATATGCCATACGCATTACCAACCGGCCCGATGATTTGGCCCAACCCGCCCGGGTGATTCTGCCCGGAGTGGGTGCTTTCGCCCGCTTCATGGATGGGCTGCGCGCCGCCGGACTGGCAGAACCGTTGAAGACCGCCGTCCAGCGCGGAGACCCGATGTTGGGCATCTGCGTCGGAATGCAGGCCCTGTTTGAAATCGGAGAAGAGATGGGCCAGCACCCCGGCCTGGGATTGCTGCCGGGTAAGGTGGTGCATTTCCCACCGTTGGGTGATTTAAAGGTGCCGCACACCGGTTGGAACCAGCTACAATATGAAGGTGAAAATCCGCTGTTTACAAACATCCCCTCCGGCGCATACGCTTACTTCAACCATTCCTATTACTGTGCCGCCGGCCCGCCCGCAGGATGTGCTGGCCCGTACCGATTACGGCATCCTTTTCCCCAGCGCAGTGCAGCGTGGTTCATTATCGGCCGTGCAATTCCACCCCGAGAAAAGCCAACAGGTGGGGATGCGTTTATTGGAAAATTTTATGCGAATGAATTAATTCGCAGGAAGGTCAAAATGTCACCCTTTATTGTTTTTCCAGCCATTGACCTGCGTCACGGACAGGTGGTTCGCCTGCAGGAAGGTGATCCCGCGCGGCAAACCAACTACGACCCGGATCCAGACCAGGCAGCCCGGCGCTGGTTGAGCCTGGGCGCCAAATATCTGCACGTGGTAAACCTGGACGGGGCTTTTGGCGAACACAGCAATGCCAATCGGGATGCCCTGATTGCTATTGCCAAAACCGCCCACGAGTTTTCTGCCCAGGTGCAGTTTGGCGGTGGGCTGCGCTCATTGGATGCCATCGATGATGTCTTATGTCTGGGTGTAAGCCGGGTGGTGCTGGGCACCATCGCGGTGGAGCATCCAGAACTGGTGCAGTCTGCTTTAGCGCGTTGGGGAGCGGTGCGCATCGCCGCCGGTTTGGATGCACGCGATGGCATGGTGCATGTTCGCGGCTGGCAGCAGGCCACCGGCTTACCCATACATGAACTGGCTCAGAAATTAGCCGACATAGGGCTGCGCTGGCTGATCTATACCGATATTGCCCGCGACGGCTTGCAATCCGGGTTAAATGTCCAGGCCACTGCCGAACTGGCGCGACAAACCGGGCTTTCGGTGATCGCCTCCGGCGGTGTCGGCGGATGGGCGGATATCGAAAGTGCCTGCCAGGCCGCTCTACCGGGAGTCATCGTGGGCAAAGCCCTGTATGAAAACAAGTTTGAACCAGCCGAATTGTTCAAATATCAATGTGAAAAAGGATGAAACCTGATGCTGGCTAAACGCATCATCCCTTGTTTGGATATTAAAGACGGCCGCGTGGTTAAAGGGGTCAATTTTATCAACCTCCGCGACGCCGGCGACCCGGTGGAACAGGCCTGGTCGTATAATCAGGCCGGCGCGGATGAACTGGTTTTCCTGGATATCTCTGCCTCGAATGAAGGGCGTGAAACCACGGTGGAAACCGTACGCCGGGTGGCGAACCGGGTTTTCATGCCGCTCACCGTTGGGGGCGGCATCCGTACTGTCGAGGATATGCGCAGCATGCTGTTGGCCGGGGCGGATAAAGTGAGTCTGAATACTGCCGCAGTGCAGAATCCGGACCTGCTCAGCGAAGGCGCGCAGCGCTTCGGCAGCCAGTGCATTGTGCTGGCTGTGGACGCGCGCCGGGTTCCGGGAGACGCGCTGCATTGGGAAGTGTTCACCCACGGCGGGCGGCGAGCGACCGGATTGGACGCCCTGGAATGGATTGCACGCGGGGTCGCTGCCGGAGCGGGCGAGATATTATTGACCAGCATGGATGCGGACGGAACCCTGGCCGGTTACGACATCGAACTTAACCGGCGTGTCGCCGAGCTGGTTAATGTCCCGTTGATTGCCTCCGGGGGCGCCGGTAAACCTGAACATTTCGCGGATGTGCTGACCGCAGGCAAGGCGGATGCGGCCCTGGCGGCTTCGTTGTTTCACGATGGCATCCTGAAAATCCAGGATTTGAAGACCTACCTGGCCGGTCAGGGGATCAACATTCGCATGAGCGTGCAGCCATGAATCCTGCGCCAAAGCCGAAATTCAATGCGCAGGGACTGATCCCGGCCATCGTTCAGGATGCCGATTCCGGGCAGGTGCTGATGATGGCCTGGATGAACGCCGACTCCCTGGCCCTGACCCTGCAATCCGGAGAAACCCACTTTTGGTCCCGCAGCCGGCAGGCGTTGTGGCACAAAGGCGAGACATCCGGCAATACACAGGCTGTGGTCAATATCCGTCTGGATTGCGATCAGGATACCCTGTTGGTACGCGTCAGGCCAGCGGGTCCGGCCTGCCATACCGGCGCGACAAGCTGTTTTTTCACCCCTTATGGAGACTTCACGCATGACAATCGATGAACTTTACGCCATCATTTGCGACCGGCGCGACCATCCGTCGGAAAAATCCTATACGGCCAGGCTCTTCGCTGAAGGCCAGGACGAAATCATCAAGAAAGTGGGTGAAGAAGCCATTGAGGTTGTGCTGGCAGCCAAAGGTCAGGGACGCCAGCGCCTGACCGAAGAGATTGCGGATCTGACTTACCATGCCCTGGTGCTTCTGGCGGCTTCCGGACTGTCTCCTCAGGATATCCGCGACGAACTGGCCCGCCGCCACAAATAAGGTCATTAACGCATTTGTGGTTGGCCCTGCAGGAATTTCAGCAGGACCAACCACAAAAAATAAAACCAACAATTAAAAAAAGCCCCCGCCATGCCGTGTGATGCAAAGTTTTGAACCTGCAAAAGCAGGGCGGGAACCTCTTCACAAGCGCTGCCTTGGCCGAAGCCTATCGCATTACTGGTGAGATGATGGTTCCCATAAGGTACTTGTTGGCACAAAACCGGAAAGCAACAACACGTACACAGCAGGGTATCTTTCTTATACCATAAAAAATACCCGGTGCATAGTCTATATGTTCTGGTATAAGTAAGTCATCGCACCAACCGGTACCACCTGAACGCCAACCAGGCAAACAGCGCCATTCGCAGCGGGACGATCAGCCACAAACCTGCAAAAATGGCGTGTGCCAGCAGGGTCGGCCATTCCAACAATGCCAATAAAATAAGCGCGGATGATCCATAAAAAGCGGCTTTGAAAGAAAAAGTCAGCAGGATCAGGGGGATTAAATATAGAATCCACTGGGGGCTCCAACCCGGAGACCAGATCAAAAATACAATCCAGGTTAATCCTAAAAATGAAACCAACGCCTGGTCGGTTTGCAGCCGCGTTCGCCAGAAAAGCCATCCACCCAGGGCCGCAAAGGGCAGCAGGGTCAAGGTGGATGGAATTTTCGCCGGCTGCCCGCGGGAAATACCGGCGATGGTTGGATCAAGGCGGTCGTTCACCAGTAAAAATGCGCCGGTGGTCATATTGCCATCAACCAATGCCCAGACAGTTTCCCAGGAGCTGCGTGTGGATTGGGCCTTGAGCGAGGCCAGGGTCATTTGCGGGGAAAGCAGGTAAAGAATTGCCAGCAGGCCAAACACCCAACCAAAGGCGGATAGTGCCGCTTTGCCGGCCCAGACAGGCTTCTTGAAACGCAAGGCGCTGGCCAATAACAACCCTGGGAACCACTTGAGCAGCATTCCCATCCCGACTGCCCACCCACTGCGCCAGGAATGGCCCTCCAGCATCCACCAGGTGCCCAACAGCATGAATGCCAGCGGCAGCAGGTCAAAATACCACCAGGTGTAAGGCAGCGGCAGCAGGAGCGCCAGATACACCCAGGTGCGGATGCGCGCCTCGCGCCTGGTGAAGATCCGCCCGGCGATCTTACTGAAGAGCAGCAAACAGGCAGAACCGGCCAATGCCAGAACAAGCGCCAGAAGCAGGTAATATTGGAAGGTTTGACCACCTGCCAGCTTAAAAAAGCCTGCGTTCAGCAGCGGGAACAGGGGTGGAAATTCGCTCCAATAATGGAAGTACGGCCAGCCGGGTAAAGCCGCCCAGGCCTGGTATTCTGGCAGATCGCCCACCCCGGTATAGCTGTTGGGTACCAGTGCCAGAAAGAGCACGATGCGCCCGATGAAGTACAACAGCGCCGGCAGAAGCTCCTCGTTCAACGCGTCGTTCGTTTCTTCGATTTCCATATCCAATAATTATATGGGACTTTATGGGACAAGGCTGCCTGGTTTATCACCGAATCCCCATGTTCCTCTTTTTCCCCGCCCCTCGCGCTCACCCTGCGGGCGTACCTTGCGTATCGCGCTGCCGTAGGGCAGTTTGGGATAGAGCTGGGGGTGGGGTGAATTCGCCCCAGGATAAAAATGCACCCGAAATGCCGACCAGCTTGACAGCCATTTATGCGATTTGTATACTCATAAAAATACTGAACGCATCATTAGATCTGACTGCCAACTCATGACCCAAGATTCCATGCATGCCATCCGCTCATTTATTGCCATAGAACTGCCGGGCCCCATTCAAAAACAATTGGATGGTATTATTAACCAGCTTAAAGGTCCCACGACCGGCGCAGTACGCTGGGTTCCGGTACAAAATATCCATCTGACTTTAAAATTCCTGGGGGATGTCTCGCCGGCAAACATGGAAATCTTGATGAACATGCTGCGCACAGAATCCAGCCGGCAGAAATCCTTCTCAATATCCATCGGAGAATTGGGTGCCTTTCCCTCGCCCCGCCGCCCACGCGTGCTGTGGATCGGGGTCAGCGCCACACCCCAATTAGATGCTCTGGCGCGTCTGGTGGAAAGTGAAACCCGGAAGTTAGGCTATCCACCGGAAGCGAGGCCATTTTCTCCCCATTTGACCCTCGGCCGGGTCTCACAAAGTGCCACACCGTTACAGGTGCGCCAGGTGGCGGATACCCTGGCGGGAAAGAAGGTAGGGCATTTGGGGAATGCCGAAGTTAACGAGGTTGTTTTGTTTAAAAGCATACTGACACCCAAAGGCGCGGAATATACTGCCTTGCTTAAGGTTCCACTGCAGCCTTAGTGGGTAAATTGCTTCTATTTTCCAACCTGAAAACCGGTAAACTGACCTTTTCAGCTTGTAGATCGGAAAAGTCCGATTATAATTGAAATCAACAATCTTTTTTGAGAGGTGAATTCTGACTGCTACGGTTGATATTGCTCGTGCCCTGGTGAATGCTTTGGAGGACAAAAAGGGCGAAAACCTCCTTTTACTTGATATCCAAGATATCGCAACATTTACAGATTATTTCATTCTGGCAAACGGTACCAGCGACCGTATGCTGGATGCCCTGGCCGACGCGGTGATGGATGAAGCCAGGAGTATATTTAAACTGCATGGGAAGCGCGAAGGCCGTCCGAATGATGGCTGGATCCTCATCGACTTTGGCGACATCGTCGTCCATCTCCTTTCTCCCGACCAGCGCGATTATTATCAAATCGAAAAATTGTGGGATAAGGGTAAGGTATTACTCCGGCTGCAATAATTCTCTTTTATAAAGATCTAAATTTGGCGCGCGCCAAATTTAGATCTTTATTGCTAAAAATTACAGCAGCACATCCAACACCAATGCCAGGAAGAGAAATGCCAGGTACATGCTGGAATAACGGTACATCTTCCAGGCGATTTTATTCCCACCGGTTTTCCAAACCCGCCAGGCGGTCGAAATCAGCCAGGCGCCCAGCCCCAGCGCCGAAAACAGGAAAATCACGCCGGTGATGTGCAGAGCGGGCATCAAAAGCGTCAACCCCACCAACTCCAGCGTATACAATAAGATCTGCCAGCGCGCGGCCTTTTCACCCTGAACCACGGGCAGCATGGGCACGCCGGCGCGCGCATAGTCCTTTTGCCGCACCAGGGCCAGCGCCCAGAAGTGCGGCGGAGTCCACAGGAACACAATCGCAAATAAAAACAGGGAAGGGATATTGAGACTGCCAGCCGCCGCCGCCCAACCCACCAGGGGGGGGATTGCCCCGGCGCCGCCACCAATCACGATATTCTGCACGGTCAATTTTTTCAACCACACGGAATACAAAAGCACGTAATAAATCATACCAGCCAGCGAAAGCAAAGCCGCCAGCAGGTTGACGTAAACTGCCAGCAGCACAAAAGCCGCCAGGCAGGCCGCCAGGCCATACGCGATGCCCTCCGCAGCCGTCATCCGGCCGGATGGCAGCGGGCGCCTGGAGGTACGCTGCATATTCTTATCCAGTTCACGATCGATATACTGGTTGAGGGCGCTCGCCCCACCCGCCGCCAGGGCCCCACCCAGCATGGTCCAAAAAGTGAGTCCAAAATCGGGCAGCCTGCGGCCGCCTAATACCATTCCGGCATAGGTGGTTACCAGAAGGAGCAAAACAATCACCGGTTTGTTCAGCAGGAAGAAATCTTTGGCCCGTTGACGGAAGGGGCTGCCATGCGCTGCTTCCGCCGCCTCTGCTTCAGGGGTGCGACCGGCCAACCCAACCGCCGTCACCAGCACCGCCAGTACCGCCCACAACCCGGCTGAGACACCCGCATGCAGGCCAACCAGGTCTGTTGGAAAACTGCGGGTGACTTTCGCCGCTCCAATCAGCACCTGGCCAAGAAAAAGAATAAATGCCGCGGAACTGGCGCTGAGAATGACCCGCTGGCTGCGCTGTGTGCGCCAGGCAGTCCAAAATACAAGGGTTACCAGCAGGCCCGCCGCAGCAGTTACCCCGCGGTGGCTTAAAGCCAGCCAGCCCTGGGCGGATACCGGAAGCCCGCCGCCGCACAGAGGCCAACCACTGCAGGCCTGTGGGGCATTACCCGCCACCACCACCGCCCCACTGACCAGCACCAGAAAAACTGCCCCAGCCGCAGCCAGAGATAATCGCGCGAATGGCGAGTGAAATTGCAGCCGGCTGTGCCAGGGTTGTGCCTGGGGGATGGCATCTTCAAGCGTGTCTTCACCATTGGTCGCTGGCAGCCGGTAGTTTGCGATTCGAACCGGGGTCAATCCATAAGCCGCGGTCGTGGCGGTAACCGCCAACCCCAATACACCCAACGCCAGCGTAAGGTGAATGCCCGCCAGGGATAGTGGATTGGCAGCCAGCACCAGGCCGGCTCCCAGGAAAATCTCGATCGCCATCAAGCCAACCCCCGTCATTAACGGCAGCAGAATGATATGCTCCGCACGCCGGCGCTGCGCCCATACCGCCGAGATCGTGATTAATAGGGCTGCCAGGGCAGCCATAACCCGGTGCAGCACCTGCAAGCGCGCCTGGGTCTCCACCGGCCAATTAAACTGGCCAAAGCAGGTCGGCCAATCCGGGCAGGCCTGGGCCGAGTCACTCACCCGGACCACATTACCTACCACAACGAGCAGAAAAATGACAATGGTTGTCATAAGTAAAAAATACCGAAATGTTTTCATTTAATCCTCTCAACCCCAGCCATACAGCGACAGACAGATTTTGTACCTGACCGTCAAGATTTTTTTCTTTTGCCGATCTGCTTCCAGAGATAAAATGGATAGCCTACGCCCAGAATGGTGGCAAAAGAAAACCACTGGATGGCATATCCCATGTGCGGCCCCTCGGTAATCTCGGGTGCCACGACCTCGCGAACCGGAAAATCGGCCTGTGATTGCTCAGGCGCTTGCTGAATATAAACAGGCAGCAGCGGTAGTGTCGTTTGCGCCTGGACTTGCTTAAGATTTAATATAATTCCACGCATCCAGGTGGGTTTCACCTGGCGATAAGGTGGGATTTACCATGCCGCCATAATCAGGTGTTTCCAACCCGCGGCGCAGAACTCCGTTCACAGTAACCAGGCCCGCTTCATCATATTTCGCACGGACCTGTGGCGCCGAATCTTCAACCGGGATCCATCCGCGTTCTACCAGGATGGCATTTTTACTCCCATCCAGGAGTAAGGGGGTAAAAACATGCACGCCTAACCGGTTGTCGTAAACCTGATTGCGCAAAATGATTTCCTGGCTGTAGTCATACTTGCCCCGAACTGTCACGCTGCGGTACTCCATGTCGTAGAGTTGGTCAACCGGAAGGTTTTGGTTCAGATCCAGCACCGGGGCATTGATTTGACTTTCTACCCGAGCGTTGAAGGACCGGCGCCACGCCAGGCGGTCCAGCTGCCAGAATCCCAAACGGATGCATAAGGCAGCGCCCGCGATGACCAGCAAGGAAGTTAAGATCCATTTACGAGTTAATAGACGCCTGAACATTTACGCCTCCGCGGAGGGGTCTTTCTTTTTCTGAGGCACAGCCAACGAGAATACCGCCAGCATCACCCCGGTCGGCAGCCCAACCAGCAAAATCCCCTGCACCCTTGTGGAGGTGGTCAGCGCCGGCTGGACTTCCAGGCCAAAGACCTGGGTCTGGGTGAAAGAACAGTGGTAGGTATAGCTGCTTTCGGTTCCTATCTGCAGCACACCACTCGATTGAGCCGGCACCCATACCGGCCCTAACTGGTGGCTGACGACATCCATATTTTTCACCACCAGCAAGTCGCCTATACTAAAGGTCATATTACTCGGGATGGATGGCACGGGCAGTCCGGCTTTTATTTTTTCCGCTGTCCCTTCGGGAATGAGCAGTTCGACGCGCGTTGGCTCTCGTTGGGTGCGGTCCAAAGTTGCCGCGAATGATAATTCACTCACCAACCAACCAAAGGCCAGGCCAAAGATAATCATCAGTGACATCTGAACCCACCGTTTTCCAAGCCAGATCTTCATATCATCCTTCTTTCAACAGGAATGAAATATCCTTGATGATGAAATCTATATCCGTGCCAAAGGGGTAGGTCATCCGAAGCTGATTTTTTGGGTCGATCACATAAATAAAAGCAGAATGAGCTACCGTGTAGGTATCAGACGAGGCAACCGGTTGAATCTCCCGGTACACGCCGTATTCTTTCCAAACCGGCTCCATCTGGTCGATGGGGGCGGATAAACCTACAAAGGACGGTCCAAATACCGAAAGGTAATCTTTCAATTTTTCTACCGTATCGCGTTGCGGATCAACCGTGATAAATACCATTTGAACCGATTTTGCGCGGTCGCCCAAACCGGCCATCACCTGGCGCATGTCCGAGAGGGTTGTCGGGCAAACATCCGGGCAGGATGTATATCCAAAAAACAACAGGACCAATTTTCCACGCTGTTGAGCCAGATTGAATGTCGAGCCATCACTGGCCGGCAAAGTTATGGGTGGGGCGGGCTGTGGGGGATCAATTACCGAGCCATGCAAAACATAGGGTTGGGCAAAAGCGAAGATGATCACCGCCCCAAGACCTAACAATGCCGCACTCCCCGCCAAAATTAACCTGCTTTTCATTTTATATCCTTATAGAACAATCTGCGGGAAAGTTCCCGCAGATTGTTGATGCTTATTGATCAGACCGGTGTCCCGATCAGGTACAACGCGGGGTAAAAGAAGATCCAGACCAGATCGACAAAATGCCAGTAATTCGTTGCAGCTTCTACTGCCCAATGCCGCTCTGCCGTATACAGGCCTTTCATCCCATTGCGTAAAACAATCCCCAGGAAAATTACGCCGGTCAATACATGGAAAGCATGCATGCCGGTCATCATGTAAAACACCCCACCCTGCACACCATCGCCTGGTCCAAATGGGGCGTTACGCCACTCAAAACCAACCACGCCTACCAGGAAACCGATCCCCAGGATCATCGTGATCGCTGTACTGGTTATAAAACCTTTGCGGTTTCCCTGTGACATTTGCACCTCTGCCCGATTCATGAAGAAGCTTGAAATCAGCAGGATGGACGTAACAATCAATCCCAGAAACTGCTCGAGGTCGGGCCGGTGATTGCCCAGCAGGTAAAAGCGGGTGACCATCAAACCGCCAAACACAAAGCTGTCTGAGATGAAAAACAGCCATAAACCGATCCGGTTAGTCATAAGTTTATAGGCAGGCTGCATGCGCGGGTCAACCGCGACAGTTTGATCGTGCGTACTCATCAATGACCTCCTTTAGAACCAAAAACCCGGAAAACATGCATAAAGAACCATAAAACTAACCCGCCTTTGATTAAGGCAATCAACCACAGCAAGATATACGGCACCTCGCTGACAGCCATGATATATTCAAGTGCAGTCAGTACCGCCAGGATCAAAAAAACAACCGCGCCCCTTTTCAAGTCATTGGACATTATTTTTTCCATGTTTCACTCCCTAAACCGGCTCAAGTTCATTCCCAATTGCAACATACTGCGAATCGGGGATCCCATAATCATAAGGTTCGCCCACCACGGTTAAGCCATGCTCATAATTGTGAGCCGGCGCTGGCGATGGGACCTGCCATTCCGGGGAACGCGATTCCCACACATTGCCGGTGGCGACCTCACCATTGCGAACACTTTTATACAGATTGATAAAAAAGATCAGCACCGAAATGGCAATTAAGAAACCGGCAATCGTGATCAGTATATTGGGCAGTTGGAAACCAAGAGTTGGGTCATAATCCGCAATCCGGCGGCGCATGCCCAGCAGCCCAATGCGCATCTGCCCCAAAGTCATCAAGAAAAAGGCCGGGGTCATCATCCAGAAGTGGATTTTGCCCAGGGTTTCATTCATCCGGCGACCGGTGATTTTCGGGAACCAAAAATAAATCGACGCAAACATGGGGAAGATGTAGCCGCCAAACATGGTGTCATGGAAGTGCCCCACGATAAAGTAAGTGTCCGTCAGATGCAAATCAGTCGACACCGTACCTGCCGGGGGACCACTCAACCCGCCCATCAAAAACACGACAATGCCACCTAAAACAAACAGCATGGGCGTTGGAAAACGGATTTTACCCTGCCAGAGTGTAGCCACCCAACTGAAGAACTTGACACCGGTTGGGACGGCAACCAGCAAAGTGCTGTACATGAACGGCACCCGCAGGTATTGTTCTATTCCGGCGGCGAACATGTGGTGACCCCAAACCAGGAAACCGGTCAGTGCAATCGCCATGGATGACATCGCAATCCAGCGGTAGCCGAACAATGGTTTGCGCACAAACACCGGCAGCAGCTCGCTGATCACGCCCAGACCAGGCAAAATGAAGATGTATACAGCCGGATGCGAGTAGAACCAGAAGAGATGCTGAAAGAGGATCGGGTTCCCGCCGTTCGCCGGGTCAAAGAACGGCATCCCTAACAACCGTTCAAACAGGACCAGTTGGAAGGAAAGGCCGATCAACTGGGTGGCAGTCATGGCCATGATCGAAGTCGCCAGCACTGCCCAGACCAGGATCGGCATCTTGAACAGGGTCATACCTTTTGCGCGTTCGCGGATGATGGTCGCGACCAGGTTGAGCGCACCTAAAATGGACGACCAACCCGCGAAAAAGACACCCAGGAAAAACATTTGAACGCCCATGGGGCCGCGCACAGAATTCGGTGGGTATCCGGTCCAACCGGTTTCGAACCCGCCCAGCGGCATCGCCATTATCAAAAGCACTGCTGCCGGAACCGCCAACCAGTAAGCGAAGGCATTCAAACGCGGGAAAGCCATATCTTTCGCGCCGATTTGCAGCGGAACCACATAATTACCGATAGCTGCAATCCCCAGCAAAATGGAGATAATCAACACCATACCGTGCATCCCAATCAAGGTGTTAAACTGAAGGTAGTTCAAGAATTGGAGTCCGGTTTGCAGCAATTCCGTGCGGAAAATCAGGGCGAATGAACCACCCATCGCCAGTAAAACCAGCGAGGTAAACCCGTATTGGACCCCGATCACTTTGTGATCATAGCTCACATTGAAAAACCGACGCCAGTTGGGTTCATCTTCGATTTCATGCGGCTCAACCACAGTTTTACCCTGCACCTGATGCCACCAATCGCGGAAGGCACCAGCGCCCCACATGAAGGAAAGCGCGCCAAAAATCCCGCCAACCACCCAGGCCGGTTCAGTTTTGTGCACCATTCCCTGAATCGCCTGAATCAGAGACACCAGGCCGTAACCTACCGCAGTACCTGCCACCTGGAACAGCAGGCCTCTAATTAATCCCATTGAGAAAAACTTTTTCATTGTTTCTCTCCTTATTTCAAAGTTTCGATGTACGCAATCAGATCGGAGATCTGTTGGTCGGTAAGTGTATCTTTATAAGTTGGAGGCATAATATTTTGAAATCCTTTGACGATTTTTGCGGACGGATTGACGATTGATTCATGCAAATACGCTTCATCTGCGGTAACGGTTGTGCCATCAGCCAGCTCAACCTGGTGGCCAAAAACGCCCTTCCAGGTTGGACCAATACCCGCCTTTCCATCCGTGGAATGACAGGCTTTGCACTGGATTTCGTAAGTTTTCTGCCCACGCGCGGCTGGATCTTGAACGGTGGAAGCCATTTCCTGGGCGACCCAGTTATCGAAATCCTGCTGGCTCTGCACGATCACCGGCCGTACCATGGCGGCATGCGCGCCGCCGCATAACTCAGCACAGCGCACCTTATAATTACCGATCAGGGTGGGGGTAATGCGCAGATCCTTAACCAGGTTCGCCCCGGGCAGCACATCTTGCTTTACCCGAAATTCGGGCACCCAGAAAGAATGGATCACATCTCGAGAGGTCATTTGCAGTAAAACTTGTTTATTAACCGGTAGATACAGGGTGTCGGTTGTGATCCCATAATCGGGATAATCAAACTGCCAGTTCCACTGAAAGGCGGTCACTTTGACAATCATTGCCTGTGGATCCTCCACGGAGATCGCAGCCAGGTTCTGGCTTCCGATATAGGAAACCGTGATCACAGTCATTAAGGGGATCACCGTCCAGAATACTTCTAAGCGGCTGTTCCCTTTAAAAAATTGACCAAACCCTTCATCGCCCGATTTTCCCCGGAAAACAACGAAGCTGTACAACATGGCAACCACGATCAACGAAAACAGAAATGAAATCAACGCCCAGTGAAGGTTAAATAACTGGTCAATCAATACGGCTTGTGAGGCAGCTTCAACTGGAAGCAAACCCGCGTTCGTTAAAAACAGGTAAACCAGCACGGTTGTGATGGCAACCAGCACGCCCACGATCACGAAATGTCTCATAGAACCTGTGCTCCTCTCTTTTTGAGGTGGGGATTTGATTGGGGTGGCAGATACCGGGTCGAGATTCAACCAATCTTCTGCCTGGGCCGGGGTCAATGTTTTCCGGTCATACACGACGACGGCCCCACTGGCCTGGAGCGAGACCAGCATCACTTGCATGGGCTGGTCCGTCGCTACAAATTGGCTCAAAAATTCAGCGCGGTCGATTGTGCGATCGTCGTAATCGACGACAACCAGGTCCGGTGTCCAGGACTGCATAATTTCCAGGGTTTCGACCATGCTGCCTGCCATGCGAATTTCAGGCAGCGCGCCAGTTACCCGCTGCCGCAGCATATTTTCTAACCCTTTTCCGAACAGTGGATTCGCCGAAGCGATTAAGACTTTTCGCGCTGTTCGTTTTTCTTGTTGCGCCATTTTTTCACTCCACTACAGGTTTTTCCGCTGATTTTTTCCTTAAATACTTTATCAAAATAGAATATATTTCTCATCCCTCTTTGGCGGAAATATGGGTTAATTTAAATAAACAGAAGGGTGATTTGGCTATCACCCTTCTGTTTACCGGCTTTTCCGTAAACCGATTTATGTTAAATTCAGCAGATCAATAAGGATCCCAGGTTATTCTTTTTTTGAAATTAAACCTAATTGAATGGCCTTACTCACCGCTTCAGTCCTGTTCGAGGCATCCAATTTATCAAGAATGTGCCGGATATGAGTCTTAACCGTATTCTCGGAGATAAACAGATTAGATGCAATCTGAAGAGTCGTTTGGCCTTCAACCAGACAGCCCATGACCTCTAACTCACGATCGCTTAATAAGCCATCATTATCTGGCAGTCCCCGGCGCGATGCAGCTTTGAGAATGGTAGCGGTTACCTCGGGAGATAATACCCCTTGCCCCTGGGCAATTCGTAAAATGTTTCGCCGTAAATCTTCCGGTTCAGTGTTTTTCAGTAAGTACCCGTCTGCGCCGGCCTGTATCGCGCCCAAAAGATCATCATCTTCTTGAGAAATGGTCAACATCAGGATGCGCGCATTAAATCTTTTACTGCGCAGCGCCTGCACGACCTGAATTCCATCCATGCGGGGCATATTGACATCCATCAAAATAACATCCGGCTTTACCTTTTGGATCATGTCCAATGCCTGCAACCCGTCCTCGGCTTCTCCCACAACTTCGAATTCATACATTTCTTTTAACAGACCAACCAGTCCACGCCTGAATAAAGCATGATCATCCACAACGACTAACCGAATGCGGGCTGATTTCATTGAAGCACCTCCCAGGATTTGGATGGCAAGCGCACGTAAACGACCGTTCCTGCACCTGGCCGGCTGGCAATTTGGAAATCAGCCCCAATTAATTCTGCCCGTTCGCGCATTCCTCGCAAGCCATATTGCGACAAACCGGGAAGATCATCGGATAGAAACCCCTGCCCATCATCGCCTACTTCCAAAACCAAATCCCCTTTCCATTCTTTTAATACGATCCAGGCTTGTTTAGCTTGCGCGTGTTTGCGGATATTACTAAACACTTCCTGAACAATACGAATCAGTTGCGCCTGTACTTCAGTGGGAATTTCCGCCGAAACATCACCGAATGATTGCCGAACCGGTATCCCGCTGAGGTTTTCAAATTCGCTTGCGGTTTGTTCCAACCAGTGGCTGATCCCCTGTTGAGGGGTTAAACGCAAATTATCGATGGCCTGCCTGGCATCCAGATAAGCATCTGCCAGCGCCGAATAATTTTGATTTAACAGGTTTCTAAGTGCAGGCAGGTCGTTTTGGGTTAATGCCCGCTGCATCTGAGCAGTTTGCAGCTTGAGGTAGGCCAGAGTCTGGGCAAGACCGTCATGAATCTCGCGTGCAAGCCGGTTACGTTCTTGAATCACGATGGCAAACTCCAGCGATTCGCGTATGCGTTCGCTTTCGATTACCAGAGCCGCCTGTGTGGCGATGGTCTGTAGTACATTGAGTTGATGGGCGACGATTTCGTGAACATGGTTGGCAAAAAGCATGATTGCCCCAATGACCTGTCCATCCGGTAAAATTAATGGCGCGCCAATCAAATCTTTTTCGCCTTGATCACTCTTTAATACCCGCTTTTCTTGCAGCACCTGAGCATAAAAAGAAAGCACTTCTTCCTGCCCCGTCCATTCACTGCTGCCGCGAATGGTTTCAACTTCAGGAAAGTGCTCCCCACCGGACCGCGTTTGAAGCCAGGCCCCATCCATATCAAACGATTTGAGTAAATTATCCAGCAATTCACCTAAAGTAGAGGAAAGCCCCAATCGATTGGCCCTGGCTAATTGGATCTGGCGGAGAGTCGCTAATTCTTGACCGCGCAGGCGCACCACCTGCAGGGCATTCCCCATTTCGGTCAATAAACCTTCCAAAAATACGCGCGTGTCCGTATTTAATTCATGGTGAGGTCCAAAATAGACGTTTAACAATCCATAGGTTCGCGAGCCGCTCTGCAGGGGCAGGCAGTACACGCTGAAGGCATCCGCAAAAGGCCCTTGCAGCAAAGGGCAAACCTGGCCGGCATCGGCGTAAAAATCCTGACATTTGCCACACGTCTGCCGCACCAGGTTGCTGGCAAGATGTTCGGCCCAGGCAATTAGAATGGGCTGCGGTAAGTTGCCGTGTACCAAGGCGGAGAGGGGTTCGCCCATTTCATCCAACGGTACAAACGAGCTGGCCAGCGCGCCAGTCAAACGCGTGACGACATCCAATGCCTTATCCAACAGGGTTTTTTCATCTTCTGCCTCGACCAGCTGCCGGTTGAGATAGATAACGCTATCCAACCTTCTTTGCGCCTCTTCAGAGCGAGATTCTTGTTCATTCAAACGGGCTTCGAGGTGCTGCTGACCCCGGACTAAAATCATTAATTCTCCCGCCAGCCAGGCAGCCAGGATGCTGATCACAAGGGCGCTGATCCAAAATGCCGCATGGATCGACTGCCATCCAGACAATATTTCAGCCGTAATCCATGCAATCAGCGCAAATACGAATGTGATTCCTCGAATCCAACGAATGGAAAGCTGTTTAAACCAGGTTGTTTGCACGAATAGATTTTACTCTAAAAGGACAATCGATAGCAACTTTGGCGTTGCTGTAATCCAAAGCGATCCATCTGCTGATTGTGTCAGTAATATCCCGCGTTGCTACCCGCCCCATGTATTATGGTGAAGGATCAAAAAACGGATGGCCTACGCCATCCCGGATGAGCTGAAAAGTCATCGGTACGCGCCGGTCGTGCCCAATATGCATAACGGGCAGGCGGTCTTCCGCAAAGAATCCCACATCCAGCGTCTCAGATAACGAGGAAAGGGAATTTTCCAGGCCGGTATGCAACTGCGGATCACCATCAGCCCGGATCAAAAACTGCGCGATGCACAACTGCATCCGCGAGCGCGCCGGCCAGAAGTGGGAATCATATAAAGCCAGAAGCCGGGTCGCCTTTCCGTGAAGGCCGGCTTCTTCCCAAAGTTCTCGTTCCGCTCCTTGTGCCGGTGATTCCCCGACCTCCAGCAGGCCCCCCGGCATGGCCCATGTCCGGTCATCGCTGCGTTGAATCAGCAATATTTTTTCTTCGCGCAGGACGACAGCTTCAACACATAACACCGGACTAAAGTGCGCCAAATTTTCAGTATACTGAGCGTAAATATCCTCAGATGTGCTGTGCTCGAGCACAGCTAGCAAACGGGCGCTGGCTTTGAGCAAATGTTCATAGCGTTCTTTGTCATAGCCATTCTCCGTCCACCGCAGCCCGGCATTGGCAATCGCCCGCAGTTGATCTGCAATTTGATAGATTTCTTCCTTCACGCAAGGATCCTTTCAAGTGTCCCCAACATTTAGCCAGGCCAAAAAATTTTTAAAAAATAACCCCGATTGATCAATCGGGGTTCATCTACTATGGCTGCATATCCCTTTCAGGAAATGCAGCCTGTTGATGCGAATTTCTATTTGGCAAACGTTCTGATATATGAGATAACCTGCCAGATTTGCTCCTCAGTCATTGTATCTTTATGAGCTGGCATAGCGGAATTGAATGGAGCCATGCCACCGCCGACGGAAATCCGCCAGAACATATAGGCATCGCTGGCCTCTTTGGCTGTGAGGTCCAAATTTGCGGGTTTGGGTGTCAAGGATGCCGCTGCCGGGCCATTACCTGCCCCGGTTGGACCATGGCATGATTCGCATAACGAGGTAAATTCCGCTTTACCAGCGGCAATCGCATCCGCATTTCCTGCCAATGGATTCGTCTTATTCGCGTATTCTGGGGGTGGCGTTTCGCGTTGTATAGCTGTTGGCGTAGCAGCCCCACCGCAGGCAGACAATACGATCGCACCCAGAATGAGAATCGCCACCAAGGCAAACAAGGATTTCTTCATTTTTCCTCCAAAATAATTGTAGTGAATATGTTCACAAAAAAAATTATAGTACAGTTTACCCTTTCACTCAAGTGCATGTCTAGGGCAATCGCACTATGGATATTTGTTCTAAAGCATCCATCGTCGAGGGTAATTTTGTCATTTGTTTGAACATTTGCTGCGATTACCCTAAGTGCATGTCTAATATTTATCCAAAAAATCAATAATGAGATGTTTAGTCACAAAGGATATGATAAATGTCACTATTTTTATAAACCTAAATTTAGTATTTTATATATCAGATTTGATTGTAATTCAGGACTCAGACAGATAATATCTGATTTGATCGGGTGATGATCCCCCGTAGACCCGGCTGAAAATTCAATCAAAAATTCTTACAAACCTTAGAGGTGAAAAATGTTTCGAATCAGCCGCCGTCTCGATTATGGATTACAGCTCATGATTGCCCTGGCCAATGAGGCCGAGGGTAAGCCTCAGTCCACAGCCTCCCTCGCGGAAAAACTGCAAATTCCACTTCCCTTCCTGCACCAGATCGGCCATATGTTAATGCAGTCCGGTTTGATCAAAGCATCTCCTGGCCCGCATGGTGGTATCCGCCTGAACCGCCAGGCAGATACGATTACAGCCCTGCAAATTGTCGAGGTTCTGGAAGGTCCGATTGCTCTCCAGCCTTGTCCAGAATGCAACGAGCAGTGCGAACGTTTTACTGTGTGCTCGTCCCAATTTGCCTGGAATGAACTGGAGCAAGTAGTGGTCAACTACCTGAGTGGTGTCCGCCTGGACATGCTTGCACAGACCGCACAAACCTTGCCGATCTTCGCGATGCAAATGCTACCTTCAAAATCTGAAGCATTACAGGTGTCCTGACCCGGGTCAATCTGGAAAGTGTTTCAACAATATAAAGAGGATATCCGTAACGCTGGATATCCTCTTTTGGGTTTAAGCTCAAGTCTGGGCCTGCGCACCAGGTGTTTAACCGATTTCCTGTCTTAATGCTCCCATGACTTCGACACTGTGGCCATTCGGTTTTACTCCTTCAAACACTTTAAGAATTTTTCCGTCCGGCCCAATCAAGAAGGTTGTCCGCATCACTCCGTAATATTCTTTTCCCATAAATTTTTTCAATCCCCACACATCGTACAATTCGCACACCTTGTGTTCGATATCTGCCAGCAATACGAAAGGCAAATTATATTTCTTCTTAAATTTCATATGTGACTTGGGATCGTCGGGGCTGACTCCCAAAATAACGACTCCTGCATCGGTATAAGCAGCGTAATCATCTCGAAATGCGCAGGCTTCGGTAGTGCAGCCCGGGGTATCATCCTTGGGATAAAAATATAAAACTACTGGTTTGCCGCGGTAATCTGACAGATGGTGTACGGTTTCATTTTCATCTTGCAGGCTGAAATCCGGGGCAGGTATATTGGCTGAGATAGGCATATTTTCCTCCAAACATGGTGAGAAATTTATGATAAGTATCAATGGCACGGTTTTTACAAAAGAACCAGGCCGCTAAATTTTTAATATCATACACCTCGAAGCGTGGAGGTTCAAGTCACAATAGATCATTATCAGAAACGTTAATCAAAAGCTAATCCATTTTCCGGGAAATTTCGGGGGTGACAATCATCGATCTTATAAAACAGCAACCACCTGCCCCATTTCACGAATAGAATATCCCGGAAGCGTGGCTACTGCCTTACGGAAATCAGCATCATCCATTAATGCCAACAGTGGATCCAACAGGTGATTTTTCAGATGTTCTTCCGGAATCACCAGATCGTAACGTTCATGAAATAATGGGACGAAGTCCAGATCGAGCGCGCTGGCTGACGCCGTTACCGCCAGTCCACAGTCTGCCCTTCCAGACGCAACCGCAGCCGCTACCGCCAGGTGGGTATATTCTTCCTGGTCGTATCCACGCACCTGGTGAGGTTTAATGCCCAATTTCTGCAGTTCAAAATCCAACAATACCCGCGTACCGGCACCGCGTTGGCGGTTCACGTAGGTAATGTCTTCACGGGCAATGTCCTTGAGGCCGGAAATGCCTTTCGGGTTTCCCCGGGGAACCAACAGGCCCTGTTCACGGTGCACCCAGGTGATCAACCTGACCGGGATGCCAGGTAAATACTCTCGGATATATTTCAGGTTGTATTCGCCGCTATCCGGATCGAGCAGGTGGGCACCTGCAATGTGTGCCTCCCCGCGCCGCAGGGCTACCAAACCACCCAAACTACCCACATTGGCTGAAACCAGGCGGCGATTGTGCTGGGCCAGGAATTGGGCCAGCAGATCCAGAGTCATATCATGCGAGCCGATCGCGAAAAGGGTTTGCTCTAATTCGTGTGGTTTTCGGTACAGTCGAACTTTGACCTTCGCGCCGGCTTCAAGCCCTTGAACGCCGACGGGTAAAATAACGATTCCATCCGCACGTACCAGCGAGGTGATAACCCCCGCGCCGCGAGAGACCGGCGCCGCCAGCATTTTATTGCCAACCCGGCCTGCGACCACCCGCATATAATCGTCATCCCCGGCAGGGGAATTTACTTTTCGCGTTAATGTGGCTTCGATCTCTACCGGGTGCGCCGGCGCTCGCCCCAACCAGTGCGCCAGCAAGGGTTCAACAAAAATTTCTCCGGTCAGGGCGGCCGACACCGGGTATCCGGGAACACCGATCACCGGAATTAGTTGTTCAGGTTGACCAGACTGCGGACTGCGCTTAATCATGCCCAGAATTACCGGATGTCCAGGTCGGACTGCCACCCCATGCACCAAAAGTGTGCCCAAATCTGTGATCACGCGCGCCGAAAAATCTTCACTCCCGGCCGAAGAACCGGCATTTAACAGCACCAGATCACAGGTGTCCGCTGCTTGCTGGACAGACTGGCGGATTAACTGGTAATCATCCGGAACGATGCCGAACCGGACCGGCTCACCACCCCAGGTAATGATCTGACTTGCCAGAACGATCGAATTGTATTCGATGATGTCCCCGCGCTTCACCACCTGCCCGGGTTGGACCAATTCCGTGCCGGTGGGAATCACCGCTACCTGCGGACGGCAGCTCACCCGAACTTTCGTCAGTCCACCGGCAATCAGCGCGCCCAGATCCACCGGGCGAAGGACATGACCTGCGGGCAGGATCAACTGGGTGGCGACAATATCTTCGCCCAATGGACGGACATGGCTCCAGGGTGGCTGACCGGCGCGCACCCGAATCACGACCGGGTGGCGGGCATCTGCTGCCAGCTGGTTGTTTCCATCGAAGGCTTCCACATTTTCTACCGGAACCACAGTATTCGCCCAATCTGGAAGTGGGTCGCCGGTATCAACATAAACAACCTGTTCTCCGACAGTCAATGTGATTGGCGAGGTAGGCATTGCACCGGCAATGTCTCGGGCACGCAGGGCGAAACCATCCATCGCAGAAGCATGATAGTGTGGTGATGATAACCTGGCCCAGGCAGGTTCAACCAGCACGCGTCCAACGGCCTGCTCGTCGATCAGAATCTCTTCGACACGCAGGATGCCGGCAATGCCAGCATCCTCTAACTGTTGGTTAAACCGCTTTAACGCCTGGGCGAGAGGAATATCGTGCAAGTAAACGGTGTTCATCTGGGCAAGACCCAGAGGAACGGATTAAGCAGCCAATTCATAATATTTCTACCTCTACCCACGCACCTGTCTCCAGGCCATTGGCATCGGCCGGGATATGGACCAGGCCATCTGCACGAACCAGAGAAAAAATCAGGTTGCTTTTATAAAAAATGGGGTCAGCCACCCAACCCTCGACCGTCCGCAGCAGGCGCACCGGCACCCAATCTTCGCGCCCGGCCTGGGAAGCCAGGTTTAGCGCCAGACGTGCGGAAACAAGCGGTGATCGGAAGGAACTTTTCAACCCAAGCAAGTGATGAATGATCGGAATCACAAAAATTCGGGCGATGACCAGCGCACTGACCGGATTCCCGGGAAGACCGATCACCGCTTTTCCGGCGCACACGCCCAGGATGGTGGGCTTGCCCGGCTTCACGTTGACCCCATGCACCAAAACACCGGGCTGCCCCATGGTCTGGATCACATCGGCAGTTAAATCGCGCGTGCTGGCGGATGACCCGGCCGTGACCACGACTGCATCACATTCTGCCAAAGCGCGGCGCACAGCTTGTTCAAGATCTGCGCGCTGGTCCTTAATAATCCCGTACAGCACAGGGCTGCCGCCCTCTTTTTCGACCAGAGCCGCCAGGGTATAGCTGTTCACATCCCGAACCTGCCCGGGTTGAAGATTTTGTTCCGGAGGGATAACTTCATCCCCACTGGAAAGAATTGCAATGCGCGGCCGGCGGGCGACACAGATCGTCATTTCACCCAATGCGGCCAATCCCCCAATTTCCATTGAGCGCAGCCAGGTTCCACGCGGTATCACCTCGCTGCCCGGGGATACATCTTCACCTGCCCGCAAGATATTCTCGCCAACCGCGACGGCCCGCAGAACCTCAATTTCACCGGGGCGGGTGTTTTGGGTCATTTCTACCATTACGACCGCATCTGCGCCTCCCGGCAGCATGCCCCCCGTATGAATCAGTGCTGCCTGGGTGGGTTTCAGATCAAAGCCAGGCGAGGTGCCCATGGCCACCTCGCCAGCCAGAGTTAGATAAACGGGCAGGCTGTCGCTGGCTCCATAGGTATCGGCGGCTAAAACAGCATAGCCATCCACTGTGCTGCGCGCAAAACCCGGTAAAGGTTCGCTCGCGACAGCCGGAACGGCCAGCACCCGCCCTAAAGCAGACCGGGTGGAAATTTCTTCGATCTCGGGAGATGCCGGTGGAAGAGCGTTGAACAACAAATCCAGCGCTTTAGATGGCGTCAGCAATTCAAGAAACTCAGGCATAGAAATTCATACCGTCCAGATCGCAAAAGTCAGAAAATAAAGGGTCAGGCCAAAAGTTGCCAGAGACGTCAGGCGCAGCAAGCGCCAGGAGGGCTTTCCACCGCTGGCGATCTGGGACATCTGAAAGATTTGGAACAGGCCAATCGGCAAGGTAAGTAAACCGGGCCAGGTCAGCGACCACGGCAAATCAAATGTAAAGGCAAGTACCAGCAGTAAGTACCCTACTAAAATCAACACATTATGAAACTGCATACCACGCTGCCAGCCCAATGCGATCATCATCGATTGGTGGGCCAGTTTTTGATCGCGCGTGTAGTGTTCTAATGACTGCGCCAGGCGCATCGCCAGGAACAGCGCCAGCAGGGGAAAAGTGATCATCGGCAGCAGCCGGTGCAAGTCTCCAGTCTGGATGATATACCCCAAAGCAGGGAAAAGACTGGTGATCAGGACGGCCTCAACCAGTTCACCGTACCCTTTATATGCCAGCCGGAAGGGCGGTACACCATAAAAAAAAGCCAGTAAAAATGCCGCGCCCAGGATGATTACCCCGGAGAGATGTATGGCGCCCTGTGATACCAACAATACCGTGATGGCGGCGCCGGCAGTCAAAACTGTAAAGGATAAAAGCAGGACAGAGGATTTGGAAAGGCGTTGGGCAGTGATTTTATCGATGTCCTCAACATCCTTTCGGATCTGCCGCAGGGGTCTCCCGGCCTCCAACAGGTCATAATACAATTTGAGCATGTAGCTGGCTAATTGCAGCAAGATCACTGCTAACATGCCGCCCCAAAATCGGGTATCAAAAACCCCATATCCCAGGTACCTGGCGATCCCACTGCCAAGAATATAGGAAACTACGCCCGCCAGAAGCATCCAGGGATGGATATAACGAATAAAAAGTTGAAAATTTGTCGGAGTTTTCGGTTGGTTCATTTTTAGACCAGTTGGTAACCTCCATCTACGATAATTGTCTCACCGGTAATATAAGGGCTTTCGATTAGAAAACGCACCGTTTTTGCCACATCTTCCGGCGTGCCCGCTTTCTTAAGCGGCAGACGATTCACCAGGCGCTCCCAATCGGCCTCATCCTGATCCGCTGCAGGCAAAACCAATCCCGGGGCAACTGCATTCACCCGTACCGCCGGTCCCAGCGTTTTCGCCAACAATTTCGTCAGCATTTCCACACCAGCCTTACTCACCGCATACGCCGGAAAACCACTCCAGGTCTTCCGCACCCCACTGTCAGACAGGTTGATGACCACGCCACCCGCCGCCATGCGTTGGGCTGCTTCGCGGGCGCATAACCAGGGTGCCCTCAAATTGAGCGCCAGGGTAGCATCCCAATCGGCGACTTCCATCGTGCGTAAATTACCCTGGTCCAGAACCGCAGCAGAATTCACCCACACCTTCAGCAAGTACGGCAGGTGGTCCAGGCGCTCAAACAGACGTTCTATCTGCGCCGTATCGCTGAGATCTGCCTGAAGAAGCTCGACGACTGCTCCGCCTGCGCGCAGTTGATCCGCGGTTTGCCGGGCTGCTGCCTCAGAATGATGGTAATGCAAGCCAATCGCATAACCGCTGTGGGCCAGCTCAACGGCAATCGCCTTACCGAGCCGGTGCGCGGCTCCGGTTACGACTGCCATCGGTGCAGAATTGTCAGTAGAATTCATCCAGGCCCTATCTGCGAAAGTAATTAGACAATAGAAACCACACGTTTGCCGGCCGTTCACCCAGGCGGCGCATGAAATAGGGAAACCAGTGCGAGCCATAAGGCACATATACCCGAACCGGGTAACCGCTTGCAGCCAGTCGATCCTGCAAATCACGGCGAATCCCATACAGCATCTGAAATTCCAAAGCATCTTTCGGCAGGTTTAATCTGTCAGCGGATGCGCACATCTTTTGGATGATTCGTTCGTCATGGGTGGCAAAAGCCGGCAGGGGCGGGATGCGTCCATCCGTGCTTAATCGCGGCATCCCCGCCTGGATAGCCCCGTTCAAGAGAAGCTCCCCCAGGCGTTCGTAATTTTCATCAACGTCACGTTTCCTGGGATAAGCAACTTCAGGAGGTTCTTGATAGGCCCCCTTGCACAACCTTACCTTGCCATTTACCGATAAAATACGGAGGATATCCTCCTGACTGCGGTAAAGGTAAGATTGAATGACAACACCGCAGTTGTCCAAATGCTTTTCACGAGCCCCATAGAAAGCAGCCAGCGTTTTTTCGGTAAGGGAAGAATCTTCCATATCGATCCGGATGAAATTACCTGATGCATTCGCTTTGGATAATATCTTCAGCAGGTTTTTCATACAGAAGTCCGGATTGAGGTTTAAACCCATCTGGCTGAGCTTGATCGATACATTCGCGTGTACGCCGGACCGGTCAATTTCACCTAAAATATGGATCACTTCATCGACTGCCTGGTCGGCTTCCTCGAAGGTTGTGGTGTTTTCGCCTAAATGATCGAGTGTAGCCTGAATGCCGCGTTCATTTAATTGGCGGATTGCCTGGATCGCATCGCCAGAACGCTCTCCCGCGATAAAGCGACTCGCCAACTTTTTCGCGATTCCCCAGCTTGAAAATGTCCGCTGAGCCCAGGAAGAATGGGAAAGGGATACAAAAAAAGATCGCAGCATTTCAATTATTCTAACATTAATCATTGTCCACGATGGGTCGGCGTACTGCGCCAACATATCGCATGAACCAACAGCATTAATAAAAAAACTCATTATTCTGTATTGCGATTGAGAAATTTTTTACGTGCGAAACAACCTTAAACTCGATCTGCAAATCCCTGCCACTGAAAGAATACCCTTCTGATGATGCCTCGTATCAAAATTTCAGGATAGATATTAGCGAACAAGATAATGATGTAAAATACATGTGACACGATCCCCCAGGAGAGCTGACCGCATGTCAATTACCACTTTTCGAAACCTGCTGCTGGCGATTATTTTCGCTGGTCTTTTAGGCTTCCCAATGGGTGAATCCAAAGCCCTGCAAACTGCCGCACTGGACCTCGTCAGCCCAAATGTGTGCCCATCCAGCGGATGTGCTGCCGGTCAACGCTTGAATTTTAAAATAGATTTTTCGGTCGACAAACTGGATGCTACAGTCACCCAGCCCGATCTGCAGGTTTGCATGTATTCACCTCAGAATTGGGCAGCAAACCAATTTGAATTTGCCCCCACGGGCACTGTCAGCGGAAAGGCTTACGTCTCCAATACCACAAACTGTGACTCTCTCTCCGGTTACAGCCTGTTGGGCGGCGCTCTCAGCCAATTTACCCTTCCCTCCGGAACTTTCGGTGATTTGCTTCCATTCAGTCTGCGCATCGGAAAATCCGCCGCGGGAGGCGGCCCAATTGGTTCGATTTTGGTGCGGGTTTACGTATTCAGCACTGGCAGCGACTGGGGAAAGGTAAGTGAAGCTTCCCGCGCCATCCCGGTGACGGCAACCGGCGCGCAGGTCTATGTCGCCAACGACGCCGCCGCTTGCGCCGGTCAATCCCCCTGTTATCTAAACAGCCTGGATGATAAATCCGATGGTCAGGGCACCGGCCTAAAAGATGCCGTTGATGCTGCCACTGCGCCCGGCGTGATCAACATCCTGGGAAATTACACCGTAAAAGAGAACAACATCCTGGTGGACCAGGCGCATACCATCCAGGGAACCGGAACCAGCAGCATCTCCGCCAATGGCGCTTCGTGCGACCAGGCTGTGCTCAAGATATACCGCCGCGGCCACAATTCGCAACCTGGCGATTGACGATGGCGGTTGTACCAATCCAAACCGCGACCTGATCTGGATCACGGATCCCAACACTGGAACAATCTCGATTGAATCCAATGATCTGATTGGGGGCGAAGATGGCATTCATATCATTGCCAGCAATAAGGCCAATGTTAACTTGCGTTTCAACCAAATTACGGATAACAATGCTTATGCTATTTACATGGATACTGCCAACAGCGGGGTGCTCGATGCATCCGCCAACAATTTATACGACAACCGCGCCGGAGTCCAGGTGGAGTGCAATGGGAGTACCAGCACGGTAAAGGGCAAAGTCGATCATAATTTTTGGGGAAGCGGGGTGACAGCCAGTGAAGGGTCTTCGCAGTGTTCCGCGGATAACGCCCGAAGATTAGGCGCAGCAATTCTGCGGAATACTGACCGTCCAGGAGTGCAAGCGCAGGCCGTGACTGCCCAGACGACTTCTCAATATTTGTTTAATAATGAATATTGGGTTCCAACGCGGCGCTGCCGGCGCCGATTTTGGATTGGTGATCGTCAACCATGGTCAGGGAACCGCCGATAATGTCCCCTTTACGCCCGGGCAAATTGGCACCCCCTTCGTCTGCGGCAACTTTTGGGATGTTTTCTTGGCCGATACCACCACACTGGATAGCGGCGCCAAACTAAATCTCTTTTTTCGATACGATCTAAATTCAACCTGCATCAATACCATCGAATCTGCCCAATATTGTGGTCAGACCGACAACCAGGCGGCTCTACCACTGTGGTGGTACGATCCAATCCAATCAGCCTGGAAGACCACCGGGGCTCCCGGCGGGCAAACCACCATATGCAACCTGGACCGGAAGGAGGTTCAGGTAACGATCCAAAACGATGGACATCCCAATTTTATTGATCTGGCTCACCTGCCGATGGTGGCAGGTTTACCAAGCCAACCCACGGCAATTATTATCAGCAGCCTTACCACCCAACCTGGAGATAACCAGGCCAAAATTCTTTGGACGACATCCAGCGAAATAAACATTGGCGGTTTTATTGTGCAGCGCAGTACGCAGGCCGATTCCGGTTTTGCCGACATTTCGGATTTACCACGCCAGGGATCGGGTACGGGTGGCGCCAGCTATGAATTTACCGACACAGGACTGACCAATAACACCGAGTATTACTATCGCCTGCGGATTGTCGGCCTGGATGGAAACTTTATCAATTCTGATGTGGTTTCCGTGACACCCATCCCGCCCACCCCGACGCCCACCCCCACGCGTACCATCACCCCAACCAGGACCCTGACATCCATTCCCTCACGTACGCTGACCCGTTTCCCCACTTCTACATATATTTATCGTTCGCCCACCCCAACCCGAACGCGTACGGCGACGCCCACCTCACCTTTCCAGACGATCACCAATACGCCGTCTCCTTCTGCGACGCTCCTTACGCAGGCAGCCACCAGTCTGGCTTATCCGCGACCAGCTGGTACGACCACTCCCCCTACTGCAACCATCGATGCCGGAACGGCGCTGGCTGAAACGAGAGCGGTGCGCACTGAAGAAGTCAAACAATCGCAAACTTCCACGCCAACTACCATCCCAGAACCCACCACTGCCGGAGGAGGTCCATTAACCATCTTGATGGCAGTTCTGGCAGTAGGAGCGCTTACGGGTGGTGCAATTTACCTTATCCGTGAACAGCGTTCTGCCCAGTACCCATAATCCAAATTAAGAATTTTTGACAATTCATACCAAGTGTGCTATTCTACCGCTATCTTGGAACGGGAATGATCTATGCATCGTGAACGCGTATCAGAAAATGTTTATTGGTTTCAAAGTGAAATATATGCTCAGGTCACCGCAGGAGTGGTGACTGGACCTCAATGGGCAGTCGTTATCGATACCCTCGCTTTACCAGACGAAGCTCTGGCGATGCGCGCTTTTATCGAAGAAGAACTCGCAGTTCCTGTTCGCTACATCATTAATACGCATTACCATGCCGACCATAGTTGGGGAAACTGCTTTTTTCCGGGTTCAACCGTAATATCACACTACCTTTGTCGGGAGTTAATGCTGGAAAAAGGGCAGGCAGCCTTAGAAGGTGCAAAACGCCAGAACAGTGTCTTTAAAGAAGTAAATCTGGTTTTTCCTCAGTTGACCTTTGAAAAAGGTGAATTTTCTCTACGCGTAGGGAAAAAGAATTTGATTCTGACCCATACTCCTGGCCACAGCCGGGATGGATTATCGGTATTTATTGAGGAAGATCGGGTGCTTTTTGCCGGCGACGCGTTTCTTCCAATCCCCTACATCGTCGATGGCAATATCGATGAGTTGGCATTAACGATCAAGAAGATCGGGAAAATGGGCCTGGAAAACATCGTGCAGGGGCATGGGGATATCATCCTGAGGGGTGAAATTGAAGACTCGGTTAAAGAAAACCTGGCATATCTCTCTTGTATTCGTAAAGCAGTCCGTACAGCAGCGCGCCGCCGAAATCCAATGGATGCCCTGGCTATGATCGATATCGAATCATGCGGAAAGAGCCGTGTTTATCTGGGGGGCCTTGCCGAAGAGTTACACCGCCGCAATTTAAGGTATCTATACAAGCAGGTTTTGATGGAAACACCGGAATTAGTGCCAAACGAATAAAACAAAACGGGCGGAAGATCCGCCCGAATTTTTTTAATCATCCCAAACCCGTTTTACTGCTGGCTGGCGCGCTTGAGGTAATAAGCCCGCAGCCCGACAACTCGTTCTGTCCCTTCGCGCAGCCTTTTAAGGTTGGGGCGAAGGGCGTACAGGACAATCAGCAAAGCCAATACCCCATACACGATATACTGCCAGGGAGCGTCCACGGCAACAGCCCTGACTGCAAAAAGGATGGTTGATACCACTACGACGCTGATCGTTGTCACCGAGGCATAGCCCACCAGAACAAAAACCAACAAAGCGATTGGAAAGATAAAGAATATGCTGTAAGGCCACAAGGCAATCGCCGCTCCCAACCCGGTTGCGCCGCCTGCCCCTCCCTTTAACTGCAGCCTGCCTTGCTCATCGCGGCCGGTGTAAAAGATCGACTTGGTCGATGCCAGCAGGGCGATCACAGCCGCCAATACTTTAACCCACGCATTTCCTGGGACCAGGGCATCGGCGATCCAACCGCTGGCGACACCTTTCATCACATCTAACACTGCCGTGGTAGCGCCGGCGAAAAGCCCCGCGGCGCGCATAACATTCGTTCCGCCAGTGCGGCCGCTACCCATTTTCCGAATATCTTTACGAGTAAATATGAAAACGATCACGATCCCCCAGGGAATGGCACCGATGACATAACTCGCGACAATTACAATTAAAAGCATCAAAAACGGCATGAAACAATACCTCCTGATAAAATTAATAACCCGAAATCGGAATTAACGGTGCGCTAAGAAATCACACACAATTTTACTGTATGTACCCGGTTTGGATCAATAACAAAAGCGTTAATTCGCCAATTTCCCCAGGCCGGACCTGACTCAGACCGATGATCAGCACTCTCGCGATTTAGTGGGCTGGCGATAACCATCGCCGTGCCCGGATAGAAAAATTCTGCGATATCGGTGGGTGAAGGGCCGGACGGACCCTGAGGATGACTGTGAAAAATAGCGAGCAGTTCCCACCCCTGTGCCTCAATCTGATCGAATGCCTTGAGTTGGGCCAGCGGTGCCATACGAAAACGGACCGGGCTGTGCAATTCATTCTCTACCGGGATTACCAGCCTGGACTCCCCCCTATCCCACCGACCAGACCGCAAGCCTCTTCAGGAAGACAGTTCTCGATATGCAAAGTGATCTGAGATATGTGCTCTGGTGTCAAATACAAATCTGAAGGCATCTTAAACCCTGACAACGATCGCCAGTCCACATAAAAAGCCCATAATTAAGGCCGGCTCAATCAACAAATTGGGCCATGCGCGCCCCTCTTCGATTGCCCCGGACACGCTGGTGAGAGCATAAGCCAGACCCGTCAAAATCAATCCGTAAGACAAGGGGCTGAGCGGTAAGTACTGGAGTCCAATCACAACTTCACCGGTTACTGTACTGATCCCGAAGGTCCAGGTCAGAAACCAACCGCTGCCTGCGCGCAGGTACAACGTACGTAAACAGACCAGCGCCAGAGGACCAACCAGGAGCGGGAGGAGCAGATACAGGCGCAAGCTCCCTGCGCGAGCAGCAATCGCCAGGATCAAATACAGGGCAAAGGAAAGCGCCGTCAGGCCAATCGTCGCCAGACCGTGCCGCGAGTCTTGAAAATCAACCACGATGTACTCCGCGATAAAGACCAGCACCAGCAGCACGCCCCCCATGGCAAAAACTGCCCACCACTGCGGACCAATCGTCAGGGTGGAAAGCGGTACCCCGATCGTCCAGGCGGTTAACGCCGGCAGCAGTACGTGCTGCCACAGGCTAGCGCCTTCCCGGTGGGGATGGCTGCGCAGCAGCCAATCGGTACCAACCGCTGCCAACAACGCGGTCAAGACAGATACGATGGTGTTAAAACTGAGCGTAAATTCAAAAACCGCAAAAGGCAGCCTCAGAACCAGGTTGGTTTCTGGTAGGCGCACAAACGGCGTCAGCGCGTACGCCAGCATGATCGTCGCTGACAAAATGCTCAATTGGTTGGTATCGGGCAGATGTAGATGCTCATCCATCCCAATAATTCTACCTTATGAAAGCTTTAAACCAACCTGGTTTGAATGTGCATTTTCTTCCAGAAGGTCGGCCCCCCTTATCGGAGATATAAGGAAAGGAAAGGCCCAATGTGGTAAAATAGTTCTATAATGCAGACGAAATCCGAGACGGCCACCATCACTCCGCCGCGCTTAATGAGCGCGGTGAGTGCTGGTTTTAATGTGGTTGCGGGCCATATTCAACTGATATTATTCCCTGTGGTCGTCGATTTGTTCCTCTGGTTGGGGCCCCACTTGAGCATAAAAAGCGTAATGCAGCCCTGGTTGGACCATTGGGTCGAGACAGTTGGCATGTTGGGCTCTTCCGATATGGCGAGTCTGATGGTGAACAGCAAACCAGAATTCCAATCGCTGATCGCCCACTTCAACCTTTTAAGTGCAATTCGAACCTGGCCGATTGGCGTCCCCAGTTTAATGTCATCGATGGTTGATACGACCACCCCATTCGGCAGTGCCGCTATTACAGAAATTCCATCACTCGAATCCACAGTACTTACATTGCTGGTCATACTGGTCCTTGGCCTGGGTTTTGGCAGCATATTCTTTAATCTTGTGGCGTATTTCTGCGCCGAACGCAGCTTTGATATCACCATGACCCGCCGGTTTACCTGGGGATTTTTTCAAACGATTACCCTGACTCTGCTCTTGTTGGTAGTTTTGCTGCTTATTGCCATTCCAGCAATGATCATCCTATCATTTGTCATTATGCTCAGCCCTGGGATCGCCCAGATCGTTCTGCTTGTGATGAGTTTCATTTTCTTGTGGCTGCTGCTGCCGTTCGTCTTTTCCCCGCATGGGATATTCGCGTACGGACTCAGTGCGATCAGCTCCATGTTGACCAGCATGCGTCTGGTCAGAGGTTTTTTGCCAGGAACGGGCATGTTCCTGGTGGTTGTAGTTTTATTCAGTGAAGGCATGAATATCTTCTGGCGCGCGGCCCCCCCCAATTCTTGGATGACGCTGGTGGGAATTGGCGGTCATGCATTTATTACCACCGGTCTGCTGGCAGCCAGTTTTATCTATTACCAGGGTGGAATGCGCTGGATGCAAGAGAATCTGAAGAAAATGGTAGCCAGCGCCAATAAAACCTGACTTATTTATTCGATCAATTATTATTTCTCGGAGGACTGAGTGAATCAAACGCCCACTTCGTATGCTGCAAAAGATATCCAGGTATTGGAAGGACTGGAGGCCGTACGCCGCCGCCCAGGTATGTATGTCGGCGGGACTGATCTCAAAGCGCTCCACCACCTGGTTTACGAAGTTGTCGATAACTCTATCGATGAAGCCTTGGCTGGGACGTGCGACGAGATTATCGTCACCATTAACGCAGACAGCAGCGTAACCGTTGAGGATAACGGTCGCGGTATCCCGGTCGATATTCACCCGGAAAAACATAAATCGGCCCTGGAAGTGGTCATGACCGTGCTTCACGCCGGTGGTAAATTCGGCGGCGGTGGATACAAGGTCTCTGGCGGCTTGCACGGTGTGGGTGTCTCGGCGGTCAACGCCCTGTCAGAATGGTGCGAAGTTGAAGTCAAGCGTGATGGCCAGGTATGGTACCAGCGCTACGAACGCGGCATCCCCATGGACGCCGTCAAACCGGTCCGAAAATGCCCCCCGGATATCACCGGAACACGGACCACTTACCGCTTCGACACGCAGATCTTTAAAGACGACCTTGATTACAAATTCGAGACCCTGGTGCAGCGCTTCCGCGAAATGGCCTTTGTGACCCGTAAAGTGCTGCTGAAGTTGGTCGATGACCGCAGCAACCGCGAAATGTCCTTCTTTTTCGAAGGCGGGATCAATTCATTCGTCCGCTATCTCAACCGCAACCGCAATACTTTACACAACGTCTTTTCCGTTGAAAAAGAAGTGGAAAATATTGGCATTGAATGCGCCATCCAATACACGGATTCTTACGCGGAATCGGTGTATTCCTTTGCCAATACCATCAACACCATCGACGGCGGCACCCATCTGACCGGGCTGCGCACCGCTACCACGCGCGCCATCAACGATTATTCCCGCCGCACCGGGCTATTGAAAGATGCCGATCCCAACTTCAATGGTGATGATATCCGCGAGGGCATGACCGCCATCATCAGCATCAAGCACCCCGACCCGCAGTTTGAATCACAAACCAAGGTCAAATTGATGAATCCCGAGGTGCAAACCTACGTGCAGCAGGTGGTCGCCGAAGGTTTTTCTACTTTCCTCGAGGAAAACCCCCAGGCAGCGAAGGCTATCGTCTCAAAATGCCTGACTTCGGCCCGTGCCCGAGATGCTGCTCGCAAAGCACGCGACCTGGTTATTCGCAAATCCGCGCTGGAAAGCCTGACCCTGCCGGGCAAACTGGCAGACTGCTCGGAACGGGATTCGAACAAGACTGAACTATACATCGTTGAAGGCGACAGCGCCGGCGGATCGGCAAAACAGGGGCGCGACCGCCACTTTCAGGCCATCCTGCCCCTGCGCGGCAAGATCCTCAATACCGAACGCGCCCGGCTGGACAAGATTCTGGGCAACAAAGAAGTCAAAGCGCTCATCTCCGCGATCGGTGCCGGAATCGGCGATAATTTTGATCTGACCAACCTGCGCTACGGGCGCATCATCATTATGACTGATGCCGATGTCGACGGCAGCCATATTCGCACCCTGCTGCTGACCTTCTTCTTCCGCTATATGCAGTCCTTGATCGAAGAAGGGCATATGTACATCGCCCAACCACCCCTTTTCCGCCTGGCTTATAAAAACCAGGTGCATTATGCCTACACGGAAAATGACAAGGACCGCATTATCAAAGAAATGGGAACCACCCCCGAAAGGGTAACCTTACAGCGCTACAAGGGTCTGGGTGAAATGAATCCCCAGCAGCTTTGGGAAACCACTATGGATCCCCAGAACCGCACATTGCTGCAGGTTTCTGTGGAAGATGCCACCGTCGCCGACCGCACTTTCGATATGCTGATGGGCGAAGCTGTTCCTCCACGCACCAAGTTCATTACCACCCACGCCCGGGATGTGCGCAACCTGGATGTTTAGCCGCAGGAATTCATAAAGATAACAACAGTGCCAGCCTTTGAAAGGCTGGCACTGTTGTTATCACCCATACTTTTTTATCTTTAACTTAATCTTTCCAATATATCGACACTGGGAAGCCTAAGGTTCAATTACCACCAGGTTGTCAAACTGGATTTGGGCACTCCCCGTTTTCCCCGGCAGGACAGCTAACCCGATATCCCCACCCCGATATTCCGAGTCGGTCAACTTTTCCACGGTATTTCCATTAATCCGCAGGGCCAGCTGTTCAGCATCACAGCTCGCTTCAATCACGTTCAACCGGGCACCAGGGAGAACATTCTCCGATTCCTGCCAATCAATCAGGGGTATCCGTTCGTTATCGGAATTACGGAAGATGGCATAAGCGCCATCCGCCCGGATCATGAACAGGTAGCCATCGCCGTTGGACTGCACACGGCACATCACACCAAATCCCGCCGGGGCGGTGTCATCCGATCCGAGCGGGGTTGACTCAACCGTCAAAACAAGGTTCTCATAATATTTACCGGCGGTTGCTAAAGCCAAATCGCCGGGCTGTCCAGCGTTTATGATGTATGTGCCATCCACGATAGCACCCTGGGCGCCGCTTCCGGTTGTCTTCCAGCCCCCCTTTTCCTCAAAAGGTTCGCTATCCAGAACCGCTGGATTATTGACTTCCCAACGGATCGAATTGGAGAGATCGAATTCATATTGCTCTACCAAACCGATGTAATCACAATTTTCCGCCCGGACATCATAAATCCCCGGTTGAATTTGGAAAATACGCTCCTGACCCTGTTTAATAATTTCCTCAGCGCCCAGCCAATCGTCCCCCCAGGTGCTTTCATCTGGAGGTGAAATATACACATAACACACATTCCAGTCAGAGCGGTTCGTCAGCGTAAGTTGAACCATCGATCGCTCCGGCAGCGCCGTCATTTCAACAGGGCTGAAAGTCGGCGGCACCAGGATCGACCTTCCCCCCGCAAGGATTGGGATCGGTGGTTTGGTGGGAGAGGGGTCTACAGGCGAGGGTGTTTCCCCGGCGCAGCCAACCAGAAAACAGCACAGGCTCAGATATATACCGAGAATCAACTTCATGGCAGTCCTATCAACGAAAAAGACAAGAATAGGATGATTATAGCATTCGCTCGATTCCAATTTGTGATATATTAATTATTGACCCTCAGCGGGCCGCAGGTTATAAAATCCTTGGAACAGGTGAGGTAAATATGACAAAAGCGTTTCTATTCCGGTATGATGATCTAAAAGATTATATGATCCGTTATTTTACGAAGCTGGATGTGCCCGCAGCCCATGCAGCGATTGCCGCCGATGTTCTCCTTTCCGCGGACCTGCGCGGTGTCGATTCCCACGGCATGATTCGCCTCAACAGCTATTACGGCGACCGCATCCGAAAGGGATCGGTTGACCCCAAATCTCCTTTCAAAGTAATCTCAGAAACTGCGACGACCGCCGCGATCGACGGTGGGAACGGCCTGGGCCAGGTCGTTTCACGCCACGCGATGGAATTATGCATTCAAAAAGCCCATCAGACCGGATTATCGATGGTCACCGTGCGCAATTCTAATCATTATGGTATCGCCGGTTATTACGCGATGATGGCCCTGGAACACAATATGATTGGCATCAGCTTCACCAACAGCCAGCCATTGGTTGCACCCACTTACGGGCGCAAAGCCATGCTGGGGACGAACCCCATCGCCGTTGCCGTGCCCGCCAAAAATGAACGCCCCTATGTACTGGATATGGCTACCAGCATCGTCCCGGTCGGACGGATCACGGTGTACGATAAAGCCGGCAAGCTCATCCCCGAAGGCTGGGGGATTGATTCCGATGGCAAGGTAACCGTTCAGCCCCAAGAAGTGCTCAAGGGTGGCGCCCTTATGCCGTTGGGTGGGATCGATCTGATGCGCGGTTATAAAGGCTATGGCCTGGGGCTGATGGTGGATATTTTCTCCGGCGTGCTATCCGGAAGCGCTTTCGGCACAGGCGTGGACATCAAAGATGGCAAACATAACGCCCGTACCGGGCATTTCTTCGCTGCAGTAAACATCGAAGCCTTCCGCCCGCTGGATGAATTTAAGAAAGATATGGATGAACTGCTGAGCCAGATTAAAAATTCGCCCAAGGCTAAAGGCCAGGATCGTATTTATATTCAAGGAGAAAAAGAATTCGAAATGGCTGAGAAGAATGCTCGCGAAGGGGTACCCTTGATGGAACCGGTTGTCGAAGGCCTGAAGAAAAGCGGGCATGAAATTGGTGTGGAATTTAATGTGGAAGTAATCGGAGAAACGGAGAAATAACGTCCGTCCACGCATACCAGCAACCGTAAAAATTAATGGGAGCACAAAACTTCATCAGCCAATCCTCAGAACTTGTTAAGATTGGCGTCAGAGACCTTGCAACGCGGTATAATATGTGCTAGAATCCATTATCGTAGGTTGTATCAATGTTGACCGCAACGAAAAGTGGGAGTCCCCCACTTTTCTGCGTGTTATGGGCTATTTGCCTGGAGAATGTTAAGGAATGAAGAACGAGTTTACACTGGCTTTCAATGAGGTCCTCGAAGAAAAAGGGTTACCCAGGGAAGTCATCCTCGGTGCCCTCGAATCAGCGATGGTATCTGCATATCGCCGGGCGGTCAATGCTTCGACTGCACAGCATGTTGAAGCACAGGTCGATCCCGAAACGGGCAAGGTGACAATCCTTGCAGAAAAAGAAGTGGTTGAATCTGTCCAGGATGAACGGACGGAAGTAACACTTACCGATGCGCGCCGGGTCAATCCAGAGACTGAACTTGGCAGCATGGTCGTGGTGGAATCCACCCCACGCGATTTCGGCCGTGTCGCCGCCCAAACAGCCCGGCAGGTGATTCAGCAGCGCATTCGCGATGCCGAACGCCAGATGCAGTTGGCATTCTTTGAAAAACAGCTGGGGGAAATCGTCAGCGGTGTGGTACAGGCGATCAATTACCAGGGCCTGACGGTTGGGATGGAGATGCGCGCCGAAGGCAGTATGTCTCGCAAGGATATGATTCCTGGCGAGCGTTTTCGCATTCACGATCGTGTCCGCGCGTTAATTGCAGAAGTTAAAGATAGCCCGCGCGGCCCTCAAATTATCCTGTCCCGCACCCACCGAGATTTCTTGCGCCGCTTGCTCGAAAACGAAGTGCCAGAAATTTATCACGGCATCGTCGAAATTCGCTCGATTGCCCGCGAACCGGGCGAGCGTGCCAAGGTTGCCGTCTCAGCCACCCAGGCGGGTATCGACCCGGTTGGAGCTTGTGTAGGCGTCAAAGGCGTGCGCATTCAAGCCATTGTTCGTGAACTTCACGATGAAAAGATTGATGTCATCGAATGGAATACTGACCCGGCCTTTTTCATCGCTAAAGCCATCAGCCCTGCCCGGGTAAGTGGTGTCTATCTGAATGAGAAATCCCCCAACGGCAAGACAGCCACTGTGGTTGTCCCCGAAGATCAACTCAGCCTGGCAATTGGGCGCGATGGTCAAAATGCACGTCTGGCAGCCAAATTAACAGGTTGGCGAATTGACATCAAGAGCGTCTCTGAGGCCGCTTCGGATGCTTTATACAAGGTTCAGAACGATTCGGACCTGGCAGGTCTGACCCAACTCGAAGAAATGATGGCGCCCATCGAAGCTATTCTGGCTAAGAAAGCCGAAAACCGCCCGCTCACGCCTGAGGAATACGACCAGCTTTCCAAATTTACTGATAAAGTTGAACACCGTACGGCAGCAATCAAAATTGAAAAGAATGCTGAGGAAGAAGCCGCCGAAAAAGCACTGCGTGAACGCTTCCCTGAAACTATTTTCTTGCAGAATATCCTTGATGCTGGCTTGCCAGATCACGTAGCTTATATTTTACAAGAAGCGGGCTACGCCACAACCGGCGATCTGGTATTAACGATCAGAACCCAACCAGATGATATTCTGCGCTTGCAGGGTATCGGGCCGCGGGCGATGAGTGTCATTAATAAACTGGTAGATGAGTTGGAAGCGACCCAACAGGCGGCTGTCCAGGCTGAGGCTGAGGTTGGAACTGAAGCTGAAGCTGAGGCTGAGGCTGTGGTTGACGCTGAACCAGTCGCAACCGAGGCTGAAGTCGAATTTATACCGGAAGAGACCCAGACGACTGCGCCAATCGTTGAAGAAGAGCAGGCCGCAGTCCTTCCAGAGGAAGTTGAAGTCACTCCCCCGGCGGATGAACCCACCGTGGATGTTGATGATGAAACCAAACCAGAGGAAGCCGAAGAGGAACCTTCTTTCGACAAACTGTTCGCGCTCAAACCGGATATGATCCCGGTTGTAGATACAGATGAAGATGAAGAAACCGAAGACTCGGTCAAACCGAAACCGGGTAAGAAAAAGAAGAAATCTCGCAAGAGTGTAGTAATTACTTATGATCCCGACCGCGATATGTTGCTGACCAAAAAGAAGCATAAACGTGATGACGGCGGCTGGGAGTGGGACGAGTAAACTGAAGGCGTAATGACCAAGAAACCGGTCAAGCGAGTCAAACATGTGCCTCAGCGCACCTGTGTGGGCTGCCGGGAAATTCTCGCCAAACGGACACTGACGCGAATCGTCCGCACGGCAGATGGGGTCAAGATCGACCTCACCGGCAAGCTTGCTGGAAGGGGCGCTTACCTTCACAATAAACGCTCCTGTTGGGAGCGAGGCCTGCAAGGAAGCCTTGCGCATGCGCTCAAGACCGATTTGACCAGTGAAGAAAGCGAAATACTCAGATCTTTCATGGCAACACTGCCAGAAGAAGCGCCCGAAGATATGAAGTAAAAGCTGTATTTGTTTTTTAGGAGGTGCTGTATGAGTAATAATGGGCGCAAGAAGATTGAACTTCCTGCTGGCATCACCGTACGAGACCTGGCTCAGAGAATAGAAGCCAGTCCGATCCAAATCATCAAGATTTTGATGTCGGTCGGGGTGATGGCAAACATTAATCAACAAATTGATTACGACACAGCGGCGGTTGTGGTCTCAGAAATGGGCTACGACGCCAACATGGAAACGATCGAAGAAGAAGTAATTCCAGAAAAGGGCGAAATCCCGCTCTGGCGCCAGCTAATCGCCAAGGAAGATCCCAAACATCTGGTCGAACGAGCCCCGGTGGTCACCATCCTGGGTCATGTAGACCATGGGAAAACCACCCTGTTGGATGCCCTGCGGCATGCTGATGTTGCCGGCGGTGAAGCGGGCGGCATCACTCAGCACATCGGCGCCTATCAAGTTGAAATCAAGGGCCGCCAAATCACATTCCTGGACACCCCGGGCCACGCTGCGTTTACCGCCATGCGGGCGCGCGGCGCACAGGGAGCAGATGTGGTGGTGCTGGTCGTGGCTGCAAATGATGGTGTGATGCCCCAGACACGAGAAGCAATTGCCCATGCCACCGCAGCGCGAGTGCCGATTATCGTTGCCTTGAATAAGATGGATCGCGAAGATGCAAATCCTGAATATGTGAAAAATCAGTTGGCTGAAACCGGTCTTGTTCCCGATGAATGGGAAGGCAACACGATCATGGTTCCCGTCTCGGCAAAACAAAAAAAGGGTCTCGAAGATCTGTTGGAAGCCATTTTACTGGTAGCAGACAGCGTGGACATCCGCGCCAACCCCAACGGCAAAGTAATTGGCACCGTGATTGAAGCCCAGGTTGATAAAAGCCGCGGCACGTTAGCCACCCTTCTGGTACAAAATGGAACACTGAAGATGGGCGATGTCGTTGTCGCCGGTCAAGCCGAGGGACGAATTCGAGCCATGTTCGATTTTCATGGCAAACGCGTAGTAAAAGCAAAACCTTCTACCCCAGTTCAAATCATGGGGCTTTCGGATGTCCCGGCTGCGGGTGATGTTTTCCTGGTCTACTCCAATGAAAAAGAAGCCAAAGCTGTGGTGGAAGAACGCCGTCTGAAAGCCCAGGAGGAAGTCTCCAGGATACCCAAGGCCACCCTGGAAGAGCTTTTTGAACGCTTCAAAGCAGGTGAAGTCCAGGAATTAAGTCTGATCATCAAAGCCGATGTTCAGGGTTCGCTGGAACCAATCCGAAATTCCTTGAACGAACTGAGCAAGGATATTAATATTAATATCCTGTACAGCGAAACCGGCAATGTTACCGAAAACGATGTTATGCTGGCAGCCGCTTCGCATGCGATTATCGTGGGCTTCAACGTTCAGGCCGACACCTCAGCCCGCCGTCTGGCAGAAGCAGAAGCAGTTTCCATTCGCCTGTACGAGATCATTTACCGCCTGATTGAAGATATCGAGAAAGCCGTCAAAGGCATGCTCGAACCTGAATTTAGAGACGTCCCGCTGGGCCGGGCAGACGTACTGGCTGTCTTTAAGGTCAGCAAGGTCGGCAACATCGCTGGCTGTAAGGTGACCAAGGGCGAAATCCGGCGAAACGGTAAAGTACGTATCCACCGGGGCGATGAGGTGGTTTATGAAGGCGAAATATCCAGTCTGAAGCGTGAGAAAGATGATGTTCGTGAAGTACGTGTTGGTTTTGAATGCGGCATTTCCTTCAAGAATTTTTCGGATGTATTGGCGGGGGATTGGGTAGAATGTTATACGGTTGAAAGGATGTAGTTCCTGTCATTCTATCGTTTGCCGGGGCAATGGAAATCGAATCCTCGAGCTATTGACCCTGGTTTTCAGCCGGTATGGTTCCACATCAAACCCTGCCGCATTATGAGGAGAAAATATGCCCTCACCCTTGCGATTACAACGCATCGCTGACCGAATTCGCGAAGAGCTTTCCGATATGATTATTCGGGATGTCAGCGACCCGCGCCTTTCCGGTATATCGATCACAGGTGCAAAAGTCGACCGTGAACTGAGCTATGCGGATATTTACGTTTCCGCGGTGGAAGGCCATGAACGCGCGCCGATGGTGATTGAAGGCCTGGAGCATGCCAGTGGTTTTTTACGCCGCCGACTGGCAGAACGCATTGATTTACGGGTTTTCCCCCGCCTGCGATTTCATTGGGATCCCACCCCGGAACGCGCCGACCATATCGAACGCTTATTGGCGGAATTGCGCCAAGAAAACCCATCGCAAACGGAGAACGAAACAAAAGATGATGATGAGTGAAAAACTTAATGGTGAATTGCTTCTGGAATTTCAGAATGCTCGCACCATCTTAATCGTATCGCATGTTCGTCCGGATGGGGATGCTGTCGGTTCGTTGCTCGGATTGGGCCTTGCCCTGCAAGAAGCTGGTAAACAGGTCACGATGGTTCTTTCTGATGGGGTTCCCTCCAGTTTTCGCCAGCTGCCCGGTGCCAATCAGGTACTGCGCAAAGCGCCAGATAAATCCTTCGATTTGTCGATCGTAGTCGACTGCTCAGACCTGCTCCGTACGGGGTCTGCCCTGGGTGGACGAACGCCCGATATTAACATCGACCACCACATCACCAACCTCGAATTCGCCAGAATCAACCTGGTTCGCCCCGATGCCCAGGCCACCTGCGGTATCCTGGCCGAGCACCTGGAAGCCTGGGGACTGCAGGTCAGTGATAAAATTGCGAAAGCCTTGCTGACCGGGCTGGTTACGGATACAATCGGTTTCCGAACATCAAATGTGACCGCGAACACCCTGCGATTGGCAGCCTGGCTGATGGATCACGGTGCAAACCTGGCAGACCTTTACAATCGGGCAATCGTCAGCCGGACATTCGAAGCAGCCCAATACTGGGGACAGGGATTGACCCACCTTCAGCGCAGTGGGCGCCTGGTCTGGACTGCCTTAACGCTCAAGGATCGTGAAATCGCCTCATACCATGGCAACGATGACGCCGACCTGGTAAATGTAATCTCCGCCATCGATGAGAGTGATATTGGCTTAATTTTTGTTGAACAGCAGAATAATCGTGTCAAAGTAAGCTGGCGCGCCCAGCCCGGATGGGATGTTTCACAGATCGCACTCCAATTTGGCGGGGGCGGTCATCCTGCCGCGGCCGGAGCTGATATTTCTGGAACGATGGAAGATGTACAGTTGCGCGTTATCGATGCAACACGCCAGATTTTAGCATCTGGTGAAAACGGGAAAAATGGGAATTTGGTTCAAAAAAACAAAATTACCACTGCTTGATAATCCAGTAGGACTGGAGAGTGATATTAATGGGTGATCATAATTTAGATTTGAAAAACGCCATTTCAGGGGTACTGGTCGTTGATAAGCCGGTCGGTCTGACTTCACATGACGTTGTTCAGATCGTCCGCAGAGGCACGAACATCCGCCGGGCAGGACACACCGGCACATTGGATCCTCGTGCTTCGGGTGTTCTGGTGATCCTGATCGGACCGGCTGTTCGTTTAAGCGAATATGTTTCGGCGTCCGATAAACGTTACCAGGCTGTGGTTCGCCTGGGTGTGAGTACAGATACGTTTGACGCCGACGGGCGGATCGCATCCACATCTCCGGTTGAGGTAACTGAAGAGCAGTTTGAAGAAGCCTTAACTCATTTTGTGGGTGAAATCGAACAGGTTCCGCCGCCTTATTCTGCAGTTAAGGTTAAAGGCCGTAAAGCATACGAAATGGCCAGAGAAGGTGAAGAAGTCGATCTCACCCCTCGCAAGATCCAGGTTTACAATTTGGAACTGCTGGAATGGGCGATGCCTGAAGCAGTCATCGATGTGTATTGTTCTTCAGGCACTTACGTACGCTCACTGGCGAACGATTTAGGCGAGAAATTGGGCTGCGGTGCCCATCTGGTCGGCCTGCGCCGGACCAAGAGTGGTCGTTTTACCCTGCGAGACGCCGTCCCACTGCGCAAACTTAAGGAACAATTTGAAAATGGTACGTGGTACCAGCTTTTGATCCCGGCCGCTGAAGCTCTTTCGGATTGGCCATCGGTGGAATTGGACCACGAACAGGTCGAAGCCGTCCGTCACGGACACCGTATTCCTGCCGAACCCGGTGTAGGCGCAATGGTGCGCGGGATCAGCGAACAGGGCGAACTGGTGGCATTAATGGAATTTGAAGAAGCCACCCTCGAGTGGCAGCCGAAAAAAGTCTTTTTCTCATAACCCATTCAATGCTGCACCACCGATCTCTAGATGGCCTCAAACTTAACAGCGCATGGACCACCATAGGGTCATTTGATGGTGTTCACCGCGGGCACCAGGTGATTCTCAATCACCTGGTAAGAGGGGCACATACCGCTGAAGCACCAAGTGTTGTTGTGACATTTTATCCCCACCCGGCTGTCGTACTCCGCGATCTGCAGGGTCCTTTTTATCTTACAACTCCCGATGATCGGGCCGCCATTTTGGCCGATTTCGGTATCGATCATGTGGTTACTTTACCTTTCAACCATGATGTTGCCGCATTGACCGCCGAAAAATTCATGGAGATGCTCCACGATCATCTTGGACTCACGCGTTTGGTCGTGGGTAATAATTTTGCTTTAGGACGGGGTAGAAGCGGGGATATTCACACTTTACGCCGCCTGGGTGAAGGTTTGGGATATGAAGTTGAGGTCATTCCACCTGTTTTGATGAATGATCAGAATATATCATCTACACGCATCCGTGAGCTGATAAGCATTGGGCAAGTCAGCGATGCTGCCGTCTTGCTGGGGCGCTGGTATCGGGTGAGTGGAAAAGTGGTTCATGGTGATGGGCGTGGGCGTCTGATCGGTATTCCCACGGCGAACGTAGCATTTTGGCCAGAACAAATCATACCCGAACGGGGGGTTTATGCCTGTCTGGCCTGGATACACAACAAAGCCGTTCCGGCTGTCACAAATATCGGCCTGCGCCCCACTTTTGAGGTAAATAATTTCGTTTCAAGGATCGAAACCCACCTATTGGATTTTAATGAAGATCTGTATGATATGGATCTGAAGATTGATTTCATAAAGTACCTGCGTCCTGAAAAGCGCTTTCCCTCAGCAGACGCGTTAATCGAACAAATCCATATCGATATCCAGAAAGCACGCGAGGTCATGCCTTATGTCCCCTGAGCGACAGGTATATCTGCTGGATCCTCAATCTCTTAAACCGGAAATTATCGCGGTCGCCTTCGCCAAAACATCGCGCTCACCACAATCGTTTCGTGAGATCGCCAATGAACTCACCGAAGAAAAGAGTGCCAAATTTCACGAAAAATGGGTGGTCGGATACGGACACGCCTCGGTTGCCGAACATGCCATCCTGCATGTTGCCGTCGAAAATATATCCCGCCTGGCGGTTGAATCGCTTGAATCAAACCGGCTGGCCTCCTACACTGAAAAATCAACGCGCTACCAAAAATGGGGATCGGATGATTTTTTCACACCACCCGAACTGCAGGATCATCCTTTGCTTGAGCGCTACCAGCAAACCGTGCGCAACCTTTTTGCGACCTACCTGCAGTCCCTCCCCATCGTACGTGAAGTAATCGCTGCTGAAAATCCACGCGGCGCTGAAGAAAGTGATGGGGCCTATGAACGCCGCATTCGTTCTGATTATGTGGACGTTTGCCGCTTTCTCCTGCCTGCCGCCTCGCTGGCCAATGTCGGTATGACAATCAATGCCCGCGCCCTAGAACATGCCTTGCGTAAGATGCTCTCGCACCCTTTGGCCGAAGTACGCCAGGTTGGTGAAGAGATCAAACAGGCAGCCCAGCAAGAAGTACCTACCCTGGTGAAATATGCCGATGCGGTGGAGTACTTGAAAAACGCACAAACCGAACTTGAAGTTGAGGCAAGAAATATTTCCACCCCGAGCTCGGCCTCAAATGATTGGTGCCGCATGGTACATTACGAGCCCGAGGGAGAAAAGCGGGCGATGGCCGCGGCATTATTCCGCCAGGGAGATCTATGCTACACGCAAGCGCTCGATTATGTGCGCACCCTCAACCCGAAAGCTCAAAAACGAATGGCGATGACATTAATAGGATCGGCTGGGAAATTCGATATTCCCCTGCGAGAAACCGAGCATACCAGTTTTACGGTTGAGGTGACCCTCGACCAGGGCGCCTACGTTGAATTGAAACGCCATCGTATGATGACTCAGAGCCCACAGGCGCTCACACCTCGCCTTGGGTATGCCATCCCACGCGCCATCACGCAGGCCGGGTTGGAACCGGTCTTTCGCCAGGCAGTGGAAAATGCCTCCGCTACATATCATGAGATCGCCCAGGTTTTTCCGGCGGTTGCTTCTTATGTAGTCCCCAATGCCTGCAACCGGCGGGTTTTAATGACCTTCAACTTGCGCTCTGCCGACCATTTTGTGGCACTGCGTTCTGCCCCAAATGCCCATTTTTCAATCCGGCGAGTCGCGCAGCGTTTATTCGAGCAGATCAACGCTGTGGCACCCTATCTCGGAGCACAACTGCGCGTTTGCCCGGGTGAAACCTGGCAAGAAATTGAACAACGCTATTTCACCCAGGTCAACGCCGGGGTCAAAGGTTAAGCCGCCACCATTTGCGTGTTGTTTTGATAAAACTTAATCACTGAAAAAGTAGATCGTTCCGGAACGCTGCCCGCATCACAAAATAGCTGCACACATGTTCCGGTTAGTTTCTGACGGTGGGCGTTTTCATAAGCCTTCTTACTGCGCCAGATTGTGATAATATGCCAGATATTGGAATTTTCTTCGGCATGAAGCAAAAATGATTGAATCAGTCCATCCGGACTATTTTTCAGGGCTGCGGTGTATGATTGCTCGAGGGGTGACCAGTTATCACGCGATACTTTCCCGGTCAAGATTGTTGAATACATACAACCTCCTTTCGCCGTACCGGTAATTTTATTATAGCAAATTGAGTGACAAAAAAATCCACCTCCGTTAAATAAACCCGGAGGTGGATTTTTTTAATCGGATTCTGTCTACTCTAATTTTCCGGTCTGGATGGCATTCTTTACTTCGGCGATTGCCCGGGTTATATGAATTTCTCGCGGACAGGCCTCCGTGCAGTTAAATGCCGTGCGGCAGCGCCAGACCCCAAACTGCTCATTGAGCCTGGCCAAACGTTCCGCGGCGCCCTGATCGCGACTGTCAAAAATGAAGCGGTGGGCATTTACGATTGCTGCCGGACCTACATAATTCCCATTCGCCCAGAAGGACGGGCAGGATGTTGTACAGGCTGCGCATAAAATACATTTAGTGGTGTCGTCGAATCGTTCGCGCTCTTCTGGAGATTGCAAGCGCTCCTTGCCATCCGCAGGCAAAGGATCGTTGTTAACCAAAAATGGCTGAACTTTATAGTAATTTTCAAAGAAATGATCCATATCCACAATCAGATCTTTGATTACCCTCAGCCCAAGCAAGGGTTCAACAGTAATGGTGGAAGTCCCTAAATCGCGGACCAGCACTTTGCAAGCCAGATAATTTCGGCCGTTAATCCGCATGGCATCCGAACCACAGACACCATGGGCGCACGAGCGGCGAAAAGCCAAAGAACCATCGATAAACCCGCGCACATGTTCGAGAAGGTCTAAGACCCGTTCGGTTGGTTCGACATCAAAGGTAAAAGAATCGTAGTGCGGGCTTGTATCTTTTTCTGGATGGAAGCGGTAGATTTTTAGGATAATATTCATAGGGCACCTTTAGTGGCTTAATATATCCTTTCTTTAGGTTGATACTTGGTGACAACCACTGGTTTGTATTCCAGCCTCACCTGTGCATCATCCCACCATGCCAGGGTATGCTTAAGCCAGTTCTTATCATCCCGGTTCGGATAATCCTCACGGGCATGCGCACCGCGGCTTTCGGTACGCGCCTGGGCAGAAATAGCTGTGACCAGCGCCAGGTCCATCAGGTTGCTGATTTCCCAGGCATTGATTAACTCGGTATTGAATATTTTTCCGGTGTCGGAAACTTTAACATGCTTGAAGCGCTCGCGCAGTTCTTTGACCATTTCCACAGCTTTCGCCAGACCCTCAGCGGTGCGGAAAACACCTACGTCGTCAAACATGCCAGCTTTAAGTTCCTTGGCCAGTTCGGCCAGATTTTCGGTACCATCGCCGTGGGTCAGCGCATCAATCTGCTGCTGGGTAAAGCCCAGGGCATCATCTGGCAATGCGGGCAGGTCCGAACCGTTCGCATATTCCGCGGCAGTGATACCGGCATGCTTGCCAAACACAACCAGATCCACCAATGAATTCGTGCCCAACCGGTTGGCACCGTGGATAGAGACACAGGCACATTCTCCCGCGGCAAACAAACCGGGGACAAGCGTGCCTTTATCGTCGACAACCACCTGACCGAGTTTATCGGTCGGGATACCGCCCATCGCATAGTGAGCAGTAGGTTGAACCGGCATCATCTCGGTAATCGGATCAATCCCCAGATATGTTTTACAGAAATCGGCAATATCCGGGATCTTGCTCAACAGTTCCTCACCAGTGATGGTGTAAGGAGACCCATCCGGACGGGTGCGACCGTCGAGCTTGGCAAATTTATTGATCGTTTCGGGCCGCGCGTCAAGGTACAAGAAGCGTTTTCCATCGATACCGTGTCCATCGCGCATTTCCAGGTACATCGCCCGGCTGACCACATCGCGTGACGCCAGATCCTTGACGGTGGGTGCGTAGCGCTCCATGAAGCGTTCGCCCTCGCTATTGATCAAAACGCCACCCTCGCCGCGCACGGCCTCAGTAATCAAGATTCCCAGTCGATAAATCCCAGTGGGATGGAACTGGAAAAACTCCATATCTTCCAGGGGAATGCCGCGCCGCAGGCAAATCGCCGCCCCATCACCAGTATAGGCGTAGGCATTCGAAGTGATTTCCCATACCCGACCGTGCCCACCTGTGGCAAAAATGACGGCCTTGGCGCGGAAGATGTGCAGCTCGCCGGTGGCCATTTCGACTGCGGTCACCCCGGCTACCTTGCCATCATTCATCAAAAGGTCAATCACCTCATATTCATTGAAAAAATTGATCCCGTTCTTGACACACTGCTGGAAAAGAGTTTGCAAAATCATATGACCGGTGCGGTCAGCAGCATAACAGGAACGCCGAACCGGCTTTCCGGTCTCGTTATTGGTATGTCCGCCAAACGGGCGTTGGGCAATCCGTCCTTCAGGAGTGCGTGAGAAAGGCAGGCCCATATGCTCCAGGTCGTAGACCGCCTGGACGGCTTCATCACACATAAACTCAATCGCATCCTGGTCCCCCAGGTAATCGGAGCCTTTAACCGAGTCGTAGGTATGCCATTCGGCATGATCCTCTTCCAGATTTCCCAACGCCGCACCAATCCCGCCCTGGGCAGCGCCGGTGTGAGAACGCGAGGGATATAACTTGCTTATCACGGCCGTTTTTGAGCGCTTTGAGGCTTCCATAGCGGCCATCAAACCTGCGCCGCCGCCGCCAACAATAATCACATCAAAGGTATGAGTCTCGGGCATGGTTTCTCCATTACTTTAGCGGAAACGGGGTATTGACCCCGCCAACAATTGCGATAAACCCAAACAGGGTTATTGCGAGCCAAAAGATGACCAGCAAGATCACCAGGGTACGCCGGGTAGTCGGGCTGTAGATGAAATCAAACAGCACCTGACGCAGCCCATTCACGCCATGAGCAAAGGCAAAAGCCAGCAGCAAAACATCATACACGCGCCACACGAGACTGGCCCAGCGAAAAGCTACGTAGTCCAAATTCATGCGGTGCACGCCAACGATGACGTCCTGAAGAAGAACGTGACCCCAAACCAGGGGAATGAGCAGCAAGGCGCTGATGCGCATCCATTTCCACGAAACTGACTCCAGGTTTTGGGGGACCTTAACTATACGGTGGGGAGTTGTGGTTGCCATATCCGCCTCCTAATGGAACAGCCCATAATTGTTATACAGCAGGTTGTACAACATAATACCTGCTGCTGGCACCCACAACACCAGGCTGATGATGATCGTCCATAATGTGGACTTACGCTGGGTGGGTATGGTCCAGTTCTTGGGGGCGAACATGTCAAAATATGCCACCCTCAACCCGTTCACGCCGTGAAATAAGACGCAAAACACCAGGGCGACCTCGCCCAGGCCAAATATAGTACTCTGGTAAACGGTGAGTACTTCCTGGTATACCAACGGTGCAAAATATACCAGGGCGGTATCGATGATATGGATTGTCAGGAAGAGCCCGGTTCCTAATCCAGTGATCCGGTGTAAAAGGAAGCTCCAGTGCCCTTCACGGCCGCGATAATTCACATAGCCGTTCAGGGTTGTTTTTATCGCTGACATATACACCTCCAAATGTGATATGGGACAACCTTATTGTAGCATTATTTTAAATAGTGATATAGTCCGAAATATCTGATTTAGTAAATTCATTGCAGGAAAGTGGTAAACAGGTAAAATAATAGAGATATATCGGCATTCATTTTGGACGGGTGGAAGAATCCCCCCTTCTCTGGAGGAAACCCATGGAAAAAAAATATACTGTACTGAGGGTCATTGCGACCCTTTACAAAATTGCCGGGGTGCTGATTGCCCTGGGAACCGTTTTATTTGTGATCCTGGAAATTGTGGGGGCAGCCGCCAGCAACCAGATCATGCGCGAGTTTGGTTTTGGTGGTGGTCCGGTTGTGGCCTTCTTGAGCGTCATCGCCACCTTCCTTGGCGGTGGGCTGTCGGCCCTGGGAATTTATGCCATCGGTGAAGCGCTCTACCTGCTGATCGGCCTGGAGGAAAATACGCGTTTTACCGCAATTCTGCTGCGCGACCGTTTCTACCCCCAACCTCAATCTGCCCCACTCCCACCCCAACCGCCGATGATGCCTCCTCAGCAGCCCATGACGCCCCCTCAACAACCCAATAATCAGCCGCCGGAATCACCGCAGCCATATAATCCTACTTAATTCAACCAACGGGTTAACATTCAGAAGGTTGTAGAGACAAGGCGACTTGGTGTTGCCTTATCTCTACATTTTTTTATCACATGCGCTGGAAATTAGGATCGTGACCGGCCGATTTGGGCAGGATATATCAGCAAAATTTTCACTTTGAAGGCACTATTTTTGTTGACAACCAAAAAGGCATGTGCTACAGTGTTGCTATTATGTTGCGGTTTTTAGGATTGCCATAAGGATACAGAAATACTCGAAAACAACTTTTTATTTCCTTATTTTTATGTGTCAATACTTTCCTTGCATTCAGCACTTAAATTTCCAACTTGTTCATTTTCCATAAATAACATTTTATCAAATATGAATCCTCTAAACAAGAAGGTGATGCTCAAATCTAGTTGACCAATAAATCTAGTTGACCAATATATGAAAGATGTCGACCTGAAGGTAGCTTTTCAAGACTACCGAGAATTATTGGTCAGACTAATCGAACTCCTGAGAGTTTCTAGCAGAGAAAGCAAATCACGGTGAAATAGAATCCATTTTCGTCCGATAGATTAACAATCTTAATAAATGTCACTATGGTCTGTAATAAACTTTTAATTTCTGTTATAAACTCCATGGGAATTCACTCAAATTATAGAGGAGAAAATATGAACTCAAAGCGTTTATCCCGGCGTCAGTTTCTGCAAATGACTGGCGGTTTAGCAGCCGCATCCGCACTTGTGGCTTGCGCTGCACCAACCGCTGCCCCAGAAGCGACTTCGGCACCAGTCGCGACCTCTGCCCCGGCCACGACCGCTGGCCCCGTCTCACAATATAGCCAGTCTCCCATACTGGACGACCTGGTCAAAGCGGGAACTTTGCCGCCCGTTGAGAAGCGCTTGCCGACCGATGTCTTCATTGTCGACGCGGGCGTCTACCTGACCAAAGAACAACTTCCAAATTGGCAGCCTGGCATCTATGGCGGCACACTGCACATGGCTACTCCGGTTGCCAATTGGGACGCGGATGTTTTCGTTGCCATGAATGAGCCTTTGCTAACGGCCCCGAAAATTAGTGTGCAAGGCATCCAGGGTAATATTGTAAAAGATTTCAAAGTCGAAAACAACAATCAGGACTTCACTTTCACCATGCGCAAGGGCTTGAAGTGGTCGGATGGCGAAGACGTAACGAGCGAGGACGTGCGTTTCACCTGGGAAGACATCTATGGCAATGAGAAACTGTTTCCAAACGGTGTCCCTTCTGAGTTTCGCAACGGCTATGTCCCCACCGGAGACCCTGGCAAATTGACCATCATCGATGACTATACATTCAAGATCCAATTTGGTAAGCCATATGGTGGTTTTCTGCGCAACTTGACCATTGAAGGTTGGAAAGGTTATACCATCATTGTCAACCCATCCCATTATCTGAAGCAGTATCATATCAAATATACGACTATTGACAAGTTTCAGTCTGAATTTGACCGGTTAAGCCTGACTGGTGGCGAATGGTGGCAGGTCTTTGGCGACAAACGCTGTCAGAATTGGGATATGACAAATCCCAAGTGTGCTGATTATCCCGGTTTGTATCCCTGGGTCGTTAAGATTCTTACAGTGCTTCGCTGAAAGAACTAACCTTTATTCTTTAAGTTGATACCAAGGGCCAACAGCTCCCTTACATCGACAAGATTATCTCGACCCAGCAAAACGATCCCGAAGCAGTCAATTTGCAAATTATGGCCGGAAATGTCGATTTCATGGAGTTCTGAATCGGCCGCCCTGGTTAAAGATGCCGCTGTACAAGCAGAACGAGGAGCGGGGCAACTTTAAAGCCATCTTGCTCGAAACTCATGTTGATCTCGGGGGCATCATGATCAACGAGACGTTTGTTGATCCTCAAGGCGATACGGCTACCAAAAACTGGCAGACGATGGTCCAGGATCTGCGCTTCCGCCAGGCTGTCAGCCTGGCCCAAAATCGGCAGGAAATGATCGACAATGTTTACTACGGCTTTGCGGCTATTCCTGATGAAACCGTTGCCCCAGAATTCGTCCGCTATGATGTTGACGCAGCCAATAAACTGCTGGATGAGATGGGCCTGGATAAAAAGGATGCAGAAGGTTACCGCCTTTATCCTGATGGGTCAGCGATGAATATCGTCCTTACCAACGGCCAGGAAGACGCAGGATTTACTCCCCTCGCCGAACTCATTGTTGCCAACCTGGATAAAGTGGGCATCAAAGTTCTGGGCAAGGCCGTCGACTCCAATCTGCGCGGCCAACAAACCGCCGCCAACGCGATTAAAATGTACGTTATGTGGAACCACGACCGAGGTTGGGACAATGATGTCACCGATCCCGGTCGTGCCGGTACAGCCTGGGGAGACTGGTTCAATAGTCTGGGTAAGTCGGGTGTAGAACCTCCGGACTGGATCAAGAAGGCCGTTGATATCAACACCCGTCGTTGGGCTGCTGTTTCCGGCTCGCCTGAATACAACGCGATTGTCGCAGAAGGCCTTAAGTGGACCGCCGATAACCTGCCTTATATCAACCTGGTCGAGCACGTCAAGTCACCAGTGATTGTCAGCAATAAGCTGGGTAATGTTCCAGCTGATGGAACCGATGTTACGGATATCGGTGTCAACTTCGCTATGGTCCAGATGTACTTAAAACCCTAAGCTCTTCACGCAAATATATGCCATGAGGTGCCAAGCGCCTCATGGCATATATTTATTGTTTACCAAAGATTGAGAACCCGATTTAGTGGGTACGAGCGACAGTCATGAATATCTTATATGGCTTTTCCAATACGCAAGTAACGAAACATCAACCTGAGAGAAAAGGATAAAAATGAAAAAATCTTTGACTTCCCGAGAGAGGGTCCTAAGGGCTTTTAATCATATCAAAGCGGATCGTGTCCCCATTGATTACATGTCCAATCCAGGGATCGACCAACGCCTTAAGGAACATTACCGGCTTTCACCGGACGACAATGAAGGCCTTCTATTAGCTTTGGGAGTAGATTTTAGAGGAATTGGCGTTCCATATAAAGGACCTAGACTTCATGCTGAAGTTCCCGATCGGCATGTCGATCCACTATGGGGAAGCCATACGCGCTGGATCGAGCATCCATCTGGTGGGTATTGGGATTACTGCGATTTCCCGCTGCAGTCTGCGGATGAAGAACAAGTCAGGCAATGGCCTATGCCTGACCCGGACAATTTCGATTATTCAGGGGTTCCGGAGGTCTGCAAGCAGCTTGACCATTACGCTTTGTACGTCAACTGCTATGGAGATTATATTAACGGCAACGGTTTCTTACGCAACATGGAAACCACCTTGATCGACCTGATCACAGATGAACCTGCCGGGCTGCTGCTGGCAGAGCGCCGGTTTAATGTCCAGGCAGCGATCACCGAGCGCATTCTCGATCGGGCGAAAGGCAGGATTGACTTTGTTTGGCTGGGAGAGGACTTGGGCACCCAGGTTGGCCCGATCATTTCAGTAAAGACTTTCCGGAAACACATTTTGCCAAAATATAAAATGCTGGTGGATCTGGCCAATGCTTATGGGGCCAAGACGATGATCCACACTTGCGGTTCTTCAAGCTGGTCATATGAAGATTTTCTATCTGTGGGGGTCAATGCAGTAGACACCTTACAGCCTGAGTGCAAGAATATGTCTCCCCGGTACTGTGGTTGACCATTTCGGCAGGGCGATTGGCATTCCATGGTTGTTTTTAACGCCAGGCAAACTGGCTTACGGCACACCAGAAGACGTGCGCATTACGGTTAAAGAGACCTTGGACATTATGATGCCTGATTGCAGTTATATGCTTTCACCGACCCATATGATGCAAGATAACACACCTACAGAAAATGCAGTTGCTCTGTATGATACGGCAAAGGAGTTGGGATGGTACTAAACGTCAGTCTTTCGTTGACTTACAATATTAAATGAGCGCGATCTCTTTGAGATCCCCAGAACATTGGTCGGGGCCATCCATTGCACACATAGGATTAATCTTCTTTAAATCGCCAAACTCTTGCTTACCCGAATATACATTATTATCAACTGCGTCTGGAAAAGTAAATCGGATATGGCGGGATTAATCAATGGTAATAAATCTATCAGTTTATCAGAAGCTATTCTATAAGTAATATTTTGGTTACTTCCGTCAGCATATTCTCCGTTTTGGTTGAAGATAGCCATCGTCCCAAGGTGTGGATTGGAGCAAAAAGTCCTTCCAATAATATTTTAAATCTTCCCTCTTCCAACTGGAATAAATATCTTCCCAAGCCAAATCACAGTGTGGTTTAAGTGATTTGGCTTCGATTGGTTCATCAATAGGCTGGTAGCGCACATCAAGTGAAAGCCGGATCTGCTCTTTCAATTTGCTACGTAGTGCTCGATGGATTGTATAACTGGAAAAAGTCAGAATATCCCCCGCTTCGAAATCGCCTTCGACCCAGTCTGTGTCATAAGAACATAATGGGATTGCGATTCCTCCCGCTCCTCTTGCCGGTTGAATAGGTAAAAATCCATAATGGTTCGATCCCTTCAACACAGTTAATCCACCCATTTCACGCGAGCAATCCCCAACAGGAAACCAACACGTCCAGGTATTTGAAGTACCCTGGATCAAAGGGAAGTCCTGATGCGGAGGTGTTGGAAAGACATTCTTGTGAGCCGTGATCATGCGCGCTATATGACGGGCGTGTACCAAGACCTCCTGTTAAAGAGAATTCGATACAGAGATAGTAAGCGGGGATGGTGAGGTAACCTGTGGATACGTTCCAATCGTTGTACATCATTATACGCATCTATGCTAACGCCAATATCCGTGCGCATTTTTTCCTCGGGCACCTGGTTCAGGGCTTCGAGGTTAATCAAACCGCCATAGGCATCCTGGCCAGATTGAAGCCAGCCATATTTCCCCACCACACCGAGCATATCCTTGCGCAGTGCAAAAATCTCTTCTTTAGGGAGGAAGTGCTTGAAAAACAAATAGCCATCCTCGGCTGCGCGCTTTCGCAACGCGGAATGATCATCCAGTAGTGCTGTGGAATTGGTAAATTCTGATGAGAGAGATTCTCGATCTGATAAGGAAATTTTCATATCCGTTATCTCCAATTCAAGCTTGTATTACCAAAGTTTATATTATTACCCGAAAATATCATATTGCACTCAAAATGTCAATCATCGCTATATTTTTTGTGAAGAAGGGATTGACAGTTTTGGGAGAATAATGCTAAAATATAGCTCGCTGGGTGACCGGTGCAATGTTGCGGGCGTGGTTCAGTTGGTAGAATGTCTCCTTGCCAAGGAGAAGGTCGTGGGTTCGAGTCCCATCGCCCGCTCAAAGAAACGCAGAGACCTGTTCTAAATTGAACAGGTCTCTGCGTTTCTTTAATATCCTTCACTTCCCAGGTTGATCAGATAAGCCGCTCGCGCCTGGCGCATTCAAGCAGCAACCTTTGGAGATTACCAATCTGGGTGCCTGCTGACCCACTGAAAAGCATAGACCTTATTTGACCACACCTTTTTTGAGAATGATATTGGCATACAACGCGGCCTCGCTGGTCGCCAGGATCGCATAGGCTTTTTTGGCCCGTTCATAGAAAGCAAACCGCTCGACCAGATCAAAGCCTGTGAACCCTTCCTCATGCCTGGTGACAATATCCTGGTATTCCTGCCAGATGGTCGGTTTGTAGGTGTCACCAGGTACAACCTGCATCAGGGCAACCGGCTTTTCTACATATTGATCGAGGGGGAAAAGCTGCAGGATGCCCTCCAACAGCAGCGGCACCCCTAACCCATCGGCACGCACCAGTCGCTGTGCCATGCTGGCTGCGGGAAAGTTGCCATCGCCGATCACCAACTCATCGCCATGTCCCATCTCCATCAATATTTTGAGCAGTTCGGGCGAAATCACGTTTGAAATCCCTTTGAGCATAACCACCTCCTGAAGAATCATCTATCTGGATTAAATTGTAATGGAAAACTCGAAATAATGTCCAAAAGATAAATTGCTTCTTGGTGGATAGTTGGCTGATCGATTGCTGAAATGCTTGTAGATAAGAGGCGACGATGGGATACAATCCCCTTGTGGGACACTGCCCCCCCTTCGGGGGTTTGAACCCATGATCAGGGTTAAGTGCCCTTCAGGGTATTGCAGACCCTTGCCTTTTTACACCCCCTGAGGGTGTGACACCTGGCCTTAAAAAAGGCAGCGATAAGAAGACACCACCCATTTTTGCATGATCGTACCCATATTTTTATAACTTTAAAGAAAAAGAGGCGACGATGGGACGCTGCCCCCTTTCGGGGGTTTGAACCCATTCTTTTTGAATGATTTAAAGAGAAAGAGGCGACGATGGGATTTGAACCCATGATCAGGGTTTTGCAGACCCTTGCCTTGCCACTTGGCCACGTCGCCGTACTGTAGGGTGCATTTTAACAAACCAATGCTGATTGGTCAAGTGATTGTATCTTTTTGCTCAATTTTGCTTGGACGACTTAATCCGCCCCCATGTGACGAGATTGTTAATTTCAAGCATAATTGACAAACTTTTTGTTATCATTTACAGTATGAGCGTAATTCCAGTCGAACGAAAGCTGCAGTTGAGCGTGTCACTACAGCGGCATCCTCCGCTGGAGTGCATTTCATCCCTTGCGAGTGAGGACCTATGTCTATCGACCCCCCATTTCCAGACTTAAACGAATACACCATTGCCATTGGCGAGGCCGGGCTCCGGCTGTCTGAAATCGAATCTACCGAAGGCGCAGCCGGCAATATTTCAGTCTATCTCGGTTGGCCGGTCGAAGTCCGCCGCAAGTTTCCGGAAGTTGAAACTATCCAACTTCCATTGGAAGTCCCTGAATTGGCCGGCGGGACGCTGCTGGTAAGCGGTTCCGGCCGGCGTTTGCGTGAGATCATCCTCGACCCGGCCGCGAACCTGGGAGCGTTGGTGGTCGAACCGGGAGGGAAAACCGGGCGCCTGTATACCGCCCCAGGTCGCTTATTTGCCAACCTTACCAGTGAATTAAATTCGCACCTTGCCGTCCACCGCGACCAGATCGCCCTCACGGGCACCAACTTCCACGCCGTTGTGCACGCGCAGCCACCGCATTTAACCTACCTGAGCCATATCCCGCGTTATCAAAAAGAGGCCTACCTCAACCGCCGCTTGCTGCGCTGGCAGCCCGAACTGATCGTCCAGATCCCGGATGGGATCGGGTTGGTAGAATTCAATATCCCCGGGTCGGCGGCTTTGATGGCGGGCACGCTCAAATCACTGCGCAGCCACCGCATTGTGATCTGGGCCAAACACGGGGTAATGTCTCGTTCCGATCTTTCAGTCAAGCGCGCCGCCGACCGCATCGAATACGCAGAGACCGGTGCCAAGTACGAATGCATGGATTTATCTTACGGCAGCCTGGCAGAAGGACTGAGCGACGAAGAGGTCCGCGCCATTTGCAAAGCATGGAATGTCGATCAAAAAATTTTTTAGAGCAAAACTTCTTGTTTCATTTTTGCTGACCTCCCAGGCTCGTGGCAATAAAATGGTATTGGAATATATAATTGGACTGTACGATCGATCAAAATTTTGACATCTATATTTGGAGGGCTTCATGGTTTCACAAGAAAATAATGTCCGGGATGCATATCGACTGGCAAAAGAACGCTACGCCGAACTCGGTGTCGATGTAGACAGCGCCGTAAAAACGCTCGCCAGCGTTTCGCTCAGCATGCACTGCTGGCAGGGGGACGATGTCGCCGGGTTCGAGAACCCGGATGGTGAGTTGGGCGGCGGCATCGCCGCTACAGGAAATTATCCTGGCAAGGCGCGCAATGCGGCTGAACTGCGCCAGGACCTCGATCTGGCTTACCGCATGATCCCCGGTAAACACCGCTTGAACCTGCATGCGTCTTATGCCGAGACCGGTGGTAAAGCTGTCGAACGCGATGCGATTTTACCGGAACATTTTGCCAGCTGGATCGATTGGGCCCGCGCCAACCAGCACGGGGTAGACTTTAACCCGACCTTATTTTCTCACCCCAAGGCAGACGACGGCTTTACCTTATCGCACCAGGATGCCGGGATCCGCCAGTTTTGGGTGGACCACTGCATCGCCTCCCGCAAGATCGGCGAGGCATTTGGCCGCGCCCTGGGCACGCCCTGTGTCACCAATATCTGGATCCCGGATGGATATAAAGACACCCCGGCCGACCGAAAAACCCCGCGCGAACTGCTGTGCGACGCCCTGGATGCCGTCCTGAAAGAAAAGATCGACCCCCGCTACAACCTGGACGCGGTCGAACCCAAGCTGTTCGGCCTTGGATCTGAAAGCTACGTTACCGGTTCGAGTGAATTCTACATCGGGTATGCGATCACTCGCCAGGTTCTGCTGACCCTCGATTCAGGCCATTTTCATCCAACCGAAACGATATCCGATAAAATTTCTTCGGTGCTGTTATTCATTCCCGAGCTTCTGCTGCACGTCAGCCGGGGTGTGCGTTGGGACAGCGACCATGTGGTTACCTTCAGCGATGATTTACAAGCCATTACCCATGCCATTGTCAGGGACGGCTACTTGAATCGGGTCCATATCGGGTTGGATTATTTTGATGCCTCTATCAACCGCATCGCAGCCTGGACGATTGGCATGCGCAACACACAGCGTGCCATCCTGATGGCTCTTTTGGAACCCACCGCCGACCTGCGCCGCCTGGAATCCGCCGGCGATTTCTCCAAACGTCTGGCTTTGATGGAAGAAATGAAAGCCATGCCCTTCGGTGCGGTGTGGGACAATTTCTGCCTGGAGCAAGGCGCGCCGGTTGGAATCGCATGGATGGACGAAGTCAAGCAATATGAAAACCAGGTTTTGAGCAAACGGAGCAAATCATAAACAATTCGACAGGAAAAATATAGGATGTCGATCTGACATCGCGCACCATCCAAACGCACCCGCTCGGTAAAGAGATGGCCCATACATTACTGGGCGGGTGCGGATTGGGTGCTCGTATGCGGTGGGACCTGGTCGGACCCGAGGCTGAACCCCGCCCGCCAGAAAATGTGCTCATTTAGCGGCGGGCTGCTGACCAACACGGTATTGGATGCCAATTCAGGCGATTTTTGGGGAATCTCAGTGTAAAAAAAGCTGGCTATAATGCATTGATCGTCCATGGAAAATCAGCAGCGCCAGTATTTATCGAGATTAAGAATGCGGAAGCCACTTTCCATGATGTCGCCCACCTGGCAATCATGGAAATTTCGCAACCGGGCAGACCCTGGATGAAACCTTATACTGATCCTCGACCCTTGAGGAATCATGTTTCATCGCTCTGAATGCCAGGTTGATCAATAAACTTTTCCTTGTATGTCGTAAAAATGCGGCGGAACAGGTGTAACGAATGGTAACCAAAGGGTTGGAGCGTGAGTCGGGACGCGGTAAAATAGATTAAAATTCTTTGGATTGCAACTTGCAACCTCAAGTGACGAATAAGAACAGGTGGTTTCAATGGCTATCGCAAAAACAATTATCGATCAAGTTAAGAGCGGTATGGGGCCAGAAGAACTGGCAAGGAAAAACTCCTGGAAAGACCTGTCTGGGGTAAACCTGGACGAGCTGCTGAAAACTGCTGTGAACATGGAAAATAAACAGCAGTCTTACAATTTATTGGTTTACCTTTTTCGGGTATCGTTTGATAAAGATTTATGGTTCTCAACGGAAGTTTTGAGTCAGGCCGTACAGCATCCGATTATGACCTTGTTAGACCACCAGGCAATTTTACCCACGATGCGCAGCCACCTGAACAAAATTAAAGACCAGATCGCCTCAGAGACGCCCTCGGAAGATAAATTGGTTAAATATTGGCTTATGGAAGCCAATTATTATGCAGTCAACGCGAATATGCTGACCGAAACCGGGCAAAAAGCAGATGCCGCTCAGAATTACAAGATCGCCCAATCCATTTTCGAACAACTAGGACTTTATCAACAAGCCTCGAAATATAAAGTTCTTTCCTGGCGCGTTCAGGGTGATGATATTCAAAAAACACCCATACCCAAAACATCTCCGATTAAATTCCGACTTCCCCCTACCCAACCATTCAACCAGCCTTTTTCGATTACTTCTGAACCTGTCAACCAAAAGTTTGATTCTCAGAAGCCGACCACGGTGTTAGATCCCAAGAAAGTAGAACCTGCCGCGGAAGAGCCTGCTCCGGAAGAACCTGCCCTGGAAGAGCCTGTGGCGGAAGAGTCGGTCGCGGAAGAGCCTGCCCTGGAAGAAAAACAACCCGGCACAGCCGATGATAAAGAAGCACCCGTTGTAAAGCCAGCAGAGGAAGAACCGCGCGCAGTGGAATCAGCGGCTGAAATCGCACGCCCGCCAAAGGCTACAACCTCCGAAAATCAGGCTGAAGAAGAGCAAGCCGCACCGGCGCCATCTCAAGGTATCAACAGTTCTTCCGCCTTTCTGGCACAGGATGAAGGTTCTCCTTCTTCTGAGTATTATTACCCTTTACCGGATGTGTGGATAAAAGAAGGCCAGCTGCATGTCCTCGGCATCGATAAATTCGAAGGTGATGAAGCCCGGCGCCTAAAGAGGCAAATCGAGCATGAGAGTGATATTTTAATGGGTGTCCAACTGCTCTCTCAGATGTACCTTGTCCGGCGGAATGTGCTGGAACGAGAGGTGAAAAAACTGGAGAGAAAAGCCCATGCGCTCAGGCAGAGAATCGACCGCCTGGAGAGGAAAACCGGAAGACTAGAAAATAAATGAGCGCGGAATTAAAAACGACCGCCCGATATGCGGTCGTTTTTGATAGGCTCCGGTCTCAAAAATGGGTATACTGATCGACCTTAATCACAAAAATCGTAGCGCGTTTCACATTAGGTTCATTGGTGGGGGAACAGCTTTGGCGGATAATATCCAGGGCATTGTCAACTTTCTCATCTTCAGTGCCAACAAGCAGCGTGGTATTTCCACGCCGCAAAAAACCGCCTGTCGAAGCGATGACTGTCACGCGATAGCTGTTTGAGGTTAATGCATGCGAAACCGGGTCGCTGTCCACATCACGTAGAATGGCAATGATCATCTTCATAATTAGAACTCCTCGTATTTTTCAACTTCGACCGAAAAAATGGTGGCGCCGCCAATGGTAATTGGGGTTGGTGCGGGCAGTGGTAAAGGTGCGCTTTCTAACGGTACCGCGATAAATTCCACGCGCTGACGGCAGTTCTTATTCAAAGCAGCGATCGCTGCTTCCTGGTTCGTGGTTGGCAAGCCGATTAACAGGGTCGCATTCCGGCGACCCAGAAACCCACCTGCGCTGGGGAGCCTGGTCACGGAATAACCCAACTTGACAAGGGAACTCTCAGCTGGTTCGGCATCTTGGGCCTGTACTACCGCCATTAACAGCACCGAATGATTAGCGTCTTCCGTTAATTCACTCATAGGTCTCCTTTTTCTCGAACCTGCTTTATTTTCCTGGCTGGAGAATAAACTGCCCGCCCAGGGTCCAGCGAGAGTTCCATTCAATCGATAGCAATCCTATGCTGTCCCGGGCCACTGACCCGAGCCGTCTGTCCATTCGAAAATGTGATCACAGTTTCAGCAGCCCGACAGGATAATATTGTACTTCGATATTTTACCGTAACTTGGGTAGGAAAGGGGTTAAAGTCTTAATGAGAATTTCTCTAGGGGTTAATTTTTCAATTCCGATCAATTTGAGGAATAATCCCAGCGGTGCCAACCCACGCAAATGATTACGGTCTCCGATGGCCTGCCCGGTATCGGCGTCATAGTATTCGCGGAATGATGTGAAGCGATTTAAAGAACCGCAAACCGCATCCATCGTCCGGGAGACCAGCTCCATCACCTCTGCCTGATATCCATAAGCCAGCAAGCCCTGGCCGATTAAGTGCACCCAAAGCGGGGAAACCCCATTGAGGCTGGCCGGGTTGGCAGGATACTGCTGCACAATACTCGCCGGCAAACCGTAAGGCCGGTGAAAAGAAGTCAACAACCAGCCATCAACGAGTTTCTTAACTTTCTCGGGGGGAAGCATTTCCGCCCAAATTGGCAGGAATAGGCTGACATCTTCTTGCATGTGGCTGACTCTGGCAAGCGAAATGACATCATTAGGATCCGCTCCGGAAATTTCAATCCCTGATAAGGTGCGAAAAAGATTCTGGCTGGACGAATGCGCCTGCTGTGCAACCCACGTCCAACGCTTCGGGATAAATTCTTCGAGGATTTCTTCCTCACCATTCGTTCCTTTTAATTTTACCGTGATTGCCCGAGTATTTGATTCAAATGGCACCAGGGTAATCAGCAGGCGCTGGGGAATTTTAAATGTGCGGCGGAATGAAAATTTTCCGGATCCGAGCCAGTTTTTTAAAATGCCGCCCTCCTGGATCGCGTGAGATTGGGTATCGCGGTAGCGGTATAACCCGCTTTTCGCATGCCAGCATTTTTCAAGCGCTTGTTTGAGCCTGGTCAATGTCTCATCCAGCCAGGCCTGGTCCTCATGCTGGCCAATCGACTGGGCAATGTGCTTGAGACTGTGACCTTCCCGGAATAAAAATGCCGCCAGGGCAGGCGCTTCGAGCATACGAATATCGATCGCGCGCGTATTTGGATGCCAGAGATTGTAGATTGGAAGATCTTCCAGCCCAGTTTGTTGGGCATGCTCCCATTCCGGAAATCCATCCTGGTCATTATCCATACCAGGGTCGAACCAGGCCCGGAAAAAGCGCAGCAGGTTCGGATAGAGGCCGGTTAACCAACCGGCAGGATCGGCGTGATAACTGCTAGCCTGCCAGGCCAGGGTCGCCAACACCGGCTGTGCCAGGTAGCGACTTTGCTGTCCGGCCAGGTTTGGACGCCAATCGATGCGCCCATCTTCATTCTGGGTAGAAATAAAATTTTCGATAAACCCTTTCACCAGGTCGAACCGGCCGGGGAGAAGCAGGCTGGCCAGGTAATAGGTATCCAAAACAGTCTGCCCTTTCCAAAGATACGAATAATCGCTGCCATCCCCACGGAAAGAGAAACCCTGATCTGGAAGACGGGATAAAACAAACGTAGGATTGGGCAGAATGTTTTCACCCGGCAGGATAAGGCTGGAAGCGACGGTTTGAGCCAGCGCCAGAGCAGAATCCCAATCTTCGCGTCCTGTGTGAATTTCGATCTGTTGGCTGGAATTTTGCAACTCAATTCTGGCTGACTGTTTTTCCCATGGTATGCGCAAGGCATCCTGGGCTGCCTCCAGAGACGATGCTTCCTGTTCCAGAGCTGCGCTCGCCCAGGTACAGGTGTGAACGCTGCCCGGGTAAAGCTCCAGATCAAGGGTCATGGTAGGGTATGATCCCTGCCCAAACGAAGTACACCCTTCAACAATCAGCACCGGTACGAGATCCGCAGTACGGCCAATCAGACGACAGGGTACTGTGCTGACCGGCAACATGCCAGAACCTTCCTCGATCGGAGAAAGCAGCGCCGCCCATTCCAGGCTGATGGTATCCTTTAGAATGGTCGTATTCTTAAGTTTGGTGCGGCAGGCCACAGCCTGGGATGAAACTGCGAAATATTCGATTTGTACTTCCAACCCGTGATAAGGTGCGCAGGTGAGATGGATCAAGTTTGGATAGATATGTTGGATTTGAGGCGGTGAATGGAACTGAGAAGGATCCGAATACGTCTTATTTTTACGTACAAAGCGTGGGAAGATGCGCATCCAACGCGCTCGCAAGCCATAGGTTGTTTGCAGCACGATCGCCGGGGGTTCACCACCCTGTAATCGCAACTCCCATATCTGGTCGTTTGTGAAAACAGGCTGTGAAAAACGTTGATCGGCTGCCAGGGTTAAGCTAAGTGGGTCGTCCTTATTTAAATGCTGGAAGGGCATTTATCCATTGTAAATCGAGTTGGATGGACGGTCAATTTTTTAGACCTGTTTTTTGTGCTAGAATCGTCACTTGAGGATACCAGTTATGACTGAATCGGACAAACCTTTACCGCCAGAACCCACAAATGAACGATCGGCAGCCAACGAACCGCCGACCCAACCCGGGGAGCGGTTAAGGAGGATCCTTAATTCGCGGCTGGAAGATAGCGGACTCTCTGATGCTTCCCCCAATCCGGAGGAACAGCACCCTGGCGCAGACCTGCCGCAACCCACGCAGTCTGAACCAGGCTCAACCCCGCCAGATCTGTCTTCCACCCAGCCAGTGCAGCCCGGTACATCTATATCAGATGTTCCAGAACAAACCTCCGACATTCCTGAAGAACAGGAAGCGCCATCTGAAACAAAACATACCTCGGTGGAAGATACCATTCCACCACAACCGTTGAATGCGGATAATGAACCGGCCAGTGCAGCTGCCCCGCCTCTTGAAACCAACGATTCATCTTCAGACAGCACTTTACCCGGCACAAACCAGTCCTGGAAAGAGAGCAACCAACCACCGGCCTCTGTTTCACCTTTTACAGCGGATACCATGGCTATGCCGCCTTCTGAGCCCGGCAGTACCCAACCTACGAAGGTATGGGATTCAGATGCGGCGACCATCCCACCGCACTCGGTCAACCATGCATCCCCCCCGCCTCAGCGCGTGGACCAGGTAGATATGAACGCAACCCGGGTCACGCCGGCGGCCTACCAGGGTCGGGGTGAAGCCCCACCCACAAACTTTCCGCGGTCACAGGATAATCGCCCGGCGGCCCCACCTCCCCAGCGCCCGAATTATCCCCAAGCTCAACCCCCATCCCGCCCGGTATATGCCCAACCCCGACCGCAGCAGCGCTTCACTAATCCACCGCCCCAACCGCCTCGAATGGCCCAATCCAATATCCCATCTAAACCCAGAAACGGCCGCTCAAGCTGGGGCTGCTTTGTCAGAATGCTGATCATCTTCATTTTTGTGGCCACCGTGGTGGTCGTTTTGGGCAGCGCTTTTGCTATTTACCAGTACTTTTCCATCGCGTCTTCCCTGCCCAGCGTGGACGATTTACGCACCCGGGCCTCACAATTTGAAACCACTCGCATTTTGGACCGGAACGGTAACGTCCTCTACGAAATTATCGATCCCAGTGCCGGCAGGCGGACGCATGTTTCGCTGGACCAAATTTCTCCCTACTTGATCGCCGCCACGCTGGCGACCGAGGACAAGGATTTTTACAGCCACCCCGGTTTCGACGTCCTGGCTCTTATCCGCTCCTTGTGGCAAAACTACACGATCGGCGAAATTTATACCGGACCAGGCGCCTCTACCATCACCCAGCAGCTGGCTCGTATGCTGCTGCTGTCGCCCACCGAGCGCAACCAGCGCACCGTCCAACGCAAAGCGCGCGAAATCGTCCTGGCAGCCGAAATCACGCGGCGCTATACCAAGGAAGAGATTCTGGAGATTTATCTCAATGAAATCTTCTACGGAAACATGTCGTACGGGATCGAAGCTGCGGCAGAAACTTATTTCAACACAACCGCCGGAAAACTGACCTTTGGGCAATCCGCCTTCCTGGTAGGTTTACCCCAGGCTCCTTCGGTATACGACATCTACACCAATAAAGACCAGACCCTCGACCGCTTTTCCACCGTGGTTCAGCTGACTTTCACTTTGAGCCAGGAACGAAATTGCATCTTCGTCAGCACAACCGTTCAACCGGTATGTATAGACGCTGTTGCGGCCAGCCGCGCCCTGGATGAAATTGAAAATTATAATTTTGTGCAAGCCCAGAGCGCTTTCAAAAGCCCACATTGGGTAACATATATCCGTTCTCTACTTGAAGCACAGTACGACCCGCAGACGATTTACCGTTCAGGCTTCACGGTCTACACCACCCTGGACCCAGGCCTGCAGGACCAGGCTGAAAAAATCGTCAAACAGCAGGTAGCCGCCCTGGCCGATAAAAATGTAACCGATGCGGCTCTGGTGGCTATCCGCCCAGCAACCGGTGAGATCCTGGCTATGGTCGGATCTGCCGATTTTTACAACGACACCATCGCCGGGCAGATTAACATGGCGATCAGCCCGCGCCAGCCGGGATCATCCATCAAACCGCTGACCTATGTGGCTGCTTTTGAAAAGGGTTGGACCCCTGCGACAGTGATCTGGGATGTACCCAGCGAGTTTCCGCCATCGGGCCTGGTCACCGATACCCGTCCCCCTTATAAACCTACGAATTACGACAACAAAGCCCACGGCCCGGTCAGTGTCAGGACGGCGCTGTCCAATTCATTCAATATCCCTGCGGTGAAAACTTTGGATTTCATTGGCCTGTACAACCAGGGCGGGTTGATTCCTTTTGCCAAGAAAATGGGAATCACCACCCTTACCCGCCAGGACTATGGTCTGTCGCTCACCCTGGGTGGCGGGGAAGTCACCCCGTTGGAATTGACCAGCGCCTATTCGGTTTTTGCGAATGGCGGCCGGCGCATGCCGCCCTTTGCTATCTCAAAGATCGTGGATTATACGGGTAAAACCGTTTTTGAATATAAGATCCCACCTGGAGAGCAGGTCGTTCGCCCAGAGCACGCATTTTTAATCACATCTATTCTCACAGATACCGTGTCTCGAGTGCCAATGTTCGGCACGAACCCGGTGATCAACCTGCCTTTCCCCGCCGCAGTTAAAACTGGCACCACCAACGACTTCCATGATAATTGGACCATGGGATATACCCCGGATATCGCCGTGGGGGTCTGGGTCGGTAACGCAGACTACACGCCAATGATTAACACGACCGGATTAACCGGCGCAGCACCCATCTGGGCGGATTTTATGAAGGCGGCCATCCAGAACCTGACCGGAGGCAATCCCACCCCATTCAATCGTCCAGCAGGAATTGTAGAACGCGCAGTATGTGCCATCTCTGGCACGGAACCTTCACAATGGTGCCCAAAACAGCGCGGAGAATATTTTGCCTACGACCAGCTGCCGCCCAGCAAAGACCAGGATTTTTGGAAGAAAATCACCATCGACACCTGGACAGGTTTACAGGCTTCCGCTGCTTGCGGCGAGTTCACCGATGAAAAGCTCGCTTTGAATATTAGCGACCCCTGGGCGATCAAATGGATCCAGGGGACGGAACAAGGAAAAGCCTGGGCCGATCAAAATGGATTTGGAAACAACCCATTTATTGTTCCCGAACGGGAGTGTAAAATCGATGATCCTCATCCAAAGATCGTTTATTCGGCTTTTTCTGAAGGTCAGTCGATTACATCCTCACCTTTGGATATCTATGCGGTCGTCGATGCACCAGACTTCAAAGATTTTCAACTCAGCGTGGGTGTAGGTGAGAACAACCTGGATTCCAAAAAACTTGGGGGATTGATCAACCAACCCGCAAAGGATCCTACAAAAATTTACAGCCTGGATATGAATGAAATTCCCAACGGGGTATTTACACTGGTAATCCGCCTTAACAGCACGCGTGATTTGTATTATGCTAAAAAATATATCCACCTGGTGAATGATGTTCCTACCCCTACCCCGACCTTCACCCCGACTGCAACCTTTACCAACACGCCAACCGACACCGCAACCCCTACCTTGACGCCCACCACAACCCTGACTTCGACCCCGGTGCCACCTTCGGCGACACCCAGCAAAACGCCGCCCCCACCTACAGCAACCCCTACAGCAACACCTACGCCAACCGCCACAACCGCGCCGTAAGTGGAGATTATTGGAGAACAAATTGGTTTTGGGAATTTACAATATGCTGAGCTGTGTGGATTCTTCCCAACGCGGCGGGTCTCCCTCGACCAGGTTTTCAAACATGGCGGGCGTCAGGTTGGGCTGTTCGAGCATCTGGCGCAGCTGGCGGAACTTAATCATCCGCCACCCTGCGGCGACCGCTTCAGCCAGAAGCGGGTTATGGCGCATCTTATATAGGATCAAATTGATCCGGCTGCCTGGCACCACCAGCAGGCACCGGGTTGGCGGTAGGGCCTGCTTCTCTAAAACATATTTGCCTATGATCGCAGAAACCATTGGGAATAAGAGGTATTCAGTCTGTTGATTTGTCTTCCAGGCCATTGGAATTTGCCCTTCAGAAAAGTAATCCAGTTTTTTAGCCAATCTAACCAATCCGCGGTGGATCGTTTCCAGATCCTTCCGGCGAACTGATGGTGCATCTGAAGGGCGTATTTGCCACAGCGCAGGATTCGCACCACTAGAAGCCGCGTATGAGTCAAGGCAAACCTTGAGCAGCTCTTCGGAAGGGGTTTGTAAACCGGAAAAAATCTGGAACAAGGCCAACTCGATCTCGGAAAACGACCTCCCGGGATTACGAATGAGCCATTTGACCAGCGCAACTTCAACCCGGTCGGATAATGCCAGTTGGCTTTCATGCCCGGCTTTGGCCAACCACCACCAGCCTGTTTCGATATTCGCGGATGGCTGTCGCTCGCAGCGTACAATCAATGGCCCCTTGAATACCTTTGCAAAACTGATTTGCAGGTTTGTCAGGGTTTCGCTTTGAATGCTGCCTTCCCCATTTGTCAATAACCGGCTTGCTGCCAGGGCTGCCAGGCTGGCTGCATGCAGCGGCAAATATGGAGCTGGTTCTGCCGCTTGAATCAGCTGCTGCTGAACCGCCTGTTGGATGACATTTTCCCACTTGTTAGCGTTTGACCGTGGTGCATGCGGAGCGCCGCTCTGAAATGATACTTGGGCCAAATCGTCTTCTCGCTGAAGAGCGACCCCTTGCCAGCTTAAATTGGCTGTATCGGCTGCCATAAAAACGGCGTTGAGAAATCCCGGAACGAGCTCAGGCATCATGCTCCAAATCGGAATCTCTTTACTGATCGATTGCGATAACAAAGAAAAGACGCTGTACAAAGCATTGGCGTGCCAGTGCCAATCATAACGCTGGCGTCCGAGCGCGCTGCGCAGTGGCACGACCGCATCCCGCCCCCACAACCAGCCGGACCAGAGCGCTGAAAGCGTCCACAGGGCCTGGTTGGGACGGGGAATGACCGCAACCACCGCCTGAAGGTGGATCGTCTCTGGCAGTGGTAAAAGTGATTTAAGCCGACCTGGGAAAATACAAATCCCGCCGTCTTCCGGGGGAAGGTCCGGCCAACGCATAACCGGCACCGGGCTGCCCGGCAGTTTCCAGGTTTCGTGGGCAGCTTCCAGTGCCAACCAGAGATTGTTCTCCCGAAACACCGGCGGGATGACCAGCTGGCGCGGGCGGCTGCGGCCCTCCGGATAAGGCCACAGGCTGTTCGCGTCGTCACAAACAGTTAATGTGAGCGCAGCCAGCAACCGCCGCCGGTAATCCGGTAAGGATAATCCTTCAATGCGATTGATCAGGGTTGTTAAGAAATATAACGCGCGTGGCAGGAAAAATTGGGCGATTTCCTGCACTTCTTCGCGCAGCGGGTCCCCCGGAAGGGCTACTCTTTCCAGAGCCCTGGCCTGATGCAGATGCGGATTACCCGGTAAGGATAGGCGCTGAATATCGCCTTGGGTGATAGGGTGCTCGCCTTCATTCCCACAATTCGGGCAGCGGTAAATTCGAGCAAAAGGCTGAATTTCACCGCGCCGCCATAGGAAAGCCTGGGGTTGAATGGTCTGTCGGCAGGCAGCACACTCTGTCTCGTAAAGACTGCGGAAATGTGTTTCTAACCGTTCATCACCACGTCGCGCAGCACCAAGTTCCGCCAGGGCAGCCTGGAAATCTGCTTTTGTTGGCGTTAGCGCCAATGTTTCCAGCATATAAGTGAGAATTGGGTTGTTGCTGGCAACCAGCACCCGATACCCGGCCCGGGCCGCTTCCAGGGCAAGCTGAGGTGTGGAACCCAGAGGATCCAGAATCCAGGATCCACCTGGGAGGTTCCTTTTCAACCACTCAGCTGCCATCTGACCCGGGACAGGCGGTAAATACCGTCCCAATGGCAGCTCTGGAACCGCAGAATCACCGGCGATGAAGGTTAAATCTGGCATCATTCCTGCTAATAGTATAATGACCTCACCCTTAAAATACTAGTCGGCTCGATTCATGCACCTTACATAAATGTAGAGTTTACGGGAAAAACGAACCAAAAGGCTTAAGGTATAATCAATTTTATCGATTGTGGGTAAAAAAATCCTGTTATGACAAAATCCTGGTATGCAATTCACAGCCATCCGAATAAAGAACAGTTGCTTTATGAACAGATTGTGATTCGCGGATTCGAAGCATTTTATCCCAAGATTCGCGTCAATCCAGTTAATCCCCGGTCTCGAAAAATCAAGGCCTATTTCCCGGGATATTTATTCATTAATGTCGATCTCACCGTTTCTGGCCTGTCTGTTTTTAATTGGATGCCGTTCTCTACAGGACTGGTGCGTTTTGGCGGGGAGCCATCGATGGTCCCTGAAAATCTGATTGGCGCCATTCGCCAGCGGATCGGCGAAATAAAGGAGGCGGGTGGAGAGTTATTTGACGGGCTTAAACAGGGTGATCTGGTGGCGATCCACGCCGGTCCTTTTGCCGGGATATGAAGCCATTTTTGACCTGCGCCTTTCTGGCAGCGACCGCGTTCGCGTCTTACTGAAGATGTTGAATAACCGCAACCTGCCCGTCGAGTTGGATTCCAAGCAGATCGAAAAGAAGCGTCCCCGCCCGTCCTCTTCATACCGTAAACAAAACCATGGCTGAAAACTCATTACCCAAGACAGCATCCACAACCCGCTATCCGATCTGGATCGTTGTGGGCCAGATCCTGGCCCTGGGAATGTTGCTGATGGGTCTGATAATTTTGGTCAGTGTTCCTTTCCTTGATGGGAGCTGGACCCAATTTTCCGCATCAATCGGTTCGCAACAAAGCATTTTTAATTTTCCATACTTTATTGGACTGGTTTATCTTGCCAGCGGATTTTGGGTATTTACTGCCCGGCGCCACAAGATCAGCGGGTTGGCTTATACCCTGTTCTCGAGTACTGCCGGCCTGACCATTGGTATGTCTTACGATATCCTTGCAGCCCAGCAATACATCCCGGTGTGGTCCATCGCTTTAATTTTGGCGGGAGGATCACTCATCTCCCTGGCACTGCTTTTTCCAGAAGAAGACCCTTATGTACACCGCTATCCGTGGCTGGGCTGGATCGGCTATGCCACCGCACTGGTCCTGCTGGCAGCCATCGCCCCTTTGCTGCCGTCATCTCCCAACGGCTACGGTTGGACGGTGGCTTTCTCTTCTGGCGCAATATTCGCTGGGATCGGTTTCATTTTTTTCATGGGTTGGTTGGGATGGCGCCGGCTGCGAAAATCATTTTCACTCGAGCGCGAACAGGTGCACCCATTGCTGCTGGCTGGCTTACTTTCGTACGGTCCGATTGGTTTATGGGGCATAAGTTCTCTGGTATTTCCGGGCCAGTTTGCCTTTACGCCGGCGTTAATCCTGCCAATGCTGATATTCCCGCTGCTCAGTGGTTACACGATCCACCATTATCGCCTGGTGCAAATGGATTATATCTTCAGCCGGGCAGCCCTTTACAGCCTGATGGCGATTCTGATTGCCGTCGGCTATGCGCTTATCGCCGGCGGTCTGGGTCTGCTCTTTTCCGGTTCCATGGGCACGCCCAACTTGCTGATCAACGGGCTGGTGTTTTTCCTTTTAGCAATGGCCCTGTTCCCCTTGCGCCAGGGTTTGCAGAATCGGATTGATGCAGTTTTCTTCCGCGGACAGCATGCCTATCAAGCGCGCGTTCAGACCTTCAGTGGTGAATTAACGCATCTGGTAGATCTGGCTTCGATTGGTCAAACCCTACGGGCCTCCATCGATACTTCCTTAGCCCCCTCGATTTTGCATATTTACATTTACGACCCGCTGAGCGACCAGTACATTGCCGCCCGCGATGCGCATGGACACCCTACCAGTGATATACGCTTTTCCAAAAGCAGTTCTCTGGTAACCCTGCTCGAGGAGCAGAATTTTCCCCTTTTCCTGGGAGGTGAAAGCCAGCTGCCTTCCGAACTGCAAAACGATCAGATCCGGATAAATATCCTGGGTGCTCACCTTTTTGTCCCGCTTTCTGGGCGGCAGCATCTAGCCGGATGGCTGGCTTTGGGTCCGCGTCTTTCCGGTGAGCCTTATTCACAGCGAGATCTTTCCTTCCTGGACGCCATATGCGATCAAGCGTCGCTGGCAATTGAGCGCGCCCAGGTGGTGGTCAATCTGGAAACACGGGTTCGCGAGACGAACGTCCTGGCGCGCGTGGCACAAGGGGTCAACATTACCCTGACTCTGGATGACACCCTGGAATTGATATACGCCCAGACGACCCAGGTGATTCCTGTTGATGAATATCATGTGATGCTGACAAATCGGGATTACGATCAATTAATCGAAGTATTTGCAGTGGTAGACGATGAACGTCTCTCCGAATTCGAAAACCGCCCGGCTGCGGATGGCAGCCCACTCGAGAACGATGTGATCAGGCAGCGCCGCTCCATTCTTACCGATGATTACAATCGCGAATGTCAGAAACGTGGGATTCTATCCAGCCGGCCCAATATTGCCAGTTGGATGTGCGTTCCGCTTAATGCCGGTGATCAGACCATCGGTACGATCAGCCTGGGAAAACACGATCCAACCGTTTTATATTCTCGCGAACAGCTCGAATTAATGCAGGCAATTGGGGACCAGGTTGCCGGTTCGATCGTCAAAGTACAGCTATTGCAGGAAACCGAACGCCGCGCTCGCCAGCTATCCTCCCTCAACGAAGTAACTCGCCAGCTGACATCCACCCTGGAGTTGGAGCCCCTGCTCAACAACATTCTGAATAGCGGGGTGGAAATATTGAACAGCGAGGCTGGCAGCTTGCTGTTGGTCGATGAAAACACCGGCGAATTAGTCTTTCGAGCGACAAACGGCCCGGTAGCCGCCAACCTGCTCAACACGCGCCTGCCACCCGGCACCGGGCTGGCTGGAAAATCCGTCAACGAACGTACCGCGTTAATCGTCAATGACGTACAAAATACCAAAGCCTGGTTCCAAAAGACCGACCAAAAAACAGGCTTTGTGACCCGTTCGATCCTGATCGTCCCGCTCCTGGTAAAAGGCCAGGTTACCGGAGTCGTAGAAGTGATTAATAAGCAAGACGGGTCGCCTTTTATCCAGGATGATCTGGATCTGCTGTCCACTTTTGCCGGGCAGGCCGCGGTGGCTGTGGAAAACGCTCGCCAGTTTACCATGACTGACCTGGCACTTTCCGCACGCGTGGATGAGCTCTCGGCGATGCAGCGCATTGATCGCGAGTTGAATACCAGCCTGGATGTCACCACCACCATGCGGATCACCCTGGAATGGGCGCTGCGCCAATCCTCCGCCGAAGCCGGTCTGATTGGGCTGGTCGAAGAAAATGGGGTCAATATCATTGCTTCACAAGGGTATACCAGCGAGCTAGAGCCGTATGCCGAGAAATTACTGCCGATCACCGAAACCTCGCTGAAAGAAGTGGTTTTATCTGGCAATGCCCAACGCTTTACAGTGAATGGCGCAGATGGAAGTATGCCTGGAATCTTAGCCAGTGCCGCCAGCCAGGTCGTGCTGCCAATCCGGCGCGAGACGAATACGATCGGTTTGATGTTGATTGAAAGCCTGCCGGGAAATCCTGTGACGGATGAAACTCTGGGATTCCTCTCGCGCTTGAGCGACCATGCCGCAGTAGCCATTTCCAATGCCCAGTTGATTGCCACCATCCAGGCTGCCAACGTTGCGAAAAGTGAATTTGTTTCCTTTGTATCGCATGAGCTTAAAAACCCCATGACCTCGATTAAAGGCTACACCGAACTGCTGGCAGCGGGTGCCGTCGGGCAGGTGAATGAAGCCCAGGCGAATTTTCTTTCAACCATACGCTCCAATATCGAGCGGATGAACACACTGATTTCTGACTTAAATGATGTTTCGAAAATCGAGGCTGGCCGGCTGCGGTTGGATTTTAAGGCGCTGCCGTTATCCTCTGCGGTAGAAGATATTGTTCGTTCCACCCGTCGCCAGGTAGAAGAAAAAGACCAGCAGCTCAGCATCCAACTACCCGGCGAACTGCCCAATGTTTGGGCAGACCGCACACGCCTGGCTCAGGTTCTGGTCAACCTGGTGAGCAACGCCAATAAATACACGCCTCAAGGTGGGCAGATTGAAGTCGCCGCCGAGGCTTGCCACAACCAATGGGATCCAGCCGGCTCCCCCCAGGTCGTTCATATCTGGGTCAAGGATAGTGGGATCGGCATTAACCTTGAAGATCAAAAGAAAATTTTCCAAAAATTCTTCCGCTCGGAGGATCCAAAAACTCGTGAAGCGCCCGGCACTGGCCTGGGTTTGAACATCACCAAAAGTCTGGTGGAAATGCAAGGCGGCACAATTTGGTTCGAAAGCGAATACCGCCAGGGTACCACCTTCCATTTCACTGTTCCCGTGGCTGAATAACCATGACGCACGGCATATCCTGGGGTACCGGTCAGGGGATTGATGGTCGCGAAGCAGCTCGTCAGGCATCTCAACAGGCCTTAGAACACCTGGGCACCGCCCGTCCGGTGGGGATTATCGTTCTGGCTGCCCAGGAATACGCCGTGTCCGAGGTGTTTGCCGGGCTGGCAAATTTACCAGCCGAACTTCCGGTGTGGGGAATGACCTCCAGCCAGGTGTTCACCCACCTGGGTGAACACCCGCGTTCTGTCGTGGTCGCAATTCTTTCAAATCCGGATTGGATGATTGAAACAATCTGGCAGCCGCAGTTTGGCCGCGACAGCATTGCTGCCAGCCGCGGATTAGGCGAGGCCCTCACTAAAAGTAGGGGAGAATGGAAGGGCCTCTTATTGGCAGCCGACGGCATCCAGGGGGATGCCACCCAGGTTCTCCCCGTACTGACAGGGTTGGACCTCCCGGTCGCCGGTGGGTTGGCAGCGGGTGAAGTACAATTTGGATTAACCTACCAGTTTGGCGGCAATCAATGGTCCGCTGGAGCCTTATCCGGATTGGCACTCGGTGGGCGCCTGCGCCTGGGCACCGGGTTAGGACAGGGCTGGCGAGATTCCGGGATTTATTTCACGGTAACCAAATCCAGTGGGGTATGGCTGCAGGGTCTGGATCACCGCTCCCCGGCCGAAACCTATGCTCAACTCTTTGGTGTCCCCGCAAGACAATGGGCCTTCCCTCCGCTGTCTCATCTGGTAAGGATGTATCCTCTGGGATTGGAAGTCAGCCGGGGTCGGCCAGAAAGAATTATCCGCAGCCCGTTGCAGGTAGAAGTGGACGGCAGCTTCCGCATGAATGCCAGCATCGGTGAAGGCCAAACCGTGCATTTGATGATCGGTGATGCCCAGACCTGCCTGGCAAACACGCGCGCTTCTCTGCGTCAGGCGCTGGCTGGTTTGGGGAAAGCCCGACCGCTGCTTGCACTGGCTTTTGTCGATCAGGCCTGGCAAACATTACTGGAAACGCGTCCCGGGATGCTGACCACAATATTCCGTGAGGAATTGGGAGATGTGCCTCTGTTAGGCGCCTATACATTGGGCCAGGTGACCCGTCCTGCTGGTGATGAATTGGTGCGGTTTTACAACCAGGCCATTCTCACCGCTGTGATTGGACAAATATAAAAGTCCCGGTAAAAAACCGGGACTTTTTGTTCTCTAAAAACCTATCACCTGCGGCGGTATTGACTGGCCTGGTAATTAAGCAGCAGTGCGGCAATTGCACCAGGCACCCATCCCGCCAGAGTTAACAGGGTGACAATCACCACCGTCCCGCAGCCCCGATCCAACACGGCCAGGGGCGGAAAAATGATACATAATAAAGCGCGTGAACAACCCATAGGCTAATTCTAACATGTTATTCCCTGATTGGGAGGGTGCCTCCCAATCAGGGTATATTTTTACGCAGGCTTATGCCGGGATATTAACCTGGGGCACCCGGTCGCGAATGGTGGCGATCGCCTCTTCGGGTATGGCGTAATCCACCAACTGCCCGGTGTTATAAGCATTGTAGGCCGACAGATCGAAGTTTCCATGGCCAGAAAGGTTGAATAAGATCACCTTCTTTTCCCCGGTTTCTTTGGCAGCAAGGGCCTCATCAATAGCTGCCCGAATGGCATGCGCCGATTCAGGGGCAGGCAGGAGACCTTCAGTCTGGGCAAAGAGCACCCCGGCCTCAAAGGTGGCTTTCTGATGGACGGCAATTGCTTCGATCAGGCCGGCATCATACAGGGCACACAGCGTGGGCGCCATACCATGATAGCGTAAGCCGCCGGCATGAATCGGGGAGGGCATAAAATCGTGACCCAGGGTGTGCATTTTGACGATCGGCGCCATCTGGCCCGTGTCACCGTAATCGAAAGTATATACCCCACGGGTCAGCGATGGGGTTGCCGTCGGCTCAACAGCCAACAGGCGGGTACGCTGACCGTTCTTGAGGTTCTCTCGCAAGAAGGGGAATGCGATCCCCGAGAAGTTAGATCCCCCACCCACGCAACCGATCACTACATCCGGGTATTCGCCGGCCATATCCATCTGCTTGAGTGACTCTTCGCCGATCACGGTTTGGTGCAGCAAGACATGGTTCAGCACCGAACCCAGGCTGTACTTCTTGGTGCCGTTCGAAGTCGCAGCTACTTCCACGGCTTCAGAGATTGCGATTCCTAGCGAACCATTGCTGTTGGGGTCTTTTTCAAGGATCATCTGCCCGGCATGCGTCCTGTTGGTCGGGCTGGGGAAAACCTGGGCACCGTAGGTTTCCATCAAGATCCGCCGGTACGGTTTTTGCTCGTAGGAAACCTTGACCATATAGACTTCAACGTCAATATCGAACATCTTGCCTGCTATGGCCAGAGCCGTTCCCCACTGCCCCGCACCGGTTTCCGTTGTCAGAGCATGCGTACCGGCTTTTTTATTATAGAAAGCCTGAGGAATGGCGGTGTTTAACTTATGGCTGCCAGAAGGCGACGCCCCTTCATATTTATAATAAATATGGGCTGGTGTACCGAGGGCTTTTTCCAACCGCCGGGCGCGCAGCAGGGGCGTCGGCCGGTAAAGCCGGTAAATCTCACGCACCTCTTCAGGAATTTCGATATAACGCTCGGTGCTGATCTCCTGCAGGATCAAATCCATCGGGAAAAGGACCGAAAGAAAATCCGGGGTGACGGGTTCTTTCGTGCCAGGGTGCAGGACCGGCGCGGGTGGGACCGGGTTGTCAGCATTGACGTTGTACCAAAATTTTGGCAGGTCAGTTTCGTTCAGAATAAATTTGGTGAGTTCAGACATGGTATTCCTCCTTGGGTTTGGAACAAAAATTTGATGTATTTGATTGGTTGGTTGGCTGACTCAGCACAACACCATTTTCCATAGGTTTTACAGTTGTTTTCATCCAAATGATCAACAAAAAACTCCCTTCAGATCGGGGATGGCGGCCGTCTCGGCGTTCAGGTCCAGGCCGGCAGACAGGCCCATCAGGCGCATTACCTCTTCGCATGTTTCCTGGGCAACCGGACGGGCACGATCGGTACCGTGCTGCAATATTTCCAACACCTGGCGTGGATGGGCGGCAATCTCAAGCCGGCGTGCGCGCAGCGGTTCAAGATAAGCGTTGAGCGCGCCAGCACAGCGCTGTTTAACCGCCACATCGCCAACTTTACCAGCCCGGTACTGCTCCTTCAACTCTGCCAGCTCATCCTGCCGGGGATCAAAAATGTCCAGATAAGTGAAAACCGGATTACCCTCGACATGGCCGGGATCGGTGGGATGAATGCGGGTGGGGTCGGTGTACATTTTCATCACTTTCCGGGTCGTCTCCTGAGGCGTATCTTTGAGATAAATCACATTACCGTAAGAGGTGTGCATGGTACGGTTGTCAATCCCAGGCAGCCGGGGATTGTCAGATAGCAGGGGCTGCGGCTCAGAGAATACCGGGGCATAGAGCTGGTTGAAGCGCCGCGCGAGTTCTCGCGCCAGTTCAAGATGGGGCAGCTGGTCTTCGCCGACCGGGACAGTATCCGCTTTGTACAGCAAAATATCCGCAGTTTGCAACACGGGATAGGTTAACAGACCGAGGGACGGGGTCAAACCGAGGTTCTGGATCTGTTCTTTATACGTCGGGACGCGCTCCAGCCGCGAAACAGTCACCAACATGCTCAGCAGCATGCTGAACTGCGAATGGGCAGGGATTGCAGACTGCAGGACCAGGGTCGACCGGTCAGGATCGATCCCCGCGGCTAACCAGTCGGTCACGATTTCAATCGAGTTCTGCCGGATGCGGCCCGGATTATCATAATCGGTGGTCAAGACGTGCAAATCTGCTACCAGGAAAAAACAATCGTAGTCTTGCTGCAGCTTCTTCCAGGTTTCTAATGTCCCAACCAGGTGGCCAATATGGCGCGGTCCGGTGGGCCGGTGTCCGGTAAGAATGCGTCCCTTCTTCATATTCATCGGAACCTCCTTAAACAAAAATACGTTCATCCCTGGGAGGACGAACGCATTGTCCGTGGTGCCACCTCGTTTAGGCTGTACTTTAATCAAAAATCCCATGATGATGCATCACGGGAAGCCAGCCTCACTCTTTCGGGTACGGCCTGTAAGCGATACCCTTTGCCCTGATAACGGTGGCAACTCCGGCGCAGGCTAATGGGGTAGATACCCGTTCGCCCTGCGGCTCTGAGGTCCATTCCGTGTCACTGTACGGGCAGGTTTTCACCACATCCTGCTCTCTGTTACCGCCTGTGCGGCACGTACTCGTCCTCTTCACAGCCTTATTTATGATTGGTTAGATTATAAGAGATTTTAAAATCTTGTCAAGTTAAAAAAATTTCAGGTGTGTGATGGAGCTGGCCCAAAAAAACATTGAACCAGCTCCATTGTTTGACAGAATTTCTCGTCTTCTGACCGATCTACCGCCTGACGGTTAGCATGTAAATCTGACCAGGCGCGAGTTGGACGCTGAACCCTCCGGACGGCACGCCATCCAGCAGCAGGGTTACTTCCACGCTGTGCACGCTGCCCAGAATGAGATCCAGAAGTGGAGGCTGGATTAAAATCGGCGCCAGACCGGTCGGTGAAAGGCGCAACTGCTAATTCAACTGCTCCCCAGACCCAATCGTACCCGGCAGTGGGCCCCCGCCCAACGGCTCAATGATCGGTGTCCACACCGGATTGATCCCCACCAGATTAAAGTCGAAACCCAGGGTATGCGGCGTCAGATCGGGATTGCCGGCGATGAAGGGGAATGTCGAATTGCCGGTTTTTTCACTGACAACTCTTTCGGGTTAATGCTTATACGAATCTATGAAATAGAACGCCCAATATGGGATAATTTTCTCCGGCGCGATTCCCATTAATTGGAGGGGTTTACGTTGAATGTGTTCTTATCTATTAAATATCACCCGGACCTGAGCAATCGCCATAAGATTGAACGCATCCTGGCGATTCTGGAAAGCTGCGGCACACATACTTTTTGTATTGCACGCGATATTGAAAAATGGGGAAGGCTGCATTTTGACTCACAGGAATTGATGCGCATTACACTGCGTGAAATCCGCAATATGCATTTGGTCGTGGTTGATTTGGAAGAAAAGGGGGTCGGTGTAGGTATCGAAGGCGGGTATGCCGTTGGTCGCGGAATTCAAGTGGTGACGATTGCCCCTCATGGAAGCGATGTTTCTCTCACCCTGAGGGGCATTTCCAGTGAAACTATATATTACTCGGATATAGACGACTTAAAACCGCATTTTCAGCGGTTAGTCGCCGGATAAACCATATATTGGGTATAATTTCTGATGATCAGGCTGTGCCTTCGTTCAGTAAAGAGGGCACAGATCATGTTGAGTCTGGAGGGCATGTTGGGTTTATTTCCGATCGATGCAGAAAACTGGAAAATGGGTGTTTGCCTGAACGAATATGTCGGGCAAATGGAAACTTACCAGGAGGACATGCAGCGCCGCCTGAAAGAAGTGCGGCTAGCTGACGCTGAACTTGAATGCTTTAGCCATGTTCAGGTCCCGGTAAAGATCGCTGGTTTATGTGAAGATTGGTGTATCGACTGCCTGATGACCATACCGATCATGGCGCAGATTGCGGCAGCCGCGCCGGGCATTGAACTGCGCATTTTTTCTCGCAACAAATGGCCCACTTTGAAAGAACATTACAACCAGCAGGGAATAATGGCAATTCCGGTATTCTCTTTTTTAGACGAATCCTATGAAGAATTTGCAAAATTTATCGAGCGGCCGCAAACTGTCCACGTGAAATTAAATGCCTGGAAGGATGCGCATCCCGAGATCGAAGAAATACGGCGCTCATTCTCTATGTCCAGTTCAGAGAAAAAAGCTCGTCTGGCCAGCATTCGGATCGATATGCAAAAAGAAATGGAAGATTGGTATGCTAATGAATGCCAGAGCGGCATGGTAGCTGAAGTGGAAGCGTTGTTGGGGATTTAACTTTAATGCCACCAGCAGCAAACCCGGTGCGGCTTCGCTGAACGTAAAAATGGTTTGCGGCAAGCCATTGATGTTCGCAAACCCCAGGGTCAGCAAAGAAGAGCCGCTGTCGCGAAATGCCTCGCTCCAGGTGATTTCCCCCAATGCCCAAAACATGAGTGACCCGCCCCCAAAAATGGCTATGCGCAAGAATGTATCCATACACTCTCCTGCCCGCATTTGCCTTTCCTTCCTGCCCGGTTAACTTTCTTCGGGCAGTGTTTGCCAGCCAACACGCATTTTATCCCGATTTGGCAAGGATATTTTCTTGCTCACGCGCTTGATCAATAAAAGCCTTGAAGGCCGTCATCTGGATTTGGATTAACTGCCGGGTATCCTCATCAACCAGGTTGCCATCTGCATCGAATTTTTCCCAGGCGCGCTGAACCGCAACCACTGGCTCCGATAATTGCTGCATCCCTACCGCAGCCGCGATTTGTCTCAAATGAGCCTGGGCCCTTATTGTGCCCGACCGCCCGCCTGCGCCCAATACCGCCAATGGTTTTCCAGCAAAGGGTTGTGATTTAATCGGGCGCGAAGCCCAATCGATGGCATTTTTCAAGACACCCGGAACCGAATGATTATATTCCGGTGTGGCAATCACAATCCCGTCCGCGATTACGATTTGTTCTTTCAATCGGCGCACAGCTTCTGGCACAGATATGGCATATTCGTCTTCGTTGTAAAGCGGAATCTGCGAAATGTCCGCGATATCCAGAGTCATTCCTTCGGGCATTAATTCCGCAACCGCCCGCAGCAATCCCCGGTTAAAAGAGGCACTTCGCAGGCTGCCTGAAATACCCAGAAGCCGAATTTCTTTTTCCATGTTTTCTCCAGATCAACAGCCAACCGGCAGGACACCTGCCGGTTGGCTGACTACTTTCGTTATAGCTGTTTTCAGTAAGGTCAGGAAGCGACCTTTTGTTCTTCGGTTACCTTGACGATTTCCAGGTCAATGTTGATGGAGATATCGTCTCCAACTAACAGACCACCGCTTTCCAACACCTGGTTCCAGTTCAAACCCCAATCCTTACGATTGATTTTGGTCGATGCACTGAACCCGGCTGAGGTGTTGCCCCACATTTTCGATTGCCCGGCATATTCGGTATCCAGAACAACCTCGTGGGTCACATCCCGTATCGTCAGATCTCCGTAAATTTTGGCGTGATTTTCATTTACAGGTTCAATCCGCTTGCTCTTAAAAGTCAAGTACGGATATTGCTCGGCATTTAAGAAGTCAGGAGATTTTAAATGGCCATCGCGCTTTGGTTCGCGCGTATTGATGCTGGCGGCATCAATTTTTACATCCACCGAAGAATTCTGTGGGGTATCCTCATTGAAATCCACATTACCAGTAAAATTTTCGAACCGGCCATGGACATTTGAGATCATCATATGACGCACCGAAAAGGTGATTTGAGAATGAGCAGGATCAATTTTCCAGAACATGATTAACTCCTTACAAACGTTTTATATTATAATATTTGATATCAAACTATTTAAGTAAAAAAACACCTACACACTGCTCCTGGTAGAAAACGGGGTCTTTTCACGCTTTCCAAGCTTTTTGCATAATCGTCCGAGAGCGGCTTGCTCTTCAGGATCAAGCCAGCTCAATTCATTCACGATGGCCTGCATCTGCAGCGGAAAGACTTCCTCAATCAGGGCCCGCCCTTTGTCGGTCAGGCTAACGACTGTGATCCGGCGATCAGATGGATCAACATTGCGCACCACCAGTGCTCGTTTTTCCAGATTGTCGATGACCAGGGTGATATTGCCGCCGCTTTTCAGCAGCTTGGTGCAAATCTCACTCTGAGACAGCGGACCTAAATGCATCAATGTTTCAAGCACCCCAAACTGGCTGATGGTCAGGTTTTCCAGTGTATTGTAGCTTGCCAGCCAACTCATTAAAGCGTTCGCGGCCCGGGTCAGTTTGATAAACGTGTCCAGGGCGAGAACTTCTTGTGGGGTACCGGAATAATGAGTAGGCATGTTTTGACCTCAAATCGTTTGACATCAAAATAATATCACGAGGCAGCCGGATTGTCAATACCTAATTTGATGTCCGCCAGTTGGTTAAAGTTTATGACCATCATGAGGATCACAAATTGGTATGGGACGGTTGAAAAAGCATGAACCCGCCAGCTTAATCGCCCGCCAGCTTTCCCAGGATTCCCCCGATGCCTGGCACGCGGAGAAGAATGGCGCTCAACTTGTACCAGAAACCAGGAATCTCCACCCCGCTGCCCCGCTGTATCGCAGTTAATGAATCACGCACAACATCTCGACCCCGCAGCCACAACAACCGCGGGATCCGCGCGCGGTCCAGGGAATCCATCTCATCCAAATCATGAAATTCAGTCACGATGAACCCAGGGCATAGGGCCTGAACGTGCACTCCGGTCCCTTTGAGATCATCGATTAATGCCTGGCTGAAAGCTACCAAAAAAGATTTCGTGGCACTGTACATGACGGAGTTGCGCCGGCGTAGAAACGCAGCCATGGAGGATACCTGAACCACACCACCGGCCCTGCGAGTCAATCATGTTCGGCAGTACAGCATGCGTCAGGCGCATACTGGCCAGATCATGAACCTGAAGCATATCCGCCTGGGCCTGGAGGTCGAGCTGCCAGAAATGCCCCATCAGGCCAAAACCGGCATTATTGATCAGTAAATCGATCCGCTCCATCTTGCGCAGTGCATCTTCCAACCCGCGTAACTCATCGATATTCGCCAGATCGGCTGGCAGCACCTGCACCTGAATGCCGTATAACTGGCGCAGCTCCGCTGCCAAAGCCTGCATCCGTTCTTCCCTGCGAGCGGTCAAAACCAGGTGATATCCCGAGGCTGCCAGCTGGCGAGCGAATTCCCCTCCCAGGCCACCTGAAGCGCCGGTCACAACTGCCAGGCGGTTATTTTCGATCTTACTTGGGTGAGTTGGATCATTGGTGTTTGGCATTTTTCGTCCTTGCCCTCCGTTTCCGTTCCTCATAAACCTGCCAGTAAACCCGGTGGGGATCGTACTGGGTGCGTGCATCCTTTTGCTCGTCCGGATATCCTACATACACCACGCCCAACGGCGTCACATTTTCTGGCATATTCAATACCTTGCGCACACTATTCACCCGGCTCTCCAAAGGATAGACGCCAATCCATACGGTTCCCAGGCCCATCCCCACGGCGGCAATCAGTATGTTTTCGATCGCCGCACTGCAATCCTGCACCCAATACAGTTTTCCGGCTGAATTATTGGCGATATCCGGGTTGCCGCAGACGACAATCGCCGCCGGTGGGTTATATTTGCCAAATGGCAGCACTGCCTTGACTGGATTCAAGTTTTCCGGTTCATCAATAACCACAAACTCCCAGGGTTGGGCGTTCGCCGCGGTTGGGGCAGCCATGGCAGCTTGCAGCAGCTGTACCAGTACTTCCCGCTCAACCCGGCGTTCCTGGTATTTGCGAATACTTCGCCGGGAAAATATTACGTTTAATATATCCATCTTCACCTCGATTGCATGGCTCGCATCGGATCCGCCAGGACCCGGTGCGGATTATTGGTGCGGGATCGGGAAAGCAATTGTCACCTCAAACCCGCGCGGATCCAGGTTTCGGGCAAATATTCTGCCGCCCTGCGCTTCTACCAGTTCCTTGGCGATAGCCAAACCCAATCCTGAGCCTCCGGCGAGGCGTGTGCGTGAGGTTTCGCCCCGCCAAAAACGATCGAAGATGTGCGGCAGATCCTCTTCCGGCACACCAGGCCCGTTATCGCTGACCACGACCCCCATTTCTCCCTGGTTTAATGGACGAACGGAGATTTCCACCCGTCCCTCATCGAGAATATAGCGCAAGGCGTTGCCAATTAGGTTGCCAATTGCCTGCTCCATACGCTGCGGATCAGCTTCAAGGTGGGGTATTTCGCTGCCGGCAGTGAAACCCAATTGGATATTTCTTTCAGCCGCTTCGGCCTCAAACAACTCCACCACCCGCTGGCCCAAAACCACCAGGTCAACCTGCTTGAGATCAAAATGAAGCTGGCGGGCTTCTGCCAGTGCCAGCAGCCGCAAATCCTCCACCAAACGCCCGAGCAAATAAGTCTCCTCCAGCGCTGATGCGATGTGCGCCTCGTCCGCCGGATAAATCCCATCCACAATTCCCTCCAACCGGCCGCGCAGCACGCTGAGCGGTGTGCGCAGTTCATGGGCGATGACCGCAAACAATTCGCGCCGTTCGCGGTCATTGCTTTCCAGCGATTCGGCCATCTGGTTGAAACTCTCGATCAGCACCCGCAGATCGCTGGGGCCGCTGGATTTAACCCGCGCCGAAAAATTGCCCTGAGATACGGATTGCGCGGCAGCAATCACCCCCGCCAGGGGAGAGACTACTCGCCGCACCAGCAGCAGGCTGATGATCAGCGCCAAAACAACCAGCGATAGCGATAAAACACTGAAAGGGCCGATGATGGGCACAAAAACCAGCAGGGGATCTAAAAATTTTCGGTTGAAAAATAACAGTTCACCAACAACCTGGTTGTTAACTTTTAATGGAATGTGAGATCTGGTTCGGCGAAATCGCATAAAAATGACCTACCAGCGGTGATTGGGCGCTGCCACCATCCAATACCACCCGTCCTTGAACATCCAGCAGGATCGTATCATTCCAACCCCGGCGGTACATATTGACCATTGAGGAGGAACTGTTTGAAAAAATGTTTTCCACCCCATCCCAACTTCCGCGTGCCTGGTAATGTGATTCGAGCATATAAACCAGCAGCGGCTCAATGTTTTCCGGGGATGAATTGGACCAACTTAATATCCCCCAGGCAGCGACGATCATTAAAAGCACCAGCACCACCAGCATGCCGGCCAGTGCACGGAAAACGAGCATAAATAGTCTGCGGCTGATGCTTTTTGCGGCGGGTGACACATCTGGACGCGGCATCATGGCTCCAATTTGTATCCGACGCCGTATACTGTCTGGATATAACGCGGATGGTTTTCCTCGGGCTCGATCTTTCGCCGCAAATTGCGTATGTGCGAATCGATCGCCCGTTCATAGCTTTCGAACGAGACTCCCCGCACAGCCTCCAACAACTGTGCCCGGCTGAATATCCGCCCTGGCTGGCTGGCAAGCAGCGCCAACAGCTCAAATTCTGTGGGGGTAAGCGTGATTTCAGCGTCTTTGATCACCACCCTGAAACGTCCCCGATCTAATTCAATTTCGCCCACCCTTAAAATATCGGACAGCGGGTCGACCGTGGCCCGCCGCAGGACAGTGCGCACGCGTGCCACCAGCTCCCTGGGGCTGAAGGGCTTGGTCAAATAATCGTCTGCACCCAGCTCCAGACCAACCAGCTTATCGGTTTCCTCCACCCGGGCGGTCAACATGATGATCGGCACAGAGCCGTCGCGGCGCAGTTCACGGCAAACATCCAGGCCATCCATCCCCGGCAGCATAAGGTCCAGCACCACCAGATCGGGGTGTTCGCTGCGCGCTGCAGCCAGACCTTTGCGGCCGTCATTGGCCTGGATTACTTCAAAACCTGCCGCCTGAAGATAATCGCGACAAATATCGACTATCTTCGGTTCATCATCTACTACCAGGATTTTCTTGGGCATTCATTCCCTTTCCGTACAACACTTCTATTTTATTCAGAATGGTCATTCGGGGCCCGTTTTTTGAGGCACCCACCCGATGACCCGGCGAATGTGATAGATCATCCTCACCGGGTCACCTCAAGCGTTCGATTATTCGTGACGCAGTGCTTCCACCGGTTCCAATCCGGCAGCCCGGTTGGCCGGATAAATGCCAAAGAACAGGCCAACCGCTGTTGAAAACACGGTTGCCAGCAGAACGGCATCCAAACCTACTTCGGGTGTGAAGGGCGTACCGCTGGCTGAGGCAACCCGGCCGATCACCATCGAGATGAACCAGCCCAGGCCAATCCCCACCAGACCGCCAAACAAACTGAGCAGGGCCAATTCAGTCAAAAACTGGGTCAGAATATCGCGTCTGCGCGCCCCCAGGGCCTTACGCAGGCCGATTTCGCGCGTGCGTTCGGTCACACTGACCAGCATGATGTTCATAATTCCAATCCCGCCTACCAGGAGCGAAATAGCTGCCACCCCGCCCAGGAAGATGGTCAGCACGCCGGTGATCGTTTGGGCAATGGATAAGACATCCTGCTGGGTGGTCACGGTGAAATCATCGGCACCCAGGGTGGTGCGGTGGCGGGTGCGTAGAACGTCGGCGATTTCCTGAGAAGCCTGTGAAACGGCTTCGGGACTGGCTGCTTGCACATAGATGACATCCACCCAACTCTGTGAACGCCGGATGAGTCGCGTTTGAGCGGTGGTGAAAGGGATCAAGACCACATTATCCTGGCTGCCAAAGGAGCCGCCGCCCTTTGATTCCAGTACGCCGATGATCCGGAATGGCTGTCCTTCGATGCGGATCGTCTCGCCCACCAGGCCATCATGCCGCCCGAACAATTTATCCCCGGTCTGTGTCCCAATAATCGCCACGGAAGACTGGCCCAAAAGCTGCTCCTGGGTAATCTGGTCTCCTTCTGCCACGACAAAATTACGCACGGAGAAGAAATCTGGTGTAATCCCGCTGACCTGAACAGAGGTCTGTTCGCCGCCAAAAGTGACGTTGAAGGTCTTCTGAATGACCGGGGCAACCGCGACCACCGAAGGTGCCAGAAACTCGTCTTTCAGGGCAGCAGCATCCTGGGAGGTCAACGGTTGGACATTGGTCACATTCACGGTTTGATTGCCGCTGAATACGAACAGCAGGTTGGTGCCGATGTCTCCAATTGAGCCGGTGATCGTGTTTTGAGCCCCGGCCCCGGCTGCCAGCATGGCGATCACCGCCGCGACCCCGATTACAATCCCCAGAATGGTCAGCCCCGAGCGCAGCTTGTTACCGCTCAAACTTTCCAGGGCCTCGATAATTGCGCTCCAGATATTCATCCTTTACCTTCCAATAATCCATCTTCCAAATTGATCACGCGCTCGGTCTGCTCCGCAATCCGCGGATCGTGGGTCACCACGATGATCGTTGTGCCTCGCTCGCGGTTCAGCTTCAAGATCAGCTCCATGATCTCTTTTCCGGATTTCGAATCCAGGTTGCCCGTCGGTTCATCGGCCATGAGGATCGCCGGGTCGTTGACCAGCGCCCGGGCGATCGCCACCCGCTGCTGCTGCCCACCCGATAGTTCGGTCGGTTTGTGCATCACCCGGTCGGCCAATCCCACCAATTCCAGGGCCTGCCGGGCCCGGTTTGCCCGCCCATGGCTTACCCCGGCATACCGCAAGGGCAGTTCCACATTCGATAGGGCGCTGGCCCGCGGCAGCAGGTTGAAGCTCTGGAACACAAACCCCACCTTGCGGTTGCGGATCGTGGCCAGCTGGTCGCTGTTGAGATGGGCGACTTCCTCACCGTCCAGCTGATAGCTGCCGCTGGTCGGGCGGTCGAGGCAGCCCAGGATGTTCATCAGGGTTGATTTGCCCGACCCGGAGGGCCCCATAATCGACACGATTTCCCCGCGCCGGATATTGAATGAGACCCCTGCCAGGGCGTGCACTTCCACAGTGCCCATCTTGTATGTTTTGCGCAGGTCGCGCGTTTCGATTACCCAGTCCGCCACCATCTACTCGCCCCCTAACATGGCACCCGGTCCGCCTCCGGCAGGTGCAGTAAACGATGTCGGCGGGTTGAGCACCACCAGATCACCGGCTTTTACCGCACCGCTGAGCACCTGGGTATTGGTGTCAGCAGATGCGCCCAGGGTAACCTCAACCGGTGTCGGCACACCATTTTCCAGGATGTACACGATCCGTTTCCCATTTTGCAGGCGCACTGCCCGGTTGGGTACGAGCAGTACGTTGGTCAACTGCTCGACAGTCATATTCACAGCAGCGGTCATCCCGGGGTGCACCTGAGCATCACCATCCATGAGTTCAATAGTAACCGTGAAATCAACTACCCCATTAGAAGGCGTGCCAAAGGATGAAACGTCGGTTACCTTTCCGTTGTATTGTTTTCCCAGGACTGCATCAAAGGTCAAAGTGGCCGGCTGCCCGACTTTCACCCGGTTGATATCCACTTCAGCGACCGGAACATCCACCAGCAGGTGGGAGAGATCATCGATGCGGAAGGAAACCGTTCCGGCATTGACCTGGTCGCCAACCATGGCGTTGACATCCGAGACGGTGCCGTTCATCGGAGCTTCAATTTTGGGCAATCCGAGCGTGGCCTGGATCGAGTCAATCTTAGCCTGCGCCGCGGCCAGGTCGGCCGGGTCGGGACCGTCCTTCAAACGGTCCCACTCGCGCTGAGCATCATCCAGTTTGGATTGGGCCACGGCGATCGCCGCATCCGCCTGGGCGATCTCGACCGTGTTGGGTGTGCTGAGCAGCCAGTCCAGGTTCCACTGGGTCTGGTCGACCTTCTGCTGAGCGGCGGCCAGGCGGCTGAAGGCTGTGGCGCGCAGCATGTTGTTTTCGGGAAGGTGATCGTATTTGTCGTAGTTCTCCTGGGCTTTTTCCAGGCTGTCCTTGGCGATGGTCAGGTCCGCCTTGGCCGAATCGAGCGTGGCCTGGGATACCCGGGCCAGATTTTTGCTGTAGCGGTCGGTTTTGGCGTCATCCAGGGCTTTCTGGGCATCCGCCAGGGCCTGTTCCGCCTGAGATTTGGCGACGGTCGAATCCTTCAGATCATTCAGGTTGCGCTGCGCAGTCACCAGGTCGGAGCGCGCCAGAATGATATTCTGCGAGAGCGTGGCGGGATCCAGTTCTGCCAGGACCTGGTTAACCGTCACCTGATCTCCAACTTTGACGTTCACCTTGCCGATCCTGCCGGAAGTTTGCCAGTTTACGGTTGTCGATTGGTTGGCGCGCACGGTGCCCGTGGCCCCCACGGTTGCGGTAAGATCACCCATGGTTAAAGGAACCGTTTGAAACTGGCTCTGAACGTCAGCCTGTGCGCTGCGGGATTGAAAAAACAGGTACCCGCCACCAGCCAGCACTGCAACAATGATAATTATGATAATCGCTCTCTTCATTTCTCCAAATCCTTTGGTTAAAATTAGTCGGTAACATAAAGATAATTGATAATTGTCGAGATTTTGTGGAGAAAAATGCGAAGAATACGGAGATTGTCGCTTAATCACTGGGGTGTGGATTTAGAAAAAGGTTTGCGACGGCATGTAATATAATACCTGTATGCCGATCTCAAAGAAATTCCTGGGCAGAAAAGTTTACCATTTCACACCGATTTCCAATCTGCCAATGATCCTGACCCACGGTTTGCTTTCCCCATGGGAACAGCAGCGCCAGGGTCTGCAGCACCGTACTATTGTTTGGGAGGCGGTGCGGCACCACCGGGCCGGGATCGAAATCCCGGGCGGTCCGGGGAAGACTCCCGACGCATATATTCCTTTCTATTTCTGCAAACTATCACCCATGCTGTTGGCCATTATGAGCAGTAAAGCGATCGATGAGGACCAGATAATTCATTTCGAGTTTCCGATCGAAATCATTGAGACTCATCCTGCGGTCTTTACCGACGGGGCGATTCTCCCAAACTCAACCCCCCATTTTTACAGGGACCCGGCAGACCTGGACTGCTTGAATTGGCAGGCGATTGATTCTCCGGCATGGCGCATGCCTACAGAAAGCCTGCGCCATGCCCGCCTGTCCGAGCTGTTAATCCACCGCCAGATCGCGATCGATACGGTTTCACGTATCATTGTCTGGGACAGCAGCATTGCGGGGCAGGTGCTGCAGCTGTACCAGTCTGCCGGACGTCGTCCGCCGTTGATCGAAACTGACCCAACCTGCTACTTCCTGGCCAGCGAAGACCCCATCCAGCCCGCAATCAGCGGCCCCACCTTAATCTACCAGGCTTACCAGAACACGATCCAACAGCTGGCGAACGAGATTAACCAAGCTCCCCATCCACGTTTTGACAGCCTGGAAGATTTACGCACAGGTCTGCATGTGAGTTTGAACTGCCTGCCGGAGACGGCTGAACTGACCGGACTGGAGACAGATAATCGAGCCCATTTTGAAGACGTTGGCGCGCACACCTTGCGGGTTGTGAATGAGGCGATGCATTCTCCGGAATACGCCCGATTATCAGACCATGACCGCATGCTGGTCGAAATTGCCGCCTTTCTGCACGACGTGGGCAAAGGGCCTAAAAACCGGTGGGCGCCCTTTCATGGCAAACAGCAGCTCGATCCGGATCATCCGATCAAAGCCCTGCCCATGCTGCGGCGCATCCTGGTCGAAGATATCGAACAGATCCAATATGAAGATGCGGTTCTGATCTGCAAGCTGGTGGCATATCATGACATCATTGGTGGGATCCTGTTCAGCGGGCGCAAGCTGGAAGAATTATTAGGACTATTTGAAACGACCCGTGAATTTGAGATGCTGATGTGCCTGGGAAGGGCCGATTCTGTGGCGATCAACCCGGCCTGGGGCCACGATTCCGAGCGGAGCGCGCTGCGCCAGGCCGTCCTTCAAAGATTGAACCCAAGAGGAGAATAACATGGCTTTTGATACCCCGGCCGACCTGCGCAATTTGGTCATATATTCGGTTTACGTCCGTAATCACGGTCCGAACGGCACTTTTGCAGATGTGGAAGCCGATCTACCCCGCATCCGGCAGATGGGCGTGGATCTGATCTGGTTGCTGCCCATCCATCCCATCGGCAAAGTGAATCGAAAAGGTTCGATGGGCAGCCCTTATTCGATAACCGACTACCGGGGAATTAACCCCGAGTACGGCACCCTGGAAGATTTTAAAAGGCTGGTGGAAAAAACCCATGCTGCCGGCATGCGGCTTATGATCGATGTGGTTTACAACCATACCGCTCATGATTCGCTGTTAGTATATGAACATCCGGATTGGTTTCACCAGGATGCCAGCGGTAAACCTGTGACCACCGTGCCCGATTGGAGCGATGTCATCGACCTCAAGCATCCCAATCCCAATCTGACCGCCTACCTGCATGAAACGCTGCAGTACTGGGCCGGGTTGGGTGTGGATGGTTTTCGCTGCGATGTCGCCTCGCTGCTGCCGGAAGAATTTTGGGTGACCGCGCGCCAGGTTGTTGCGAAAGTTCGTCCCGGAGTCATCTGGCTGGCCGAAGCCGTACATACCGGGTGGGTGGTGGACCGGCGCGCCCGGGACCTGCCGACCCTTTCTGACGGCGAAGTTTATCGGGCTTTCGACATGACCTACGATTACGACATCTGGCCCGTATTCAAACAGGCGCTAAGCGGGCAGGCCCATTTCGGGCGCTATCTGGAAATGCTTCTGCTCCAGGATGGTATTTATCCGGCAACTTTCATCAAAATGCGCTGTACAGAAAACCATGACCAACCGCGCATCATGGCTTCCGCGCCAACCCGGGAACAAGCCCTGGCCTGGACCGCTTTTGAGGCTTTTAACAAAGGTTCATTTTTAATCTATGCCGGGCAGGAAGCCGCTGCCAGTCACACGCCATCTTTGTTCGAGATCGATAAAATCGAATGGCAGGATTTCCCGCTGCAGCCCTTTATCACTTCCCTGGCCCGGCTTAAGAAGGATGACGCCTTAATCGCCGGAAAATTCCAGTTGATTGAAAACCGTGATACACTCCAGGCGGTCTGGCAGACCGAGCAAGGTGGGCTGTTTGGTGTTTTCAACGTACAAAATTTAGGTGGCGAAATATTCATCCCCCTACCGGATGGCGACTACCGCAACGAGCTGGATGGAAAAATGATTTCTATCGCAAACGGAAAAATGGACGCGCAGCCCGCCGCGGTATTTAGATTTTCAACACCGCTGGATTTCCAGCCTTTCATATCATCTCTATTTTAGAGAGGGAGAAATACCATGAAAGTACTTTTCATTGGCGGTACCGGCTTGATCAGTTCCGCATGCAGCCAGTTGGCGGTTGAACAAGGAATTGATTTATACCTGTTAAACCGCGGTCAAAACCAATCCCGCCCGGCGCCCAAAGAAGCGCACCTGATCCAGGCAGATATCCGCGACCCGGAAGCAGCCCATGCTGCATTGAAGAATCTGGTATTCGATGTTGTGGTCGATTTTATTGCTTTTACGCCCGAACAGGTCGAAACTGATCTGGCCCTTTTCAGTGGAAAAGTGGGCCAATACATCTTTATCAGTTCTGCGTCCGCTTATCAAAAGCCGGTCGCCAATTTGCCGATCACCGAGTTGACCCCGCTGGCAAACCCCTATTGGGGTTATTCGAGGAATAAGATCGCCTGTGAAGAACGCCTCATGCGCGCCTATCGTGAAGACGGGTTTCCATTCACGGTCGTCCGGCCTTCACACACATATGATAAAAGGGCGATTCCCATACACGGCGGTTGGACGAGCATCGAGCGTATGCGCCGGGGACTGCCAACGGTCGTACACGGCGACGGAACCACTTTGTGGGTCATGACCCACCATAAGGATTTTGCCCGAGCCTTCAATGGTTTGCTGGGAAATCCGCATGCTATCGGCGACACCTATCACATTACTTCGGATGAAGTCCTCACCTGGGATCAGATCCATGAGATCTTTGCCCGCCTGCTGAATGTCGAACCGCGCCTGGTTCACGTTCCATCAGATTTAATCAACGCCTTCGACCCAAAATGGGGCATGACCCTGTTGGGCGATAAAACCCATTCGGTTATCTTTGACAACACCAAGATCAAGCGTGCGGTTCCGGGCTGGTCGGCGAATATCCCTTACCACCAGGGCGCCGAAGAAGTCCTGAACTGGTATCTGGCAGATCCGGCCCGCCAGAAAATCGACTCCGATCTGAACGACCTGATGGACCGCATGATCGCAGACATCGAAGCTATCACGCCGAAAATCAGATAATCTCAATGCCACTCCTACCGGGGGCCTCGCCCCAACCCCCGGAAGGCACTACATGATATGAACCATAAGATAAAGCTCAACATTAACCCCGGAGTCATTCCCCTGGTCAGCGCCATGGTCATATGGGGACTGACTTTCATCGTCACCAAAATTGCCTTAACCGAAAGCGGCCCGTTTACGCTGAATGTGGCCCGTCTGGGGGCGGCCTGGCTGGTGCTCTATCCCTTCGCCCGCCGCCAGGGCTACCGCCTCAAGGATACCCTTAAACCGGCTTTCTTATTATTTGGCCTCACCGGGGTAGCATTTTTTTACGGTGCCGAGACCGTCGGCTTGCAATACACTTCCGCCGCCAGTGGATCTTTAATTCAAGCCGGCATTCCCGCCTTGACGGCGTTCTTTTCATTTTTGCTTTTAGGTGAACGTCTCTCTGTGCTGCAGGGCGCCGGGGTGGCGCTCTCGGTTACCGGCGTGGTTGTGATCACAATCGCCGGCGCATACGATGCCACTAACGATACCCTCCTGGGAAATCTGCTGATCGTATTAAGCCTGCTGGCCTGGGTCGCATACACCATCCAGGGCAAGAAATGGGGCGGAAAATATCCCCCTCTGGTCACGACGACCGCCAGTATGGCGGCTGGATTTCTATTTTTGCTGCCCTTTGGAGCCCTCGAAATTTCGATCAATGGACTGCCGCACCCGTCCAGTGCCGGGTTTTTCTCTTTCATCTACCTCACCCTGGGTGGTTCGGCCGGTGCTTATTTTTTATGGAATTACGGCTTGAGATACATGAATGCCGTCGAAGCTTCCCCGTATATCAATCTGATACCCGTGGTTGGCCTGGTGGGTGCCATGCTGTGGGGCGAATCGGTCAGCCCTTTTCAACTTGCCGGCGGAGCAGTCGCCATAGTGGGCGTCTGGCTGAGTGGGATCTCTCCCCAGGCCAAAACAATCCAGCCGGCTTCATCCCAAGATATAGAACCGGTGGCGTGAAGCGCTAACAAGCTGCGCTGACGGCGTATTCGATCAAAATATTTTCAACCTGGAGGTGTGCTGTGTATTTTCTCCTTCTCGTTCTGGATGATTCTCAAAAGTTGGATGCCATCCTGGATGCCTGGGCCGCAATCGGTGTGCGCGGCGCGACAATCATTGAATCCACCGGGATTTATCGCCAGCGCGCACGCCGGCTGCCCATGCCGATGCGTTTCGGGCTGCCGATCTCTGCAAATTTGGAAACCGGAAATACGACTTTGTTTGCCGTTGTTCCGGACGAAAACACGATCAACCGCTGCCTGGAAGCCACAGAAAGTATCACAGGCAACCTTGATCTGCCCAACACCGGCGTATTTGCAGCCTGGCCAGTAGCGGTCGTCAAGGGGCTACCACCTACGTCTCCCAGCGGAGGTTAACCCATGGTCTGGCTTCAATTCCTGTTCAGTTCTGCAGTTTTGGTTTTCACGGCCAAAAAGCTTGCCGAATACGGCGATATTATTGCGATTCGCACCAAATTAGGCGGTCTCTTCATCGGTACCTTGCTCCTGGCCGGGGCGACATCGCTGCCAGAATTCTTGACCACGATCAACTCCATCCAGCAGAATGTAGTTAACCTGGCAGCCGGCAATTTGTTCGGCAGCAATATGTTTAACATGTTGATGCTCGCTTTGTTGGATATGGCGTTCTGGAAGAAAAAAATCCTGCGCTCTTCCGCGATGAAACATGCCGTGACCGGCACCATGGCCGCCCTCTTGATCGGTATGGCGGCTTTCTTCATCCTGGCTGATGTGAATTTAAAAATCGGTTGGTTGGGTTTGGACAGCCTGGTGCTGATTGTGGCTTACCTGGGCGGCATTTACCTGATCCAGACCAAGAACCCACCCCCGGTCATCGATCTGGCTGCCGAAGAAGAAAACCGCATGCCCGCCCTGTGGAAAGCTGTGTTAGGGTTCGCAGCGGCATCTCTGGTCCTGATCTTGATTTCCCCCTTGCTGGTTTCCAGTGCAGCCGAGATCGCGAGTATCACCGGTCTGGGGGCCGGTTTCGTGGGCACCGTGCTGGTGGCAGTGATTACTTCGCTGCCCGAAATGATCACCACGATCACCGCGGCGCGCATCGGAGCGTTCGACCTGGCGGTGGGCAACCTGTTCGGCAGCAATATGTTCAACATGTTTGCGCTGGGGCTCTCGGACCTTTTTTATACCCAGGGCCGCTTCATGGGAGCGATCAACCCGGTGTTCGTGATGACCGGTCTTCTGGGTTTGATCCTCACGTTGTTTGGGTTGTTGGGCAATATCACCCGCTTCGAGCGGCGCATCTGGCGCATTGAAATCGATGCCTTCCTGCTGGTGGTCGTCTATATCCTGGGAATTGTTTTTCTGTATACAAACGGAACCGGGCTGTAAAAACCTCTCTGTAAGGACCTTTTGCGATGTTTACTTCATTATCAACCCGGTTGTAATCAGCGTTCGCGCTTCGAACAACAATTTTGGATCTGATTTGAGCAGCGCCAGCAAAATCTGGCCCAATCCCATATGAGGGATGTCCAGTTCGCCTGCGCGGTGCACCAGCGCATCCAGACGCGCCGGATCCATCCCTGACATAATCTTGCGCATGCGGTACATGGCAGAATGCATCGCGCCAAAGCGTTTGCGCCAGGCCTCCGGATAGGCTTTTAGCCGGCGGGCGCTGACGTCCCCATCCTTGACGGCCGGCACAGCGACTTGCATCGCCAGATCGGCGCCGATCATGCCCAGGTTAATTCCACCGGCGGTTAACGGATCAGCCTGGTGGGCGGCGTCACCCACCAGCACCAGCCCATCTGCAACCATATTTTTCACCACGCCGGAGATTGGGATTCCTCCGGAAACCACGCCCAGGACAGATGCAGCCGGAAAGTGCCGGTCGACAAAATCTTCCAGCAAAGAGAATGCCGGGCGCTCTGGGGCCTGATCGCCGCTGAAGACCAGACCAACGTTTGCCGTGTCTTCACCCTTGGGGAAAACCCACAAATACCCCCCTGGCGCGAGTTCCTGATTCAGGTGGTATTCGCAGGTGGTCGGCTCGATCTTCTCTTGCACGTTTCCCAGCAGAAACTCCACCCCGCTGTAGAAATCTCCCAATCGGAGCTGATTGCGCAGCCCGGCCCACTGCCCTACCTGGCCTTCGACGCCATCTGCCGCAACAACCAGACGGGCAGAAATTTCTTGTGTCCGTCCAAAATGCTCAATCTTTACCCCCACCACTTGCTTCTTCTCAAGCAAGACCCCTACCGCAGGAGCGCTGGTGCAAACCTCCGCCCCGGCCCGCGCGGCCAATTTGACCAGTTCCAGGTCGAATACTTTTCTGTTAACCACCAGGGTCGGTTCCGCTGGCGGAACCTTGACCCCTTCGCCCTGCGCGTTATAAACGCAAAATGCGCTGATCTCGGCATCAATCCATTTGGGATCGGGTTTGATGAACGGCAGGCATAATTCCGCGCCAATCGCTTCTGCACAGCGCACCGGCGCGCCGATTTCCTGGCGCTTCTCCAGCAGCAGCGTGCTCAACCCACCTTCTGCTGCCCGGCGGGCGGCCACAGCCCCGGCCGGGCCTGCCCCAACTACAACCACATCGTAGGACGCGTTCATACAACTGCCTGTCGTAAAGGTTGTGCACTCAATGCGTGGAATGGGCAGATTTTCAGACACCACTGACAGTCCGTGCAGCGATCATTATTTACCACAAGCCGGCTTTCGGTCATCTGCAGCGCGCCAAAGGGACAAATGCCGACACAGGCTGCACATTCATGGCATAAAGTTTCGTCAACCACAACATCGAACGATCCGTTAACAGGAGACATCGGTTACTCCTCAGGAAAAGAATAAGTAAGATCAGTCTACATGAATTCAAATAAAATACCAATATCTCAATATAACCACCTTTATGATCAGGCAAACACTTATCTATGCACGCTAATTTTTCCCTTGAAAAATCATGACAGGCGTTGAATCATCATTTTTCGCGTGCTACAATGAGCTTGCCCGGGTTGGTATTTCATTTTTTTATTGTTTGATCGCAAGGGGCCGTCGATCAAACTGGACAGTAAATCTGCCAGGGGCATCCAATGCAGACGCATTCCAATACTGGTGGACCAGGTCGATTGTTGTTGAAAGGAGGTGTCTCGCATCGTGACACTGGCCATTTTTCCAAAATCGTAACGATCCAAATCTCCCATATGAAAGGAGCGAAACACAATGACCCGTATTCTCAGTTTAATCCTTATCCTGACCATGCTGCTCGCCGCCGCACCAGCCATGCAAGCTGCTGCAGAAACATCCTCGATCATTCCTGCGGACCAGGCTTATTGTGTAGACAATGGTGGTACGTATGGGGAAGATGGTGCAGGGTCGAATTACTGCCTGTGGGTTCCTCCGGTTGGATGGAATGGCGACCTGGTAATCTATGCGCATGGTTATGTCGACCCGCTGGTGCCTGTCGGCATGATTCCCTGGGATCAATTGGTACTGGATGCAACGGCTACCCCGCCGATAACCCTGCCGCTTGTATTGACCGGGATGAAATATGCCTTTGCCATCACCAGCTACAGTAAAAACGGTCTGGCTGTGAATGAAGGCATAAACGCCGTTAACCGACTGGCAGGATTATTCAAAACCGAGCACCCGCAAGGCCACATTTTCCTGGTGGGTGCTTCAGAAGGAGGGCTTGTCACCGCCAAGGCGATCGAGCAGAACCCAAACCAGCTCTTTGACGGCGGCGTGACCACCTGCGGCCCGGTCGGCAATTTTACCAGACAGGTCAATTACTGGGGCGATTTCCGGGTGCTGTTTGATTATTTCTTCCCGGCTTTCAAAACCGCATTGGGCAGCCCGATCGATATCTCACCTGCCACCCGGGCAGCCTGGGGCACGCTGGTAACGCCTCCGGATGTTCCGGATCCTGCCAGCCTCCAGGGGCAAATCAGGCTGGCATTAGGCGCTGACCCCGGCGCAACGAGCCAACTGATGTCGACCAGCAAGGCGCCGTTCGATAGCAGCAATCAAGCCGCGACGATTGACCTGACCGTGCGCGGACTGCTGGATTACAACATCAAGGCGACCAATGACGGGCACAGCACACTCGGCGGACAGCCGTTTGACAACACTCCGCGCTGGTACTTCGGTTCAAACAATGATTGGCTGCTTAACTTGAAAGTAGCCAGATTCAATGCCGATCGTTCCGCCGTAACAGCCATGCAAGCCTACCAGACCAACGGCCGCATCAAAGCACCATTAGTTGCCATGCACACCACCGGTGATCCAATCGTCCCTTACTGGCATGAGCTGCTTTACCTGCTGAAAGTCTGGGGAGCAGGGAAAAGCTCGCAGTTCTTCACCATCCCTATTGTACGCTACGGGCACTGCGCCTTCACCCCAACGGAAGCCATCTTTGCCTTCGCGGTCATGGTTTACAAAGCCACCGGCACGATACCTCTGGCCCTGCTTTCGCCCCAGGCGGATAATCCGTACCAGGTACTGACGCTGGATCAATATCAGCAATTAATGGCAGAAGCAGAAAAGAACAATCAGATTTACGGACCGCAAAAAGTGTATGTACCCATGCTGACCCGGTAAAATAACCGGCCTATCCCATTTCCCTGCCCCATTCCAGTACAGGAGTGCAAGCGGAGAATGGAAGACTTTTTCCCGGGGTTGAATTAATCGCTTCCGTGCCAGATTCAACCCCGGGTTCTTATTAAGTCAATTATTATGGGAAAATAAAATTAAAAAGCGCCAGATAAAGGGCATAACTATTGCAACCCGAATTGCACCTGTACCATCACTCATTCCGCAGGACTTGCATCGCAGGATATAATCAATTTATCAAGAAAAGCCCGGAATGAAAGGAAAGCTGCCTTATGGATTCTGAAATTGATACGCGCGCCGTCCTGTTAAGCGCCTTTCCTGGTCTCCCCGTTGACCAGGCGGAAAACTTAATATCCGCCAGCGACCAGAAATCCTATCCCGCGGATACGATCCTATGCCATGAAGGCGCGCTGGAATCCACATTTTACATCCTGCTGGAAGGGGAAGTGCGCGTTTCCAAGTGGTTCGATGAACGCGAAGAACGCCATCTTAAACAGCTTTACCCCGGTGATTTTTTCGGAGAGATGGCGATTGTGAACGATGCCCCTCGGGCGGCGACGGTCGCCACCACGAGCAGCTGCACTGTTCTGGAGCTGCGCAAAGAAATATTTGCTGACATGTTGGTGCAGAGCAGTTCAATTTCAATTGCCCTGATGCGCGAAGTGAGTCGGCGCCTGCGCGAAAATGACGAGATTGCCATTGGCGACCTGCGCACCAAAGCCAAAGAACTGGCAGAAGCCTACCAGCAGCTCAGCGATTTGGAAGAAGCCCGGCGCGAATTTCTTACCGCCATTGCCCATGAACTGCGTACCCCATTAATGGCAGCCAATGGATTTATCGAGGTAATTCAAACCGGCATGCTGCGCGGGGAAACACTCAACAGCGCCATCGACACTATTCATCGCAATCTGCAGGAAATTACGGCGCTGACCAACGATATCTTATTCTTGCAAGAAATGGATCTGATCCTGACAGAATTTAAACTCTCGGACATCGGGTCGATCGTTTCCTCAGCGGTAGAACAGCAGCGTGCGCATGCGGCGCAAAATAAGGTGGGCATTCAATTGTCAATCTTACCGCGTTTGCCGCAAATCATGGCGGATGCGAAAAGTCTTAACCGGGCGATAGTCGCGATTCTGGATAATGCCATCAAATTCAGCCCGGATGGCGGTGATGTGATGGTGGAAACGGGGTTCAACGAAAAGGCGATATGGGTAAAGATTAAAGATCAGGGGGTAGGCATTCCACCAGAGGCTATGCCGCACATCTTCGACCGCTTTTACCACCTGGACCATGTGGATGGTCATCTCTTTCGCGGGGTAGGTTTAGGATTATCCATCGCCCGCCAGGTCATTGAGCGGCATCACGACGGCACCATCCTGGCAGAGAGCGAACCGGGCTGTGGAAGCACATTTACCATTTCTTTGCGGCGTTAAAAGCATAATCCCACCAAAAATTAATAATTGACTAACAAAGTTGTAATTTGTCCTTAAAAACGCTTGCTTTTAGGGTCTGTTTCGGCTATACTGTGGAGGAAAGTGGAGGAAAGTGGAGGAAAGTGGAGCGCCGGAGCAGATCCGGCGTTCCGCATATCTAGCAGAGGTAGAACTTATGTTCTTAGGTCAGTTTGAACACACGATCGATGAAAAAGGGCGGATGACCATCCCTGCGCGCTTCCGCGAAGAATTGGGGGAAGGAGCCTATATCACGCGTGCTTTTGACCAAAACCTGACCGTCATGCCCGAATCTGTTTTCGAGTCATTGGCGGATCGGTTAAATGACCTGACTGTAACCGATCCGGAAGTCCGCCTGCTGCAAAACCTGATCTTTTCCAATGCTGTGCGAGTTGAATTTGACCGGTCGGGCCGCATCTTGATCCCGCAGTACTTGCGTGACGGAGCGGACCTGCATTCCGCGGCGGTAGTCGTGGGGCAGGGAAAACGTTTCGAGATATGGTCACCTGAACTATGGACCGAGCAAGTTAAAGTACAGAATTCTCCTGCGATGGCTCAACACTTCAAAGAGCTTAACCTCCCGATGCGCTGATATGGACGCTGACCGAGAACCGCAAGAGCAGCACCGCCCAGTTCTTTACCATGAAATTATACGCTTAATAAACCCAAAAAGCCCGGGACGATACATCGATGCGACTGTGGGTGCCGGCGGGCACGCCTGGGGAATCTTAAAAGCCAGTGAACCCGAAGGAAGATTGTTGGGGCTGGATCTGGATCCTCAGGCACTTGCGCTCGCTGACCGGCGACTGTCAGAATTTCCAGCCAGGGTTAGCTTAATCCTCGCTTCTTACACCACACTGCGCGATCAAATGTTGAAAATCGGGTGGGACAGCGTGCAGGGCATCGTGCTCGATCTGGGGGTCTCGTCAATGCAGTTGGACACACCGGAAAGGGGATTTTCCTTCTTAAAAGACGGCCCCCTGGATATGCGTTTCAGCCCCAGCCAACCTACAACTGCCGCTGACCTGGTAAACCACCTTCCTGAACGAGAACTGGCAGACCTGATCTGGCAGTTTGGAGAAGATCGCAACTCGCGGCGGATCGCACGGGTGATCGTACAAAACAGGCCTTTTAGTACGACGCGCGAGCTGGCGCGGGCCCTGGAAAAAGCAACCGGGCGTTCACATGACCGCTTGCACCCCGCAACGCGCACTTTTCAGGCCCTGCGCATTGCCGTAAACCAGGAGCTGCGGTCGGTAAGCGAAGTGCTCCCCACCGCAGTGGATGCATTGGCTCCCGGCGGAAGGCTGGCTGTAATCTCTTTCCACTCGTTGGAAGACCGGCTGGTCAAACAGTATTTTCGTAAGGAAAGTCGCGATTGTATTTGCCCCCCCGAACAGCCGGTTTGTACCTGTGGGCATAAGGCATCGATCAAAGAAATCACCCGGCGTCCAATTTCGCCGGCGGAAGATGAAATGCAAAATAATCCCCGCGCAAGAAGTGCTCATTTGCGGGTAGCAGAAAAGCTGATTCTGGCATGAGTGTTGCATAAAGGATAGTAGTAAACCAGTTAAATTGGGAGTTGCAATGTCTCAAAAAATTATCCAGGCATATCAACAGGCACCATGGCGAATTCAAGTACAGCGCCTGCGTACATTTTTAGTGATCATTCTAATATTTACACTGGTAACCGGAATGTATTTATATATTTCCGCCCAGGCAGCCACTGCCGGTCTGAATATCCAGGATGGCGAATATCAGCGTGAAGTCCTACTACGCGAACTTGCCACTTTAAAGGTGCAGCTTGGAGATCTAACTTCGATCTCAAACATGGAAGCGCGTGCAAAAAAGGCTGGCTTCAAGCCAGTCGACCCAGAAAAAGGGATGTATGTGCTGGTGAAGGGATACACCGGAAGGCCACAACTGGTCCTGGCCCCCCCACCCGGGCCCGATATGCTGCCAACAGCCCGGCTAAAACCCGAATACACTCGTTCTTTGTGGGAAGTTCTATTTGAGACAGTGAATGGTCTTAAATTGGACCAGGGAGAATCAGTACGATGAACTCAGCTCAAAATTCTCGATTTCTGACGATCGGTGTCGCTTTCAGTGTCATCGGTGTCCTGATTTTTGGCCAGATGATTAATATTCAAAATCGCCCGGACATAAAAGACCTGCAGGCAAAAATTGAACAAAACAACAACTCGATCACATTAAGGGTTGTCCCAGAACGCGGAGCAATATTCGATCGTAATGGAAAGCTTCTGGCAGGCAGCAAGGAAGTTTACGAAATCGGGATCGATCTTAAGCTCATTAATGAAAAGACAGCCGAACAGGAAACTGAGGCCATCGCCCGGGCCGTGGCGACGGTCACCGGTGCCGATTACAATCGCATGCTGGAATTGACCCGGGCTGACCGCAACACCTATCTTTACATGCGCCTGATCGATGGCGTTGAACCGGCTAAAGTCGATCAACTTCGCAAAATCAAACAGGCAATGATCGACGAAGGCAAGAATTTGATGCGGGCCATCGTTCTGGTCCCCCACCTGCAGCGCAGCTATCCAGAAAAATCGATGGCTGCCAATGTGTTGGGCTATGTTAAAAGCCTGGATCCGCAAAACCCTATTGGAGTCAACGGCGTGGAAGGTCATTACAATTCCTACCTGGCAGGGATCACGACCACAGTTTCGATTCCGCGTTCACCGTATGACATTACCAGCATCCCAAAACTTCCGTCAGGGGCCAGCCTGATCTTGACCATCGACCGCGAAATCCAATCCCAAACCGAACAAATACTGGATCAGGCGGTTAAAAATACTGGTTCGACTTCCGGAACTGCAATTATCATGGATCCCCGCACGGGAGAGATTCTGGCCATGGCTTCAACTCCACGCATCGACTCTAACGAGTACTGGCGGGTAAATGAAGAGTTAATATTGAAGAATATCCCCTGGAACCGGGCCATCAGCCAGATCTACGAACCTGGCTCGGTGTTTAAACCACTGACCATGGCTCTGGCAATAGACGCAGGTGCAGTCCAGCCCGACACGCATTACAATGACGTCGGTTATTTTGACGCTCCCGGAAAGCGCATCACGAACTGGGATTACCGCGCCTACGGCGACCAGACCATGACCGGATGCCTGGAATACTCCTTAAATACCTGTATGAGCTGGGTGGTCAACCAGTTAGGCGAGAAAAAATTCTATGAAGGGATCAAAGCCTTCGGCATCGGGCAACCCTCGAACATCGATCTGGATGGCGAAGATTATTATCCCGTTCGCCTGCCCGGAGACGAGAATTGGACCAAACTCAGCCTGGCCAATAACGCCTTTGGACAGGGTATCGCATTGGCCCCCATTCAAATGATCACCGCCCTGTCAGCCATCGCCAATGACGGCAAGATGATGGCGCCGCATGTGCTCAAGGCGGTGGTCGATAACGGACGCCAGCTAAATAACCTGCCCCAGGTGATCAGCCAACCTATTTCTAAACAAACTGCGAATACAGTCAACGAAATGTTGGCCGAAGCAATCAAGGGTGAAGCCAAGATTTTAAAAATTGATGGCTACCGCATCGCGGGGAAAACTGGCACCGCAGAAATTCCCATTCCCGGCGGCGGCGGATACTTCTCAAACAAGACCAATGCTTCTTTTGTCGGTTGGGGACCGGTTGACGATCCGCGCTTCATCATTTACGTCTGGTTGGAAGAACCCGGCGGGCCTATGCCTTATGGCTCGATTGTGGCAGCCCCAATCTTCAAAGATTTATTTATGGCCTGCGTCCAACTTACCAATCTTCCTCCGGACGCCATCCGCCAGCAGCTGCTTGGAAGCAGCAATAAATAGGAATGCAATGTGCTAACATTTGCTGATGTGTTTGAAGCCCTCACAGGCGCGCGAGTCGCCGGAGCCTCCTTAATTATAAGTGAGGCTTCGATCGATTCCAGGCAGGCGATTCCCGCCAGCCTGTTCTTTGCGCTGCCAGGAGAACGCGTGGACGGGCACGCATTCATTGAAGACGCATTCAAGCAAGGAGCGCAGTCAGCCGTGATCCAACAGGAGGTCGATCTACCTTACCCGGTGATTGATCTTCGAGACGGCCCCATTCCGGAAGATACGAGCCTGCCTGAAACCCCATTTCTACTGCGGGTGGATGACAGCCTGAAAGCACTTCAAGTCATCGCAGGTTTTTGGCGGAAAAAGATCAACGTGCGCGTAGTTGCGATAACCGGAAGCGTGGGTAAATCAACCACCAAAGAACTGGTGGCAGATGTGCTCAGCCAGCGTTTCCACACCCTTAAAAACCAGGGGAATCTGAATAACGAAATCGGCTTGCCTCTCACCCTGCTGCGCCTGGGTCCCGGGCACCAACGGGCCGTGCTGGAGATGGGCTTTTTTGTTGCCGGAGAAATTACCTTCCTGTGCGATCTGGCGCAGCCCTCCGTCGGCGTCGTGACCAATATCGGCACGGTTCATGCGGAACGAGCCGGCTCGCAGGAAGCCATTGCCAGGGGAAAAACCGAATTAGTTCAGGCACTGCCCGCTGCCCCAGACGGTGTCGCGATACTGAACTACGACGATCTCTGGGTGCGAAATATGGCGGAAAAGACCAGCGCCCAGGTCTTTTATTACGGTCTGGATCCAATCGCCGATCTTTGGGCGGATGAGATCGTAAGCCTGGGATTGGAAGGTATTCGCTGCCGGTTGCATTACGGCATGGATACGATCACTTTGAGAGTGCCTCTGATCGGCCAGCATTCGGTCCATACCGTACTGCGGGCGGCAGCGGTTGGCCTGGTTGAGGGATTGACCTGGAGTGAAATTGTAGAAGGGCTGCAGAACGGGCATACCCAGCTGCGTCTGGTCGCGGCTCATACCCAAAACGGAGCCCTGCTGCTGGATGATACCTACAATGCCTCGCCCGAATCCACCCTGGCGGCGCTTAACCTATTGGGCGAGTTGGAGGGTCGGCGGGTCGGTGTACTGGGCGAAATGCTGGAATTAGGCCAATATGAACAATCCGGGCATGAAATGGTGGGCGCCAGGGCCGCCGAGGTATGCGCAGAACTGCTGGCGATTGGCGAGCGCGGAAAATTGATTGCATCTTCGGCGCTGGCGGCTGGCATGCATCAGGAAGCGGTCAACTGGGTGGCTACCGTGCCCGAAGCGATCGATTATTTACGTCACCATCTCAAAAAAGGCGATATTGCCCTGGTCAAGGGTTCACATGGGCTGCAAATGGAACGAATCATCAGCGCACTGGAGGAAATTCATTGAAAGAAACATCTTTGGCGCTGGCATTGAGCATGATGGGGTTCATGATGACGGTCATCTGGGGCGGCCCGTTGGTGCGTTTTTTGCGCCATTTTAAAATTGGCAAGGTGATCCGTGTCGAAGGACCGCAAAGTCATATGATCAAAATGGGCACGCCCACCATGGGCGGGGTCATGTTCATCATCCCTATTTTGCTCATCACGGTGCTGCTGAATGCCGCAAACCTTTTGGGGATTAACTTCCTGGGCAAGTCCGTCCTGGCGCCGCTGGTGGTCATGGTGGGTTTCGCCCTGCTGGGCGCGGTTGACGACTGGGAAGGAATTCGCGGTCCGCGGCGTGGATTGGGATTGCGCGCCCGTACCAAATTCTTCTTCCAGGTTTTGATGGCCCTGGCGGCGGCAATTGTATTGAAGTATATACTCGATGTGCCCGATATGTTCTGGCCCAACGCGAAAGAGCCAATTTCACTGGGCATTCTTTACATCCCAGTGGCGACGATTATTATTACCGGTTTCTCGAACGCAGTCAATTTCACCGATGGGCTCGATGGCCTGGCAGGGCTGATTTCGGCCACGGCTTTTGCAGCCTATGGTGGGATCGCCCTGCTGCAGGGGCAAATCTTTTTGGGGCGCTTCTGTTTCACCATCGTCGGCGCCTTATTTGGTTTCTTATGGTTCAACGTCCACCCCGCTCAACTGATCATGGGGGATGCCGGCGCACTTTCGCTTGGGGCGACCTTAGGCGTGGTGGCATTGATGACCGGACAGTGGCTGCTGCTGCCCCTGATCGCAATCATCCCCTTCAGCGAAAATATGAGCGTCGTTCTGCAAGTCGCCTATTTCCGCTGGACCAAGGGCAAACGATTATTCAAAATGGCACCGCTTCACCATCACTTTGAATTGTTGGGGTGGAGCGAAACCCAGGTCGTGCAGCGTTTCTGGCTGATAGGCCTGTTATTTGCCATGCTTGGCATGGCTCTTGCAGTGGTAGGAAGATGAAAAACTGGCATGGCATTCGCGTCCTGATGATCGGCGGCGCTCGCCAGGGATTGGCGACCGGGCGCTATTTGGCGCGGGCCGGTGCGCAGGTTACGATCAACGACCAGCGCCCTGCCGCGCAGATGGAAGCCGCCCAGGAATCCATGTCCGGTTTATCCATCCGCTGGATCCTGGGAGAACACCCCCTGCGCCTGCTGGACGAAACCGACCTGGTGTGTGTTTCAGGCGGCGTGCCGCTGAACCTGCCCATCCTGGTCGAAGCCGCCCGGCGCGGACTGCCGCTGACCAACGATTCGCAAATTTTTATGGAAAGCGTGCCCTGCAAGGTGATCGGTATCACCGGTTCTGCCGGAAAGACCACCACCACCACCCTGGTGGGCCGGATGGCGCAGGCAGCCGTGAAACCACCCGCGCGTGCCTGGATCGGTGGCAATATCGGGCTGCCTTTGATCGACCAGCTAGATCAAATTCGGGCCGCGGATGTGGTGGTGCTCGAACTCTCCAGCTTCCAGCTGGAGTTGATGACTTGCTCGCCCCAGGTGGCTTGCATCCTCAACATCACCCCCAACCACCTGGACCGGCATAGCACGATGGAAGCCTACACCGCTGCCAAGACGCGCATTCTGGCGTACCAGGGGTGCGAAGACAGCGCTGTTCTGGGCAGGGATGATCCCGGAGCCTGGGGATTGGCATCTCAGGTGAAAGGTGAGCTGGTTTCTTTTGGTTTGAGCCCCCTGCCAGGCGGGCAAAGCGGCACCTACATGCAAGACGCCGTAATTTGCTTGCAGGCCGGCTCGCACACCCAAAACCTGCTGCCGGTCAACCAGATTCGCCTGCGCGGAGAGCACAATTTGCTCAATGTGCTCGCAGCTTGCGCCATCGCTTATACCGCCGGGTTCGATCGCGATGCCATTACAGCCGGGATCGAAGGCTTCAACGGGGTGCCCCACCGGCTGGAATGGGTGCGCCGCTGGCATGATGCCGATTGGTACAACGACTCGATCGCTACCGCTCCGGAACGAACCATGGCAGCCATCCGGTCATTCGATGAACCCCTGGTTCTGCTTCTTGGAGGGCGAGACAAAAATCTGCCCTGGAGTGAACTGGCAGAACTTATCCACCAGCGAGTGGACCACATTATTGTTTTTGGTGAGGCCGCGCCTAAGATTCTGCAGGCCCTCGGACCGCAGCATAGCGGCCGCCGCCCTTTCAGCCTGGTGCAAACCGCCAGTTTGCATGAGGCTGTAATGGCTGCAGCACAGAAGGCTGGTCCCGGAATGGTCGTTTTATTGTCTCCGGGCGGAACCAGTTATGATGAATTTATTGATTTTGAAGAGCGTGGGGAGCGCTATCGACAATGGGTCAAACAGCTTATGTAAAGACACCTGCCCGTACGTACTCGACCGTCAAGGTCGCAAAGTCCTTCCAACTGCATCTGGATGTGCCATTGATGTTGTTTGTGATTGCCCTGGTGGTGGTTGGATTGATGATGGTGTATTCCACCAGTTGGAAGAGCGCCCAGACTTTGAGCAAACCAGACACATATTATTTGCTGCGCCAGATGGCATTTGTAGCACTGGGCGCGTTCATAGCGCTGGCTCTCAGCCTGTTTGACTATCACCGTTATCAGCGTTTGCTGGTGCCAATGATTGCCGTTGCCTTGATCTCCCTGATGGCAGTGCTGTTGTTTGGTGAAGATCGTTTCAATTCAACCCGCACACTGTTCAACGGGTCTGTCCAGCCTTCAGAAATTGCAGTGCTGGTCGTGATCCTCTACCTGGCATTCTGGTTGTATTCCAAACGGGAGGTATTAAACATCCTTTCTTTCGGATTGATCCCGATGATGACCATCCTGGGTATTTTTGGCGCGTTGATCTTCATCCAACCCGACTTCAGCGCCACCCTCACCATCTTTGTGATGGGCGGCCTGATGTTTTACCTGGCCGGCGCAGAACTGCGCCAGGTTATTCTGGTAATCATCGCGGCCTTCGTAATTGGCTTCTTTGTGGTCAAATTTACCACCACCGGCAGCGACCGCTGGGACAAATATATCGCCGGGCTGACCAACCCGAACATGGCCTCCGATCACATGCAGCGTGTGTTTGAAGCCATTTCACGCGGCGGTCTCTTTGGCGTGGGAATCGGAAACAGTGTCACGAAATTCACCGGGCTGCCGGTGCCCTGGACGGACAGCATCTATGCCGTAATCGTCGAGGAGACCGGTCTGGTTGGTGCTTTCGCTGTTTTGGCGTTATACTTCCTGATTTTATGGCGCGGGCTGCAAATCGCGAACCGCGCCCCCGACCAGTTGGGACGCATGCTGGCAAGTGGGATCACATTCTGGATCGTGTTCGAAGCGATTTTGAACATGGGCGTCATGGTTAACCTGTTTCCTTTTGCCGGTAATGCCCTGCCGTTTGTCAGCTACGGCGGTTCGAGCATGGTGTCGACCATGATCGGCGTCGGAATTCTGATGAATATTGCCCGTTCGAATTCGAAGAAAGAATCTGCCAGTTCGGAAGGGAGGTCATACGGTGCGGTTATTGATATGCGCCGGCGGGACCGGAGGCGGCGTGTACCCCGCTCTTTCGGTTCTTCAGGAACTGAAAAATGATGCACAGCCGGTTTTATGGGTTGGCGCCGAGGGCGGCATGGAGGCCGGCCTCGTGACGCGTTCCGGCTTGCCGTTTACGTCCATTCCCGCCGCGGGAGTGCACGGTGTGGGCCTGCGGGCTCTACCGGGCAATCTCTGGCGGTTGGCGCGCGGCACGCTGGCTGCCCGACGCATCCTGGCGGATTTCCGCCCGGATGTGCTTCTGTTTACCGGCGGCTATGTCGCCGCACCGATGGCCGTGGCCGGCCGGAATATCCCTTCGTTAGTATACTGCCCAGATATTGAACCCGGGCTGGCGTTGAAATTCCTGGCGCGTTTTGCCGACCAAATTGCCGTAACCATTGACAATTCGCGGGCATATTTTCCTGCCGGAAAACCGGTGACGACCACAGGATATCCGCTGCGTCCTGATTTAACTGGTTGGGACCAAAAATCTGCCCGGGCCCATTTCGGCCTGAGTGACGATTTGCCTGTGTTGCTGGTCACTGGCGGCAGCAAAGGCGCCCAAACCATTAACCGCGCTGTCGAAACGATCTTGCCCGATCTTTTGACCACCTGCCAGGTGCTGCATCTGACAGGATCGGTCGATTGGACTTATATTCAGTTATCACAGGTCGGATTGGCGCCCACCCTTCGTCAACGCTACCATGCCTTTGAGTTCCTGCACGACGATATGGGGGCCGCCATGGCGGCCGCCGACCTGGTTGTCTCGCGCGCCGGCGCCTCCGCATTAGGCGAATATCCCTGCTTTGGCCTGCCGGCGATCCTGGTCCCTTACCCGTACGCCTGGCGATACCAGAAAGTGAATGCCGTATTCCTCGAAAAACAAGGGGCGGCTGTGCTCCTCCCGGATGAAAAAATGGCAGCCCGCTTGCTTCCTACGATCCAGGAACTTTTCACGAATACCGACCGGTTAAATTCCATGCAGGCCGCCATGCGAGCGTTGGCTCGCCCGAACGCGGCCCAGGAAATCGCCGGATTGGTTCGCGAATTGGCCGCATCGCGAAAGGAAGGCGCATAATGGTCAGCATCGATGTCCTTTTCTGGTTGTTCATCTTCATGTTTGGGATCATCGGCCTGATGCGCGGCTGGGCCAAGGAAATGATGGTCACTTTTTCGGTGATCCTGGCCCTGTTCATCGTCACTGTTCTGGAAACCTACGTGCCGTTCGTCACAAAGCTGACCATGGATGCCCAACGCCCGGGCGGCGATCCGCTGACCGTATTCTGGCTGCGGGTGATCATACTCGTCGCGCTGAGCTTTTTCGGCTACCAGACGCCCAACATTCCCAGGTTGTCCGGAAGCGGCCGGTTTGCCCGCGACCGGCTGCAGGACGCATTGTTGGGGCTGTTTTTAGGCGCCGTCAACGGCTACCTGATCTGGGGCACTTTATGGTTTTTCCTGGACCATGCCGGGTATCCCTTCCCCGGGATTATCTCGTCAAATCTAAACAAATCGGCCCAGGCCTTGATCAGCTTCCTCCCGCCCAACTGGCTGTTAGGCGTACCGACCATCTTTTTCGCGGTCGCCATCTCCTTCGCCTTCGTATTGGTGGTTTTCTTATGATGAAGCACATCCATCTCATTGGGATTGGCGGCAGCGGTATGTCGGCCATTGCCCGGGTCCTGCTCGAAAGCGGGTACACGGTCAGCGGGTCAGACAGGCAGCTGTCGGTGTTTGCCAATGAGCTGGCGCAGGCCGGCGCGCATGTTTTTGAAGGACAGCGCGCGGAACAGATCGCCGGGGCAGATATTGTGGTGCGTTCCTCGGCGATCAGCGATGACAACCCCGAAGTGCGGGCGGCTCGCGCCGCAGGCATTCCACTGCTCAAACGGGCAGAGTTTCTCGGGCAGCTGTTTGCCGGTAAATCCACGATTGCAATTGCCGGCACCCACGGAAAGACCACAACCACCGCCATGACGGCCTGGGTGTTCCACTGCTTGCAGTTAGATCCATCGTACATTATTGGCGGGGTCGCTAAAAACCTATCCAGGAACGCCCACGCCGGGCAAGGGAAGCATTGGATCGTCGAAGCCGATGAATATGACCGGATGTTCCTGGGACTGTCCCCGGAATGGATCCTGATCACCCATCTGGAACACGATCACCCCGATTGTTTTCCAACGATGAATGAATACCGCCAGGCATTTTTTGATTTCATCCAGCGCCTGCAGCCGGGCGGCGGATTGATCACCTGCCAGGATCATGCCGAAACGGCCGGCCTGGTCTGGCATTTACCGCAAGGGCGGCAGGCCTGGACGTATGGATTGGATCACGAGGCCAACTATTTCAGCGAAGAGACCTCTTCCAATGCACGCGGCGGGATCGACTTTACCGCCTGGATGCAAGCAGAGGGCAGCCAGCCTCGACGCCTGGTTGACGTAAAACTGCAGGTACCCGGGCTGCACAATGTGCGCAATGCGCTGGCCGTATTGACCCTGGTGCACCGTCTGGGACTGCCCATGAAACCGGCCGCCCAGGCATTAGGTGAATTTAGCGGCACCGGCCGCCGGTTTGAGCGGATGGGCGAGGTTAACGGGATCACAATCTACTCCGATTATGCCCACCACCCCACCGAAATCCGCGCTACGCTGGCTGCAGCCCGCCTGCGTCACCCGCAGCGCAGGTTGTGGGCCGTCTGGCAGCCGCACACCTATTCGCGCACCCAGGCCCTGTTCGATGCCTTTATCCAGGCATTTCAGCAGGCCGACCGCGTGCTGGTGACCGAAATATACGCCGCGCGAGAGAGCAACCCTGGTTTTTCTGCCGCGCGCATCGTGGCTGAAATGCGCGCAGCCGCCCACCTGGTTTTCCCCCACGTTGGAGGATGCTGCCGACTTTTTATTGGACGAACTGCAGCCGGGTGACGTGGTCCTGATCTTATCGGCTGGAGATGCCGAACAAATTGGCCAAAAGCTGTTGGATGAGCTTCAATCTGGAGAGGAAAAGCATGCCTGAAGATAAAAATACCCGTAAATATCAAACCCAATCCACAATTAATCCCGGCACGCGCCTGGAAGCGCTGCGCTCACCTGCCGCGGGCAAAACCCGGGCGGCAGCCAACCAGCATCTCACCCACCGGCAGCGCACCGCGCTGGTGGAAAAACTGATCGAATTTTTAAAGGGTATATAGATAGCATCGTTTTCCCATCCCCGGGAACACAACAAGGAGAAAACTGAACCATGACCGCACCCCGCACCACCCCCCTCAACGCGCTGCGCGAGGCATTTGCCAAACGGCTGCAGGAGAACGTAAAGCTGGCAAACTACACCACCGCCCATGCCGGCGGGAAAGCAGATGCCATGCTGATCGTTCACGATGCCGCCGAACTGGAAGATGCGGTGCGCAGGTTGTGGGAGATGGACGTCCCGTTTACGATCCTGGGCAGCGGGTCGAACGTGCTGGTCAGTGACAGCGGTTTTCACGGGTTGGTGGTGGTGAACCGGGCAAAAACGGTGAAGATTGACGCGCGCAGCAATCCGCCCAGTGTGTGGGCAGAATCCGGGGCCAATTTGGGCGCCATGGCCCGCCAGGTGGCCCTGCGCGGCATGAGTGGGCTGGAATGGGCAGCCACCATTCCCGGCACCGTCGGTGGGGCAGTTTACGGCAACGCCGGCGCCCACGGCGCCGACATAAACGCTAACTTTATGCTGGCAGAAATCTTGCACCGAAAACAAGGGAAGAAAACATGGACCGTGGAGCAGCTTAAGTTTGGCTACCGCACCAGCATTTTGAAACAGCACCCCGGACAGGCAGTCATCTTATCCACCCAGCTCAAGCTGGCGCAAAGCACGCCGGCCGAAGTACAGGCCAGGATGGAGGAGTTTTCCCAACACCGCCGCAGCACCCAACCCCCCGGGGCCAGCCTGGGGTCCATGTTCAAAAATCCAGCCGGAGATTACGCCGGGCGCCTGATTGAAGCCGCTGGTCTCAAAGGTACCCGCGTCGGCGGGGTGCAGGTCAGCCCGGTGCACGCCAACTTTTTTATCAATGATGAAAACGCCACCGCCAGGGATATCGACCGCTTGATCCGGTTGGTGCAGCAGACCGTCTTCGAAAAGTTCTCGATCAAGCTGGAAATGGAAATCGAGAAAATCGGCGATTGGCCGGCAAACTAGGTGGCCAGGAGAATCATGGGGCATCACATTACAGTAATGGTTATGATGGGCGGACGTTCCGGCGAACACGAAGTATCGCTGAATTCAGCGCGCTCCATTTTAACCACACTCGATCCGCAGAAATATGAAATCATCCCGGTCGGCATTACCCGGGAAGGGATCTGGTTCACCGCGCAGGACCCCCTGGCCGCATTGGAAAGCGGCCAAACCCAGGATTTGACCCGCGTCACGCTGCTGCCCTACCCCGGCAGCCGCAGCCTGTACGCAATAAATGGCGCTCAATTAGCCCCGCTGGCCGAGATCGATGTCGTTTTTCCGGCCCTCCACGGCACATTCGGCGAAGATGGCACCCTGCAAGGGATGCTTGAACTGGCCGACCTGCCCTATGTCGGCGCAGGGGTGCTGGGTTCGGCGGTGGGCATGGATAAAGCGCTCTTTAAGGATGTGATGCGCGCCAACGGGATCCCGGTGCTGCCATCCATCGTGACCACCCGCGACCAGCTCGAAACGGGTCTGGCGGCGGTTATCCAGCAGGCCGAGGAAGTCCTGTCCTACCCCATCTTCACCAAACCCGCCAACCTGGGTTCTTCGGTGGGCGTCACCAAATGCCGCAGCCGCTCAGATTTGATGGAAGGCCTGATGGAAGCAGCGCGTTACGACCGCCGGGTGTTAGTCGAAATGGGCCTCGAAAAACCTCGCGAAATCGAAATGAGTGTGTTGGGCAATGCCGCACCCATCGCTTCCCTGCCCGGCGAGGTCATCCCGCACGAAGATTTCTACAGCTACCACGCCAAATACCAGGATGACAGCTCCGAACTGATCATCCCTGCCCCGGTCCCGGATGGCGTGGTCCAATCCATGCAGGCCGCTGCCCTGCGCGCCTATCAGGCGGTGGATTGCGCGGGCATGGCCCGGGTGGATTTCTTGCTCGACCGGCAGACCGACAAAGTATACATCGGCGAAATCAACACCATCCCCGGCTTTACCCGGATCAGCATGTACGCTAAATTATGGGCAGCCAGCGGCATCAGTTACCCCGAGCTGCTTGACCGCCTCATCCACCTGGCTCTGGAACGCAAAGCCGAGCGGGACCACACCGAACGTCATTATGGGAGGGCCAAATGAGGCCTGCCGCATCGCGCACCGACAGCAATCGTTCACAGCAAGTTCGCAATCGCCGCACCACCCGGTCGCGTACGCGCGTGGAAAAAGCAGCCAGCAGCATAAATTCGCCGCAGGTCACCGTGCGCGGCGCCGGTATCGGCAAACCGATTTTACCGCGCACCTCATCTCGCCCGCGCCGGGTGTACACCGTCGCCTTCCAGAACACGGGGCGCGCCTATTCCGTGCCGGCACCCACCATTCGCCTGGGGTGGCGCGCGCTTTCCAGCCTGCTGGTAATCGGCTTGCTTGCCTTGATCAGCTTCGCCTTGAATTCCGACCAATTTAAGGTGGAAAAACCGGTCATCGAAGGCGCCAGCCGGGTCAGTGTGAGCGACATAGAAGCCGTGCTCAAGTTCAACGGACGTTCGGTATTTACCATCGATCCATTTGCGGCCCGGGTCGAGCTGGAAAAATCGTTCCCAGAACTGCAGCAGGTATCCGTGCTGGTCGGCTTCCCCAACCAGGTTTCGGTCCGTTTTAGCGAGCGCACCCCAGTGATCGCCTGGAAGCTCAAGGACCAGACCTTATGGATCGATCCTCAGGGCACGATTTTCAATGCCCGCGGCAAAGCCCCTGAAGGTCTTTTGACGATCACCTCCGCTGACAATCCGCCCCAGGCCGTCGTTGCGCCAAGCCCAGACGCCACGCCGGATGCGAACGGCACACCGGCAATCGTGCCGGATACGGCGAAAGTAGACGATCCCAGGCCCGTGCAGATGGATCTGAAGATCATGTCCTCGGCCCTGCTGCTGAGCGCCCAACTGCCGAAAAATACCAATCTGGTATATTCGGTAAAAGAAGGTCTGGGATGGCATGATTCTCGCGGATGGGATGTATACTTTGGTAAGACCCTGGATGATTTGGAGATGAAAATCTCGATGTATCATGCAATTATTAATCAGCTTGCCCAAAAAGACATTACCCCAAGTTACGTCAATTTAGAATTTATAAATGCACCCTATTACCGCGTGGAGCACTGAAACCATGGATGAATCGATCGTTGTCGGAATTGATATCGGAACCACAAAAGTCTGTACCCTGGTAGCACGCGTGGAGGGGGAGCGGTCCCTGCGCATTCTGGGCGTGGGCATCGAGCCCGCCCTGGGAATTCGCAAAGGCACAATCGTCGATCTGGCGGCTGCTTCTCAATCGATTACCCGTTCGGTGGATAAGGCCCAGCGTTCTTCCGGCCTGGAAATTGCCTCGGCCCTGGTCAGCCTGGCAGGCAGCCACGTTTCGTCGGTCAACAGCCGGGGCGTGGTGGGCATTTCGGGTGGGGTAATCGACACCGATGACGTTGCCCGCGCCCTGGACGCCGCACAGGCCGTGGCCATCCCCCACAATCGCGAAATTATCCACATCTTGCAGCGCGGTTTCATCGTGGATGGGCAAGACGGCATTCGCGTGCCGCTTGGCATGCACGGCTACCGCCTGGAAGTGGAAGCGCACATCATCACCGCCGCCGCGGCCACCGTCGAAAACCTGCGCCAGTGCGTGCAGGCCTCCGGGGTAGACGTTTCGCAGTTTGTACTCAACCCCCTGGCGTCCGCCGAAGTGGTGCTCTCGGATAATGAACGCCAGATGGGCGCAGTGGTCTGCGACATCGGCGGGGGTACCACCGACCTGGCCATTTATATCGACGGCGACATCTGGCACACCATGGTGCTGGCGGTCGGCGGCAACCACATCACCTCGGATATCGCGCACGGGCTGCGCCTGTCTCTCAGCCAGGCCGAGGAGCTTAAAAAACAATACGGGTATGCCATTGAGGATGAAGTCAGCGAAACGGACCGCTTCACCGTGCGCGCATTTGGCGAGGATCACCCGATTGGCGTCAGCCGCAGAGAGCTGGCCCACATCATCGAAGCCCGGGTCGAAGAAATCTTCCAGCTGGTGCTGCAAGAAATCAAGCGCTCGGGGTATGACGGCCTGCTGCCGGCAGGCATGGTTCTCACCGGGGGCACTTCTGCCCTACCGGGTATCCGCAATCTGGCATCTGAGGTCCTCGGCCTGCCGGTACGCATTTCAAAGCCGGAAAATCTTATTGGTTTGGTGGATCAGCTGCATTCACCCGCTTATTCAACAAGCGTCGGGCTACTTTATTGGGCACTGCTGATGAACGAAACAGCCGCTCTCCAGCCCGGGCGGCGCGCGAAAGGAGGCAAGTTAAATTGGGATGCCATTAATGAATTCCTTAAACGACTACTCCCCTAATGGGTTTCATACTATAATTACTAAATCAATGACTAATCATGAACCGGTGGACCGGGATTCAATTAGCACAGTGGAGGAAATTACAATGGACCAAATGTCAACACCCGAATCATTTGCCCGCATCAAGGTTATCGGAGTCGGCGGCGGCGGCTGTAATGCCGTGAACCGCATGATCGAAGAAGGTCTTGGGGGCATCGAATTCATCGCCGTAAACACCGACGCACAGGCGCTGCTTCTGTCCAAAGCCGCGACGCGTGTACGGATTGGCGACAAAGTCACGCGTGGCCTGGGAGCCGGCGGCAGCCCTGAGGTTGGGCGCAAAGCGGCCGAAGAATCAGCCGAAGAGCTGTACGAAGTGCTCAAGGGTTCCGATATGGTCTTTGTGACTTCCGGTCTGGGCGGCGGCACCGGCACCGGCGCGGCGCCGATCGTTGCCCAAATTGCCAAGGAAGTTGGCGCGCTGACCATTGGCGTGGTCACCCGGCCCTTCACCTTTGAAGGCGCCCGCCGCGCGCAATCCGCAGAAGCCGGCATCACCAAGCTCAAAGAACATGCCGATACGCTGATCGTTATCCCCAACGACCGCTTGCTGCAAATCGTCGACAAACGCGCCAGCCTGCAGGACGCTTTCAAGACGGCAGACGACGTGCTGCGCCAGGGCATCCAGGGGATTTCCGAATTGATCACCGTCCCCGGTTTGATCAACCTGGACTTCGCCGATGTGCGTGCAATTATGTCCGAAGGCGGCGCCGCCCTGATGGCAGTCGGACGCGCCACCGGTGAGGACCGCGCCCGCATCGCAGCCGAAATGGCAATTTCCAGCCAGCTGCTGGACATCACCATCGACGGCGCCCGCGGCATCCTGTTCAACATCACCGGCGGATCCGACATGACCCTCTTCGAGGTCAACACCGCCGCTGCAATCATCAAAGAAACTGCCCACCCGGAATGCAATATGATCTTCGGTGCGGTGGTAAACCCCGACCTGGGCGAAGAACTGACCATCACGGTCATCGCGACCGGTTTCGACCGCTCTGCCCCCAGCCAGTCGGTTTTTGAACGCCAGGGCGTGCCCGCAGCCGATATGCACTCTCGCAAAATAGAGGACTCCCGACCGGGTCCATCTGCCCAGCGCCCACCATCCTCTGACACCTCCCAAAAAGACCAATCCCCCCGCCCCAGCAGCCAGCAGGCCAGCCAGGCAGATTTCCAGCGGGTTGTGATCAACACCGAGGACCTGGATGTGCCGGCCTTCCTGCGCAACCGGCGCTCCTCGCGCAACCAGGACGACCAGAGGTAAGTTTCGTTCATCTCCCAGTCCACGACCTCCACGGACAAGGGTGTATAAAAAGGACCGAGCAGCCGCGCTTTGCGCGGTTATTCGGTCCTCTTTTTTTGGTTTAACCATCCATCCAACCGACGATTTTGATAGCAATTCTTTAAGTTAAAAATCCTCAAAATGAGCGTTTTTCCTATTGCATTCCTCGGTCATTTGTGCTAAAATATTTTTCTGGCACTAAATACAGGGGGCAACAATCTATATACCCCCATATATGGGGGTTGTTTGTTCGGTATACGCATGTTTGCCCAGATACGGGGCAACCACCGCAAGAGCTGACTGCGAGCAATTTCAAACCAGGAGGAAAGGATATTGCGCTGCCCGTATTGTCAAAATGACAAATCCAAAGTGATCGATACCACCCATGACAGCCATGGTGGCGTACGCCGGCGGAGGGAATGCGAGAACTGCCGGCAGCGATTCAGCACTTACGAACGCCCCATCCTGGCCACCCCCCTGATCATCAAACAGGACGGCACGCGCGAGGTTTTCGAGACCGATAAGTTGGCCCGCGGAATCCGCATCTCCTGCGCCAAACGCCCGGTATCCGCGGCCGATATCGACCGCCTGGTGGGCGAAATCGAGAGCTCGCTGCAGCGCATGGGCCGGGCCGAGGTTTCTTCGCGCGTGGTAGGCGATATGGTGGTTAAAGGTCTGAAAGAGCTCGATCAGATCGCGTATATCCGGTATGCCATTGTTTATTTACACCTTGATGATCTCCAGGCCATCCGCCACGAGATTGACCGATTATTGTCTGAAGGTTAAAGGAGATTACTTATGAGTTCCCCCACTCCCCCCGCTCCCACGGGACTGCTTCAAACCCCTCCACTCCCCGAAGATTTACCCGAAGTCGAACTGACAGAAAATGCCCGCCAGGTGCTGGTGCGGCGCTACGTGCGCCGCGATGACAGCGGCGGCCCTGCGGAAAGCGTCGAGGAGATGTTCTGGCGCGTGGCTTACCACGTGGCCCAGGTCGAAGAAACCTGGGAGGCGGACGTGCTCGAACGCGCCCGCCAGTACTATACCCTGCTGACCTCCAAGAGTTTTTTCCCCAATTCACCCACTTTTACCGGCGCCGGCACGCCCCTCGGCCAGTTGGCGGCCTGCTTTGTGCTGCCCATCTCGGATGACATGGGCAAAAAAGGCTCGGGCATCTTCCAGACGCTGCGCGATGCGGCCCTCATCCAGCAGACCGGCGGCGGAAACGGTTTTTCCTTCTCGCGCATCCGCCCCAAGGGCTCCCTGGTGAAAACCTCCGCCGGGCAGGCCACCGGGCCGGTCGGCTTCCTGCGCGTCTACGACCACGCCTTCGGCGAGGTGGCCCAGGGCGGTTCGCGCCGCGGGGCCAACATGGCCGTGCTGCGCGTCGACCACCCGGATATCGAAGATTTCATCACCTGCAAGACCAACGAAAATTCGATCACCAACTTTAATATTTCGGTGGGCATCACGGATGCCTTCATGAAGGCGGTCGAGATTGATGAGGAATGGGAGCTGATCTTCCCCGACGTCACTTCGCCCCAATACCACGGCTTCGACGGCACCATCGAGCAGGCTGTCGCCGCCGGCGTACCGATCAAAATTTACCGCACCGTCAAGGCACGCGACCTGTTCACCAAGATCGTGCAGCAGGCCCACCACAACGGCGAGCCGGGCATGCTCTTCCTGGACGAAGCCAACCGCTCCAACCCGGTGCCCCAGCTCTACCAGTTGGAAGCCACCAACCCCTGCGGCGAGCAGTGGCTCGGCCCGTACGAGAACTGCTGCCTGGGTTCGGTCAACCTGGCGACCAGCTTTGGCCCCATGGGCAGCGTGGATTGGGACAAGATGCAGCGCGACGTGGTGCTGGCAACGCGCTTCCTGGACGACGTGGTCGACGCCAATAAATATGTGCCTGCCGTGCCTGCTTTGAAAGACGCCGCCCACCGCGCGCGGCGCATCGGCCTGGGGATCATGGGCCTGAGCGACCTGATGTACCACTGCGGCGTGCGCTACGGCTCGCAAAAAGGTCAGGAATTTGCCGCCCAGGTGATGGAGTTCGTGCGCTACAACGCCATGCTGGCCAGCATCGACCTGGCCAAAGAGCGCGGGCCCTTCCCGGCCATCCAGGGATCGATTTACGACCCGCAAAACCTCAAATGGACCCCGCCCGTCCCGCTGGTGCCGCCGTCGCACGACTTCGGCCGCCCCGCGGTGGATTGGAAGAAAGTGGTCAGCGGCATCAAGAAGCACGGCATCCGCAACGCCGCCCAGACCACCGTGGCCCCCACCGGCACCATCGCCACCGTGGCCGGCTGCGAAGGCTACGGCTGCGAGCCGGTCTTCGCCCTGGGCTACTACCGCCACGTCAACGACAACGGCAGCGACCTGCGCCTGACCTACGCCAGCCCGCTCTTCGAAAGCGCCCTGGAGAAGGCCGGGGTTGCCCCCGAAAAGCGCCAGGAGATCTTCGAAGAGGTCATGGAGCAGGGCACCTGCCAGGGTTTGCCGGACGTGCCGTCTGAAATCCGGGACGTGTTCGTGGTCTCGGGCGACATCTCGGCCGACGAGCACGTGCGCATGCAGGCCGCCATGCAGGCCTTCGTCGACAACAGCCTGTCCAAGACGATCAACTTCCCGGCCGGGGCCAGCGAAGAAGACGTGGCCACCGCCTACCTGCTGGCCTGGAAGCTGGGCTGCAAGGGCATCACGGTCTACGTCACCGGCTCGCGCGATAAGGTCGTCCTCGAGACGCGCTCCACCGCCGACAAGAAGCAGGCCAAACCGGCCGAAGAAAAAGCCGCCGCGGAAAGCGACCAGCTGCCCTTCTGGCAGGACCTGCGCAAGCCGCGCCCGCGCTACCTGGCCGGCTACACCTATTCCATCGAGACTCCCCTGGGCAAGGCCTTCGTCACCCTCAACGAGAACGGCGGCAGCCAGCCCTTCGAGATGTTCGTCAACACCGCCAAGGCCGGATCCGAAACCGCGGCCGTCTCCGAGGCCCTCGGCCGCCTGGTCTCGCTCATTCTGCGCATGGCCTCGACCGTCGAACCCGCCACGCGCCTGCAGGAGGTCTACCGCCAGCTGGCCGGCATCGGCGGCGGGCGCTCGCTGGGCTTCGGCCCCAACCGGGTGCGCTCGCTGCCCGACGGCCTGTCGCAGATTCTGGAAGACTACCTGCGCCAGCGCAGGGAGCGCATGCTGGCCAACAAGAACCATCCCGCGCCGGCCGACAACGGCGCCCAGCCCCTGGCCCCGGTGCACACCAATTTGACGGTGCCCCCCGCCCCAACCCACGACCAGCCCCTGCTCAAGATCGGCGACCTGTGCCCCGAGTGCGGCATGGCGGCCGTGATCAACGAGGAAGGCTGTAGAAAGTGCTATGCCTGCGGGTACTCGGAGTGTTGAGATAGGACGATTTCTTAATTTCTAACTTACTGACGTTGACTTTGGCAATTTGACATCCAAAAAGAGACATGGATTATTGGTTGAAAAACCTTTATTCCATGTCTCTATATTATTCTCAATTCCCAGTGTAAGTAAGCCAGATTACCCCAACATACATGAAATTAATCCGAAATAGAGAATAGCATTAGGCTTAACTTCATAAAAGTTTTCTATCCGAAACAATCATCAGGTTTAAAGGATAGACAGATCATAAATTCCAGTTCGCTTTTATCAATTGATACTTTTCTTAAGCCGGATTTTCATAAACAATTAGTCGAGAAAAAAATGGTAATTAGATTACATTCGGATGTACAATAATTAATGGGAGGGATAAATGAACAGAGGAAGCAGACTACAAGATAAGGCGGTCATTTATTTTATTGTAATAATAATAGCAATTTTGGGTTACATCGGCGAGAAAATTTATAATTCAATAATGGATCAAACAAGTGGATGTACTAATGATGTATTAACAAGGTTTATAGGTTCAGATATTGCAAACCAATATCAGAAAGGCTACATTTACCAAATTCAACAAGAAACCGCATCTAATGGTGCAAGTCATGTAGATTGGTCGATGTCGAGGATATCTGATGGTTGCCTTTTTTCTGCGTCGGTGCAAACAGCTGATAAAAAATATCTAGGCGATAATTTCTTGGTAGATCCCAAAACAAGGTTTGTTACTGCTAAAACCTCCGGAGCGGTAATCTTTTTTAGCACTTATAAGGGGAATCATTACCTACCGTGATATGTTTCTCAAAACGATACTTTTCTAAATTGCCTTTCACAGCCACTAAAGTTACCCGTTAGCTTGCTACCCTTCAAATTGAGGAAAATAAAAATGACCCAAGAAATTACAGAAAATGAATTAAATCAGATTTTGCTTAGGTGGCAAAGATACGGTAATCCCTCGGATATTAAAAATAAGGCTTGGAAAATTTCAGAGAAATTGATAAAAAAAATCTCGCATATGACAATGTTGATTGCAAATTTTGATAAAGAAACGGCCCATACTCTAGGCGTACAAATGGGAGCCATTATCGTTCCACCATTTTTATTATGCTACTATATAGGATATGAGTTAGCATCAGGGAAAATGACTCGTTCTGATGCCACTCTTTATTTATGCGCGGCGACAGAATCAATTAACACGTTTGTTATGGAAATACTCGCGATTCTTGTAGGTAATGGGATAACTAGCTTTGTAACAGGCCAAGAAATGGCGTTAGAAATTGCGCAATTAGCTGGAGAGGTGTCAAGCGATATCTGTGTTTTGGGAATTGAGGATTTTAAGGTGGTTAGATTTATGGGGATAAAATATTAGGCCAGTTAAATTCACCAAACTCTTAATGGGGTTAGGCAATGAGCATGAGAAAATGCCAGTAGTACGGTCATAAATGATACTTTTGATTAAGTAGGAATGGAAAATGCCGGAACCTAAGAACGAAGAACCGATTGGTGAGAAGAAGGAACAGGATCCACGGGAAGAAGCCCGGACTATCGGTGAGGAAATTAAGGGTAAAACCGCAGTCCTCCGAATGTTCATAACTGATTTCTCAAAAGCGGTTACTAAGGCTGAAGATGTAGCGGATATTTTAATATTATCGGCCGATAACGGCAGTATCTATGCAAACTGGGAGAATATTCTTGCGACTGGCACAATGTATACGAGATTCTTTAAGCGGTTTGGATAACACAGCCAAATTTTTCAACGGCATCCAACCTTCAATATCATCAGCCAGCGGTACAGCCGTAGCGGCAAGTACCGATGCATTCTCAGTCAAGCACTACCAGTTCATGGACAACAGACAAATAGAAAAAGCTGAAATCGCCAAAGAAAAGATAAAATTATTTTTGGATCGCGAAAACTACCAGAACAAGGTCAAGGAATTGCTTATTAAGTTCGGTTTTGATGGTACAGAAACATTATCAAAATTTAACGGAGCTTGGGAGATCTTTCATCAGAGACCAGAAGGCGTTGATTTGACAGTTGGTTGCGCAATACCATTAAGAGAGACTTTTTTACTAGTGATTGACAGGCTAATTCAACTACGGCCGACACAGGAAATGGCGAAGAGGAAAAAAATAATATCTATCGGAGATCAAATCGGTATTGAAGGTATCGATAAAAGCTTCTTCGACAACACTCAAATACAAATCGACGATTTTTTGAATAAATTATCTGGAAAAAAGCAGAAGATAGAGGATATACGAGCTATCGAGGAATTCCTGATAGAAGGAACATTGTTAATTGCAAGCTTCCTTGAGGCCTTAGATCCACAAAAGATGAGAAAAAAGTAAGTTCTCCCAATGTGTTAGTTTTTATATTCGTGGTTAAAACTAATTTTGATAAAGCCTTAGTTTTAAAAAACCTATTTTTCATAATTGCTATCGGTAGAATTGGTGAGTAAATAGTTTCTTGGGGAGGATCCTTTATGAAGAAAAAAATCAGCCCAATTACAGAAGAATTAAAATATGTCACCGTTTTCCGAGACGATATTGAGGAAGTTTACAATTTTTTCCGCTCTATTTCAGAGAATATAGAATTTGAAATTGATGATTATATTCCTGATGGTATAGAAGAAATTGACAAAATCAATAACAAGAGTGACACAGCGGAAGAGATGATAATAAAAAGTAGAAACCCATATGTTGAAATGCGAATAGATAAGAACGGTCTGAAGTTTTATACAGACGGGAAGGACTCTCGATCGCAAGGATATATATATGGATTGATGAAAATTTTTGACAACCGTGAAAATAAATTGTTAAATTTTTTTTATGATAAAGCCCCCAATTATTCTCTCGTTACGCTTATCTTAGGTATAGTTTTATTAACTTTCGGAAAAACAAATATAACCCTCGGTTGGATTGGAGCAATCTTGGTTGGTCTCAGTTTATTAATGATTTTATTGGCATTATATGTGATAGTGAAAATTTCTAAATCAAAAATATTGTTAAGCTACAGAAAGGTAAATCCACCTTTCCTTAAGAAACATGGGAGACAAATCATTTACGACTTATTGAAGATTTTATTAGGTGTTATTGCAGGTTACGCATTTAAACAATATTTTCCATAACAATTTCTAATATATAGAGGGTGACTTGGCTGGCTGCCTTAGGACCGTTCCAAGCCACCCTCCCCGACTAATAGGTCTCCGCAAGGAGGAAAACGGGGAACACTATATTATCAATACGCCAAAGGGGCAGGCTCAACCTCTAGTGGCCATCCTTCTACACGTGCTAATTCGTTGTAATCGGCCTTCATGGCTTGTAATTCAGCCTTCACCCTATCCCTTTGATTGACTGCAACTTGGGATCGGCTCCGAGCATCGGCAAGGGCAATATCTAGGTTGGCCAACCTTTCAACATATTCAGGCGTCTTGCACCTTTTAGATGTCTCCTTTAGGAATAAACCTTTATCAGTTTGGGCACGTGCCACAGCCTGACGAAGTTCGTGACATGTTTGGGTCGCAGATTTGTAATCCTTTTCCAGTGCATCAAGGTCGTAACACCATAAAGAATAACGTGCATCCTTTAACAGGGGGCGGCCTTCCGCAACTAGGAAAGTATAGAAGTCCAGTTTAGACTTGGCGCTGGTAAATTTCGCCATGGAAACTGACTTCCCTTCGAGGTAAATTTCACTGGCCAGGGATCGGAGCTCGGTTTTAGCGGTATCAAGCTTCCCGTTGAAATCTACCACTGATTTTGCAAGCCCATCGACTGTATTGGCTAATTCATCACGTTCAAGGTTGTCCATTTTCGCCCCCTTTCAAGTCTTCCACTTGTTTCCGCAGGCTTTCCAGTTCCTCCCTCAAGTTAGGCTTCGACTTTTTCTCGGTGTCCTGGACCTCGACAGTCGTACCTTTGGCTGCACGGATACGCTGATTCATGATTTCAGTAGTCGTAGGTTTCCTGGACTTGTTGGCCCGGACTTCCTTTTCTGCTTCCGCCCATGTCAAGTTTTTAGTGTTCATTAATTCAATGACGCGGGAACGCTGGGAATCAGTTAGAGGTTTAGCCTTTCGGGTCCTGATTATTTCCCTCTTCGGCTCCCCTCGAAGTAAACGATTTATTTCCTCGTTGGTAAGTTCACCGCCAACGACTGAAATAGACGACCGCTCAACGGCATGTCGGATCCCTTCATTACTTTCTTCCCTCGTAGGTTTAGGCATTTCGTGCTCCTTTCAAAACCACTATTTTTGATAGTTTGCCATTTAATAACTCCTACTTGTAAAAAGTTGTAATATCAATATTTAATACTACCAAATAATGCCCATCGTTCGAAAATAGCAAATTTTGGCCAATCGCAAATTTCCAGAATAGCAAATATTCACCCCCAGAATGGTATTTCACTTTTCCCGAAAGAATTGCCTTAATCAGGAATCTTTATTTCTTCATAAGTCCATTGGACGATTATTTGTTAGGATGTATCGGTTTGTTCTGGCGTTTAATCCCCTCTTGTGAATTTTGTTCCAGCCCTAACCCTGCCTTTCAATTCCGCTCCGCATGCTCCCGTTCAAAAACGCCGCCACATACTCGCGCAGATCGATCGCCGGCGCCGGCAGGCCCACATTGGCCCAGCGGAACATCCTGGCTTCACTTGCCAAATTTTCGCCGCGGTTCAGGCCACTTCCAGCGACGTCAGCCACTTGACCGAATACTGCCCGGCGACGCCGATGAAGATGCTGCGCAGCGGAAAACCAAACAGCACCGGCAGCGGCTCGCCCCTCATTTCATAGGCCAGGAAATTGTGCCCGTCCAGGGCCATTTCCAGGGGCACGCTGCTGGTGATGCCGTCGGCGCCAACCTGCACCAGCTTCTTGGCGCCGGCCCGCACCCCGGCCTTTTTCAGCACCTCGCTGATCAGCACCCCGCTCCATGTGGCGGTAGCCTGAAAATTGTAGCAGGTGGTGGTCACTTTTTCGGTCATTTTGGGCAGGCAGCGCAGCTCGTCGTAGGTCAAACTCAGGGGCTGGTCCACCAGCCCGCTGACCGCCAGCCGGTAGCTGTGGTGGTCGAGCACCTGGACCATGCCCATCACGTTGCGCCCGGTGGTCTCATCCACGCCGCCCACGGGCGGGATCGGCGCCGGGGTCGGCGCGGTGACCGGCGTCTGGCAGCTGGCATTATTTTCGGAAAAAACCACGTTGATTGGCAGCGGGGTCGCGTCCTGCGCAGCCGGCTCGTCCGTGAGGGTGGGGAGCAGGCTGTAGCTGCGCCGGTCGATGTCCGTCGGCAGCGGGGCAAAGGTGGCAAACGGGCTGGGCGTGGCGGCCCGCCGCGTGGGACGCAGAGAAGTGCAGGCCGACAGCAATACCGTTAAAAAGAGGCGCCTGGATATTTTTCTCATGAAATGATTGTATCACCTCCCCCGCACGGTGATCTGGGATGTCAGACCGGGAACGGGTTGCGCGAAAAACCGGCCTGGTGCCAGTAGGGGTAAATCATGGGCTCCGCACTGGCTTCGTCCAGCAGGGCTACCTGCTCGGGGGCCAGCTTCCATTCGGTGGCGGCGATATTTTCACGCAGCTGCGCTTCGGTGTGCGCCCCGATGATCAGCGAGGCCACCGTCGGGCGCCCGAGCAGCCAGTTGAGCGCGATCTGGGGGATGGTCTTGCCGGTCTGCTGGGCCACCACCTCCAGGGCATCCACCACGCGGTACAGCCTTTCTTCGGGCACCTGCGGGCCGTTATCGAGAACGCGTTTGCTGCGCAGGCGGCTGTCTTCGGGCAGGGGCCTGTCGCGGCGGATCTTGCCGGTCAGGCGGCCCCAGCCCAGCGGGCTCCACACCACCGTCGCCACGTTCTGGTCCACCGCCAGCGGCATCAGCTCCCACTCGTACTCGCGCCCCACCAGGGAATAGTAGGCCTGGTGCGCCACGTAGCGCGTCCAGCCGTAGCGCTCCGACACCGCCAGGGATTTCATCAGGTGCCAGCCGGAAAAGTTCGAACAGCCCGTGTAGCGAATCTTGCCGGCCTGGACCATGTCGTCCAGGGCGCGCAGCGTCTCCTCCACCGGGGTCTGGGCGTCGAAACCGTGCAGTTGAAACAGGTCGATGCGGTCGGTCTGCAGGCGGCGCAGGCTCTGCTCCACCTGGCGGATGAGGTGGTAGCGCGAGGACCCCACGTCGTTGGGGCCCGGTCCGGCGCCGAAGGTGGCCTTGGTCGAGATCAGCACCTGGTCGCGGCGGCCCTTGAGCGCCTCGCCCAGAATCTGCTCTGCGGCGCCGCCGCAGTAGGTGTCGGCCGAGTCGAACATGGTCAGGCCTGCTTCCAGGCAGATATCCACCAGGCGCGTGGCCGCGGCCACATCCGTGGATTTGAAAGTGTTGAAGAAGGTGTCCTTTTCGCCAAAGGTGGCGGTACCCAGGGTCAGTACAGGAACTTTTAAGCCGGATTTGCCCAGCAGGCGGTATTCCATCAGGTTGATCTCCTTGATAATGTATTTCTCTACCAAATTTTATCTTAAATTGTGAAATATTCCCCTGCCGGCTGCGGCAGCCGCAGCGTATGTCTGGTGGCAAGAAAAACCTGTCATTTTTGCGCCTGGGATTGCCGCCGATATCATTAAGACGCTCTCACCGGCCCGAAGTCCACCCGTAGAGGGTGGAATGGGGGCAGCAGGGGAAGCAATCTCCCTTTGGGGATACAATAGTTACAGGTGGCTATGAAAAATCAATCCCTTTCTGCTTCGCTTTACTTTCCGCCCCCTGAATCGCAGGGTGGCTGGCGCTGCCTGTTAGCGCCGGATGAAATCCGGACCACCGCCGGCATCGTAAAAGCGGTCCAAAACTAAGCAGCACATAAACAACGTGATGGATAGCAAACGTTGGGGTGAAATTGGCGCTTCGCGCCAATTTCACCCCAACATATAACCTCTTTCATGGGAAATCCCAATGAGTCGACATATTTTCAATCCCAAAAAACAGGGTTTATGGTAAAAATAGATCTTTGAAAGAGACGGTATAATTTTATCGAGGCCCAATGAAAGACTTATACGATATTCTGGAAGTTCCATCGAACGCCACATTGGAGAATATCAAGGAACAGTATCGTTTCCTGGTGCAAGCCTGGCATCCCGATAAATTTCCATCCGAGAACCAAAAAGCAAAAGCGGAAGAAAAAATCAAGCAAATCAACGGCGCGTTTGAAATCCTGGGCAACCCGGCCAAGCGCGCCGCGTACGACCGCGAACGGAATCCACAACCCGCGCCGTTTCGCCCGACTGAAAATCCGCAGCGCGAGCGGGATCAGGCCGAAGCAGCAACCCGCTACGCGCAGCAGCAGCGCGAACGCGAGGCCCAGGCCGAGGCCGCCCGGCGGTACGAGGCGGAGGAATACCTGCGCCGGAACCAAAACGCGCGCCGCTCCGGTCGCAGCGCGCCAAAAGGCAGTGAAGTAAAGGTGGACCTGGCGCCCGGCGTGGAAATGATTTTTATGCCTGTCCCGGCCGGCGAGTTTTATTACGGCGAACAGAATTGGCCGGTGCACCTGAACCAATATTGGATCGGCAAGGCTCCCGTGACCAACGCCCAGTTCAAGGCATTCCTCGATGCCGCCCGTTATCCCTATTCAGAAAAAATACCACCCGGCCGGGACGAGTACCCGGTGGTCAATGTGAGCTGGCCCGATGCCGCCGCTTTCTGCACCTGGGCCGCCCAGGTCAGCGGCCAGCCGATCCGCCTGCCAACCGAAGCCGAATGGGAGAAGGCCGCGCGCGGGACGGATGGCCGCACCTACCCCTGGGGCAAGCAAGAACCGGACGGCCGGCACTGCAACTTTAACCTGCTCTATCAGGGCACCACGCCGATTCTGAAGTTCAGCCCGCAGGGCGACAGCCCCTACGGCTGCAGCGACCTCGCCGGCAACGTATGGGAATGGACCGCCGACTGGTATTCATCCAGCTACTTGAATCAAAATCCCAGGGCCAACCCCACCGGGGCCTACAGCGGGCAGTCGCGCGTCATGCGCGGCGGCTCCTGGCACAATGAAGGCTGGTACATCCGGTCCACATACCGCAACTGGGACCCCCCCACCGAACGCAACGACAGCCTCGGTTTCCGCTGCGCCCGCTAAATTTCGCATCGCAGCGCAGGTTCCATTCTTGTCAACCGGCGCCATCCCAGGAGCCGCAATCCAATTTAACCAAAACGATTTGCAGGAACAGCCGGCCGTATGCCGCCGCAGTTATTCATTTGATCTTAAGATGGAAACCGAGTCTCAAAAAATGCCTGTCGTACTTCGCCGGTCGACCTGATCTATTAATTTGGATTTGGAGCGGCGGATAAAACTGAAAAATTTGCAAATTCCACGCTGGCTTTTTCACCCGTCTGGGGCAGGTTCACCCCCACCCCCACCGTCCCGGATTTCAAGCTGTCATCGATGAAATGGTCCACCATCTGGCCGTTGATCATGAAGATAAATTGTGATCCTTGCACCCCCACCGCCAAGCGGTTGGTCTGCCCTACGCGGATCGCGGCAGAATCGGTTTCAGGGATCAAGTTGTACCAATCCGTCCCGTCGTACCAACCAAAATAATACTGGCCCTGGTTATTAACAGAGAAGTAATACCAGGTTTGATCCTGGCTGTTATAACGAAAAACCAGCCCCGAGTCGGCATCGGGATCATCCGGCATGGAGATCGCTTTCATATCCACCCCGGCATAAAAATCCGTCTGGTCGTCCATCGTCGGGAAGGAAAAATCGGATGAACTCTTTACGGAGGTGACATTCCAGGAATAGGTCCCATTGTTAATGCTGCGATTGCCCGTAATATAATCGTCCCGCACATCGCCGGTTTGCCATTCATGGCTGTTGTCCGTAAAAAATTCGGTAAAGCTGGCCGGCCAGCTTTGCTCCAGCTTAACCAGGGGCTGCAGCGCGGCGATGGTCGCCTGGGCCTCGACCGTTGCCGTGCCGCTGTTCACGGCCAGAGTTGGGGGTTGGGTAGGATCGGAAGTTGGCTCATCCGGAGGGACAAGGATCCCAATGATGATCAGAATTAAGGCAATGACGCCAATCCAGGCGAAAACCTTGGTTAACGCATTCATTCGGGTGGGTGGCGCAGCAGCCGGTTGGGGTACATCGTCTGCCTCTGGCAGCGGGATGCGCATGTCTTCGGGGATGATCACAGTGTCGTGACAGAAAGAGCATTCAACCGTTTCTTCCCCCGGATTGGGTTCGAAATGGAGTGGTCCACCGCAATTGGGACAGTTAAAAGATGCTGTCATTGGCAGGTTCCTATGCGAGAAATTATATACCTATTTTATTTATTTTGTCATATTTTTTTCTAAATTTCTGGGGGATTTCCCCCCAAAAGAAAGCGGCTTTTTATCAATCTGCCTGCAAAATCCAATCCGAGACGCACACCACCACCTGCTTTGGTTGTGTCGCCGGGCGCTGTGCCTGCAGCAGCCTGGGAAAATTGTGTCCGGTACGCGAGCAAATAATAAGAAGAGCCCGTTGCTAGACGGACTTTCTTATTTATTTCGCAATCAATGTGATTACTTCGCCGGGCGAACCTGTACTTGCATGAAGCCGTCCTTTGCGCTGATGCTCTGGATACGGATCTGCGTTCCGGTGTTCGGTACGATCACGCTTCCCCAAGGATTGACCGGATCGTAGTAGCTGTTGCGATCATCAAACATCGAAACACCCGGTAAACTGGGATGATACGACGGCTGACTGAGCCAATGCAGGGTAATCGCGTCCGTCGGGTCAAGTGTGAAGGTCGAGTCATACGTCTGCATGCGGTTGCGCCACACGCCGCCATCCGCGCGGATCAACGCCGTTGGATGGGCATCCACCGGCAGCAGCAAACCCTGACCGGGGTGACGGGCGACCTGGTTGTTGCTCTGGGAGGTATCCCAATAGTTGATCAGCATGCCGTCCTGGTAAGGAAGGTGCTCAACCCAGTTACCCAGAAGCGGATTATCCAGGAAACCAAAGTTGTACGGGCCAACCTGCAGGTTTTTATCGTACCCCCAATACTGGCGATACTCGACCACGTAATAGTTGGCATAGTAGCTAAGTTCCTGACCGCTTGTCACCCAAAAGCCAGCAAATGTCCAACCAGCATCCGTCTCAGCACCATCAGTTGCCTGACCGGTGATCGAGATCTCATCGACCATAAAGCCGAATCCGCCGGTGTTGGAATCTGTCCAATAGCGGAAACCGAGCAGCACATCGCCCTCGGGGAGATCGGCTGTCAGGTCGTACCAGTTATTACTCGTGGCCCGACCGGTAATACCAAAGCCTAAATTCTGGCCATTGGGATCGTCAGTGGTCGAGCGGTTGGTCTCAATGGGTATCCAGGTGGCCCCACCGTCTGTGGAGTACACCAGGTAGGCGTAGTCCCAATCGGTTTCTATGTTATAGCGCACCCTGGCAGTTAGCGTCGCTCCAGCGGGTAACGAGAACGCCTTATACATGAAGTTGTCCAGGTTATCGCCCGAGCCGCTGTAGTAGTAATAGTCGCCGTATCTGGGCGTTCCGATATTCTCGAGCACCGCCTTATCCGGCAAGACCACAAATAGGCCTTGGGCTTGCTTGGTGTTAGTTTCCATCGGGCCAAGCTTGTGCTCGGATTTCTGGCCAGCATAGGCTACTTCGTAGTTCAGCCAGCCGAGTTGGAACTTTTCCCAGGCGCCCATGTGGCTGGGTGCATCGCCAATGGTATCCATCCCGGTGTCCACCCAGGAGCCGGAGGACATCAGCGTCCAAAAGCCGGTCCCGTTCTCGCCGCCGGAAGTGTCGTACAGGTCCGGCAAGCCCAGGTCATGGCCGTACTCGTGAGTAAATACACCTACGCCGCCGTTCTCGGGCTGGATGGTGTACTTACCAACCCAGTAATCGCTGTCACCGATCTGGACGCCGCCGTCAGGATTGAAGGCTGGACCCTGTCCATCCGGGCCCGAGCGGTTCGAGAATGCATACCAGCTGTGGCTCCAGATGGCCCAATCATCGCAGGTTGGCGAGCAGGATTCATTGCCCACCCCGGCATGTATCGACTGGAAAGTATCAATATAGCCGTCCGGCTCGTCGAAATTGCCATCGCCGTCGTAATCGTAGCGATCCCACACATCGAACTCGCTCAGATAATCGTCAATTTCGGCCGGAGTCTTGCCGGCGGCGATCTGAGCAGCGTACCAGCCATCGATCGAGTCATTCAGGAAGTACCACACCTGATTCCCGCCCAATGGGCTGTTAAAATCATCGTCGTAAGTGGCTGCATCGCCCGGGACTGGGACCCAATCGGTCACATCGCCGTGGACGGTATAGCGGTTGGAAGACTGTTCGATGTAAAAGTTGCGCATCGAGTTTGCGCCGGGAGCATCGTTGAACAGCAGATTCAGATAGTAGTCGCGGCTGAAGTCCGGGACCCAGATCGTCGTATTATCGACAGAGCGGTCCGGCTCCGCCATGGTGTTATGTTGTAAATCGGCAAATTCGCCCGTGACGGTCCAGATCGCGCCCTCGCCTTCCCGCTCCAGTTCAACATACTGGCCGCGCGCAACTTCGCCGACCTTGCCATAGGCCTTGCCGTTGAGCTTGGCCTCAAGCGCCTGCTTTTTTAGCTCCAATTGTGCAGTTGTCAACGGATCGGGTCGGTTATCCACTTTGGGAACAAACGAAGTATCGCCATTGACGCCACTTGAAAGATCCGGCGCAGCACTAACAATGGGCACAAACGTGACCACGAGCAGTGCAAGAATTACAAACGTGGAAAAAAATCTTACTTTCATGAACCATTCTCCTCTGAATGTTTTTTTGATGCTTCTTCCAATCTGTTACTTTTCTGAACGATTTTTTTGTGGACGCACCTCCTTTAACGGCATAAAACCAGGGTCCCTAAGATAAACACTACACTCGATTTTCTGGTGATTTTTCCATACAACACGCGCAAACCGATACTTTGTTTCCCCTTGGTGTAGATGGTTTGCCTTTTTACATAATATATACTATCAATTTTGTAAGGAGATTGCAAGTATATTATGAGATTTTGATAAATTGCCAGGCAAAAAGCATTAAATTGGGACTAATCTGCAGCAATCAGCGGACAAAATGCACATTCCGCAGGACAGCCATCTTCTCGAAGGCAATTTTTCGCAGCACTTTCAAATCAGGTTTGCGCTTCACTGGTCATCAAGGATCAGGCCGTGTGAAAGGTTGGGAAAATCTCCCCCCGGCAAGCCCCGGAAATTGGATCGCTCTTGTTATAATCAGGCTAGAAACACACCCTTTGACACCTACCACCCGCACGGAGGCAGCTATGAACAAACAACCCTTTGGAACCTCGAATTCCGGCGAACCCATCATACAGTACACCCTGGCCAATGCCAACCGCATGCAGGTGCGGGTGATTAATTACGGCGGGATCATCACCACGGTAAATGTCCCCGACCGTCAGGGCGCCGTTCAGAACGTGGTGCTGGGCTTCGATACCCTTCACCATTACGAGACAGGCACCACCTACTTTGGCTGTGTCGCCGGGCGCTATGCCAACCGCATCGCGCGGGGCAAGTTCACTCTGGACGGGAAAACCCACCAATTGGCCGTCAATGACGGCCCTAACCACCTGCACGGCGGCCTGCAGGGATTTGATAAACAGGTGTGGGATGTGGTCCGCGAAATCGGCGAGCCCGGCATAGAAGGCATCGAACTGCACCACTTGAGCCCGGATGGGGCAGAAAATTTTCCCGGCAGCCTGGATGTAACCCTGGCCTACCGGCTGACCGCCGAGAATGAGCTGCGCATCGATTACCGCGCCACGAGCGATGCAGCCACGATCGTCAACCTGACCAACCACTCTTATTGGAACCTGGCGGGCGAAGGCTCCGGCACGATCTACGCCCACATCCTGCAGCTTAATGCCGACCGCTACACCCCCGTGGATGCCACCGCGATCCCCCTGGGGGAACTGGCCCCGGTAGCGGGCACGCCTTTCGATTTTCGCGAACCGAAAGCGGTCGGGGCCGATATCCGCTCCGACCACCAGCAAATCCAATATGGCAAGGGCTACGATCACAACTGGGTCATCCATCGCCCGGCCCTGGACGACCAGAGTCTGGTGAAGGCCGCAGAACTGAGCGAAACGACCTCCGGCAGGCGCATGGAAGTATGGACGACCGAACCCGGCATCCAGTTTTACTCCGGTAATTTTCTGGATGGGGGGAATTATGGACCCAGCCGCCGCGCCTACCGCCAGGGTGACGGGCTGGCACTGGAAACGCAGCATTTTCCCGATTCGCCCAACCGGCCCGAATTCCCCAGCCACCGCGCTCTATCCCGGGGGGGAGTACCGCTCGACGACCATTTATAAATTTATTGGATAGCCGGCCAGCCGGTCGGGTATACCCCGACTGGCTGGTTCAGGATTAAGCGAGGATCGGCTACCAGGCGTTGATGTGCAGGATATCGTCCAGGGGTTTGCGCGGCGCCGGTCGAAAACCCTCACCGAGCACGTGCGCCACCGGGATCAGGGCCACCTGGGTAAAATCGTCATAGGGGATGCCCAGAACTTCAGCCGCTTCGGCTTCATACAACAGATGCAGGGTCGTCCAGCTGGTGCCCAGGCCGCGCGAACGGGCAGCCAGCATAAAACTCCACACAGCCGGCAGGATCGAGCCGTAATGGCCCGCCTGGCTGGCTGAAGGGTCATTTTTAGCGGACCCTACCCGCCCACTGATGCAGGGGATGAGCATCACGGGCACACGCTGGAAGTTTTTCGCCAGGTAGGCTGCCGAACCGATCACTCGTTCGGCGCGGGTCTGCTCTGAACGGGGTTTATCTTCGGGCGGAATCCTATCGCGGAATGAGCCAGAATACCGGTCCCAGCCTTTGCGGTAAATATCCGCTATCGCCAGTTTCTTCTGCGGATCGGTGACCAGCACAAAATGCCAGCCCTGGCGGTTGCTGCCGCTGGGAGCCTGGATGGCAAGCTGCAGGCACTCGCGCACCAGGTCCAGGTCCAGCGGTCGGTCGAAGTCCAGGCGGCGGCGTACGGCGCGCGTCGTGGAGAGAAGTTCATCGGGGGTTAGAGAAAGGGTCATGGGTTGCTCCTTTTGGGTTGATTGAAGAGTAAATATAGACCTGATCTCAGTATACAGAAATTATCTACATTTTGCGAACCGGCGAAGCCGCCTGCCCAATACCACTGGTTGGGCTTGTGATACCGGTCATTTGATTCTTGAATTCTTTTATATTTTGGGGGTTTTTATTTGGCTTGGGTCACACGCGCCATGAAGTTAAACAGAACCTTAATGGCAAGATCGATCTGCTCGAGCATCGAGAAGTGATCTGCATTCGGGATCACTGCCAGTTCGCCCCTATTGACCATATGGTACATTTCCAGAGACTGCTCAGGGGGACAGAAAACGTCTCGGTCGCCACACCACAAAAGTAATGGATCGATTATTTTCGCAAAATCTTCTTTCGTATATGTTGGAGGATCCAACCAGTTCGCGGATATTTGCGCCAGGAGCCTCTTCCAGTAACCTGGTGAATGATGAACATCGTGTTTTTCTTGAAGAGATTTGATTAAATCAGGATTTGCCTGAGCGAGTCGTGCGAAATCCACCATCCTTGGACCGTCAAATCCTAATGGCCCCTGCAAGAAATGACGCCAATCCTCTGTCATAGACTTGGAGATTGCGCCGATCCCATATCCGCGAACCAGGCCAGGATAATTCATTGCCAACTCCAAAGCAGCCTGCCCACCATCGCTGTAACCAATCACAAATGGCTTATGCAGACCCAACTTTTGAATAAATTCAGCAAAATCTGCACCCATCATGCGATATGTTATTTTTCCCGAAGGATTATCCGTGCGGCCATGACTGCGACTATCCGGTGTGTAAACCTGGTATTTCGCAGAGAAGGCAGGCAACACGGGTGCCCACATCTGGCATGTCTCCAGGCCACCATGGATCAGAAGGACGGGTATTCCTGCGCCATACGTTTCGTAATACATGTGTAGACCATTGACCTGAACAGTAGTCCCATGTTCAATCTTTAGCGTTTCCGATGGTTTCATGGGAGCGATCCTTTTGGTGACTTCCTGTAAATAAGTATGAAGCAGCAGACGATGACCAGTAAATCAATAATGATGAACAAGAACTCCTAAAACGCTTCGATTCATCAGCATGCCGACTATGCTTAACAGCATTCCGATCAACGGCAAGATCGCTCCATACCATAGGATGGCTCTACCGTTCCGGGACAAAAAGACCCCGATCACCAGGTAAATGAGCCCAAAAACGATTGTGATAATTGAGGTTGCTTCAAAATCAACAACTGCAGCAGAGACCAGGTGAAGACAACCTGTTAGGAGCAGCAAACCACCTGCAAGTCTACGAATGGGATTCAAGCGAAACTCCCTGCGAATTCTCATAAATCACGGTCTCCTCTTCGCAAATTAGCGTGACGGCTGCCCCACCGGTGGAAATTGATGCGGCATGCGCACTTAGCGCCAGCCCATCTGGTGTCGAAAAATCAGCTTGCAGTGCTTCCAGAGAAGGGAAGTGCAGTTCTGCAATTCGCCAAAACGGTGAGTCTCCTTGCGGGGACATCAGTACCCGGGTGTAAACCGCTTTCGTCACCCGGGTCAGGCACTTTGCAACCATGGGAATGTGCTCGCTCGTATAAGCCTTTTCAAAAGTTTCCGGATCCTTTGGATTAGGATATAGCACCACGATTTTGATACTCATGACCGTCTCCTTTTTTTTCCTGGCAAATGCCCTTCGTAAGCCCAGACCGAAGTCTATCCTGTGCCCTAAACTACGGATCTAGGCTTGACTTGAATTACTTTCAGCATACCCACGCCTCGTTTTTTCTCCGTTTCCAAATACGTTTCCAATCGGGCGTGGAATTGCTATAATGATCTTATGGGGCACCTTGCCGTTTTTGCGTTGGGACCGCTGCAGATCGAGCTGGATGGTAAGCTTTGCAAACCAGCCGTCATAAAGCGCTGCGCTGCTGGTTTACCTGGCGCTCCAAACCGGCAAACATACCCGAGAAGCGCTTTCAAGTTTACTTTGGCCCGATTATGAACAAAAAAAGGCCTTTGCATACCTGAGGCGCACGATATGGGAAGCACATAACCTTCTCGATAAAAGCTGGTTGAAAGTGGATCGTAAGACGGTTTGTTTCAGCCCTGATGCTGATATCAAATTGGATGTAGCCGATTTTCGATCCCATTTAGAAACCGCCGCCCACCATCATCTCGATCATCCCCCATCTGGAGACTGTCCTGAATGCATTGCGCATCTTCACACAGCTGCCCTACTGTATCGAGGCGATTTTCTTTCGGGATTCTACCTGCGTGACAGTCCTAATTTTGAAGATTGGAAGTTTTTTCAAAACGAAGCACTGCGCCGCGACTATGCCTTTGCCTTGAAAAAATTGGTAGATCTGCTACAGACAAAGGGAGATTTTCCGAACGCAACGGTTTTCGCCCGGCGCTGGCTAGCATTAGACACCCTGAACGAGGAAGCTCAGCGCGCATTGATCAAAATCTATGCGCTAAGCGGTCAGCGTACGGCCGCATTGCGCCAGTACCAGGAATGCCAGCGTCTCTTAAGAGCCGAATTAGATGTGATTCCCGAACCAGAGACCAGAATCCTATTCGAGCAGATTCAATCCGGTGAGTTAGCCCAACCGGCAGAAATGCTTGTTGGACACCCCCAAAAAACCCTAAAAATCAGCGAGGCAGCCGACCTTTCAGTAACGAAACAGGAAGTGGATTTTTCGGCTCAAGGGTCCGTTCCAACTGGTGTCTTGCAAGCTCTCAACAGACCCTTTGTGGGTCGCCAGCTTGAGGTGAAAAAAATCACTGCCCTCCTTGCCAATTCGAGCTGCTGGTTGGTGACATTGATTGGTCCGGGAGGGATTGGAAAAACTCGCCTTGCTCTTGAAGTTGGTTTAAGCCATCAAAAGCACTTCCCTCACGGCGTATTCTTTGTCCCCCTGATCGCCTTGGAAACAAACCAATCCATCATCCCATCCATTGCCAGAGCGACAGGTCTGATCTTCCGCCAGGACGGCCCATCGCCACAAAAACAGCTATTGGATTATCTGAAGGGAAAAAAAATACTGATCATACTGGACTCATTTGAAACTTTTGTCCATTCTGCAGACTTGCTGCCAGCCATCCATTTTCAGGCCAATGAAGTTAAGTTGCTCGTAACCTCGCGGCACCGGTGCCGTTAAACGAAGCCTGGGTAGTGGAAATTAAAGGTCTGGATTACCCCCGGAAACAGCCAGAAAATATTGAAGAGCTTCTGTCTTACAGCGCGGTCCAATTATTTCTCCTCGCTGCTCGCCGGGCAGTGGGTGAATATCAACTCAACAAATCCGATCTGCCCGCCGTCTCCCGCGTCACCCAACTCCTGGAAGGTATGCCTCTCGGTCTGGAACTGGCTGCCACCTGGACCAAAATGCTCTCCTGTCAGGGGATTGCTGATGAATTTTGCGCAGCATGGACTTCCTGGAAACCCCTTTACAGGATCTCCCAGAACGACAGCGCAGTATCCGGGCAGTTTTCGATTACTCCTCGATCTATTGAGCAATCGTGACCAGCGCCTGTTTCCACGTTTGGCGGTTTTCGGGGTGGGTTTACTCGCCAGGCCGCTGAGCAGGTGGCTGGCATCTCTCTGCGCGAATTGGCCAGTCTGGTGGATAAATCCCTCGTCCAGCGCAAATCGGTAGGAAGGTTTGGACTACATGACATGTTAAGTCATTACAGCTTGGAAATTCTAAATCGTATTCCTGGTGATTGTCAGGAAACCCTCGACCGGCATTGTTCCTATTACTGCACCATGTTATCAGAATGGAACGCCAGGCTGGGAAGCGCTAGGCAAGGGCAGGTTCTCCGGGAAATAGAAGCCGATCTTGAAAACATACTGACAAATACCTCGGGGGCGGGCACTTACCCAAGGCCAGACTACACAGTTGGAACAGGCAGTTGATGGCCTGATTATGTTTTTTTTACGCCGGGGGCGCTTTTGGGAAGGTTTAACCATCTGCCAGGAGGCAGAGAATAAACTGCGAACGATCGAGACGATCGACAACCGGAGGTTAATTGCCAAATTCTTATCTGGCAGGCTGTATAAAGCATGAACTTGGAAAAGTACCAGGACGCCGTTCAATTTTTATGCGTAAGTCAGTCCA
>CAVYIF010000011.1:0-187133 GCA_963768585.1 uncultured Chloroflexia bacterium
GCCATGCGAGCAACCTGCAGCGCACGCGTCAGCCCGCCAATATAGCAAATATCCGGCCTGGGCGATGTCGACCGCGTGCATATCGATGATTTGCTCCCACTGGTGAAGATCATAGTCCTGTTCGCCGCCGGCTACGTCAAGATCCAGGGCCGCGGCAACCTGCGCGGTCCATTCCAGTTCCCAGTAAGGGCAAGGCTCTTCAAAGTGTACAACGCCTTGCTCTTGGAGCAACTGGCCGATCTCTATCGCTTTTTGCGGGGTATAACAGCTGTTTCCATCTACCAGCAAGGCTGTTTCCGATCCAATGGCTTTGCGAACGGCAGGAACGAGCGTTTCCGTCCGCCCAGGCCACTGGTCTTCGTCATGCCCGCAGACTTTACCCACACGAGTTTTATACGCGCGGAAACCTTTTTCCTGCATCAGCCTGGTAAGGCGTTTTGCTTCCTCCTCCGGGGTTATATCACGCCGCATACTGGACCCATAAACTGGGAATAGCCTGGGCTGGCCCCCCAGCAGTTCGCAGACGCTTTTTCCTTCCAATTTTCCCCGTAAATCCCACAGGGCGGTATCCACCCCGGTCAGCGCCCGGCAGACATAAGAGCCAGGGAATTTATAAGTGCCTTCCATAATCCGGTCCGCCAGGACGCCTGGGGCCAATGGATCGGCGCCAAGGGTTAAAGGCGCAACCTGCCGGTGGAGAACCTGGGCAGAAATATCGGCGTTGAAGGGGGAAATCTGGCCGATCCCTTCCGCTCCGTCATCCGTTCGGACGCGGACAATACTGATATCTTGACGGGAAAATGTTTCGATGGATGCGATTTTCATGATCATCTCCTGGTACCCTTTTATTTTACGACGGATTTTTCTACCAGGCTTCAAAACTGTTAGACAACCATGACTGCCAACCGCGATTTCACCCCATTCCAAACACCGATGATTTCGGTAAAGGTGCCGTCCGCGTTGACCTTGACGAGCGAGCCGGTATTCGGATTTGCCGGAGACCTATCCGGAAGGCTCGGATCAAACTCACCCTGGGCGAGCCGCGCTTGGACCTACCCTTCCCATTTCTGGAACTAGATTTGGACAACGGCAGCGAGTTCACTAACGGCACCCTCTTGGGCTACTGCCTGACCCAACTGATCACCTTCACCCCCTCCCAACAATCCCAGAGGAATGACCAGGCGCAGGTTGAATAATGGAATAGGCCGATTATCCGTCATACCATCGGCTGTGATCGTTGAAAACCCCAAACGAATTGGCTTTTTTTGCGCTCGATTTATATTAACCTGCGGCTGTATATCAACTTTTTTCGTCCAGCGCTCAGATTGGTCGGAAGATAACAGGTTGACGGCAAAACTAACCGCCCAAATGATCAAATTGGACATTTCGTATTGCCGGTTGCCGGCTCTGGAGTCTCTGCCAATGGAAGTCAAAGCCAGATTAACTACTCTGGTTATTCAACTTAATCCGGTTGCCCTCAGGACCAGCATCGATGCCAAAGTGACACTGTTGTGGAAAATCGTATATTTACTTTATTGCTACTGTTTCGACGATCAAGCTTCCCTGGCTTGAGCCTTATTTGACTCTGACAAACATCCCAAAAGGTTATAGTATTTAGATATATAATATTTCTCACGAATATGGAGGTGAATGATGCCGCGCCGATACCGGATGAAGAACCGCGCGACGGCGGTCGAGGAAACGCAAGAGCGCATTGTGGCGGCAGCCAAAGTGCTGCACGCGGATCAGGGTGTGCAGGGCACAAGCTATGATGAAATCGCACAGCGGGCCGGGGTGGCACAGGCCACGGTTTATCGGCACTTTCCATCTCTTGAGGATCTTATTCCGGCCTGTGCGCGCTCGATCTTGGTGCTCCGCCCGCTGACGCATGAGATTGTGGTCGACCTGTTCCAGGGCCGGCCGCACCCGCTGCAGCGTCTCGAATGGATCATCCAGGGGACCTGCGAATGTTACGATCGCGACGGGGGCTGGCTGCAAGCCGCGCGTCGGGAGGGAGATTTAATCCCCGCACTATCTGAGGTTGTGCGGGTTCAGCAAAAAAGCCTCAGGGAGCTCGTTCGGGCCGCACTGGAGAATGCCAGCGTGAGTGAGCGTAGTGTACAGGTTCTGGCAGCGCTGATGGACTTCCCACTCTGGAAATCTTTGCGTGACGAGGGTCTCAGCGCTGTGGAGGCAACCAGCCAGATTCTTGAGTTGGTGCGGGATCAACTCGCAAAAGAAAACCTGATTTGACGAAAGGAGTTGTAGATGTCTGGACAGAATAGACCGTATGTAATGAAGTCTGACGAGGGACAGGCGTTTTGGTTCGCCGGGGCATTGATGCTTATGAAAGCTGCTGGTGAGCAAACTGAGGGCAAATTTGCATTCCTTGATCAGCGGGTTCCAGCGGATTACGCTGTACCGCGGCATATCCATCATGCCGAAGATGAAGCATGGTATGTCCTGGAAGGAGAGGCAACTTTCTACTGCGGCGAGGAAACGTTCGCCGCCGGGTCCGGATCATGGGTATTTCTGCCAAAGGATATGCCACACGCATTCCGAGTTGGATCTGAAGGTGGACGCCTGCTGACCTTTACTGCGCCGGCGAAGTTTGCCGATTTCGTAAAAGCCGCCGGTGAATCAGCCCCCAGGCTGGTTGTTCCCCCGCCGGCGCCTCTTGATATCGAACATATGGCCGCGATCGCCGCTCAATATGGGATAGAGATCGTTGGCCCACCGCCAGAATAAAATCACGTCGTTTTATTGTTTTGCCAGAATCTGGTCCAACTGCGAATATTTGTTGTATAGCATCTGGCCTGGCTGGCACAGTTACATGCTGTCCGACCCTGATCGACAGCTTCTGCCTCAAAACTTGTGCCAGCCAGACCGCGAAGACCTTATTTCCAACTTGATTGCCCGACCATAAACCGAATACGTTGTCAGAAATAACGCCAAAAGAATCTTGTCGATGTCAGACAGGCCTGTGTTAGCGCACAGATGCGCTTTTCAGCCAATACCCAGCGATTTTTCTGCTGATATAATTTATTCAGTAAATGATTTTCGCTCGCTTTCATCGGCGATATACTGATTAAGATCCAAATCAAGTTGTCTTAGGAGAAAACATGGAAACGAACTGGCAGCAAGGCGATGTAGTATTAGCCGACATGACGATGCATTACACGCGTACCGGCGGCGGCAAACCCGCCCTGGTTCTGGCGCACGGTTTTTCGGATAACGGCATGTGCTGGCTGCCGGTAGCGCAGGCGTTAGCGGCCGATTACGACGTGATTCTGCCCGACGCGCGCGGGCACGGTCTGTCTTCACGCATCCAGCCGGGTCAGGCCGCCAACCGGGCCGAGGATCTGGCCGCCTTTATCTCCGCGCTGGGCCTGGACCGGCCGGTGGTGGGTGGGCATTCCATGGGCGGCAGCACCGCTTCGGCGCTTGGGGCGCACCATCCCGACCTGACGCGGGCCCTGATTCTGGAAGATCCGGCCTGGATCGACCGCCGTCCCGAACAGGCGCCCTTTGCCCGCGAGGATAATCCCTGGCGAAAAGAACTGGCGGGCTATGCCAGCCAGACGGTGGAGGAAGTGATGGCCAAATGCCGCACTGCCAACCCGCTCTGGGCCGAGGTCGAACTGCGCCCCTGGGCCGAATCCAAGAAGCAGCTCGATTTGAATGTTTTCGCGATGCGCGACAGCCTGATGGAAAAGGATTGGAAGGTGATCGCCAGCCACATCAGTGTTCCGACCCTGCTGCTGACCGGCGATGTGGACAAAGGTTCGATCGTCAGCGTGGAAAACGCGCAAAAAGCGCAGGAGTTAAACCCGTTGATCCGCGTGGCGCACATTGCAGGTGTGGGGCACAACGTGCGCCGGGAAGGCTTCCCGGCCTACATGGCAGCCGTGACCGGGTTCCTAAAAACCATTGAATAGCTGCAGTTGTAAATTGGTTTTTAGATCAATCTATTTCCAGAGGTGTTCATGCAAAACCCTATAGTTTCAGCGAAGTCCGCGCGTGGTTTGAATACGGATGATAAGATCCATCTGATCACCCGGATTGTTGCAGTGATTGTGGTGCCTTTCCTGTGGTTGGCATTTCTTATCCTTTTTTTCTTTCCCGACTCATCCGGAGAACGATTTGCCTGGACGATCAAACCGCATATGACGGCGCTTTATTTAGGCGCGGGTTATCTCGGCGGCTCATGGTTGTTCATCAATGCCATATTTGGCAAGCGATGGCACCGCATTCAAGGAGGATTCTGGCCGATCACCACCTTCACATGGTTTATGATGCTGGCAACTTTTCTTCACTGGGATCGTTTTGCTGTTGGCAACCTTGGCTTTACCCTCTGGCTGATCCTGTATGTGGTTACGCCATTCCTTGTGCCTGCGCTGTGGTTCTATAATCGAAAAACGGATTCAGGAGAACCTGAAGCAAACGACGTAAGTATTCCGCCAGTGCTGTCGTTGGTATTCAAATTCACTGCACTGGGTTCGCTGATCTTTGTCGGTGTGGGTTTTATCAACCCAGCGTTTGTCATCAATATCTGGCCCTGGACGCTGTCGGCGTTAACGGCGCGGGTCATGTGCGGATGGATAGCGCTGCTGGGCGTGGGTATGTTCACGATGTCAAATGAAACGCGCTGGAGCGGCTGGAAGGTGCCGTTGGAATGTATTGCCATCTGGCATTTCCTGGTAATTGTTGCCATGGTGATGAATCCGGCCGATTTTAAGACGGGGCTGGTCAACTGGTATACACTTCTGGTCGGATTGATGATGATCTTTTTACTGATCTTCTATCCGATGATGGAAATCCGTAGACGAAAAGCAAAATGAATTGATCTCGCCGTGATATATGTGAATGATGCTCGCAGGAAAACCAAGCCACGTCCAACGCGATACCAGGTGTGATGTCCATCCACAAGGAAATTCCTTACCTTAAAATCGAAGCAGCGTGTATTGCCTGTGGGTGGTGCAAGTACAACTGCCCTGTTAAAGATTGCATAACATTCGAGACAGTTATCGCCACCATCCATCATGATTTGTGTATCGAGTGTAATCGTTGTATTTACGTCTGCCCGGTAGATGTTATTATCCCGTTGCGAAAAGCAAGGCCCCCAAAAAGGGCGAGCCTAGCGTGGCAAAGACCGAATCTTTTGACGTGGTGATCATCGGTGCGGGCATGGGCGGAATGCTGGCGGCATGCCAGCTGGCTCAGGCAGGGAAGCGGGTTATGCTTGTTGAAAACCTCAGTTTTCTTGGCGGACGTTTTTCTGGCTTTCAGGTGGATGGCTCGGAAATATCATCGGGCGCTTTTCATACATTTCCGCATGGGAATAAAGGGCCTTTTGCCCAGGCGCTCCGGCGGTCCGGAGTTTCCATCGATATTTCAGAGGCTAAAGTCTTTGCCTCCTTTCACGTCAATGGCGAACACCTGATCGCGCATAAGCCGATCGACATTCTCAAAATCTTCTCATCCTTTGCAGAAAAAATATCCGTGACAAGGGGACTGTTCCATTGCTGGTTGAAAACGGATCACGAAGGGTCCTTTGGGGATTGGCTGATCGAAGCTGGAATGTCTGATCTCGCTCAGACCGTTTATGATCGTTTTTGCCAGTTTGCACTTTCTACCCCTGTTCTTAACGTGCCCTACACCGAGGGGAGGAAAGTAATCGAAATGATTATTAAATATGGCGCACCGGGCGTGCCGAAGGGGGGAGCACGCGAGGTCGCCCATCAGCTCGGCCTGGCGGTGAAGAACGCCGGCGTGGTGGTTCGTAAGAACACCCGGATGCAAAATCTTCTTGTGGATGGCAAGCGCGTCTGTGGGGTCACACTCTTCGATCGCATCCAGGAGAAAACTTACACGGTCGCAGCCCCGCTTATCATCAGTAACATTGGTCCGGGCAACACGCTCAGAGTGTGTAAGGAATCCGGTCTATCCACAGACAACAGTAAGATCATGCCCCCACCGCCTGCGACCGGGTTCAAATTGCAGGTTCTCAGTCCAAGAAGCCTGATTGACCACGACTCGATCATGTTTTGCCTGGATACCCAAAGAGTTGCGGGTATTCTGCAGGCCAGCAATGTAGATTCGAGTTTAGCTCCCCCTGGAAAGCATCTGCTGATCAGTCACCAGGCGATTCGCAAGGGGGCCAATTGGCTGGAAGAACGCCAATTGGCGCTGGCAGATTGGAAGTATCTTTTTGGTAGGGATTTTGATGATTGTGAAGTTCTGGGCAGTTCGCATTTTCCGGAAAAGTTTCCGGTTAATTGGGCGTCGCAGGGTTATGATTTGCGCGAACAAATTTTTGCCGATCAAGGCTTGTGGATGGTGGGCGATGGCATGAAACCGGAAGGTTTGATGATGGTCGAAGGTGTTGGGGCAAGTGCCGAATCCGTTGTGCGCCAGATCCTGGGTATAAAAAACACATCTCCATGGGAAATTTCGCAGATTATCGTTTTGCAGAGGCAGATCAAAAGCTGGGTCAAGGTTTTGATGCGTTGAATCTTATCGTTTGATCTTCCCCGGCAGAATGTAAGGGTAGTTTTTGCCGATCAGGCGGTGCAGGGTGCGGTCGAGCTTGCGAAAGGCAAGGTACACCTGCCAGGTGAGGGCGTCTTCGCGGTAGTAGGAGCGCACTTCGGCCTCGGTCAGGGGCTGAAAACGCCCGGCAGCGGTTTCTGCGGCAAAGAACCGGTTGACGGTTTCGATCAGGCCTGGGATCAATTCCGGGCGCTGTTCTTTGTAGAAATTGGCCACAATATCCACTGCTACCTTGTGCAGGTCATAATAACGCGTGATCACATCCTGCAAAAACAGCCAGCGGATGATCCAGCGCATGAAAGAGGGGGCGCTGCGCAGGAACAGCTCGGGGTTCTGCTGCTCCACACCCTGCCGGTGCAGAAGGGGGGTGCTGGTGTCGAAATAAATCAGGCGGATCTCCTCCGGCAGCGGACCCAACCCGGGGTCCCAACCGGCTACTGCCCAGTTTGAAATCTGCCCATCAATGGCGACTTCGATCCGCCCAGCCTGAGCCTGATTGAAATCGAATACCTTCTTGATTTCTCGCAGCACAATGGTTACAAAGCGGCTGGTTTCCTGGGGCGTAAGTCGAGCCAGCAGACGGTTACCAACTGCCTCTGGCGTAATTTTCTCCTGCAGGATATACACCACCACCTGGCTCCAGGATGGATCCGCCAGGCGCACTACTTTACCGGGGGGCAGGCGCAGGCCAATGGAATTCTCCAGTAAGGCGATGTATTCGTGATACAGATCCTCGTAGGCCGCGGCTTCACTTTCGCTGTGGAACATGGGCATACGCTTGCAGGCCATCCCGGGGAGCACCTCCAGTACGGTGCTCATTTCGCCGTAGCCCAGGACTTTGGCGGGTAGGGTGCTGCGCTCGGGCCAGCGCGGGTTGAGCCCATTTTCAAAATTGCGCAGGATTTCTGCTTCGTTCATAGAAAACGCTCCACCACGTGCAGGGCCTGGTCCACCCGCTGCAGAATTTCCGCAGCCAGGGCCCGGTCAATGGTCAGGGGCGGCAGGAGCTGGGCGACGCTGGGGTTGTTGTTGGCATAGATGGAAAGGAAGCCGCATTCATAAGCAGCCCTGGTAAAGAGCGGCCCCAGGCGGGCGTCTGCCAGTTCGATACCCATCATCATGCCGCACTGGCGCAACCCTACCAGAATTTGGGGATGGCTCGCCTTTAACTGCTCAAAACCGGCTTGAAATTGGGCCGCCAGCATGTTGACATGGGTCAGAAAGTCGGGGTTGGAGGAGATTTCAAGCACTTTGAGGGCCACCGGACAGCCCACCTCAGCCCCGCCGAAGGTGGAAATGTGGATGAACGGGTCGGGGTGGAAGACGGTCTCGATTGGCTGGCGGAAGCAGGTCGCAGTGATCGGGTAGATCCCGCCCGAGAGTCCCTTGCCGGTGACCAGAATATCCGGTTCAACATCGTGCTGGGCAATGCCCCACAGGCGCCCGGTGCGCCCCAACCCGGCCTGAACTTCGTCCACGATCAGCAGGGCGCCACGCTGGTCGCACAGGCGGCGCACCCCCTGGAAGAATCCGGCGGGGGGGACGGTGATGCCGTCGGTAGCCGGGATGGTCTCGAAGAGCACCGCTGCGGTGCTGTCATCCAGGACCTGCTCCAGGGCGGCTAAATCCCCAAAGGGCACCCGCTCGAACCCGGGGGCCGGCGGCCCGAAGGGGGCGTAGTACTTTTCATCGCCGGCAGCCAGTGAAAGCCCGGTGTGCCCATGGTAGCCGCCGCGAGCCGAGACGATCTTTGGGCGGTGGGTGAAACCGCGCGCCAGCTTGATCGCCAGGTCGATCGCCTCGCCGCCGCTCACCCCAAAGACGGTATAGGGCATTTGCCCCGGGGTGAGCTGCGCCAGCTTTTCCGCCAGCGCGGCACGCTGCTCGCTGGCCAGGTGGTGGTTGCCGATATCCAGTTCCTGCAGGCTGTCCTGCAAGGCCCGGATGATTTCCGGGTTGCGGTGGCCTAAATTGAAGACGCCTCCGTTGCAGTGGCAGTCGATCAGGCGCTTCTCGCCGTCCAGGTCCCATAGATAGGGGCCTTCGCGCCGCCCGAGGACGAAATCGATCCCGGCGTCCTGGTAGAAGCGGGCCTTGCCGGAGGAAACATGGTTGGCAAACAGGCGCATGGTTTCACCTTTGCCATGGGCGCCGATCAGGTTGGGGTGATCTGGGGGCATAGGTAAATCCTTCATTTTATCTCCACCTCGGCTTCAATCTCCACCGGCAGGTTAAAAGGCAGCTCAGCCATGCCTCTGTACCTTCAGTCACCGGACCGCTTCTACTTGAAGGCGATCAATGTCGAGATCCGCTTTCAGTGCGACGAAAACCGGCGCTGCCAGGGACTGGTCTTCCGGTAGAACGGAGAAGATCTTAACTATAAATGAATTCTCCCATCGTTTTCTTCTATTTGTTGAAAGATTTGTCCAGGTCTGAGGTCGTGGGCGCAATATTCGTCTTCTTGACAAAGCGCGAAACCTTGATGAGCTCATTTAACTTCGCCTCATAGGCGTTGGCATCGATGGGTATCGAGATCATCTGGTCTGAAAACGAGGATTGCATGATGCCGTTAGCCAGCATAACAGAATTGAGCCCTTCCATGCCATAGGCTATAAGGCTTTTTTGGGGGTCCAATATAGCTTCGACAAATGCTTCTGTCACCATACGGTGAGCGTTTCCGCCGCCTTTGGGAATCGGAATTTCGGTATACCAGTTTTCAATTTCTGCGAAGCTTTTGTCGGTTTCATTGGAGAACTGTAACATAGATAAGCGGTTGCGGTAGAAGACCAGCTTGTTATACTCAAAAACAAGTTTGCCGTTTTCGCCGATGATTTCCAGGCGGTTGGTTCCAGGATATTCAGCAGTCGTAACAATAAAGTGGCCAACCATACCGTTGTCATGCTCGAAATAGGCGGTCACTTCATCTTCCACTTCGATGTCGTGGTATTTTCCAATATGGGCATGTCCACTTATTTTGGAAGGTAGACCGAAAAGCCATTGATACATATCCAATGTGTGCGGGCACTGGTTTGTTAAAATACCGCCACCCTCACCTGCCCAGGTAGCCCTCCAACCGCCGCTGTTGTAATAAGCCTGGGTGCGAAACCAGGCGGTGTTTATCCATGTTACTCGGGTAAGACGGCCTAGTTCCCCGCTCTCCAGTACATCCTTGATCTTAACATAATGAGGATGCGTTCTCTCCATGAACATTAAGCCAAATTGGAGCTCCAGGTTAGTTTTCTTGGCCTGCTCATAAGCGACCATCATCTTTTTGGCGTCATTCACGTGCACCGCCACGGGTTTTTCACACAGAACATGGATGCCCAGTTGGAAAGCTTCCACCGCTATCGGTGTATGGTCGTAGTGCGGCACCGCAATCAGCACAGCCTCCAGACCTGAATTGCGGAACAAATCATGATGGTTATAGTAGGCCTTGGTATTGCATGTACTTGCAAATTTATCCGCTTTTTCAGGAATTAAATCGCACACTCCCACCAATTCCACATTATTCATATCTTTGAGGTAACTGGCGTGGTGGCTTCCAATGTTACCCAGGCCAATCAGGCCAATTTTTACTTTGCGGGGTTGGGTCATAAGATTCTCTCTTTCACAAATAGTATATTATCAAAATACTGAAAAGAATCACTGCAATCGTATAATTAGAGTTTATCAGGCTGGAGATTAACCTGACGGTAAAGATATATTTGATGATTAGAACCACTGTGCGGCTTTGTAAGCCAGGTTATGATAGGCATCCAGTAAGGCCATAAAATTATCATAATTGGTTCCAACCGCGATTGAATGTGTCTCGCCAAAGATAAAACCACCTCCCGGTGCAGCCACGCGCATGGCATACTCCGCGTCGCGTCGTATATCTTCGGGCGTTCCGCTGACCAGATGCTCTACCATTATTCCACCCCATACCACCAACTGATCCCCATATTTCTCTTTGACTTTTCCAATATCCATGCTGGCCGAATGCTGGATGGATTGATATACCTCATAGCCGCCTTCGACAAACATATCCATCAGTTTCCAGTTGTTGCCACATGCATGTTTCCATACACGCAATCCATGACTTTTTACCGCCTGCACGCGTTTCTTGATCGATGGCAGACAGAATTGACGGAACATACGCGGCGAGATAAGTGGGCCGGTAGTAGCTGAAAAATCATTACGCCAAAAACAGGCGTCACTTCCGGGACGGATATACCATTGGTCGTTGAGATTCGCCATCTGAGTGTAGTAATCGATAGCGTGCTGCACCAGTTCGGGATCTTCGGCATACAAGCGCAGGCCTTGCTCCATCCCACCGAGTAGAATCATTCCTGCCTCGCCGCCACTGGGTCCAAGAATATAATGATCAGGAAACTCTGCTGTTGCAGCGTCTACCACCTCGAAGACAGAGGAATCGGGAGGCTGCGGTATTTCATCCAGATTGAATTGTTCCAGGGAAAATGTTTTTGGCGGAGTATAGACCTGGGTCAAATCGGCGGTGACTGAGGAGTACTTCCATACTCGCCCGTCCCGAGCTTCCCAGGTATTCTCATCCACCTGGCGGATGGGTTCTGGAACATAATCTTTGGGTGGCAGGAGGCCACATGCCTGGGTGTCTGCACTGATAATGTCCAGAATATCAAGTTTCTTATGCAAAGCGATCAAATCCTCACGCCAACTTTGAGCCACTTCATCACGACGCCCTTCCCAAAAAGCGATCTGTGATTTTGCTTTAGCGCGTAAATAGGTTTCATGTCCAAGAATTTTTTCGACCGTATCAAAGTCGATGGCAAAGAAGCCAATCGGGATACGGTCCACCATTTGGCGGGCAAGAGTGCGCTGGATGCGTTCCTTACTATTCATCTTCATCCTTTTTAAAAATCTGTTTCGGCGGTCACTCCACCGAAACAGATTTTCGTTAATTATGCAGCCCGCAAGGTCCGACCTCCGACCTCAGGGTTTCAAAATGAATTTGACCAAACCTTAGGCCTTGTGGTTTTCAGGATCGTCCCAATAATACATTTCAGTATTATAGACATGTTCATCGCCTGTGGTGTCGTCATAAGGCCAGCCTTTGATGAAGTTCCTAAAGCCATTCTTTGCGACCGCTATTTGGGGTTGTTCCATAAACAGACCCACTTGCGGCACTTCTTCGGCCCAAATATCTAGAATTTGGGTGAAAAGTTGGTTGCGCGTCGTTGGATCGCCTTCGACGACCACCTTATCCCAGATGTTCCAAATTTTCCACAGGAAATGGTCCTTTGGCGGTTCCTCTGCATTGGGGTTGGATGGATCATTTTTCCAAATCCCATATGCGCCAGACCAATAACGGTCTGAGGCAACGCCACGCCAGGAGATCGCACCTGAAACCAGTGGCAGGATTGAACGTGCATCACCATAGAAGGCAGCATCGTGTTCATTGGCAGTCTGGTGTGTTTCATACAGCGAGCGTTCGATGTTTTTGAAATCAGCTTTAATCCCTACCTTTGCCCACATTTTGCCGATTTCGATTACACAATCCGCATCGGATGGTCCTGACATAGAAAAGCTTTCAATAATAAAGGATATCGGCCCACTACCGTCTTTGAACAGGCGAATGCCTTCCGCGTTCTTTTTAGTGTACCCGGCATCATCCAGTAGCTGATTGGCCTTTTCCACATCGTAATTGATATAAGCATTTGAAGCCTTAGCATAATAATGCGGCGAAGCTTTGATCGGGGCGTACTGGCTAGGTGTGTATAATCCGTTATAAATCAATTCGTTAATTTTGTCGCGATCGATCGCCAGGTTCAACGCAATGCGCACACTGCGATCATTAAAAACTTCACGCAGCTTCAAATTTTTACTTCCCAGGTTCAACTGAACGCCCGTTGACCAGCCGCTTACGCCCATCACAAGCTTGTAATTTCCGTTTGTCTCATTTGTTTTCAAAAGGGTATAGCTGGCGGACTGAATATGTCGAGCCTGGAAGTCAATTTCTCCGCTGGTTAACCACAATTCATACACATCATTGGATTGGAAAAGGCGATGACGGATGGTATCAATGTAAGGCAGTTGGTTCCCATTAGCATCGACTGCGAAGAAATAGGGGTTGCGTTCCATCAAGAAGAGATCTTGGGATATCTCGCTTTTAGCAGTCCAGGCCCCAAGAATTGGGAGTTCGGTATTGATAAACCACTGGCTGCGGTCGATATAATATTGATCCCAAGAACTAAAGCCAGCCGCTTGGGTCGCTGCCTCGAGTGCCGCTTTGTCTGCCGTAGTAGCGATGTGATATTGATCGAGATAATGTCCCGGCAAAAAGAACAAATTCCGTACAACCACATAAATAAATAATGGGTTGGGATCAGCAAAGGTGAATACAACCGTATTTTCATTAGGGGTGCTTAGCTTGGCAACCGTTTTGTCTGCTCCGGTTACCCAAGGGCTGCCGATGCTGGCGGTCAATACTTGGTTGTTGAGCACATGATCATACCACCACTTGACATCGGCGCTGGAGAAGGGAACACCATCAGACCATTTAGTGCCTTTTCGCAAATTGATCGTAAATTCGGTGGCGGTATCATTAGACTTCCAGGAATCACACAACCTGGGTACAAGGTTGAGATTCTTGTCAAACCATACAACGCTGCGATCAATGATCTTGGTTGGTCCCCAGCGGTCAGAAGCACCTTTGAAGGCGCGGAGAATAGAGCCTCCATAATTCCCAACCTGTGATTCAACGCCAACCATAACCATAGGGTTTTCTGGCAGCCGTTGTTCGACGGGCGGCAGTTTGCCCGCTTTGACTAATTCCGCGAGCATCGGGGCTTCGTTGAATTTTACAGTTGGGGCGGCTGTCGGGGCAGGAGGCTGCGTTGCAGCAGCGGTTGACGTTGCGGCAGGGGGCTGCGTTGGCGCGGATGGCTGCGTTGCAGCAGGGACTGACGTGGCGGCAGGAGCCTGCGTTGGCGCTAAAGTTGCCGCGGGAGTGCAAGCAGCTGCCAGGCTGACGCCCGCCAGGGTCGAGAGTTGAATAAATTCTCGACGAGTCATTTTGCGAACAGGTTTCATCTTTGAATTTCTCCTCTAAAAAAATTTAACTGAAACACAGATTGATTTTTTCAAGAAAATATTACTGGCTTTGACATCAATCAGAAATATCCATCCGTTAAACCAGGATCGGCGGGTTTGACTAATATTTTTTTATAGTCTGATATAAAAGTTTGAGTTCCTTGCTAAAAAACTGTGTATAAAAATATATTTTATATGAAAATAAAATTAGTGTTAGAAACATTATATGCCTTAAAAATGATTTGTCAATATCATTTTCATTTGTCTCGGTTCTTTTGGACATAAAAACAGCAAGAAAAGGTGGTAATCAATGCCGGTTTTGGATGAATATAGTGCTAAATCGCCTTGATTTGTGATTAATTTTCTCATAAATCTGCCTTTTGGCCGGGGCCTGGCATAAAATATTTATCCAATCACAATTAAATAATAGGAGGGTTGCTTCGAAACATGTTTTTATGTATAATATTCAAAATTCACGATGGTCAATTATTGTTGAGGGTCCGATGGATTATTCAGATTATGGCAAGCATATCATCCGCACCTTTGGATTCACTGCAAATGAATCAAATCTGGGCCAGTTGGAAAATGTTGGCAAAGCACTGGGGCTGCGTATTCGCTTGGAGATCCTGCAATACTTGGGCACGGATACTTACAGCATCGCTGAAATTGCAGATGCGTTAGGTTTGCCATTGTCAACGGCGAATCTTCATATGAAAGTTTTGGAAAAATCGGGGTTGATTCGAACGTATTTGCAGCCAGCTACGCGTGGGCTGCAAAAAATGTGTACGCGTGTTTTTGACGAGCTTGTCATTTTGTTACCACCCAGCCAGAAAGATATCGATGAATCCAGTGATGTGGCTATGCCCGTCGGTGCTTATATGGATTTTAAATTAAATGATACTTGTGGATTAGGTGATGAAAATGGGATGATAGGCATGTCAAATGACCCTTTGGCTTTTCTTGAACCCAACCATATCTATGCCCAGTCTTTATGGTTTCGCAGTGGTTATGTTGAATATTGGTTCCCTAATCGGATGAGGGGTAATTTAAACATAGACGATCTTGAATTGAGTTTCGAAGCCAGTTCTGAATGCCCGCCTTTTTAATATGAACTGGCCATCGGATATCACAGTATGGATCAATGGGGTCGAGATCGCTACCTGGACCAGCCCTGCGGATTTTGGCGGTACCCGTGGCTTGCTTACCCCCGAATGGAAACAAACCGATCGCAGCCAGTATGGCTTGTTGACATGTTGGAAAGTTCTCGAAAGTGGTACCTTTGTGCAAGGTGTGAAGGCATCCGATGTGTCATTACAAGATTTGATGATCCACCCTGAACGCCCAATCAAGGTTCGTATCGGTGTGAAAGAAGATGCACAGTACGTGGGGGGAATTAACCTATTCGGAAAGAAATTTGGGAATTATCCTCAAGATATTATCATGAGAATGCATGCAAAAGTTTTACGGGGGAAGAAAAACATCGTGCGTGAAAAGTAGTGGGTAAAAAAAGATCAATCCGCGCCGGATCAGGCTGAGTGTGACCGGTTCGTTTAACGGACTAGTGAACCAGGCCTGGCAGTTTCCATCAGTGGGGAGCTTGTCTTTCGGCAGGTTCATACCAGGGCGTAATTGAAAATATACGTAGGTAATGAAGGCAGGATAAGAACTCAACCGATTTTCGCGCTTCTTTCGGGTTGGAAAGTGTCCAAACCACGATGGAAGTGGCTGTCCGTTAATTACGGGCGCCGTGCCCGGAAATATAAGCGCGGCTGCCGCGCACGCGCACCGGTGCGAAGGGCAGGCGCACACCGGGCGGGACCTGGACTGCTGCCGGCAGGACCAACCCCAGCTTCTGCAGGCGTTCTTCAATGGCTGCTTCGTTCGTCATGCTCCACCTCTCACAATTACAGCCGGTAAGGCGCGGATTGGAGCGGGGTGGTGACCTCCGCCCCGCTGGCGGTGATCAGCAGGTTGATCTCGCTGCGCACACCCAGGTGACCGAGATAGACCCCCGGCTCGACCGTCACACCCAGCCCGGGCAGCAGCAAGCGGGTGTCGTGCGTTTCCAGGTCGTCCAGGTTGGCGCCCGCCCCGTGCGGGCTGCTGCGGCCCAGGCTGTGCCCCAGGCGGTGGCGGAAGGCCTCGCCAAACCCGCGCCCGGCGATCACCGCGCGCGCCGCGCGGTCCACCTGCCAGCCCTGCAGGCCGGTTTGTGAGGTGAGCAGGCTCACCGCCGTGTCGCGCGCGTCGCGCACCACTTCCCAGACGCGCAGGTACTCGGCGGTCGGCTCGCCGGCAAAACCAACCCAGGTGATGTCGGCCATGGGGCGGTCGGGAACCCCGGCCCATAGATCGATGAGCACGCACATCCCGCTTTCCAACTTGCGATCGGTGGATGGGGCCCGGCGCGTAGTGCCCGTCGCTGGCATGGCTGCCGAAGGCCACGATCGGCGCGTGGTCAAATTCCAGCCCGGCCGCCGCAATCTGGCGCACCAGCAGGTCCTGTACCTCCAGTTCGGTAACGGCCTCACCGGCCGCCCGGCGCTCGCGCAGCAATTGAAAGGCGGCGTCTTTGGCCCCCACGATCCCGCGCACCGCCTCGCGATGGGCCTGGACGTCGGCCTCATCCCACACGATAAAATGCTGCAGCAAATCGGCGCTGGAGACGATCTCCACGCCGCATTCGCGCACCCGCTCGACGGTACCGGCGTCGACATAGCTGACGTAGGGCACCTCGCCGCGCGGACTGTATTCCATGGCCACCCGCCCGCCGCCGGCCAGGGTTTCGCGCAGCAGCGCGTCCAGTTCCTGGTGGGCGCTGAACACCCGCCGCACGACGGACGGATCGGGCAGGATCTGCTGCCAGGTGGTGGCCTCGATGCGGTGATGGATCAGCGTTGCCGGCCCGCTGGCGGGAATATACAGGAACCAGCGCCGGGTCAGGAATTCGCGCGAGATATGCAGCAGTTGGGTTGCGAACGGGTTGAGGCCTTTAAAATCGTAGAACAGCCAGCCGTCCAGGTGCGCGGCGCGCACAATGGCTTGAATTTTTTGGAGTTCTGTTTCCGGGTTCATGTTTATTTGGGGTCCTTTGTCTGCCCATCGCGGGCAATTTCATCCTGGTACAACGCTCTCAGGCGGGCGGTCATCTTACCCGGCTGCCCGCTGCCGATTTGACGCCCATCTACCTCGATGACCGGGGTTAATCCGCCGAAAGTGCCGGTCACGAAAGCCTCGTTGGCCGAATAGACATCTACCAGCGAAAAATCTTTCTCAAATACCGGGATCTGGCTGGCACGGCACACCGCGATGATTTTTCCGCGAGTGATCCCATTCAGGCAGTGCATCCCGGTCGAAGTCCAGACCTGGCCTTTGACCACGATGAAGAAGTTGGTGGCGTTGCAGGTGCTGACCGCGCCGTGGATATCCAGCATCAAAGCCTCATCCGCGCCGGCCTGGATGGCCTGGTTAAGGGCCAATACCTCGTGCAGCTTGCTGTGGCAGTTGAGCTTGGGATCCAGCGTGTCGGGCGGTGGGCGGCGGATAGTGGAGGTGAACAGGCTGAGGCCGCGCTCCAGGACGGCCGGGTTGGCCTGTTTGTATTCGGCGATGATCACAATCGTGGGCGGGCCCACAGTCAGCCGGGGATCCTGCGAGGGCGTCTTTTTGATCCCGCGGGTAACCATCAGGCGCACGTGAGCCCCATCCTGCATGCCGTTGGCCTGCACGGTCTGCCACAGTGCGCGGGTCATTTCTGCGCGAGTCAGACCGATTTCCAGCCCGATGGTTTTCGCGCCCTGGTAGAGGCGGTCCAGGTGCTCATCGAGGAAGGTGAAAACACCCTGGTGCAGGCGAATGCCTTCCCATACGCCGTCTCCTACCAAAAACCCGCTGTCGAATACGGAGATTTTGGCTTCGCTGCGCGGCACCAGGTCTCCGTTAACATAAATCAAAACAGTCTCATTACGCGCATCCTGCAGGGCATCGTGGGTTCCGTGGGTCATAACGTTCCTCTGTTGGGGTAGATTCCTGAAGCATTCACAAAAAAGGTTAATTGGGTGGGGCGCATGCATCGCGTTCAGACGATTTGGCCTCTTTCCTTTTCGCGGATTTCGACGATCACCGGGCAGTGATCGCTGTGCTGCAGCCAGCCCTGTGGGTCGCCAACCTGCACGTTTGCCAGGCGGCGCAGCCAACGGGCAGGGATATAAACGTAATCGATATGCCCGCGGCGCTCCGGTTTGCGCCCGTGGAAAAAGGTCCAACGTTTTTCCTGCCCCTGGCGTTCGTGGTAGAACTGGTGGTAAGCGCTGATCAGCCACAGGTTGTGCAGGTCCAGGGTGAGGGTGGCATGGTTGCCCAGGCGCGATTTGGGGGTGGTCAGGGTGCTGCTGTTGTAATCACCGATGAGCACCGTGTCCGCCGACTGGATGAATCCGCGGTAAGCGCCGATGGCCTGGTATACCTGCCCGCTGTAGCTGTGGCTGTCATCCTTATGATCCATGGCCCACACAGCGATGAACTGGAACTGGTAGGGCGATACCACCCGAATGGGAACGCAGTGCCGGATGGATGCATCATATTCTTCCAACGGCTGGAAGACGAAATCCGTCCAGGAGAAGACGCCCAGGCCGCGGGTTGGCTTATCTCCGAACCAGAGTGCCGCGGTTGGCGGCACCCCGCCCTTCCAGGAAATGCGTTCGGGATGCTCGCATTCCTGGATGACCGCCAGGTCGGGCCGCATGGCGGCGATGGGCAAAAATTTCTTACGGAAAGCGCCCTGGCAGTTCCAGGTGACCAGCTTGATCATGGACCTATTATAAGCGGGTCATGGGCTGCTGAGTTGTGATTATTGAGGGGAAAGAACAAGAACGGGGTGAGTCAAGCCGAATGCCTTGCATCGTCAGCTGCTTATCACCGCCTGAACAGCCGATTTCCAGCAGGGTCAGGGCCCGTTCGACGTTTCCGCTGACGGCGTGGAAGCAGAATTGGCCGTATTCGTCATCCCGCGCGGCCATTTCCAGCCCGGTTTTATACTGGTTTTCCGCGGCAGGCAGGTTCCCGCTTTCGCGGTAGACCTTTGCCAGCGCTCCGCGGGCTTCATAATCCTCCGGCTCGAGTTCGATGGCCCGCTCCAGTTCGGCGATGGCTTCATCATTACGCCCCACGGCGTGGAAACAATAGCCAAGCAGGCGGTGGCTGTCATAGTTATCTTCGATCTCTCGAAGGCTGGCTTTCATTATTTATCAACATTTTCAAGCCGTTCTCCGATCTGGCCCCGGAAAATTCGATAAAATATGGATGGTACTGCAGTCTTTAGTACACCGATTGGACTGCCGCCTTGATCTCAAGTATGATATGTCTTAAGGAGTTCACCATGGAAATTCTCGACGCCATTTTTTCTCGCCAATCGATTACCAACCTCCGCCCGGACCCTGTACCGCGCGACCTGGTAGAGCGCCTGCTGTCGGCGGCCGTCCAGGCCCCGAACCATTATCACGTGCGCCCGTGGCGCTTTGTCGTGCTGCAGGGCCAGGCCCGCGAACGCCTGGGAGATGTCTTCGCAGAAATCCTGCGCGAGGCGCACCCCGACCTGCCCCCGGCGGCCCTGGAGAAGGAACGCGCCAAAGCCCTGCGCTCGCCGCTGCTGATCGCGGTCGGGGTGGATATTCCCGACGATCCGCGGGTGATTGAGACGGAAAATATTTGCGCTGCGGCGGCTGCGGTGGAAAACCTGCTGCTCGCCGTGGATGCACTCGGCCTGGCAGGCAAGTGGCGCACCGGGGATGCAGCCTACGACCCGCGGGTCAAGGCTTTTCTCGGCTTCCAGCCCGACCAGCATTTGATTGCATTCCTGTACATTGGCTTTCCCGAAGGCGAACCTGCACCGGTCGATCGGCCTTCGTTTGAGGACCGCACAGTCTGGATGGAGTAAAAATCTAAGGGTGTGTCGATCGTGAGGGGAACTGCAAAAAAAGAAACGGACTTCGTGCCGGTGATCGACGGGAGGAAAAATGGATATTTACCAGGCGATGGGTGAAATACAGCGCTTGAGGAATTTGTTTGCTGCCGGGCAGATCTCGCCTGAAGGTTTCGCACAGGCGGTTAACCAGCTGCAGATCACGGACGCCGGTGGAAATTTCTGGCACGTGGACGGCGCCACGCTCAAATGGTACCGCTTTGAAGGCCAAACCTGGGTGGAGCGAACGCCTCCTCAGGTGCCGTACCCGGTGCAAAGCGCTGGCCCGACATGGACGCAGCCCCCTCCGGCGCTGCCTTCCGCCGGACCTTCTTTGCTGCCGCTGTGGATTGGACTGGGCGTGATCGCGATCGTTTTAATCGCGGCAGCAGTGATCTTTGGCCCGGATCTGCTTGCCCCGGCGCCAAACCCTACACCCACCCCGGGCGCTCAAGCGACCGCTGCCGTGAGCGCCACCGAACCACTGACCGAGACTTCCGCTACGCCGACCCCGCCTGCGGAAACGCCGATGCTGACGCCGACGCTGCCCATTGAAACGCCAACACCCGGTTTTACGCCGACGCCAACGCTGCCTTCCGCGGGGGATTTCTTAAACCCGAATGGGCCCTGGCTGCTTTCAAAAGATAATGAAAACGTATATTTATTCTCGCCTGAGGGGCCAGTGACCTTGAATGCGGACAAAGTGGTCGCCCCGTTTGGGACCGAGGCGATGATTTCTCCTTCCGGCGGGTATGTGGCATTCATTACTTCACCCGCTCAGGATGGCATGCATCAATTGAAACTTACCATTTACAACCTGCCCATCCGCAACGTGGTGACTGAGATTGCGCTCACCTCTCCCCAGACAGAGCCGGGCCCCGATGCCGGGCCAGGAGACCCCTCCTTCGAGGCGCTGCGCTCGATCACCGATTTTACCAGCCTGGCCTGGTCTCCGGACGGGCGCCAACTGGCTTTTATCGGTTTCATGGACGGCCCCTCGTCTGATCTCTACCTGTATACGCTGGATACGGGCAAAACCACCCGCCTGACGGATGGCCCCAGCCAGGCTTTCGAGCCGACCTGGTCGCCGGACGGGAAGTATATCGTCCAGTTTGGGGCCGACTCCTTCGGCACCGGGGCGGGGTACGCGATGACGGGCGTGTGGGCCACCAGCCCGGATAGCGGCACCTCGATCGAGCTGTATACCCCTTCCAGCAGCGGCGAAATCGGCCTGGGATGGGCCAGCGCCAACACCTTCCTGGTGTACAGCTTCAGCCCGGCCTGTGGGGAATACGGCCTGCGCGCCGTGGATATCCAACCCCTGAAGGTGCGCACCGTGTTTGATGGATGCTTCAATGCCATCGATTTCGACCCGGCTGCAGGCAACGTCATTTTGGGCATCGCCCAGGACACAGCCGATAACTGCTCCTGCGGCGATAAAGTCGACAGCGGATTGTACCTGGTAAAAATGGACGGCAGCTACCAACGCCTTGACCCGGCTAATTTTTACCAGGCGATGTGGATCGACAATACCAGCGTGGCCTGGGGGATGACGGACAAAGGAGAAGGTCGTGGCTTTCGACCAGGCTGGCACGCCAATCTCCCTGCCGGCAGGCGTACCCATTAAGGCCCCGCTCGCGGCGCCAGGGGGTGAAGTGTGGGCCTGGACGGTGGATACGATCGGGGTTGAGCCCGGGGTATGGATCACCCGGCCGGGCGGCGCTGCCCCTAAGTTTTCGGACCTTCCGGTTTCTTCGGCGGTATGGAATCCGAGCGGCACGGCGTTAATCTTTTTGAGCGGCAACCGCCTGTACGCCGCGACGGCGCCGCAGTACCAGCCGGTGCCGCTGATGCAGGTGCCCGCCTCCGATCTCCTGGCCTGGGCGAGCCCTTAGCCGGCCTATTTTTAATGGTGAACAGGAAAATGGCATGGATGCAGTCAATCTATCCCAAAAGTTCAAGCTCTTTCAGGACACCTGGCACCCGCGCATCGTGGGCGAGCTCAACGGGCAGCAGGTCAAATTGGTTAAATTGAAAGGGGAGTTCGTCTGGCACCACCATGACGTGGAAGATGAACTGTTTCTGGTGATTAAAGGCCGGTTGTTGATCCGCCTACCCGACCGCGAACTGTGGCTGCAGGAGGGCGAGTTTGCCATCATCCCGCGGGGCACCGAGCACTGCCCGGTGGCGGAAGACGAGGTGCATGTCTTGCTGCTGGAGCCGGCGACCACCCAGAATACCGGCAACTTGACCAATGAACGCACCCGGGACGCTGATTGGATTTAGTTAAAGCGTAGATTGGATTGAGCAGGTCGATCAAGTCGTCTTATTGTACATTGCGCAGCGAAACCCAACAACTATAGTTGGGTTTCGGGGCATAAACCGGTCAGTCCTTACACAAGAATAATTACCCCTCAACCCAACCTACAAGAACCGCAAAACGCTTCAATTTGAGAGAGAGCAAATTAAACCCGAAACAGGCTGGCAAACGCCAGCCTGTTTCATGCAGTGGGACGCTTACCTGGCCATGCCCTTCTTCACCGGCAGGCCGCTGCGCATCCAGCGCGACATGCCGCCTTTCATGTTGCTGACCTTGTAGCCTTCTTTTTCCAACCGGCGAGCGGCCGAGTTGCTGCGGTTCCCGGAGGCGCACACACATACCACACTGCGATCGCGGGGAATGCGTTTAAGCTTATCCGGCAGTTCGTTCAGCGGGATCAACTGCGCGCCGCCGATATGATACTCTTTATATTCCTGCGGGGTGCGCACATCCAGCAGAACAGGGCGCGGGTGCTGAGAAATCAGGGCTTTAACTTCGTCTGGATCTAACTGGGTGACCGTCGATCGTTGAAATAAACTGGTAAAAAAATTCATGTTCTTCTTCCTGAAACGTTTGATGTTAGGTTCGATGTTTCGCGTCCCGCAAAGTTTCTGCCAGCGCAAAACGAGCCCGTATTATAACGCGCATTGGTCCGTAAATCCAGCCGGCGGAATACCCAAAGCCTGAACCAGCCGCGCCCAATAGTTGACCTGGGCGGCGGTGCTGGCCAGGATGACCATCTCGCGTTCGGAGAAATTCTGCTTGATCTCGGCGATGAGATCCACCGGAAATTTTAACGGGGTTTGCGAAATCAATCTGGCATAGCGGATGGCCAGTTTTTCACGTTTGGAAAAGGTATCGATGGTGTCAATTTCTTTTTGGCCCTGGAGACCGGCAAATTCCTCCGGCGTGATGCCGGTCTCTTTATATTGATAGCTGTTCATATCGATGCAAAAAGGGCAGGCAGCCGCAAAAGAGGCTGACATGCGCACGATTTTAAGCATGCGTTGATCCAGCCTGCCGTCGTGGTGGGCCACAAGCAATTCCAACAGGCCCGATCCAAGGGCCGCTTTCGGATACCAGGCCAGGATTTTCCCTGGGAGCATATCTTTGCCAGTGATTCTTTTAGAAATCCAGATTCCGATCCTCAGATAGAACGGGATTTTTTGCGGGGGTTCGATAAAAGCCTTCATTAATTTTCCAGTTCGACCGAAGCCAGGATAAACGGACCGACCCCTTTGTAGTCGTTCGTGATGATTTTTTCGTGGGTGTAGTATGCGTAGGATCCATCCCGGTAGGGCACGCCGCCCAGACCCGCCGCACCGCATACCTTTTCCAGGTTAACCAGCCCATCTTCACCGACGCGCACGAAATGATCCAGCATGCCCTGGTAACCGCGCCGGGCGGCGGCCCGCATTTCCGCCGGCAGGTAGCCCAGCCGGGCGGCTTTGGCCAGGCTGTAGACGAACATGCCCGATCCGGAGGCTTCCAGGTAGTTGTCTTCGCGCCCACCCTGGTCCAATACCTGGTACCATAACCCGCTGGCGGGGTCCTGCACCTTGCGCACGGCCCCGGCCAGGCGCTGCAGGATCTCCAGCACCGCCGGACGGCCCGGGTGGCCAACCGGCAAATAGTCAAGCACTTCCACGATTGCCATGGCGTACCAGCCCAGGGCCCTACCCCAGAAATGAGGCGAGCAGCCGGTTTGGGGGTCGGCCCAGGGCATGCGTTTGCTCTCGTCCCAGGCATGATACAGCAGCCCGGTCTGCGGGTCGCGGGCGTGCTGCTCGATCACCACGATCTGGTGCACGACGTCGTCGAAGGCTTGCGGCTCGTCGAAGGTGCGCGCATACTCCGCGTAGAACGGCCCGGCCATATAAATGCCATCCAGCCACATCTGGTTGGGATAGATCTGTTTGTGCCAGAACCCGCCCGCCCGGGTGCGCGGCTGGGATTTAAGCTGGGCACGCAGCAGGTCCATCGCCTTTTTAAAGCGCGCCTCGCCGGTGGTGCGGTAGAGCAAAAAAAGCAGCCGCCCGGCATAGATCTGGTCGAGGTTGTACTCGTTGATCGCGGTAGGTGAGGATATTCCCGGCGGGAGTAATCAGCGGGTCGAGGTCGTTCCAGATCAATTCATAATAGCGAGCGTCGCCGGTCTTCAGCCAGACCTGTTCGATGGCCTTGTGGACCAGCCCGTACTCGTAATGCCAGCGGTAGGGCACTGCCCGCTGGAGCACCGAATTGACCATGCGCACCGACCATGCCTGGGAAGGTCCTGATTCATGCGTTTGTGCGTTATCTGTCACTGCATTTCTCCCGTAATCGATCAAATCCCTTATGGGCGCTGCGGCATGCGGTCAGGCAGCAGCAGGCGGGCCAGGCTGTCGACCAGCCAGGCCGTGTATTTTTCCCTGGACCAGCCGCGGTCGACGGTCAGCAGGTGGAAGACTTCGGCCGAAGAAAGAGCCCAGACCGTCTCGCCGGCAGCCTGGGGGTCGATCCCAGCCCGCAAAGCGTGGGTGCGCTCCAGCTGCTCGATCAGAAACATCATCCCCTGCAGCCGTTCCTTGAGCATGCGCTCGAGCAGGTTGGCGATTTCTGGCTCGGTTTGGGCAGCGCTGCGCAGCAGGCTGAAGATGGGGCTCATGCGCAGCATAACCCCATAGACATCCCCGGCAAAATGTTCGAGCAAACGCCGGGGATCGGTTTCAGCGCGGGCGGATTGAATGCCGGGGCGCTGAAGCAGGGGGACGGGTTGGTCATCGCCCACCACGGAAAAATCCACCAGGGCAGACAGCAGGGCGACCTTGGTACCGAAGGTGGCGTAAATGGTCTCCACCGCCACGCCGGCCTCCTGGGCGATGGCCTCGAGCGAAGTGCCGCTGTAGCCGCCTGCGGTGAACAACCTGCCGGCCGCCGCGATGATCAGGCGGCGCGTCTGGCGGGCCTGCGCCCTGCGGCGGGTTGAATTGTATGCGCGTTTGGGTTTTGGTGAATTGGACATTGCCTCTTGACTCTTGGATAATTTAGATGTATTATATCATTATTGAATACAGTATTACTTTATTCAATATAGGGTTCCTGGTTTGACCTACCTGTATTTGTAGCAAATAAACCGGTTATTGACAACTTATCTGTAAAGGAGCTGAAAATGTCTGTTGAAGGAAATAAGGAAATGTTCCGCACTGTAGTAGAAGAAGGTTTCAACAAGGGCAACCTGGACGCGCTGAACGCTTTATTTGCCCCGGATTACCAGGAGCACCAGTTTGGCTTACACCCGACCCTGGACGGCATGAAGCAGGATATCCAGTTTTTGCGCACCGCTTTCCCCGATTTTCACCTGGCGATCGAAGACATGATCGCCAGCGAGGACCAGGTCTGGGCACGCATGACTGCCACCGGCACCAACCTCGGCTCGTTTATGGGCCCGCCCACCGGTAAGTCGATCAAAATCACGGTGTTCGATGCCCTGCGCTTCAAAAACGGCAAGATCAGCGATCACTGGGGGGTGCCGGACCGCTTCGCGGTGATGCACCAGCTTGGGCTGATCCCCCAGATGCAGGCCCCGTAATTCGAATCTTTCGGAGACAAACGCCGTGCGCATCAAGATCCAATCTTGATGCGCACGGCGTTTTTATTTGCCCTGCCACACCTGGTACAGCCCCTGGCGCCCACCTTCGCCGCCCGATTCATATTCCGATAGGATGGCAAACCCGCAGGTTTCAGCCAGGCGGGCCAACTCGGCGCGATCGTAAAGGTGGACATAGCGCAGGCCAACCTGCTCGGCCTGCCCTGGCAGGGCGTAGCGCCAATCGAGCAGGGTATCGCCCTGCTCGACGTCCGCCGCGCTCAGCCCGACGCGCTGCCAGGGCTGAACGCGGGCGAGCAATTTTGGGCTGTGCTGAAACTGCCAGACGGAAATTACCATCTGTCCGCCATCAGCCAGCAGGCGACGCGCCTGCCGGAGCACGCTTTCGCGCAGCCCGGTGCCGGGCAGATGGTGCAGCACGGCGAAGCAGGTGATTACCTGCCAGGCTCCGGGTGCCAGGTCTTTGGCCCAATCCGGCGAGGCCAGGTCGGCCTGGCGATATTCCACGTCGAAATCCGCGGTGCAGGGCAGGTCCTGTTGGGCTTCAGCCAGCAACCCCGCCGAAGAGTCCAGACCCAGGTAGCGCCCGTGATATGCGCTCCGCGCCAGCCAGCGGGCCAGCTCGCCCGAGCCGCAGCCCAGATCGAGCCAGCTGCCGGCCTGGGGCAGCTCTGCCGCGGCGCGTTGAACGCCGGGCGGCAGCTGGCGCCGGGTGGCGGCAAAAGCACGGGCGAAATCGGTGTAGAAGCGCCGGTTGAGGTCGAGCAGGCGTTGGATGGTGTCGGGGTGCATGATGGGTACCTGGTTTCTTTATATAACACAGACACGCAGTGTAAACCGGTTTGAGATTTGATTATTACGGTTAACTTATTGTACAGCATGCCGGGGGTTCATTGATTTATGAGATTTATGCTGCTTAAAATAAACGAAGGTTTCATAAATCATTCGTATAGTTACACAAATGTCACCACCCCAACAAGGCACGCCGCCGCCTGATCCCTACGGGCGAAATACTGTAAAATTGTTTCGAGGCAGCGCCGCACTGGCGCGGTGTGACGATCCAGTCCGCCCACATTTTTTCCGGATGTGTGCGATCTGTCCTCAAAAAACTGGTCGAGCCCCCAGGCAACAAAAGAGGTGCGCGATGGAAATAAAGGATATCTATTACGAAAACGATCCCAGGTAACGTGCAAGGATCGGCGCAGGGGATGGCGCATTGCAAGATGGCATTGATAAATATCAGGAGGATGGATGTGAAAATTAACCTGCATGACAACCCACTGGCACCCAGCAACGCCGCCCCGGCCGATTTCAGGGCGGCTTATGAGGCGCGCCCGGCCTGGATCGCACCCCAGCACGCGGCGGCCCCGCCCGAGGTGACGGCTTACCGGCTGTTCTTCGACCTGCCCCAGGCGGCCGTGATCCGCGCGCACGTCAGCGCCGACGAGCGCTACCTGCTGTTTGTGGACGGGCAGCGGGTGGGGCGCGGCCCGGAGCGCGGATCGGACCGGGCCTGGTTCTACGAGACTTACGACCTGGACCTGGCAGCCGGGGCACATACCCTGGCTGCGCTGGTCTGGCGGCTGGGTGAGGTCGGCCCGCTGGCGCAGATTGGCCTGGCGGGCGGCTTCCTGCTGGAAGGCGAGGGACCTTTCGGCGGGCTGGTCGCCACCAAATCGGCCGCCTGGGAGACCCGGCCGGTGGATGGGATCGCTTTCAGCCTGCCGGCAGGCGCGCGAGGGTCGGCCTGGTTCGTCGAGCCGATCCAGACCACGGACGGCGCGGCGTACCCGTGGGGGGTCGAGATGGGTAAAGGTGAAGGCTGGCAGGCGGCGGTCGCGCGGCGCGAGGATTTTACCCTGCCGTTTGGCATCCGTGCGGCCCACATCCTCCAGCCGGGCGGGCTGCCGGCCCAGATGGCCGCTCCCCGGCGCGCCGGGCGGGTGCGTTTTGTGGCCGAGGGCGACTGGAGCGATGCCCAGTCGGTGGCGGTAGCCGCGGGCGCCAACCTGCCCGCCGAAGCGGCGGCCTGGCAGGCCTTGCTGGACGGGTCTGCGGCGCTGGAGATCCCGGCCCATACCCGGCGCCAGGTGGTGCTGGATCTGGAGGAGTACGTGTGCGCTTACCCCCAACTGCGCCTGTCCGGCGGGCAGGGCAGCCGGATCACGGTGGGGTGGGCCGAGGCGCTCTTCCTGGACGGCAGCGGGCGGGCCAAGGGCCAGCGCGACGAGGTGGCAGGGCGCACGTTTGTCGCCCCCTGCCGAGACGTCTTCCTGCCGGACGGCGGGGCGCAGCGCCCGTTTGAGCCGCTGTGGTGGCGGGCCGGGCGCTTTGTCGAGCTGCTGGTGGAAACCGGGGACCAGCCGTTAACCTTGGAAGGGTTTGGCCTGCTGGAAACACGCTACCCGCTGGAGATGGAGAGCCGCTTCGCCAGCAGCGACCCGCGCCTGGATGCGGTGACGCCGGTAGCGCTGCGCGGGCTGCAGATGTGCGCCCACGAAACCTACATGGACTGCCCCTACTACGAGCAGATGATGTACGTCGGCGATACCCGCCTGGAGGCGCTGACCACCTACGCCATCAGCGCGGACGACCGCCTGCCGCGCAAGGCGATCCGCATGTTTGACCTGTCGCGCCTGGCGGATGGGCTGACCCAGGCGCGCTACCCGAGCCGCGACGTGCAGGTGATCGCGCCCTTTGCCCTGTGGTGGGTCGGGATGGTCTATGACTATGCCCTGTGGCGCGGGGACCGGGCCTTCGTGGCGGGGATGCTGCCGGGTGTGCGCGCGGTGCTGGACGGCTTTTTACAACACGTCCAGCGCGACCACCTGCTCCAGGCCCCGGCGGACGGCTGGAATTTTACGGATTGGATCGCGGATTGGCCATTGGGCGTCCCGCCGGACGGTTTCAACGGTTTCAGCGGGCTGCTGAACTGGCACCTGGTGTACACATTGGGGCTGGCAGCTCGCCTGGAAGGTTGGGTGGGGGAGGATTTGCCCGCCCAGCGCTGGCAGGGCTGGCGCGATAGGCTGGCCGCGGCTACCCGGGCGGCCTTCTGGGATGAAGGACGGGGGCTGTTTGCCGACGACCGGGCCCACACCCGCTTCTCCGAGCACACCCAGTGCCTGGCGCTGCTGTCGGGCGCGCTGGCGGGCGAGCAGCGGACCCGCACGGCCCACAACCTGCTGCAGGACGCCGACCTGACCCGCACCACGATCTATTTCAACCACTACCTGTTTGAAACTTACCGCCTGCTGGAACAGCCCGCGGCCACCTTTGCACGGATGGGCCTGTGGTTCGACCTGCCCGGGCAGGGCTTCAAGACCACCCCGGAGCAGCCGGAACCCTCCCGTTCCGACTGCCACGGCTGGGGGGCGCACCCCCTGTATCACTATTTTGCCAGCCTGTTGGGCATCCGCCCGGCGGCGTTTGGCTTCGAGCGGGTCGAGATCGCCCCCCAGCCGGGCCACCTGACGCACCTCTCGGGCGAGATGGTCCACCCGCGCGGGCGGATCGCGGCCGACCTGCGCTTCGAAAACGGGCGCATGACCGGCAGGCGTGTCCTTACCCCCGGGCGTGAGCGGAACGCTGCGCTATGGCGGGCAGACCACGGCCTGCAGCCTGGCCCGCAGGACATTGGGGTTTGAACACCTTTATGGATCATTCACGACAGAGGCATGGAGAAAATCAATTTGCCCGAGGGGCCGCTTCGCGTGCGTGCCCCACGGAGTGCTGGCAGCTTACGGCGTGCGCGTGGTCCGCAACAGCGAGAAAGTGGATTTTTCAAAAACCATAGAAGAGAACAGCAGAGAGGACAGGTCTATGGAAACCATCGAGGTTGAAACCACCCACGGCAAGATCCGCGGGGCCCGAATGGGCGGCGTGAACGTCTTCAAGGGCATCCCCTACGGCGGCCGGGTTTCCGGCGAGCGGCGATTCCGGCGGCCGGCCGAACTGGCGCCCTGGACGGGGGTCAGAGACGCATTGCAGCTGGGCGCGCCCGCCATCCAACCGCCCCGGCGGGGCGAACCGCAGCCGGACGAGGACTGCCTTTTCCTCAACGTCTGGACGCCAGCCAATGACAATCAAAAGCGCCCGGTGATGTTTTACAACCACGGCGGAGGGTTTGTGATCGGCTCGGGCGGCGCACCGATTCAGGACGGGGCCAACCTGGCGCGCAATTTCGATGTAGTCGTCGTGCAAACCAACCACCGCCTGGGCCTGCTGGGTTTTCTCTTTTTAGACGACCTGGCCGGAGCGGAGTACGCCGGGTCCGGCAACCAGGGTCTTTTGGATATCGTCCTGGGGCTGGCATGGGTGCATGAGAATATCGCCACCTTTGGCGGGGACCCCGACAACGTGATGATCTTTGGCGAATCGGGCGGGGGCGCGAAGACCTCCTGTTTGTATGCCATGCCCGCGGCGGCGCCATATTTCAACAAGGCTTCGATCGAAAGCGGGCCAGGCGTGCGCATGTACACGCGCGAGATGGCGGCGAAAACGACCGCCCTGGTCTTAAAGGAATTGGAACTCGCCGGGAAAGATTGGCGCAAGCTGCTGGACGTGCCCGCCGCCGAACTGCTGCGCGTCCAGGCGAAATTCCGGCCGGTGCCGCCATCCAACAGAAAGCGAGTAAAGGCTGAGGACAGCGAGGCTTTTAGCGGCGGTTTCGGCCCGGTGGTCGACGGCGTCGCCCTGCCAGCGCATCCTTTCGACCCGGCTGCCCCGGAACTCTCGCGGGATAAACCGCTTATGGTGGGCTGGAACGAGGACGAGTACACCTTTTTCGCCTGGGAATCGGGCGATACCAGCGCCTTCAGCCTCGACTTTGCCGGCTTGCAGTCCAAATTCGAGGCGCAATATGGGACCGACGCGCAGCAGATCGTCGCAACCTACCGGCGCACGATGCCCAACGCCTCGCCAGCCGAAATATTTGTGGCGGTGGCTTCGATCGGCATGATGGGATTGGGTTCGGTGGAGATCGCCGAGAAGAAAGCGGCGCAGCACGGCGCGCCGGTGTACCTGTACAATTTCGGTTATAAGTCGGAGGCGAAGATTCCCGGGACGGATTATGCCCTGGGCACGCCGCACGCGATGGACATCACCTTCAAGTTCAACAACGAGACGCCAGAAAACGGCCCGGGTTTTCTCTCCGGCAGCCGCCCTGAGCGTTTTATCGCCTCGCACACCATGGCCGAATTGTGGACGACCTTTGCCCGCACAGGGAGACCGTCCGCCGCCGGCGCGCCGGAATGGCCGCCGTATACCCTGGATGAGCGGGCCACCCTGCGCATCGATACGCAGTGCACGGTGATCCCCGACCGGTTCCATGAGGAGCTGGCCATGTGGCGGTCGATTGGGGATGCATAAGCATTGCCATAAATCCTGAAGATCCCTGGCGGTAGCGCGCCTGGCTGTTTAACCCTACCGGGTGTTTTTTGAGAAGAATCCTCAAAAAACACCCGGATATCATTTTTATGTGGCCTGCACAGTGTGAATGGCTATGATGTCCTCAAAACTGGTTCAGCTGGCGCCTGGCAGGAGTGAGCAGTCGGCGGGCGTGCCGGTTGATTTCAGAGAACAGGTTTAAGGCCGGTATTGTGGAAGTGATGTGCTACTTGGCACAGCCTGCCTGCCGGAAAAGAGTTGGCGGTCGTGGATTCGAACCACGCCTACGAGGTTCAAAGCCTCGTGTCCTGCCGCTAGACCAACCGCCATTATTAAACTTGCGAGATGGCGGTCGTGGATTCGAACCACGCCTACGAAGTCCAGAGCTTCGTGTCCTGCCGCTAGACCAACCGCCAATATCAAACCTGCAAGCTGGCGGTCGTGGATTCGAACCACGATTACGAAGTCCAGAGCTTCGTGTCCTGCCGTTAGACCAACCGCCAAAGAAAAAACCGGGATGCCTGTGGGCATCCCGGATGATCTTTGTGTGAAAAACGAGCCTGATCGCTCTATCTTCCAGACAGTTCAACCTGCCCACAACCATTCCTGGTTTGGGTGCGCTGGACCTGCTGCTGGAAGAAAAAGCTGTTCATGGGCTATATTTTAGGCCATTTTTCGATTTTTGTCAATTTATTGACAATTCGAGTCATCATAGTTTTTTCGCTTTTAGACCGGTGAAACCCTAAAACTTCTCGTTGGAAACAGAAAAATTTTGGAGTGTTTCGAGGAATCGATTCCTCGAAACACTCCAAAATTTAATTTACTGCAACCGAATTTCCAGATCAGATTATGCCCAAATCATGCTATCCGCAAAGACCTGGAAAACCGGTGCTTTATCAATTGCCAGCCGGGTTCCAGCTGATCTGCCATTGACCTTCAACCAGCACCGACATCTCGTGCACGGTGGCAGCCACTTCGCCGGTCGGGTAGGCTTCGCGGCAGAGGCTGGTGTACACCAGGTCTGAACTCTCAGGATCGGAAGGGGTCCTGACCCACAGCCCGCATTTGTCCGATACCAAATCCAGCATCACGCTCATTTTTACGCGAGGGTCACCCTGAATGGCAAACTGGTAGCCGTATTCGTAACCCTGAGATCCATCAATATATGAAGGTTCTTCCACGTCCTTCCAGGCTACAGCCCTGGCGGAAACCACCCGGAACGGGTAGCCGGCGATCTCGAACTGAGAGTCCAGCGTCCAGCTCTGGCCATACTGCGGGTTTGGGCCTACATCAAAGGTAAGCGTCATCTGCGCGGGTTCGGCCTGGGGCGGGTCAACATACAGCGGCATATAGTACACCACTGCATTTTCCATCACAATCGTCAAAGGCCCATTCGCCGGTTTCGTCCGAGAGAAATACTCAAACAGGCTTCCTGGCTGGTGCGAAAACGGCTGCCAGGGACCGGACGCATGGAGCCGAACTTTTTGCCCCAGCGCATCGATCACATACATATTCTCTGGCATAATCGATATGAGCGATGGGTCTGCGTTCTTCATATTCATGCTGATGTAGAAAATCGTGGACGATTCGGTCTGTGCGACCTTCTCCAGGTTCATTACGAAATCCGGAGACGGTAACACCGGTTCAGCTTCAGCAGCTCGGGCAAGCGGCGGTTCTGCTTCAGTTTGTACCTGCTCAATCGCCGGCTCAACGGACGCTTCCTGCTCTGTAAGCGTGGGTTCTGATGTGGCTCCCTCCACATCAATGACCGGCAGGCCGACGTTCTCACCTTCCGGGACCCGCGCCAGGTCGAACGGAAGCTCCCAGTTCTCGGGTACCGCGCCCAGCCGGGCCCAGGGGATGCACTTGAGCACCAAAGTCATCTGCATGACATCCCCGGGGATCGAAGCCTTGAAGACTGGCTTCATTGCAAAAGCATTCTGCGCGTACAGCCCGGTTCGATCACGCTCCAAGGTAGTTCCATCCGGCAGCCGCAGCAGGGCATCTCCATCATGATTGGCCATTTCGCCAATATTCACCCCGCCGCAAAACGCTGCCGGGCTGCTGCTTCTATCCTCAGCCTGGGCGCCGTCATTGGACGGATCGATCCCCTGCACATCATAGATCAGCTCGACGTGATCTTCATAAACGAAGACGTGCTGGATGGTCAGGGTGACGCCCGCGCGGGTCAGAGAGACCGGCTCTTCCAGCACGCGCATCCCTTCGTAGCTTTCTACCAGCCCCACACCGGAAACATAGCCAAACATCTGTTTGAGCGCCCTGGCAGTCTGCGGGGCGCTGATAACCAGGGCCACCGCCAGCAGCAGTGCGATCAGCAGTCCCCAGGCCGGTTTCAGGGCAAAGCGGGGCCCGGTTTTCACCTCTCGCCGCTGCAGATCTCTGCGTAGCTGGTCTACAAATTCAGTACGCGCACGCGGTGTGTACACCGCCTTTTGCACTTTCTCTTCAAATTCAGGAAATGGAATATACTCATTCATCGCTCACTCCATCTGGCTTTTCAACCGTGCCAGTAATCGGTAAACTGATTTTTTCACGGCGTCCACATTCTTCCCCAGAAGTTCCGCCATCTCGACATACGACAACCCGGCCAAATAGCGCAGATAGATAAGGTCCTGCTCATCATCTCGCAGGGTCCGAATGAGTGATTGTAAGCGGCTCAACTCTTCATCCTGCTGTATCATCTGGCCGAGCGTGTCCCTCTCCACGACAAGTTTCTCTGCCTCCGCCAACGGCAGCCGCGAGGTTTTTCGGCGATAATAGTCCATCAACTTGTGGCGGGCAATACCGAACAACCAGGCTGCGAAATGACCGCGTTCCCGATAGCGCTGCATCAATTCAAAAGCCTCGATGAAAGTCTGCGACGTCAAGTCTTCGGCGTCTTGCATCGTGTCCACGCGCCGGTAAAGGTACTGAAAGACCGGCTGGACATAATGGTCATATAATCCACCAAATGCAGCAGGATCATCTTTGGCTTTTGCGGCCAGCGCAGAGAGGTTTTCGATTTGTTTACTCTGCATTTTCAACCCAATGTTCCAAACCATGAAAATCCTTTCTCCCAGGGATCATATCGGATGTGAATGCATTCCAATTAGATAATCGGGAAAAAAGGACAATCGGGACACATTTCCCATTTCCTACCATTGCTGACATTATTTTGCCATAAGATCACTCAACTTATGAATATCTCAAAAACGTGGCCAAAAGCAGTGATTTTGGTTCAAAAATGATTAAAAATTGACCGGGTGCTCTCATTTTGCCCCAGAATATGGCTATTTTCTAAAAGCACATTTCCTTCAAGGGTCAGGCGACGTAGAATCCGGGTAGAATAAATTTAGATTGGATGCTGCAAATGCCGGTCGCACGGTGGACCATACAATGACCAATTCATCATATCAGGAGTAACGAATGACATCCCCAACCCCATTCCCCGATCCAGAACGCATAAAAGGCTGGCAGTCTGACATTGATATCCTTTTGAAATTGATGAGGCAGCAGCATATTGTGTATCGATCGATGCCGCTTCCCCCAGAATTGTTAGCCAGGGCTGAAAAGTTGAAGGAAAGCGTGTCCGAGTTCAGCGACGAAGGCATGTTAAATGAACTCGAAAAATTAATGTACTACATGCACGACGGTCACTCGTATGTTTTGCCCATCGCCACCAAAGGTCCGGCTGCCCACTGCCTTCCCCTGCATTTTTACCTGTTTAGCGATGGGGCCTTTCTTATCGATGCGGAGGAGCCGTACCAGCACCTGATCGGCTGTAAGGTCGAGCAAATCAACGGTACCAGCGTAGAACGGATCGTCGACGACATGCAGGCTTATATTCACCAGGACAATGTGCACACGGTGAAATGGCTTGCGCCCACGGTGATGCGGTTCAGGGGCGTGTATGAGACGTACGGGCTGCCGGCGCTTTCGAAAGACATGCCGCTTACCGTAACGGATAGGGGCCAAAATACGACTACCCAGAAAATCAATTTTGTGCCGGCGGCCAGTTTTCGCGGCATACCGAAGCTCATTCCATCGCGCCTGCCTGAAGCCCCACCAGCGCCTTTGTACCTCACCCGGGTTTCCACCCATTACTGGTATGAATATATTCCTGAGAGAAAACTGCTTTATTTCCAGTTCAATCAGGTGCGGGATGCACAGGACCAATCCATCGCGCAGTTCAGCGCCCGGTTGGGGGATGCATTGAAGGCGGCGCGCCCCAACCTGTTTATCATCGATGTTCGTCACAATAACGGCGGCAATCTTGGCCTGCTCCCGCCCCTGGTTGCCGTGATTCGAGATTATGAAAACCAGAATCCGGCAGCCAAGATCGTGGTGATCACGGGCCGGAATACGTTTTCTGCCGCGCAGGTTTTCATCTCCCTGCTGGATAAAGATACGAAGGCTATTTTTGCCGGAGAGCCAAGCAGTTCTCGGCCAAATTTTGTGGGTGAAGAAGGGAATGAGTTCGTTCTGCCGTGGAGCGGGGCGACGGGCAACATCTCGACCCTCTATCATGAAACCATTCCCGGCGACGACCGGCAGTGGATCGAGCCTGAATTTGCGGTGGCCTTATCCTCGCAGGCGTATTTTGCCAATCAGGATCCGGTCATGGATTTCTTGACGGCGCGCTTCTCAAGGCCGGGTAAGGACAAGGGATGACTTCTGCCTGGCTGTCCAACCATGAAACGGACGAGATTATTCTGCAGCCGTTCTGTCCAGCGGACCAGGCCGAGGCCAAAGACCTGATCCTGACGGGACTGGTCGAGCATTGGGGGACCCTGGACCCGACCAAAAACCCGGATCTGAACGAGATTGGCGTCACTTACCGCGGGGCGACCTTCCTGGTGGCCCGCCTGGCGGGGCGCATGGTGGCCACGCGCCGGTAAAGGTACTGAAAGACCGGCTGGACATAATGGTCATACAATCCACCAAATGCAGCAGGATCATCTTTGGCTTTTGCGGCCAGCGCAGAGAGGTTTTCGATTTGTTTACTCTGCATTTTCAACCCAATGTTCCAAACCATGAAAATCCTTTCTCCCAGGGATCATATCGGATGTGAATGCATTCCAATTAGATAATCGGGAAAAAAGGACAATCGGGACACATTTCCCATTTCCTATGATTGCTGACATTATTTTGCCATAAGATCACTCAACTTATGAATATCTCAAAAACGTGGCCAAAAGCGGTGATTTTGGTTCAAAATGATGAAAAAATGACCTGATGCTCTCAATTCAACTTAAGCAGGGAGATTAATCAATCTGATGTGGTTTGCGTCGTGATAATTTTTATGATAATATTGATAAACTTTATCGTAAATAGTTTGAACACGCAGTCTTTGCATCCCACCAGGAACGCCTGATAAATGAGGTGCATCATGAAAAGACCTTCTTTTTTTCGCTTCTTCCCTCCCGTTATTATCATATTTAGCTTTCTCTTGCTGCCGTCAGCTATTTTTGATGTCGCGGGCCAAAGCGCTATTGCGCAAGTGAACAACGATATTTTTATTCCGTTGATATTAACTGGCAAACCTGCAACCGGCGGTGATTTGGTGAATGGCGGTGTGCTGGATGGACCCAACGGTGTCAGTATTGCTGCCCCTGATGGCAGCCTGGCCACGCCGCTGCATATCCTGTTTACCTCCCTGGAACCGCCAAACACTGCCCTGCCGGCGGCGGCCCAGGCTGTTGGCGCCTACCTGCACATTAGCGCGACCGAGACCACCTACCTCTCCCCAAACAGCCCGCTCGTATTGGGCTTTCCCCCATCGCCAGGCGCAGATACTTCACACCTGGCCCTGGCAGTCTTAAAGTCGGGGGCGAACATAAGCGATGTTTACAGCCAACAATCGAACTGGACTTTCCTGGAGGGACTCTATGATGCCACCCAGGATCTCTTTTTAACCACCAACGCCGCCCTGACCGCACAGGGGGAGACTTATGTGCTGGTCGAACATCCGGGTTACGCTTCGCCAACCAACCCGCCGGCTGCACAGCCCTCGCCCGCGAGAACTACAGCGCTGTTTAACGTCAAGTGCGTTAATTTCACGAATACTACAGATTGTACGCCGGCAATCCAAAGCCAGGTCGCCGCTTTGTTAGTCACGTTTGAAGACCACCTGCAGGGTGATCTGGGCTTCGAACCTCCCCGCCTGCTCAACCTGCTCGAGAAGATCAGCATCACTCCCCCCGTCGCGGTTACCACCGCCGGCTACACGGCTTATATTGAACCGCATGACTACGGGTTTTGTGGTTCGGATAAAGCCGCCGGCTATTATAACGCCGAACAGGCTCGGCTGGTATTGTGTTTGAACCCGGCAATCGGTATCGACACGGAATACGAGCGCACCCTGCTGCACGAATACTTCCACGCAACCGAGTTTGCCTACGCTGCGGTTATGTTGGATCGCAGCGCCGGTAAACAAATGAATTGGATCATTGAGGGCATGGCCAATGCCTCCGAAGAGTCTTTCTATATCAACACGATGAAACGTTCGGAGATCGGTGGCTGGATCCAACTGCATAAAGTTGATCTTCCTTTGGATTTTGAATCCGATCTGGACGTCTACTTCGCCCAGGATTTCTGGGTGTATTACGGCCAACAGTACGGCCAGAATCTGTCGTACTTGCAGGCTATCTTGAACCTGGGGGCTGAGACCCGCGACGTCGCCGCCGCCCTCGGCGCAGGCGACTACCTGGAGACCTACTGGCCGTGGGCTAAAAACCAGGCGATCGAGGCCACCAACACCCTCGACAACGCTTTGAAAACCCCCTGCCAGCTTGAAACCCAGGTGGTGCAGCAGCCCAGTGTGTTTAACTATGTGTTTGGCGATTTGGTTTTATCCCGCCATGAGGTTACCGTCCCCCCACTGACGACGGTAGTGGTCGAAATTCATTTCGACTTTAATTATGACATTGCGTCCGGGTGGGTTTACCCGACCAATCCAGACCAGTACGACCCTGCTACCATGGCCCTCGAATACAAATTTTATAAGGAAGGTGAAAATGGCTGCGACCAGGTACCAGAGAAGCTGCGCAACTATTTAAACGTGCAGACAGCGGACGTCTACTACGTGCTGATCGCCAATAAAGACATTGCCAACACCTGGGATTACACCGTCGCCTTTGAAGTTTCTCCGATACCGGGGCCCTAGAATGACCGGTCTAAGCATTTGCCAGTCTATTTTCGGCAGTGCGAAAAATCTGGCAGGTTCTTAATTCCCCAGGCGCTGCCTAACACCGCCTGTGCGGGATAAGTGTGGGCTTTCCCAAACGCTTTTGGGGGACTCAGCCCGCTGACGGATGCTTCGTGTGCCTATGTTGGCTGTCCTTAAATCAGAATGGTGGGTTTCGTTTATTTTAAGGATCGGGTGCTACCCAGATTGAGCCGCTCAACCTGCTCTCCCCCTACCGCTGCACTTATGTCGCTCCCTTATATTTATCTATTGGCTTTTCTGGCGCGGCTTCAGCTGGTTCATCCACAGAGGCGGCATAGATCGTTAATCCTGCTTTGCCGAGGCTTTCATAATAATGAACATTTTCGTCAAGCTGCGATCTGCTCGAGGCACCACCAACCGCGATATAACACGAGCAGAGTTTGAGCGCTTGCAATTAAATCTCGTTCGGTAATCTTTCCGCTTTCGGTTGTCAATGAGTTTATGTGAGGAAGGCGATCACCAACGCGCAGTTTGAGATTGTTTGATCCGGTGAGCTTCAACTGCTGCCTGGTCACAGGAAACCAGGCAGCACCTAGAATGACGCTGCTGATTATCACCACGGCATTGCCACCGAAAGCATAGCCAATGAGGGTTGCTGCAATTCCCAACCCAATAATGACATCGAATATCCATGTTCGATACGTGAAGCGATGAATCACGAACAAAAGTAAGAGATACGAAAAATAGCCAGTTAGAACGAGTAATAACCCGATTGTTGTCATTGATCCGACATTCATCTTTAAAAATCCCATTATATTTATCCAAACAGAATATTCAGCATCAAGAAAGTTTTCATCCCCGATAGTTTTACATCGGTTTGTTACCCAAAAAATAATAGCATGCAACATTTCTTTACCGCGTGCGTCGAGACTTAACTGGAATGATAATGATGCTGGGGCGAAAGGTACCCTTTTGGACCTCTGCGGTATTTTAAAGGATCCCCTTACAATATGCGTATGGTGTGTCTTTGTGGCTAATCTACGTAAATTGAGAAGACACGCAGGTCTGCCCTGTTAGCTGCGCGCTGCGCGTATAATTGTCGGATGGACGAGATTATTCTGCGGCCTTTCCGCCCTGCCGACCAGGCCGAGGTCAAAGACCTGATCCTGACGGGACTGGTCGAGCATTGGGGGACCCTGGACGCGACCAAAAACCCGGACCTGAACGAGATTGCCGTCACTTACCGCGGGGCGACCTTCCTGGTGGCCCGCCTGGCGGGGCGCATCGTGGGTACGGGGGCGCTGGTGCCGCGCGGGGATGGTACGGCGGAGATCGTACGCATGTCCGTGGCCCGCGATCTGCGCCGCCGCGGCCTGGGGCGCAGGATCCTGACCCGCCTGCTGGCACAGGCTCGCCAGGACGGCACCCGCCGGGTGGTGCTGGAAACCACCGCCACTGGCAGGAAGTGATCGCATGAACGAGATTGGCGTCACTTACCGCGGGGCGACCTTCCTGGTGGCCCGCATGGCGGGGCGCATGGTGGGTACGGGGGCGCTGGTGCCGCGCGGGGATGGTACGGCGGAGATCGTACGCATGTCCGTGGCCCGCGATCTGCGCCGCCGCGGCCTGGGGCGCAGGATCCTGACCCACCTGCTGGCGCAGGCTCGCCAGGACGGCACCCGCCGGGTGGTGCTGGAAACCACCGCCACCTGGCAGGAAGTGATCGCGTTCTACCTGGATTACGGCTTCCGCATCACGCATTACGCTGGCGGCGACGTGTACTTCGCGCTGGATCTGGACGGCTGAACGGACCGGCAGCCAGCGATCCCCGGGGTTTCCATTGCAAGCTGGCAGCGCGAATTAATTGTCGCCAATCTTGATCTACTTACCGTACATTAAGCTATCTCAGCCTTCATTATGTTATACTTTTGCCATGCAGACTGAGAAATGGCTTACATCGATGCAGGACTCCCCTGAAAAGCTGGAAATCGCGCGGAAAATTCTGGAAGAGATCCGCAGTGGGGTGGATGTTTTCGTGGCGACGCGCCATTTCCCGCTGTCGGGCGGCGGATTTGTGCCCAAGCATACCCTGGTAGCCGTTTATAACCGCCTGGTGGAAAGCGGCGAGTGGACAAAAACCCCGGCGCTGCTCTCGCGCATTCGCATGAAGCCGGTGCGCTCACTTTCCGGCGTGACCACGGTCACGGTTTTGACCAAGCCCTATCCCTGCCCGGGACGCTGCATTTTTTGTCCCGACGATATGCGCATGCCCAAGAGCTATCTGCCAGATGAACCGGGGGCCATGCGCGGCCTGCAGAACGATTTTGATCCTTACCTGCAGGTATCCTCGCGGCTCGCATCCTATGAAGCGGTGGGCCATCCCATTGAGAAAATTGAGCTTTTGATCCTGGGCGGCACCTGGTCGGCTTACCGGCGCGACTACCAGGAGGAATTTGTCAAACGCTGCTTCGACGCGCTGAATGAAAAAACCGCAGCCAGTTTGGTGGAAGCACAGTTGTGGAACCAGGACACCCCCCACCGCAATGTGGGCATGGTGATCGAGACCCGTCCGGATGAAATTACCCCGTCCGAGCTGGCCTGGCTGCGCCGCCTGGGCGTGACCAAGGTTCAGATGGGCGCGCAAAGCCTGGACCCGCGCGTGCTGGCGCTTAACCAGCGCGGGCATACCGTGCTGGAAACGAAAGAGGCCTGTGCCCTGCTGCGGGCGGCGGGCTTTAAAATCGTGCTGCACTGGATGCCGAATTTACTGGGCGCGACGCTCGAATCAGACCGGACGGATTTTACCCGATTGTGGCAGGATGCGACCGAAGGATTGGGATTGTGCCCGGATGAGATCAAGATTTATCCGACGCAGCTGTTAAAAGACACCGAGCTTTATGAATGCTGGAAGCGGGGCGAATATACCCCGTATACGACCGAGGAATTGACCCATCTGATCGCCGATATTAAACCGGGGATCCCGGAGTACTGCCGGGTCAACCGCGTGATTCGCGACATTCCATCGCCGCATGTGGTGGAAGGGAATAAGCGCACCAGCCTGCGCATGGACGTGCTGGCCGAACTGGACCGGCGCGGGCAGCGCTGCCGCTGCATCCGCTGTCGTGAGATCCGCCAGCACAAGGTCAATTCGCTGATGCTGGAACTGCACGACCAGGTTTACCATGCCTCGGACGCAGAAGAGCATTTCCTATCTTACGTGACCGAAGACGACCGCCTGGCAGGCTACCTGCGCCTTTCCCTGCCGGATAACCCGGTAGGGTCGCAGAATTCACTGCTGCCGCAGTCCATGTTTGGCGACCTGGAAGGGGCAGCCCTGGTGCGCGAGGTGCATGTTTATGGACAGTCGCTGGCGGTCGGTACAGAACAACCCGGCGCCGCTCAACATTCGGGCCTGGGGAAGAAGCTGCTCGAACAAGCGGCAAAAACCGCTAAAAAAGCCGGTTTTCATAAGCTGGCGGTGATCGCGGCCGTGGGCACACGCCTGTATTATAAAAAGCGCGGCTTCAAGCTGGGGGAGCTGTATATGGTAAAGTCTATTTAGATAATCGATCAGGGCGCACGCCGTGCGCCCCTACGGAATGCCTGTTTTATTCCAGGTAAAAAACCGGCTTTAACTCCACGCTGACCGGGCTGTTATCCGGGTTGGCGGGCATCACTTCTTTCATATAGGCCCACCAGCGCTGGCAGACGGGGGTCTGGGCCACGGCATCCCAGCGTTCCTGGTCTTCGATCTCAACGGTTGCAAACAAGGTGTTCGACTCGGCATCCAGGAAGATGGCGTAGTGGTGGGCGCCGTGCGATTTAAGCACTTCTTCCAGCTCGGTCCAGATGGGGTTGTGGCGCCGTTCGTACTCGGCGTGGGCATCCGGGTTGACATACATCTTAAAGGCTTTGCGAATCATCAGGTTTCTCCCTTTTCTACTTGGTTTTGGTTTCGCGGCGCAGGGGCAGCCATGCCAGCACGCGTTGGATCTGTTGGTCCCAATAAACCCATTCATGCGCGCCGGGGCCTTCTTCATAGGTCAGGTCCAGGCCCAATTGTTGGGCGCGGTCGCGGAAAGCCAGATTGTCGGCGTAGAGAAAGTCATCGGTGCCGCACCACTGGTAAAGGGGTGGTTTGGGGCCTTTGGCAGCGGCGACTTTTTCTGCCAGGGCCAGAAGGTCGTTGTTGCTGCCCGGCACCTTTTTCAAATCGCCAAAAATCCAGCGTTTTTCGTCAGCTTGCGAGCGCGACGGGTCGCGCGGTTTGCGCGCGATCAGGGCGTTGATATCCAGGGCCCCCGACAGGCTGGCCGCCGCGGCGAAGCGCTCGGGGTGGCGCAGGGCCAGTTTGAAGGCGCCGTAGCCCCCCATCGACAGCCCGGCGACGAAGTTATCCCGGCGCGCTTCGGAGAGTGGAAAGAGCGAATGGGCGACTCCGGGCAGTTCTTCGCTGATGAAGGTCCAGTAGGGCAGACCGGAGGCCATATCGGTATAAAAGCTGCGCGCCACCGCCGGCATGACCACCGCGATCCCCAGGGCCTCGGCGTAGCGCTCGATCGAGGTGCGCCGCTGCCAGATGGTGTGGTCGTCTGACATGCCGTGCAGCAGCCAGAGCACCGGGTAAGGTTTGCGATTCCTGGGCCGGTTGTCCCGGGTAACCGGCCCCCACAGGGGCAGGATCACGGTCATCGAGGTTGACAGGCCCAGGGTATGTGAGTAAAAGTCGCAGTGCAGCAGCGCCATAGGCTCCTCCGGAAGGATTTGGTTGCCTTATTCTACCTGTACTTCGCCCACCTCGAAAGAGGGCAAGGGCGCGAAATTGCCGCCGTTTTAAAAGGCTGACCTGCCCATGCTCTGGCTTTTCATATATTCCCGGTTGCGCCGGATTAAATCCAGGCGCTGCTGGACGCAGGCCGCGGAACGCAGCGCGTCTTCGGGGGTGTGCAGGCAGTAATCCACCAGCTTATCAAGGGTGCTGGTGGCGACGTGGCAGCGCGTATCCGACGAGGCGTAGTATATGAAGACGCGCCCGTCGTCTTTGGCGACCACGCCGTTGCAGAAGACGACATCCGAAACATCACCGACCCGCTCATCGCCGCGCGGCGCCAGCAGGTAGCCCGCCGGACGGTGGGTCACCACCCAGGGTGCTTTCAGGTCGCTCAAGAAGGCGTAAAGCACGTAGCGCAGACCGGCGGCGTTGGCGCGCACCCCGTGGGCGATGTGCAGCCAGCCGGCGGGGGTCTTGATCGGGGCCGGCCCCTGGCCGTTTTTACCCTCTTTAATCGTGTGGTATACGCGCGGCTCGAAAACGGTCTCGTGCTCGATCACCGCCGGGTGCATGCTCTGCGACAGCCCCCAGCCGATGCCACCCCCGGTGGCTTCGAGGAAGTTATCCATGGGGCGGGTGTAGAAACCGTATTGGCCGTCGATGAATTCGGGGTGCAGCACCACGTTGCGCTGTTGGGGGGAAGGCGTCTGTAAATCCGGCAGCCGTTCCCAGGTGCGCAGGTCGCGGGTGCGGGCCAGGCCGGCCTGCGCATCGGCGGCGCTGGTGTCCCCGGGCGGCGCCGAACGATCCCTGCGCTCGGTGCAGAACAGGCCGTAAATCCAACCGTCTTCGTGTTTGACCAGGCGCATATCGTAGACGTTGATATCCGGGTCCTCGGTCTCCGGCATCACCAGGGGCTCATTCCAAAATTGGAAGCCGTCCACCCCGTTTTCGCTCTCCGCGATGGCGAAGAACGATTTGCGGTCACAACCCTCGGTGCGCACGACCAGCAGGATTTTGCCCTCCACTTCGATTGCGCCCGGGTTAAATGCGGCGTTGATTCCCAGACGTTCGATCAGGTAGGGGTTGGTGTGCGGGTTAAAGTCGTAGCGCCAGCCCAGGGGCACGTGTTCGGCGGTCACCACCGGGTCGCACCAGCGTTCAAACAGGCCGTTATCCCAGCTTGCGTCGATTTCGTTCTTGCGCTTGATCAGCGCGCGGTGATCGCGCACCAGCTTTGCCAGACGGTTTTGAAACCAGGTTTCGTCCATAAACGTTCCTTATATGATCTAACCACGGCGTTATTGTGAAAGGAATTTCGCCCTAAAAGATGAAAAAATCTTACCACAGAGGCCCAGAGACACAGGGCTTATTTTCAGATCAGACATGGGGACACTTCACCACCCACCCCCTAACCCCCGCCCTCGCTGGGCGGGGGAATCGAGTGAAGAGGTGATTTTCGGCGCAATGCGCCGAAAATCACCTCTTCATATTCTTCTCCCCTTCGCCGATTCGGGGAAGGGGTTGGGGGATGGGGAAAAAAGAAACAGGATCCCCCTCAAGATTAAATTTGGGGTGAGTCATGTCTACCGATACTTGTTAACGGCCTCGTACAGGGCCAGCAGGTTCTCGACCGGGGTGCGGGCCTGGATGTTGTGGATGGAATTGAACACGAACCCGCCGCCCGCGCCAAAGATGGCCATGCGCTCACGCACATCGGCGCGCACCTGTTCGGGCGTGCCGAAAGGCAGGGTTTTCTGCGTGTCCACCCCGCCGCCCCAGAAAGTCAGGTCGGCGCCAAACTGGGCCTTCAACCCACGCGCTTCCATGCCGGCGGCCGAGGTCTGCACCGGGTTGAGGATGTCGAAGCCGGCCTCGATAAAATCCGGAATGAGGGCCGCCACCGATCCACAGGAATGGATGAAACTTTTCCAGGGGGTGTGCTGGTGGATCCAGGTGTTGACCGCCTTATGAAATGGCAAATACAGCGCGCGGTAAGACCTGGGGGAGATAAACGGCCCGGCCTGGGTGCCGAAGTCCGTGCCGGTGACAAAGGCGGCGCACACCCGGTCGCCGACCACCTGGTAGATTTTTTCCAGGTTCGCCAGGCCGAGCGCGCACTGCCGTTCAAACACTTCATAGATATAATCCTGGCGCGAGACGGTGCTCATATACCATTCGGCCACATCGCGGATGCCTTTGGGATGTTTCAGCCAGGGAGCGGGGACCAGGGCAATATCGCCAAAGGCCGTGCCGCCAAAATTGGCCAGCAGGGCTTTATCGGTGGTGGTGTACAGGCGTTCCGCTTCCGCCCCGAGGTAGGCCAGGTCGTCATCAGAAATGGGCTCAAACTCTTCGAGGTTATCGGCCGGGTCGAGATGGTCGTCGTCAATCGGCGGCTGGCGGATGATGGTGTCGAAGTAGTACCCTCCGGCGGGCATCTTGCCGCTGGGCGGTGCGGAGGGATCGCCGTCCGGATACATGAAGATGCTGCCGTCGGCTTCCGGTTGGGTGTTGAAGCCCTGCGGCACCAATACCGGGGTCCCGTTGAAATTCCAGGGCCGCCAGCCCTGGTTGCGGAAACCAAACAGGGTTTCGCGTTTTGCCAGGGGAAGCACATCCACGCCCAGGGTCTGCACCAGGTCCGGGGCGATCTCGCCCAGCATCTGGTACGGCTCAACCACCTTGACCGGGGTGCCGGGCGGGTCGAGCTTTAAGGCCTGGCGCAGCAGATATACCGAAGCCACGTGCATTCCGGTCACTGCGCTGGCCCCCAGGTCCAGCGGGATGCGGTCCGGGGCACGGTGATTGAGGGCAGAGAGCACCCGTTCGCGAGAATTCATGTGTCCTCCCCAGAAGATTTTATGTTGGAAATGATACCCTTCAACCTAATTATAGGGTGTTTTCTACTTTCGGATTTCGCGCACTCGTGCAGCGGCGCATGGGTCGATCTAAAAAAACCCTTGCCCGACTTACCGCGCCAGCCAGCCGCCATCTACCACCAGGAGGTGGCCGTTGATGTAGCTGGCGGCCGGAGAGGCCAGAAAAACCGCCGCACCGGCCAGGTCTTCGGGCAGACCCCAGCGCCCGGCAGGGATGCGCTCGTTGATCGAACGGCTGCGCTGGGGGTCGGCTTTCAAAGCGGCGGTCATCTCCGTATCCATGTAGCCGGGGGCGATGCAGTTGATATTGATCCCGCGCCCGGCCCATTCGTTGCACAGGGTTTTGGTCAGCCCGGCCAGGCCGTGTTTGCTGGCAGTGTAGGCCGGAATCGTCCAGCCGCCGATCAGGCTCTGCACGGAAGCGATATTGATGATCTTGCCGCCGCCCTGGGCCAGGAAATGGCGACCGAAGGTCTGGCAGTAGACGAATACCGCGCGCAGATTGATCGCCATGACTTCGTCCCAATCGGCCAGGGGGAAGTTTTCGGATGGGGTGCGGCGCTGAATGCCGGCGTTGTTCACCAGGATGTCCACCCGGCCGAAGGCTGAAAGGGCCGCCGCCAGCACCCTGGCGGCCGAATCGTCGTCTTTGAGGTCGGCCCCCACCGCCAGGCAGCGCCGGCCGACGCGCGACACGCGTTCCACCAGGGCCGGGGCCGAGGCGGCATGCTGCACGCTGACGATATCGGCCCCGGCTTCAGCCAATGCTTCGGCAATATCCAACCCCAATCCACGGTTGCCGCCGGTGATCACGGCTACCTGGTCTGTCAGGCGAAATCGATCCAGGATCATTTTTTTACACCTTCCTAATAGAACTAACCGCAGGACCATGGTCCCCGAAGGGGATAAATACAGATGGATGCAGATGAGAACCTGATTTATGTATAGCGCCCGTACTGATGGGCGGTCTCGTAAAGCGCGACGACGTTTTCGGTGGGCGAGTTATCCTGGAGCTGGTGGGACGGTGAAAAGGCATACCCCCCGCCGGGCATCATCACCTGCAGCACCTCGCGGGCATGGGCGACGGTCTCGGCTGGGGTCCCAAAAGCGACTGCCCCGGCTGTCGAGATGCAGCCGTGGAATGCCAGCTGCTGGCCGAAGCGCTCTTTGAGATAAGCGGCCTGCATGTTTTTGGCTTCCGGCTGGAGCGTATCCATGACGTTGATGCCCATTTCGATAAAATCGTCGAAGACCCAGCTGCTCGATCCGCAGGAGTGGAACATGACGGGAAGGTTGTAGCTTTTGGCCAGGTCGATGAATTTTTGGATGCGCGGGCGGAAAAACTTGCGAAATAATTTAAGGCTGATCATCGGCCCAATCTGGGTACCGAGATCTTCGCCCATGGAAAAGAGATCGATTTTGCCTTTGCCTTTTTCCAAAATGCGGGCCCAGATTTCGTACTGCACCGCCAGCTTGCGGTCCAGGTAGACCTGGAAGGCCGGTTCATCCATGGCAATGCTGATCAGTACTTTCTCCATCGTCCAGACCATGCCCGAGCTGTTGATGATATCGGGGATGCCAGCGCCGCCCGCCACGACACAGTAGGGGCTGTAGCGCCGGCAGAAGGGCTCGACCGAGGTGTAATCGTAATCATCCGGAGAGGGGAAAGGCCAGCTGGCGATGGTTTCCAGGGTGGCATCCTTTAGCAGGAAATCGCAGTAATCCCAATACCCACCGCTGTCGTGTTCGACCCAACGCGTGCGGATGCCCCATTCGTTGATGATGCGGTCGGGGGTTTCTTCAAAGAGGCGCGGCCCGCTATAGGCCACGCCGCCCAGGTTGCGGAAATCCACGCCTAATTTGAGACGCAGGCCCTCGTTATCCCCTGGCCCAAGCCCAAAATGCTGTTTCAAACGCCGGTCGATGCCGCTGTTGTAGAGATAGTCGATCGGCACCCGGTCGGGCTGTTGGTGGGCGAAAGCGGTCAGTACGCGCTCTTTGGAATTCATTTTCACCTTAATGGTTGCGGTCAGCTTCGCGCATGGCTCAAAAACCACGAGCCTCTTTTTAAATTTGCGGAATCCAGACCCGCATCGCTCCGGGGCCGCGGTTAGCCCAGGCATAATAGGGCACGGCGGTCAGGTTTACCGTGCGCTGGGTGGCCTGTACCGTGCCGTTGGGCAGGTACAGGTTGTCCTGCCAGACCTCAGGCGTGCGCATGACCCCGGAGGTCTGCACAGTCATCACCCCGCCCAGCAAATCCGCCTGCCAGGTTTCTTGCAGGGGCAGGTAAGGGTTGACGGCGGCGTCCAGCAGGTTGACGGTTTGGGGTTGGTCGGCCTGTTCCAGGCAGTAAATAAACGGACCGCGCCGGATGGCCAGGCTGCCGCGCAGGTCGTCGACCCGGGGATTGGGCTGGATATAATAGGGCGTCATAGACAGTCCGAGGGTGACCTGGTCCCCGGCTTTCAGGATGCGGTTCACGCGGGCATACGACCCGCTGAACATGGGCAGGTTGGCGGGCTGGTCATTGACGCTCAAGCGGCATTCGCGCGCCCAGGTGGGCAGGCGTAAGGACATCTGCCATTGGCCTTCTGCTTCCACGACGGTGATGTCTACCTTACCGTCCCAGGGGAAGCGGGTCTGGACCTCCAACTGCAGGCGGCTGCCGTCAGGCCGTTCAACGCGGATCGTGCCAGGCATGTATTGGTGCAGCTGGATGGCGTTATCATCCCAGGTGGCGGCGAAGTGCTGGACCGCGGCGATCTGGCGCATCACATTGGGCGGGCAGCAGGCGCAGCCGAACCATTCGTGGCGCTGGATGCCGCCCGGCGACTGCAGCGGGTTGACGTAGAAATAGCGCTGCCCGTCCAAGGAGATTCCGCTTAAAAAGCCGTTGTACAGGGCGCGTTCCAGCTGGTCGGCAAAACGCGCTTCTCCGGTAGCCAGCAGCAGGCGCCAGTTCCACATGATCGAAGCAATCGCGGCGCAGGTCTCGCAGTAGCAGGTGGCTGAGGGCAGTTCGTAGGCCTCGCCAAAGGCTTCGCCCTCATGGCGCGCGCCCTGCCCGCCGGTGACAAACGTCTTGCGGCCGGTCATATCCAGCCACTGGGCCAGTTGGGCGTCCAGCAGGGCTTTTTCGCCGCGCTCCAGGTAGACATCCGTGACCCCGGCATTGAGATAGAGCTGGCGCACGGCATGGCCCACGACTTCGCCGGCTTCGCGCACCGGCAGGTGGTCCTGGTGGTATCTGGGACCCCACTGGCGGTAGCCGTCCATTTTGCCCTGCCCGCGGCGGTCGATCAGCACCTGCGCCAGGTCGAGATATTTTTCCTCCGCGGTGGCCCGGTACAGTTCGACCAGGGCGGTTTCGATCTCAGGATGCCCGGGATAGCCATCGCGTTTGCCCGGGCCAAAGACATCCAGGATATGGTCGGCAAAACGTTGGGCCACGCCCAACAGGCTGGACTTGCCGGTGACCCGGAAATGGGCGACTGCCGCCTGGATGAGGTGCCCGGCGCAGTACAGCTCATGGTCGTGGGTCAGGTCGGTCCAGCGCTGATCGGGTTTGAGCACCTGGTAATGGGTGTTCAGGTAGCCGTCCGGCATCTGGGCCGCGGCCGCCAGGGCGATGACTTCATCGACCAGGGCTTCTAGCTCAGGGTCGGGCTGGTTGGCGAGGTCCAAAGAAGCGGCCTCGAGCCACTTGTAGACGTCCGAATCCATGAACACCGGGTTGGCATATTCGCCCTGGCCCGCCCCGGCTGCCAGGCGAAAATTGTTAAAGTTACCGGCTTTTTCGAGCTTTTCATAGCCCTGGCGAAGGCTGACGGTGCGGTTGGTATGCTGGTAATTGTGCCAAAAGCCTTCTGCCAGGCTGACTGCGCCAACCGGCAGGCTGCGCAGGCGCGCAGATGCGCTGTGAGTCGTCATCGTAACCATGTGCCCCTCCTGGAAGTGCGCACCTATCCGTGAAATTTGGGGGAAGTCTGCCTTCACCCGGTATTTGGACCGGTACCAGAGTTATTATAACAAAAGGAACGGATTCGCTTACAAACCCTCCCCCACAATCGCCCGGGCGAAATGCACTTGTTCGAAGGCATGGTATCCGTCCGAGCGGTTCTGGAAGTAGCGCGCCTCAATCTGATCCGGCCCCAGGTTTTCTGCCAGGCGCAGGCCGCAGTCTTGCAGCTCGCCGCCTAATGAAAGCGGATCGAAACCGGTTTGCATGGGTTCACCGACCATTTTGGCGATGCCCTGCATGCGCTGGATGCGTTTGCCGGCACTTTCCGGGGAAAAGGCTAGCGCGTCCATGTAGTCGAAAACGACCTGGCTGCCGGGCGCCGCCAGGCCGGCGATGGCCTGCAGGGCAGCCAGGACCACCTCGCGGGCCAGGTAATAGGTGACGCCCAGCCAGCTGAAAAAGCTGGCCTGGTGCGGGTCATAAGCCGAAGCCAGCAGGGCAGCAGCGAATCCTTCCTGATTGAAGTCAACCGGAACGAAGTGCAGATGGGGAGGTATCTCCCAGCCGGCGGCGGCGATGCGCTGGCGTTTCTGAGCCTGGGTGACCGGGTGATCCACCTCAAAAACCTGCAGCCGTCCAGCGAATTCGGGCCGGCGGAAGGCAAAAGTATCGAAACCGGCCCCCAGGATGACGTACTGCTGCACGCCCTGGCGAATGGCCTGCTCGAGGCAGTCTTCGCAGTAGCGCGAGCGGCTGAGGGTGATCGGGCCGTTGTGGGATTGAATGACCCTGGCCAGGGCAGTTGCCTGGTCGGGGCCGGCAGCCGCCAGGCCGGGATCGATGATCTTGAGCAAACCTGCCAGATTCTGGTCGAAGGCGGCACGTTCTTCCGGGGTATACAGCGAACCGGCCAGGAAATCATCGAAAATTTTTGGCGAGTCATGGGCGGCGTGATAAGCGCGGGCATAGGCGGTGATGAGAGCGGTAATTCCGGCCTGGTTTGCTTCCAATGGGATTGTCCTCCGGAGGGGTGGTTAGGATGTATTAGTATTTAATACCACTTTCCGGGCCGGGGTTCAATCCTGCATATTCAGACCAAAATGTCAAGCGGTACCCGACCATTAAAGGCAATACCCCCCAGAAAAGTTGCACTCTGGGGGGTAGCTGTATTCGGTTGTATTATTCGATTTTTTTACGCTCTCAAATTACAGGAACAGGGATCCGATGACAGATCCGATCCGCCGGGCGGCTCTACTGAATGTTTCGGCCAGTCCGTTGGACTGTTGGTTGTGATTGAGGTACTTCATCAGGGCGTAGCGTTTTTCCAGTTCTTTTGCGCGCATTTCGATTTCGAGAGCCCCGTGAGGTCGGGTAGTGTTGTTAAAGTTGTCGTACATGAGTAATCTCCTTATTCGTTTAGTTGCTTTGACCCTGCGCATAGATGCTGATAGGTTTCCACACCCGGTATAGTTAGCATCCGAAGCACACGGTATCATCTTGGAAGATGATCGTGTCTTCAACGCCTACGGGGTTAGCTGACGGGCTCGAACAGAAGACTTGCTCTACAACGCTGTGCGCTGATTCGCCCCGGTTTCGGGTCCCCCGCTCAGGAGATTAGGCGATAAGTTATTAATTTGCTAGCATTAGTATACTGCATGAGTGTTAACGCATGTTAAACGTTTAGATAACATTGTATAAACGTTTGCTCCAATTTTGATTAATATTTGTTACAAAGTATAGTATTCGTCATATAAACAGGATAATGGTTTAAAAACCTTTTTTTGCCGGGCTGAGGAGCGCTGCGGTATAATTTTTCAGGTGATTTGGAATGAGGGTTCAGCGGGCCCCCCTGTGAGCCCCAGATCCCCAAAGGACTTCTTTTTAACCCTGGAGGTGCGTATGACCACCATAACAATCGTTGGCGCCGGAATGATGGGAACCGCTATGTGCTGGCCGGCAGTCGACCGCGGTCACAAAGTTCGCCTGGTTGGAACCCCGTTGGATGCGGATATCATCCAGAGCATTCAAGCCAACCGCATTCACCCGCGTTTGATGCGGGCCGTCCCGTCCGAGGTCGAGGCTTATTTTGTGGAAGAACTGCCCCAGGCCATGCGCGGCACGGACCTGGTCATCGGCGGGGTGAGCAGCTTTGGGGTGGATTGGTTCGCCCAGACCGTGGGCCCCCTTTTGCTCCCTGGCCAGCGGGTGCTCTCCGTGACCAAGGGACTGGTGGATCTGCCGGACGGCAGCTTGCTGACTCTGCCAGCGGCACTGCAGCGCAGCCTGGTGGATAGCCCGGGCGGGCAGGCCAGCCTGAATGCGATTGGCGGGCCGTGCACCTCGCATGAGCTGGCGGCGCGCCGCCAGACGGCGGTCGTCTTCACCGGGGTGGATGCGGCTGTCCTTTCCAGCCTGCGCGCGCTTTTGGCAACCGATTACTACCACATCTGGACCTCTACAGACATGGTAGGGGTGGAGGCATGCGCGGCCCTCAAAAATGCCTACGCACTGGGGGTGGGGCTGGCAGTGGGAATGATGGAAGCAGCCGGACGGGACGCCCTGGCCGATATGTACAACCCGCAAGCCGCGCTGTTCGCCCAAGGCAGCTACGAGATGCGCCGGTTGGTTGCCTTACTGGGCGGAAACCCGGCCAACGTGGCCTGGCTGCCCGGGGTGGGCGACCTGTATGTGACCGTGTTTGGCGGGCGAACGGTGCGCCTGGGCAAGCTGCTGGGCCAGGGGATGACCTTTGCCGAGGCACGCAACCTGTTGGCCGGGGTCACCCTGGAAAGCGTGGAGATTACCAATCGCGTGGCGCGCGCGCTGCCCCGCCTGGCGCAGCGCGGGCTGTTGGACCTGGCCGATTTCCCGCTGCTGATGCACCTGGACCGCATCCTCAACCACGCCGAGCCGGTGAACATCCCCTGGGAGGCCTTCTTCCGCGACCCCTACACGGTTTAGATAATAGCCTGTGAAAACCTTGCCTGGCATGGCTGCGGCCGATGGTTGGGGTGAAGCCAGCCAGCCGGTTTTGCCGGATCCCAGGATCAAGGCAGATTCCGGTTGCTTAACCCGCCTCCAGGGCAAACCGAGCAGCCTGATCAGACGTATGACCGCATGAGGGAAAGTATTCAATGCGAATGAAACGTGCAAAACGTCTGGCAATCGTGGGGCTGATCCTTTTGGGAGCGGCTGGCCTGATCGTGGCGGTGTTTGCGTACCAGCTTGGGCTGGATAATAACCAGCAGATGGGCAGACGGCGGGTATTGTTGGCTGTCTTGAGTGGTATTAGCTTCGTGGGTGCAGCCGGGTTGTCCTTTTCCCCGGTGGTGACCCGCCTGGCGCGGCGGGCAGGCACATGGCAGGGGTTCCGATTAGTACGCCACGCGGCAGGTTGGCTGGAGCGGCGCTTCGCGCGGCTGGATGCTTTAGCGGCCCGGTTCGCGAGCAGCCTCCCCGGCAGGATTCTACATCGCCATCCGGGTTGGTGGGCGCTGTCGGGGGCGGGCCTGGTCATCCTGATTTCGGGGTGGTATATCACCAGTGGTACCCTGGTAAAGTGGACTGCTTATTCGCGGTATTTCGACCGGCAGGCTGACGCCTTTCTGGCAGGGCAACTTTCGCTCAAGGAAAAGCCCCCGGCGGAATTGCTGGCCCTGGCGGACCCATACGACTGGCAGGAGCGCGAGCGCCTGAGCATTGGGAACTATATCTGGGACGCCTCCCTGTATAATGGCAAGTATTACCTGTATTGGGGGCCGGTCCCGGCCTTATTCGCCGCCAGCGTGAAGCTGGCTGCGCCCGTTGTCGTCGAGGACCAATACCTGCTGTACTTCTTTATCTGCGGGCTGTCGTTGGCACTGGCGGGGCTGTTGTACTGGCTGCGCAAGTTCGTATATCCCTCCGCACCCGGCTGGACGGTGCTGCTGCTGGTGCTGGTGGGGGGTCTCGGCACGCCAGTGTTCTGGCTGGTGAACCGCCCCAGCGCCTACGAGACCGCAATCGCCGGGGGGCAGTTCTTTCTGGTGCTCGGACTTCTGGCAGCGCTGCGCGGTATGGCTGGCGAACGGCGCCATCGCGGCTGGCTTGTGCTGGCAGGCTTTGCCTGGGGGGCGGCCATCGGCTGCCGCGCGGACACCTTGTTGGCGATCGGCTGGATGGCCGGGATAGTTTGCTTATACCTGATCTATCAAAACAGAGGCGGGACGCAATGGATTGGAAGCGCTGCCTGCCTGCTGCTGCCGCTGGCGGCCTGGGGCGGCGGCCTGGGCTGGTACAACTTTGCCCGCTTTGGCAGCCTGCTCGAGACCGGGCACCGCTACCAGCTCACCGGACCGGCACTGCCCAACAATTACCATGACGTGTTCTCGGCCGGCTACATTCTCCCTAACCTGTATAACCTGCTGGCGCGTCCACTGGTATTCCATGGAGGCCAGTTCCCATTCGTGTTTGCGCCCTACATTACCGAGAAGATGTGGCCGAGTTTCATCCGCTTGAGCCCCACCTATTATTATTCAGAACCTGTGGCCGGGATCTTTCTGACAATTCCCATTTTCTGGTTGGTGCTGCTGCCGGTGGGTGGGGCACTGGAAAGAGCCTGGGGTTGGTTGAAAGAACAGCGGCCGAGTGTTTCGCCCCCGGTGGATCCGCTTTCGGGCTGGGTGTGGGCCATGTTGGGCGGCGCGCTGCTGGCCAGCACGGGGTTCCTCTCGATCTTCATTATGACTACCATGCGCTACGAAGCCGACCTGGTGCCGCTGATGACCGGTCTGGCGGCGCTTTCGCTGTGGTGGGCCCTGGATTGGCTTAAAGCACGCCCCAACCTGCGCAGGCTGCTGCAGATCGCTGTGCTGCTGCTGGGCCTGGCAGCGATCGCCACCGGTCTGCTGGTGAACTTCCAGAACGGGGATAAGCGATTCGAGACCAATAATCCGGCCTTATATTATGCCATCGCTCATTTTTTCAACGCGCGGTAGCCTGAGTTGATAAGGGTAAGGAAGTTGAACAAAAACTGCTTTGAGAAAGCCCTGGCATTCATAAAGATTTGACTTTTTTTAGATGGGTGTATATGCTAATATGGAAGTCAAAAGGAGGTTGTGATGAGCAAAGCATTACCGAAAGCTGTACTTGGGCGAACCGGTCTTTCCGTCACCCGTCTTGGATTTGGGGCCATGGAAATTCGCGGCTCGCGCATTTGGGGCGGGCGGCCGGTGACGGAAGAGCAGGCCAAAACGATCTTAAACGCCGTGCTCGACAGCGGGATTAATTTCATCGATACCGCCAATGATTACGGGCGCAGCGAAGAATTCATTGGAAAATTTATCGCCAACCGGCGCTCCGAATATATCCTGGCGACCAAATGCGGCTGCCACGTGACCTATAAAGATGAAAACACCGATGAAACACCGCATATCTGGACGCGGGAGAATTTATTCCGCGGCCTGCATGAAAGCCTGGAGCGCATGAAGACCGATTACGTGGACATCATGCAGCTGCACAACCCGAGCGTGGAAGACTGCGAGAAAGGCGACCTGGTTGCCGTGCTGGCGGAGATGAAGCAGCAGGGTAAGGTGCGCTTTACCAGCATCTCCACCACCCTGCCGCACCTGCCGACCTATATCAAGTGGGGCTCTTTTGATACCTTCCAGATCCCTTACTCGGCCCTCGAGCGCACGCATGAAGACTGGATCACGCGCGCGGCTGAGGCCGGGATCGGCATCATCATCCGCGGCGGCGTGGCTCGCGGAGAAGAAGGAGTGGGCCTGGGCCGGCCGGACCGCTGGCAAAAGTTTAACGATGCCCACCTGGATGATTTGCTCGAGCGGGGTGAAAGCCGCACTTCCTTCTTACTGCGCTATACGCTGGCTCACCCGCATGCCGATACGATCATCGTCGGCACGCTGCATCCCGAACACCTGGCCGAGAACGTGGCCGCGGTGGAGAAGGGCCCGCTGCCGAGCGAGGTTTATGCCGAAGCCAAGCGCCGCCTGGCGCAGGCCGGTGAAGTGCCCGCCTGATTTTAAATAAAGATAGTGCCTGGTGCTTCGCACCAGGCACTATCTTTATATATCGAACGAATAGATCTGTTCGGCTAATTTTTCGGCGGAAACTGCGCCGTGATTGACGTGGCGCGGCACCCCTTTGGCGTCCAGCACGAAGGTGGTTGGGACGCTCAACACGCCCCAGCGCCCGGCCAGATCGGGTTGGGATTGGGCGTCGATTTCCACTATCTGGACCTGCTCGCCCAGCATCCCGCTGAAACGGTTGAGCTGCGGGCGCTGAAAAGCCCTGCAGGTGGCGCAGTCGGGCGTGGTGAAATACAGCACCGCCGGCCGGCCGGGTTGAAACATGTCATCTTCCTGGGCGGCAGGCACGGCCCGGGCGGCGCGGTTCAATAGCATGGTGTTCGCCAGGTGGAAAACCAACCAACCGAGGCCCACCAAGGCGAGTGTTTCTAATAAACGCAGCAGAATTTCAGGCATGGTTCAACTCGCTTTCGGGCGCATCCCGGGGAAGGTGTCAGGCGGGGGCGACTGCGTAAATCCGGGGACATTCAAACGCCCCAGCCAGTAATAAACGAAGCAGCCCGCACAGAAACCGGCAAACAGGTTGAGCGAAGCCAGGAAAATCACCACCCAGGCCAGCACCCAACCCAACCCCCATCCACCGGCCAGGAAGGCCAGGCTGGCGGACAGCAGGAAAACGCTGCCCACGGTTTGTGCGAAGCGGTGCGGTTCGGGATGATCAGGCACGACATCCGGCTTAACCCACCCCATGCGCAATAATACGCCCCGGTAAACCGGCAGAAAACCCGGCCGGCCAAGCACGGAACCGGCCAGCATGACCAGCCCCACCAGGGTCACCAGCAGGGGAAGATTAAAAATAAACGCCACCAATGCCAGGCCGATGATCAGGGCCTGGTTGGTGCGGATGGCGTTGTGATCGACTTTGTTCAGTTGTTCCATGGTGTTCCTCCAGTAATCCGGGTACGACCCGGTAGAATACAAAAAAAGGGTGGCGCAAAACGACCACCCTTCAGGGGCTGTAACTGCCCTATACCTGCGTTGTATTATCAGGGAATCGGGCGGTTACAGACCCCGCCCCATACAAGAGCATGAAAATTTATACACGAGCAACTCCTACCAGTAACATTGATAATTATTATAAAAGCAATCCAATTAATGTCAAGCTTTTGATGGTTATCTGATCTGTACTATAGATGTCCCCTGGCTGCCAGACCTTACCTGCTTTATTTATTTTGTTATGCAGCATTTTGCGTGGTCGCCGGCAGCCCTTGCCCCAAGGGGCGACCAGTTTTTTTTGATCGATCGGGCGTATGGCATACGCCCCTACGATTTTCATAATGCGCGCCTCACATGGCACGCCCGACTTTTTATGATGCCCCGTCTTTTTTCGCTGCTGGCGCCCGTTTGGGCAGGGTGGGTGTTGGGCGTTTGCCGTCCAGCATGTGGCGCACTGCCAGAAGCGGGTGGCGCAGCAGCATGCGCGGCCCGGCGTAGCGCATCACCTGGCGCACCCGCTGGCGCATCTCCGGTTTATAGCAGTGCACCGCGCAGTTGGCGCAGGTCGATTTGTTTTCCTGGAAGGGGCAGCGGTCGAGGCGTTCGATGGCGTAATCGCGCAGCGCCTGGCATTGGCCGCACAGTTCGCCTCGTGAGGCGGCGTGCTGGTCGCGGCAGTAAATGGCGAACATGGCGTCGATGGTCTGGCGTTCGCGGATCATCCGCGGATGGGTGAATGGCATGGGCAGCACCTTGAGGTTGGGAGGAGATTTCGTGATTATAACGGCTTTTTCCGCCGGCGTCTTTGACGCAGCGCAAAGAGGCACTTTCGTATTTTTTTCTTTAAGGGCGCACGCCGTGCGCCCCTACACAAGACCGGTTGATCAAACATGAGGGATCAGGATATGCAGGATGAAATTTGATATCCTGGCTGTCTTAGATATCCGTCGTATGCTGTTAAGTTTTGATGGGTTGGATCAGTTCGATAGGATTGGGAACCATATTTTGTGGATGGGCGGCAGGTTTTTCTTCCACAGGCCAAACAAATCGAGCCTCCAGTAGGAATGGCGGATTTCCACGCCACAGAGCGCCAGATTCGGTGCTAAAAATATTCGTAGGCACAATTTTCCAATCTGAATCGTTTCCCAACCGGTAATAAATCTTGCCAGGAGTGAACACATACACGCCACCAAGGTCATCCACCGCCAGGTTGCCAGTACGAAAATAGAATGGGTAACCGTTTCTCCCGACCAATCTGTCCAGGTTTCTCCACTGTCTGTGCTGCGGTGGATCACCCCATTTATTTGTCACCAGGTATCGATTTTGCGGGTTGTTAGGATCGATGGCAATGTCAACTGCTGGAGAAGATGTCGCAAAGACCTGATGCCAGGTTTGCCCGCCATCCTGGGTGCGGTAAAACAAAGCATCTGTTGGGTATAAATCCGATCCTGTTGTTCCACCTATCAGGAGATCATTGGCATCCCATGGATTTACCACCAGAGTTTGAATGTTTTTCAAATTGGCAACCGGAAACGATTGCCAATAATTTTGAAAGCGGATAACCAGCCCATTTACCCCGTCCCCCAAGACGGCGTAAGGAGAATCTGGTGACGTCCGGGGAAATGGCCAAATCATTTACCTGGTTCAGAAAAGTACGACCTGTGACCAGATGAGAACCATCCATAGTATGAATAAATCCCATCCGTTGTGCTGATCCAGGCTTTTTGAGGATCCAGAGGGTGGATCAAAATCGAGAGTTGGTTCGATGGTCAATAAAGCCGGACTCCAGGTGGCGCCGCCATCGCTGCTGCGGTATACCCCTGGACGCGGATCCCTACTGCCTGCCAGGATCACATTTGGATCGCTGGGTGCAACGGCCAGCTTGGAGATCATCGCTGGACTGCTCAATCCGATGTTGCTTTCCTGCCAGGTGGTTCCACCGTTGGTGGAGATAAAAATGCCATAACCGCCCGTCGCCGCCAGCAGCCGACCCGGAGAGCGGGCGTCGCCGACCAAGCTATTTACGGTCGCCGGTAACCCGTGTATCGATTTCCACCAGGTGGCGCAGTGATCTTCACTCATGTAGACATAGCGTGTTGGATCGGTATGGGAATATATGTCATAGCGGCAGGATCATGTACACCCGGTCACCGATCGCCAGCAGGTTGAGAAGGAGAGGTTTCGGGGATCGAACCACACTTTGTCCAGGTAGTCCCATTATCTCCTGTTGTCCACATTTCCGGTTTGGTCAGATAGATGCGGTTCGAATTTTGCGTGTCAAAAGCCAAATGGAAAATTGGGACGGAATTCCCATTTAACAGGAACATTTGCCAGGTCAGCCCGCCATCCAGGCTGTACTGGGCGTCCACCAACCAGTGAGGATTTTGGACGCTGGGTGGTTGCAATTATATAATTCGGATCAAAAGGTGAAACAACAATAAAATCAAGGTAGGTACCCGAGTTCCATGAACTGTGCTCCCAGGTGATACCCCCATCCAGGCTGCGTGCAAATATAATAAACTAGATCAAAGAAAATCACTACCTGCCAAATAAATTCGCCCTGGTGCGGGAGCAACGACCATCCTGCCAAATGGATACAGTTCAGTCCAACTTTGGCCGGAATCATTAGACTTAATCAACTGATTTGATCGGTAGCATACAATGTAACCGAGTTTTCCGGATCCACCGCCAGAGAATTGAAGATAATGGTTTCCCACCGGTACCATTTGCCAGGAAGCCCCGCCGTCTTGGCTGCGGATCAGACGCTGGTGAACTGAGTGTGGAAAACAGCCCTTCCAGCAGCGCGTAGAGGACGTCCGGATTGGAGGGCGCCGCGACCAGGTGATGAGATCACCCCACCGGCGGCGAGAGGATCCGATAAACGCGTCCAGCCGTCGGCGGGTGAAGCGACGGCTGCGTTTAGCGGGGCGCGTTCGGAAAAAAGAGGCAAATGGATATGAATATCATACCAACCAGGAGAATGCGGCGGATTTTTCGCCCGGTTATTTTTTGCGAGATCCCTGGTTGGCATGCCGAAATTATCATTGCTCCCTCCTGATATTTACTATAGCATGAAAAATATGCCGCGAACGGGTGATTTGTCGTTAAGGATTTACGGAGTATGGGGAGCATAGCGCCCTTCCGTAAGGGCGCACGCCGTGCGCCCTTACACAAGACCGGTTGATCAAACATGAGGGATCGGGATATGCAGGATGAAATTTGATATCCTGGCTATCTAAGATATCCTCGTATGCTGTTAAGTCTTGATGGGTTGGATCAGTTCGATAGGATTGGAAACCATATTTTGTGGATGGGCGGCAGGTTCTTTTTTCCACAGGCCATAGAGCGGCCTGAAGTCAACAGGAAGGACGCCTTTCCACGCCACAGCGCGCCACCGAAAATTCCCTGGAAATCCTGGGTGACAATTTGCCAATCCGCATCTTCTCCTGAACGGAAATAGATCGCGCTTGAGGTAAACAGATAGACACCTCCGGAGTTATCCACCAAAAGGCTGGACCTTTCACCCAAATCTTGGATCAATGTATCTTTGGTCCAATCTGTCCAGGTTTCTCCGCTATCTGTGCTGCGCTGGATCTTTAAATCCGAATAATTGGAACTTCGAGTCAAGAGATATCGATTTTGCGGATGGTTGGGATCGATGGCAATGTCCACCGTCTGATATAGAATCCCAAAAAACTTGTTGCCAGGCATACCCACCATCTAGAGAGCGATAAACCACATTATTCTCACCCGCCAGAAGATCGTTAATGTTCCAAGGATGAACAGCCAGGGTGCGGATGAATTTCGAGTTGGCTACCGGAAATAAATCCCAATTATTAAAAAACCGTAGAACATATCCCTGGCCACCAGCCCCAAGGGCTGCGTAAGGAGAATTTGGAGATGCCGAGGAAACAGCGAGATCATTCACCGGGCCCCAGGCGTATGTCCACAAGTACGTATCATGCCACCAATGCGATCCATCCTGAGATACATAGAGGCCATCCTTCGCGCCGATCCACGCTATCTGAGGATCAAACGGGTGGATAAGGATCGAGAGCGGTTCAATCTCTATTAATGGTGGGCTCCAGGTGAAACCGCCATCGGTGCTGCGATAGACCCCTGGGCGGGGATATCCACTGCCGGCCAAGATCACATTAGGATCGCTGGGCGCGACGGCCAGTTTCGATATGACTACCGGGCTGGACAGTCCAGCGTTGCTTTCTTCCCAAGCAGTGCCACCGCTGGTTGAGATAAAAATTCCATAGCCGTTCGTTGCTGCCAGCAGCTTTCCTGGTGCGTTTGCATTACCGATCATGCCGTTCACTTTGGTTGGAAAGCCCTGGATTGATTTCCACCAGGTGGCGCAGTGATCTTCGCTCTGGTAAAAATGCAGGTAGGGGTCAGTCGTCGATCGATTTTGCCGAGGGATGGCGTACACCCGGTCGCTCACCGTTACCAGGTCCAGGGGATAGAATTCCGGGATTGGCCCACACTCAATCCATGATTCCCCATTGTCGTCTGTGGTCAGCATTTCGTGATTGACCAGAAATAAACGGTCTGGGTCTTGCGGGTCGAAAGCCATATTGTCGATTGGAAAGGAGCCTGCGTTCACCAGAAATGGCTGCCAGGTCGTCCCTCCATCCAGGCTATATAGAGTGTCCACATCTTGAGCAGAAAAGCTGAGAAATATTTTATCCGGATTGCCAGGGGCGACAAAAATCTGGTGGATCATGTTACCGCAAGAGAATGAACGATGCTCCCAGGTCAATCCTCCATCCAGGCTGCGCACAAATTGGGGAATGAGGGGGCATGGATTATCCCAATTTATTACGGTTCCGGTCAGGTAAATGCGGCCTGGAGCGGGAACGAGCACCTTCTCGCCAAACGGGTAGAGTACGGACCAATTTAAGCCAGCATCGGTGGACTTCCATAACTGGACATTGTCGGTTGCAAATAACGTGTCCGGGTTTTGGGGGTCTACTGCCAGCGAAGAGAAAGCATGGTTTTCGACGGTACCATTTGCCATGTCACCCCGCCATCCTGGCTGCGGTACAGGCGCTGGGTTACTGTGGAAATAACAGGCATTTTCTTGCAGCACATACAGAATGTCCGGATTGGAGGGCGCCGCGACCAGGTGTGAGATCACCCCACCAGCGGCGAGAGGATCCGATAAACGAATCCAGCCGTCGGCGGGTGACGCGGCGGCATTGGTCGGGGCGAAATTCGGGCCGAGCAGACAAAGGATCAGCAGGATGGTCCCAACAAACAAACCTCGTCGATACGATCTGCGAAATTTCATGGCACCCACCTTTTGATTAATATAGCATGAATTGGTGATTTCTATGCCAGGTTGCCGGTTGATTGGATGGCACAAACGCGATCCAATCAACCGGCGGATCGATTGTTGGGTTAGGGGCAGGTCAGGATAGGACAATAAATTGGCTCTTTTGCCCCTCAACCCTCCCTACGCCCGTAAGGGCGCACGCCGTGCGCCCTTACACAAGACCGGTTTATAAGGATACTCTTATAGCCTGTTAAGTCCTGGTTGGATTTAAGACAACTGTATTGACAACGAATTTGATCCGGCATTAAACAAGGTGCTGTATAATCTGCTTGAGACCCCTGAATGGAGATTCTTTGATGACGATCACCCCCATCCGGCCCGCCTGGAAAGGCACCCTGTCTGGGCGAGAGCGCTTCGTGCGCCAGATGCACTACCAGCCCATCGACCGCACTTTCAACATGGAGTTCGGTTACTGGGACGAGAATTTTGAGCTGTGGCCGCTTTTCAAGGACAACGGCATCACCAACAATGCCGAGGCCGACCTGTTCTTCAATTTTGACCCGATCCATGCCATCGGCGGCAACGTCTGGCTTTCGCCGGGCTTTGGCGACACCCTGGTCGAGACCCGCGAAAAAACCAAAGTCATGATGAACAACGACGGGCTGCTGGCGGAGGTGCCCCTGGATGGGCATGACACCATCCCGCATTACATCAAGGCAACCATCGTCACCCCCGACGATTGGAAAAAGGTCAAGGCCGAGCGCTTCCGCCTGGACGACCCGGCCCGGGTGGTGAATATCCCGGCCCTGCAAAAACGCCACCCGGCCGTGCGCGACTACCCGCTGGGGGTCAACTGCGGTTCGATGATCGGCAAGATCCGCGACATGCTTTCTTTCGAAGGCCTGGCGTACGCCGTATATGACTATCCCGAGATGGTCGAAGACATGGTCGAAACCTGCTGCGTGATGGTCGAGCACTTTCTCGACCAGGTGCTGCCTTATTTTGAATTCGATTACGCCTCCGGCTGGGAGGACATCGCCTACAAAGGCGGGCCGATCGTTTCGGTCAAATTCTTTAAAAACGTGGTCATGCCGCGCTACAAACGCATCCACCACAAGCTGGCCCAGCACGGCATCGACCTGTGGTACATCGACTGCGACGGCGACGTGCGCCCGATCCTGCCGTATATGATGGAAGGCGGGGTCAACTGCCTGTTCCCGTTTGAGGTCAACTCCTGCACGCATCCCGCCGAACTGCTCAAGGAATACGGCAAAGACCTGCGCATCATGGGCGGTTTCGACAAGATCGAGCTGGGCAAGGGCCGGGACGCCATCCGGCGCTACATGGACACCCTGGTGCCCCTGGTGGCGCGCGGTGGGTATATCCCCTTCTGCGATCACCGCTGCCCGCCCAACGTCGACCCGGACGATTACCTGTTCTACCTGGATCTAAAAGAACAGATGTTTGGCATGGCGTAAACCAAAGAATATCAACCGCAGATTTTCGCGGATCAACGCGGATATAGAAGAAAACTGCCTTATGCATGTTCGCGAGCCACATAAAATGACCAGGAAGGGCGCACGCCATGCGCCCCTACAAAAGATCGGGTGGGTATGGACATTGAATTATTGAACGACGGACAATTACGCGCCTGGGGGGCGCGGCTGGATTTTCCCGCGGCGGCAATCGAGGTGCTGGCGAGTGTGGCGCAGACCGTGCGTGAGGATGAGGCGCTGCGCGCCATTTTTAGCGATTTTCACCGCCAGACCGCGCTCGAGGGGCGCTGGCACCGTGAATGGACGCCGCTGTCCTTCGACGCGCGCGTGCAGGCGGCCCTGGGCGAGCGCGCTTCGCTGTTCTACCTGCTGGCCTATATGGCGGCGCTGCCCTATGCCGAGCGCGAATACCGGCGGCGGGGGATCGGGATGGATATCTTCCAGGCCACGATGAGCGACCTGCGCATCTGGTTGTGCCACGAATTCGATTTGGACGGCCGGTGGACCTTCCGCCAGTTCAACTGGATCTGGCGCCACCTGAGCTGCGAGCTGTTCCGCCTGGGACGCATGCAGTACATGCTCAAACCCTTTGATGGGTCGGTGAGCGCTTACCGCAGCCGGGCCACGGCCGAAATCCGCCTGCTGGCGGGCCCGGAAATGCTGCTGCGCCCGGACGGGTATGCCCTGGGGGCGGGCCGCTCGCAGCCCAGGGATCCCTTTTACCAGGAGCGCCCGCAATCGATCGAGGAGACCTGGAGCCCGGCCTTTGAGGTCCGCCCGGAGGGCTGGTGGGGACACCCGGTTTCGCCCTACGGCAGCGTGATAAAAGATGCGCTGCTGCTGCCGCGCGCGGACTGGGAACAGGTCTTACAGCAGGGGAACACCGTGCTGGATACTGCATATCCCGCGCAGCGATCCTTTTACCCTGGAGATCTGCCGGGATTTGCTGCGCCAGGCGTTTGAATTTTTCCAGCAGCAGGCGCCTGAGCGCCCGTTTAAAGCCGCCTACTGCCATACCTGGTTCTTTACCCCCCAACTGCAGCACATCCTGCCGCCCGAAAGCAACATCGTGCGCTTCCAGCGCGAATTCTATCTATACCCCTTCCCGGGCACGCCGGGCTTCCTGTGGGATTACGTCTTTGGCGAAAAAGTGCGTTCCATGTCGGGTGCGCCGCGCGACACCTCCTTACGCCGCTCGGTGCTCGATTGGTTGGCGGACGGCGGCGAACTGTTCGACCTGGCGGGGGTCATGTTCCACGGCCCGCGGGAATGGGGCAGCCAGCCCTATATGACCCATTGGGACCGGGCCTCAAAAGCGGGGTGATCTCTTAAGTCGGGTTATGCTTCGGAGCCGGTTGATCACTGGAAGGCGGGATGGTTTTTTAATTTTACGACCAGCTGCTCGATCTCAGCCTCGGGAACGATCCATTTTTTCAGCCCCAGAAAACGGGTGAGCGCCGTGCGCATGTCCAGGTGGCGCATGACGGTGTGCATCCCGGGGCGCATTTCCGGCGGACGCGGCAAAACCCAGAAATGAATGTGCTTTACCCCGTCGCCAAAGGAACAAACGTAAATTTTGGCCGGGTTCAGCACATCGCTCAGCGCGCGGCAGGTTTGCTGCAGGGTGGGCCCCAGCGAGAGCGCCTCCTGTGGGGTAAGTTCGGCGATGTGTTCGCAGTGGCGTTTGAGCTTAACGATCAAGAAGCCTTTCCAAACTACCGGGGGCTGGATGCTGTCGACATGCCAGGCCTCGTTTTCGTAGATCACCCCACCCGGCGAGGGGGTCTTTCCGGAGAGGATGTTGCAAGACATGCAGCCGTTTTTGAGCAAAACTCCTCCATTTTGAATGAATCACCACAAAGGTCACAAAGAATCACGAAGAAACCGATTCAGATGCTAAATTTGCAGGCCGCATGGATCACCGGGGTGATTAATCTCCGAGTTCAAGGCAGCGCTGGCGGTAGTACAGGTAGTTCTCGTAGGGCACCTCTTCCGGCACGCCGTGGTCGCAAGTCGGAATGTAGCCGCCGCGGGCGCGCATCACCGGCAGGATGCGCTCCAGGTGGGCGTCGATCTCCGCCCGGCTGCGGGCCAGCACGCGCTTGTCGATCCCGCCGAAGATGGCAATTTGGGGAAACTGGCGGCCGATTTCGACCACATCGCAGCCGGCGGCGACCTCGCTGGGGCTGAAGATATCCAGGCCGATGGCCTCAATATACAGCGGCAGCACGGGCACGGCGAAGCCGTCAGTATCCAGCTGCACGTAAAGATGGCGGTGGGGGTCGATCTGGCGGGCCTTCAGGTTAGCGATGACCTGCTGGTAGTAGGGAAAGAGGAATTCCTTGATCATGCGCGGCGAGATCAGCGGCCCGTGGTTGTAGCAGATATCCTCGCCGAAGAAGATTTCGTCGATGGTCACAAACTGCTGGTGGCGGGCGATGACCGCGTCGGCCAATGCCAGCCAGGCCTGCATCATATGGTGGATCAGGGCAGGCTGGTCGTGAAAAGCGTATAAAAGCGCCTCCGGCCCCATCAGGCTGCGCAGGTACATATAACCGCCGATCAGGTTCTGGGTGATGATCACCCCCTGGGCGGCGGCCCGGCGGGCCAGCGCCATGCGCTCCTCCAGACCGGTGTAGCGCCGGGGGTTGGCCGGGTCGAGGCGCCACAGGACGTCTTCCTGCCAGGTGCGCTCGTCTTTGACCGGGTGGTCGAGGTAGGTGGGCATAAAGCCGTCGCGCCGGTTTTTAAAATAGAGCACCTGGCGCCCGGCATAATCCTGCTCGACCTCATATTCTCCGCGATCTTCCAGCACCCTGACCTGGTAGGCGGGTTCGAAAGCGGCTTCGGTCCAGCCGATCTGCCCCAGGCTGTAATGGCCCGGGGGGTCGTAGTGGAACAAATCCGCCATGGGAAGTTCCTGCGGCATGCCCTGTTCCTTCCAGGCATCCAGGCAGTAAAAGCCAAACTCGCGCCGGAAGAGGGGCAGGCCCGGGGTGCGGGCGTATACCGCGCGCAGTTTGCGGGCCGGTTCGATCATGCGTGCATCCGGAACCAGGGCATGGATTCCGTCGAAGTTGTCGTCCAATGGGTGTCTCCTTTGGATGAGTCTAGCATAGGAGCCAGGTTTCGGGGATACAATATGGATTGGTCTGAAAATCACTTTAAGTGTGAGGTATTCCAATGCCTCGCGTTAGGAATTTTATGCGCATCCTGACATGCAACGTACGGTACTCTGCGGCTAAAGATGGCGAGAACCACTGGAATCTGCGTAAAGAATTGTGTTTGGCGGTGGTCCGCCAGCAGGCGGCGGATCTGATCTGCTGCCAGGAGATGAGCGCCGAGCAGCAGCAGGCTTTTGCTGCGGGTCTGCCGGGATATGCCTGGTTTGGTATGGTCGATAAACCCGAAAACGACACGCCGGTGGACAGCATTTTCTACCGGCGCGAGCGCTTCCGAACGATTTCCGCCGGCGGTTACTGGCTCTCGGAAACCCCGCACATCCCCGGTTCGCGTTCCTGGGAAAGCTCTGTCGTGCGCCTGTGCAACTGGCTCTGCCTGGAAGACGGCACCAGCGGTCGAAAATTTCGCCTGGCCAACACCCATCTGGACCACATCAGCCAACCGGCGCGGGAAAACCAGATGCGTTTAATCCTGGAGGATTCGGCGGCTTACGATGCGGATTTCCCGCAAATCATCACCGGAGATTTGAACTGCAATGCGTCCAACGCAGTCATCGCCGCCGTTTTAAAGGCGGGCTGGGTGGATACCTACCAGGCAGTGCACGGCATTCTGGATCCCGGCAATACCTTTCATGGCTTCCAGGGTCCGGCGACCACCAGTCAGGATGGGAAAATCGACTGGATTTTCGTGCGCGGCGCTTTAAAGACCAGCTCTGCAGAGATTATTACCACCCATGACCAGGGTAGATACCCTTCGGATCATTATTTTGTCTCAGCGGATGTGGGGTTTGCTTAATACTACGTATGTTTTCGATGGGTCACAGACCCATCGAAAACATACAAAAAGTGGTTTATTTGTAGATCGGGCGCATGTGTTTATGGGCAGACTGGTTTTGTGCCAAGCGGGCTGCCCTTTTTTGATCCATCCGTTTTTGCAGCATCAGGCCGGCCCAGTAAACCGTCAGGAAGACCACCGAGAGCACGGTCAGCGCGTACATCAGCCTCACCACCGGCAGTGGGCCGTCTGTGCCGGCCAGCAGGCCGTGCACCGCGGCGCCCAAAAAGCCGAGCAGGCTGAAGACATGAATCACGCGGAAGGCCTTCTGGCCGATGCGGTCGCGAATGTAAAAGGTTACCGTCACCAGCAGGGTAACATACATGCTCAGGATGCCGATCGCCACCCATACCGGGCGGTAGGTTGACAGGAGCGGCACCAGGACCTGGCCCACGGAATAGGGCAGGTATTTGTCAAAGAGCAGCATCAGCATGTGCAGACCCAAAAAGCCAATCCCCAGCAGCGAAATGTACTGGTGAAAGTCATAAGTATACGAGCCGTGCAGTTTTCCTTCCAAGACCCGGCTGGACACGGCCAGCCCCCATACGGTGGAAAGCCACAGCAGCAGGTAAGCGACCAGCCCGGCGGCGCGGGTGACATACCAGGTGACCTGGGTGGTATTGGTCGCCAGGAGCCAGCTCAGGATTGAACCTACCTCGGAGAGGGTCGAGTTGTTTACCAAAACGGCTGCCAGGTAGCCGACAATTAACGCTCCGCCCAGCACAAGGATCGAGACGGCGATTACCGCGCTCCACCACAAACCGGGGCGCGCGGATTTCCAACTAGAAAGCTTCTGCATAAGTCCCATATAAGTACTCCTTACTATTTTCCGAACCCCATAAACTGCCGTGCAAATCGACGGCGATAAATGCATTTTTTGGATAACGGGTGATAAACTGCTGCGAACCTTCCCGACCGGCGATCAGCAGCGCCTTGGCCAGCACTTCTGCCTTGGCGGCCGTATCGGTGATGACCGTGACACTGGCCCATTGGGTTTGAGCCGGTTCCCCGGTGCGCGGGTCGATCAGGTGGTGTTTTTCGGTTTTGCCCTGCTTCCAGCGGCGCTTAATAATGGAAGATGTGGCCACCGCGCCAGGGCCGACGGTAAGTACAGCCAGGTCATGCCTGGGGTCAAACGGGTTCTCCAACCCGACCTGCCAGCCGGTTTCATCATCGGGCCGGCCGCAGGCAAACTGGTCCCCGCCGGCGTTGACCGCGCAGGCTGCGGCGTAGCGGTTGAGCAGGTGGGCCGCCTGTTCGGCAATCCAACCTTTGGCGATGCCACCCAGGTCGATGCGCATGCCGGGCGGCAGGCGCACGGCCAGCCGGTCGGCCGCGAATTCCACGGCGCTAAAAACGGGGTGCGCATCCTGCCGACCGGCAAAGGCGGTTTTTACCGGGTTGTTCCCAGCCTGCACGCGTTCGATGCTGCGGTCATATCCAGCCTGTTCCAGCCAGTGCAGCACCGAGGGATCAAACAGCCCATCCGTTTCCTGGTGATAGCGTACTGCCAGGCGCAGGACCGCGTACATCTCGGGCGAAACGTCAAACCAGCTCCCGGCCGAACGGTTGAGAGCCGAAAGTTCGCTGTGTTCCGAGAAGCGGGTGAAGCGCCTTTCGTGCTCGCGAACCAGCGCTTCCACCTGGCGGAAGCCGGCATTGACCGCTGCCAGACTGCCTTCGGCGCCTGCCAGGATGGTGGTGCTCATCGCGGAAAACGAATGGTATTCCACCGTTCAGGAACCCCGGGTGCGGAAGAGCGGTTGGACGAAATTGAACGAGGGCTGCTGCTGGGGCAAGGGCTGCAAGCTTTGCGGGCTGCCGATGGGTGGTAAAGGGGCCAATGTGGGCAGCGGGGCAACCTGGACGTCATTGCTGGCTGTGTTGGTATTGGTGGTGTCTGCTACCGGTTTCCCGGAATGTCCCAATACGGCCCAGCCGAAGAAAAAGGCGCCCAGGCTGGCAGCGGTAATCCAGGCTTTGAGAAATGAACGAAATGACTTGTTTTTCATCATATGCCTTGTGTTTTTGGGAATGGTCAGTCGCCAAAGCGGCGCGGGACTGAGATTTGGCCGTTCGGGCCAATCCGAATAAGGCCGATTTGCTGCAGCTGCTGGAGCAGGGACTGCAGCTCTTGAACTTGCGTTTGGGCATTATTTAACTGCTGCTGGTACTGCTGCTCGCGCTGCTGGTACTGCTGTTCTCGCTGCTGATACTGCTTAATCAGGTTCTGCAGCTGTTGAACCTGGCTTGAGCCGGTGCTGGCGGATACTTCAACCACACCGGAAGCGTTGTTGGCGCTGACGGAAGTGGGGGAGGCCGAAACCGGTATACTGTTGGGGTTAAAGAACGCATTGGTTCCCACCAGGACCATAGCGATTGCAATTACAAAGGTTGTCAGAAACGCGGCTAGTAACGCGGGTTTTCTTTTCATTAGTTATCATCCTTTATGGGTGAAATTTATCAACAAATTAAATCTTAATGGATGAAGATGACGGAAAGATGAAAAAGATGAAAAAAAGGATGATTAGTTTCGCGAAACTAATCATCCTTCTGGTCGGTCAGGGGAAAAGCCGGTGCTAAATTTTCGCCAGCATGGCGCCATATTAATATTCTGGGGAAGATTTATTGTTCCAAAAACGCTATCTGTTCTGGCGAGAGCTGCACGTCGGCCGCGGTCAGGCAGTCTTGCAGTTGTTCGATCGATTTTGGGCCAACGATCGGCACGGTCGTAAAGGGCTGCGAGCGCAGGTAGCCCAGCACGATTTGGGTGATCGAGAGCCCGGTCTGGGCCATGAGCTGGCGGATGCGCTCCAGGCGGGCCTGGTTCTGAGGGGTGTTGTACGGGCTGGCGGTGTTGGTCATGCGGTTCTCGGCCATTTTGGTGAAAAATCCGCCGGCTTGCGAGGTATAGGGAATGGCCGCCAGGCCGCTCTCCAGGTGGTAGCGCCACATGTCAGGGTCCATCAGGACCATGGTCTTGTCTCCCAGGCGAGAGGGGTCGGCGGCCGCCAGGCTCCACATCATCTGGTTGCCGCTAAATCCGGGCAGCCCGTGGGCGGCGGCGTAAGCCTGCGCCTCGCGGATGCGCCCGGTTTTCCAGTTGGAGCAGCCGAAATAACGGATCTTGCCGGCCTGGACCTGCCCCGCCAGGGTTTCCAGAATCTCGCTTACCGGGCGGGTGGGGTCGTCGCGGTGCAGCCAGTACAGGTCGATCGTCTCCACTCCCAGGTTTTCCAGGCTGGCCTGCAGGTCGCCGGTGATTTCTGCCGGGCTCAGACGTTGGATATGCATGGCATTCAGGTCGGGGTGCGCACCTTTGGTCGACAGCACCACCTGGCTGCGGTTTCCGCGCTGGCGCAGCCAGGCGCCGATCGTTTTCTCACTGATGCTGCGTTCGATGGGCAGCCAATCGGCGTACACCCTGGCGGTGTCGATAAAATTTCCGCCGGCTGCCAGAAAAGCATCCAGCAAGCGAAAAGATGCATCCCGGTCGACGGTTGACCCCAGGGGGCCGCCGCCCAGGCAGATTGGATAGACGTTCAGTTCGCTGTGGGGGAGAGGGATGAGGTCCATTAGTGATCGTGGGGTTTGAGATTGGCCGCGCCGGGCAGCTTGTTGACCAGCTCGGCGGGTTTGTGGATCAGCACCGGCAGGTCGGAAGGGCAGATCCAGTACTGCTGGTCCTGGTAGGTCAATGCCAGTAAGGGGACGGCACCGCTGGTTTGTCCGCAAACCAGGCAGGCAGGTTTTGATTCGGTCATCGGTTTACTCCTTGTGAGAGGATTCTACCATGCCGGACCCCGGTCAGAAATTTTCTAACCGGGGTCCGGTTTTCAACCCGCGCCCATTCGCTACGCGCCGGGCGCGGGTTGTTTCAGGCTTTCTTCGAACAGGGCCAGATCCTCCGCGAGCATGTCCGGCCGGTCTTTTGGAAAGACCCCAATGCAGGCCGCGTCGCCGGGGCGGATGTGCCTGGCAGCCTCCGCAAATGCTGCCCGCGGATCGTTGCGCCCGGCAGCGAAGAGCTTGTAATGAATGACCGGTTGATCGAGGGTCGGGATGATCGCGGTCATGGCTGCGCGATCGGCATCGTCAAAGGTTTCGGCCTCACCCGGACGGTGTTCGGCGTGCGCGTCGCGGTGGGATGGGTTGTAGTAGGAGCACATGTGAAAATCGACCGGCAGGTTTTCGCGCGCCCACAGGTGAACCTGCGGGTCGTGTGCGGCGACCCCGGCGGGCAGCCCGGCGGCGTGGATCTGCTGGATCGCCCCTGGAACAATCTCCAGGCGCCGGTTGGCGTACAAATTATCCATCTGGCCGCCGTGAATGTACACAGCGCTGGCTCCCACAGCAATCGCCTGGGCGATGTTGGCGCTTAAACTGGCATATTCGGGTGCGGTCTGGGCGATCCATTGAATTGCACCGCCTTCGCCCCAATACTCCTGCAGTGTGCGCATGATATGCCGGTCGGCCCGGGATATGAGGGCGGTTATGCCGAGGGCTTCAGCCTGGCGCAGGGTCTCTTTGATGCGCGCCGTGCTGAAATAGGCCACCATTTCGCGGTCTCTGGCCGGATTCTGGTGGCTAAACCCGCTGAAGGGGTTCCCGCCGAGAATCAGGCGGCTGATGCGCAGCGAACCAATCGATACCGGTGTGAGTGCCATAGGGGTGCTCCTGGAGGGGATATAGGATAGGCGGGCGGTGAACTGCTGTCATTCTACCACGCCGGGAAGAAGAGATCATACGGCGCTACGCACCGATTATCATTCGATCGGTGGGATCATTCCCGGATAATTGGGCCAAAATTTCCCGTCGGAACGCAAGGTTATACTATAATGACCTTATCTTACTTTTTGGGGAAGGAGAAATCACATGGCGAATGAAGTGTTGCAGAAATTTTGGGGACTGTGCGCAGAAGATGCGGCCCTGCAAAATTTTGCCAAACGGCGCAAAATGAGCATATTTTTCCGCATCACCGACAGCGGTGAACAGTTCCACATGGTGTTCGATAACGGCACGGTGGCGTCGGGAGAGGGTGCCCCTCCCAATTCGCCCGACCTGGTGCTGAGCATGTCTTCGAAGACATTGAACGACCTGATGACCGGCAAACTGCACGGCGAAACGGCCGTGATGAGCGGGGCGCTGTACGTGTCGGATGAATGGAAAGCCATGGACATCCAGGGCATCCAGAGCGATCTGGCTCGTCTTTATAAACAGGCCGCCGGGGTATCCTGACCGCCGTTTCAGCGCGATCTTAGCGCGCGGATGAAACACAATTTTGTGGGGGATGAGGTCGTAAGGGTGTCGTACATTGGCCTCATCCTTCTTTATTGAAATGATGGGTTTTTCTAATGGACATGACTAATTATTCGGCAATGAATATCCCGACCCGCATCCTGCTTGGACCGGGCCCTTCGACAGCAGACCCGCGCATTTTGCGTGCCATGGCTGCCCCCCTGTTGGGGCATCTCGATCCCGCTTTCTTACAGTTAATGGACCGCATCCAGGAGCTGCTGCGCTACACTTTTCAAACCCAAAATACGCTGACCCTGGCAGTGCCGGGCACCGGCATGGCGGCCATGGAAACCACGCTGGCCAACCTGGTGGAACCCGGCGACCCGGTGCTGGTGTGCGTCAACGGCTTTTTCAGCCAGCGCATGGTAGAGATTGCCCGGCGCAATGGGGGGCAGGTGACGGTCATCTCGCGACCGTGGGGTGAAATATTCAGCGCGGCAGACGTGGCGGCGGCTCTGGCCCAGAACCCGGCGAAAATCGTGGGCATCGTCCAGGCCGAAACCTCGACCGGTGTGCTCCAGCCGGTCGCGGAGATCGCTCAGGCCGTGCATGCCCAGGGCGGGCTTTTGGTGGTGGATGCCGTGACTTCGCTGGGCGGGGTGCCCGTCCAGGTGGATGACAATGGGATCGACGCCTGTTATTCCTGCTCGCAGAAATGCCTGGGCTGCCCGCCTGGCGCCAGCCCGGTGACTTTCAGCCCGGCGGCGGTCGAAAAGATTCAGGCGCGCCAGTCTCCTGTGCCCACCTGGTACCTGGATGCGACCCTGCTAGGCAAATATTGGGGCCCGGAACGCATGTATCACCATACCGCGCCCATCACCCTGATGTATGCACTGTATGAAGGGCTGCGCATCAGCGCCGAGGAGGGTCTGGAGGCGCGCTTTGCCCGCCACCGCGCCAATGCCGAATTTCTCTGGCAGGGTCTGGGCGAGATGGGGCTGGAATTGTTTGCCCCGGCAGCGTTCCGTTTGCCCACGCTGACCACCGTGCGCGTTCCAGCGGGCGTCGACGATCTGGCTTTGCGCAAACGCCTGCTGAACGAATATAATATCGAAATTGGCGGCGGTCTGGGAGATTTGAAAGGCAAAATCTGGCGCATCGGGTTAATGGGTTTCTCATCGCGCCGGGAATATATTGTGATGCTGTTGGGTGCGCTCAAACGGTTGATCGGTTGATTTTTTCTGCGAAGATGCGCTGAATCTCTGAATTGAATTAACTTTGTTGACTGGACAATACATGACCAATGAAATGAAAGTGAAGATGGCTGTGGTGGGTGTGGGCGGCATGGGCTCCAACCATGTGCGCGACCTGGCGAAATTGGATAATGTCGACCTGGTGGCGATTTGTGATATCGAAAAGACAACTGCCGACCGCGTATCTGCCGAGTACGGCGTGCGCGCGTACAGCGATTATCACGATCTGCTCGATCAGGAAAAGCCGCAGGCCATTACCATTGCCACGCCGCATTACGATCATACCCCGATCGCCATCGCTGCCTTAGAGCGAGGCATCCACGTGCTGACCGAGAAACCGCTGGCGGTGCACGTCCGCGATGGAAACAAGATGATCGCTGCTTACCAGGGTGCCCTGCAAAAGCTGCCCGATCTGAAGTTTGCCATCATGTTCCAGCAGCGCACCCAGGGCTTTTGGCGCAAAATCAAGCACATGATCGATGCCGGTGATTTGGGCCGCCTGACCCGCACCACCTGGCTGATCACCGACTGGTTTCGTCCCCAGGTGTATTATGACAGCGGCGGCTGGCGCGCGACCTGGGGCGGCGAAGGGGGCGGCGTGCTGCTTAACCAGGCCCCGCATAACCTGGATCTGTACCAGTGGTTTGTGGGCATGCCAAAACGCATCACCGGCCTGGCGGCGATTGGAAAATATCACAACATCGAGGTCGAGGACGAGGTCACGGCTGTTTTTGAGCATGAGAACGGCATGGTCGGTCATTTTGTGACCACGACCGCCGAATCGCCCGGGGTCAACCGTCTGGAAATCGTGGGCGAGAAAGGCCGCCTGGTCTTTGAAGATGGCGAGCTGCTCTTTTACCGCAACCAGCAATCCATGATCGAATTCAGCCAGGCCACACTGAAGTTATGGGATAAGGTGCCTTGCCAGAAAGAGGTGGTGGATTACGAGCGCGGCGGCAAACCCGGGCACAGCACCGTCCTGGAAAATTTTGCGAATGCCATTCTACACGGTGAACCCCTGGTTGCCCCGGCCGTTGAAGGCATTCGCTCCCTGACTCTGGGCAATGGGATCATGTTTTCGTCCTTTCTGGGCCAACCGGTTGAGCTCCCCTTTGATCAGGACGCGTATGCCGCGCGTCTGGAAGAGTTGATCCGCACCTCCCGCTTCAAAAAGATCGTTCGAAAAGTATCCTTCACGGAAGAAGATTTGCTGAAGGCATTTGGCTACCATTAACCGGGTTTCATCGGGTGCCTGGCTGGTGAAAATGGGTCCGCAGGGCTCAATCTTTATCCCTCGCGGACCGGTTCTTAACCTTAAGGAATTAGATAGTTTTCGTAATCTTTAATTAATATACCTATGCTATACTAATTTATCATTTACCGTCCTTCCACCTGTTCATTACTGGTACATGGAACCCACTTTTTTGTTCTGAAGAGGAATGAATGGAATTTTACCCGCCGGAGAGCCACCCCTCGGCGAGATTAACGATAGGTTACCTGGCAACCGCGATTGGTGATGGCACCGCCCGGATGCTGTGGTCAGGAATTTATGAGCTTTGCCAGGCGAACAACATCAACCTGGTTTGTTTTACCGGCAGCGAACTGGATAGCCCGGGTGGCTTTTCACGCCAATCCAATTTAATTTACGATATGGTCGACCGCGGTCGTCTGGATGGATTGATCATCTGGGCGTCGTCCCTGGCGGCGTACGTCGGTCCGGATGTGATCCAGGGTTTTTGCGAACGATACCGCCCTCTACCCCTGGTGGGGATTGGCCTACCGTTGAATGGGGTTCCTTCTATTATTTTGGACAGCTACCAGGGCATGCGGGATGCCCTTCTGCACCTGGTCGAGGAACACGGACGGCGCCGGGTGGCATTTTTACGCGGTCCGCTGCAGCATCGTGAAGCCCAATTACGCTATCAGGCATATTTACACATTGTCAAAGAATTTGGACTGGAGAATGACCCCCGCCTGGTTGCGCCGCCCAAAAACTGGGAACGTTCCTGGGGGGCAGAGGCTGTGCGCCTGCTCATGGAAGATCGGGGGATGAAATTTGATTCCATTGCCTGTGTGAATGACGGCCTGGCAGTGGGCGCGATTGAATATCTCCAGGCACGCGGCGTGAAAATACCGGACGAAGTGGCGATCATCGGCTTTGACAATATCCCGGAAGGGCGGGTGGTCACCCCTCCCCTGACCACCGTTCCCATACGAATGAAGGAACGCGGGCGCCAGGCCGTACGCACCCTGCTGGCGCAGATTCGAGGTGAAAGCGTTCCGGCACTGGTCACCCTGCCCACCAAGGTACGGCTGCGCCAATCTTGCGGCTGCCCGGATCCGATGGTCGTGGAAGCCGGACTGGCTGATTCAAAAATCAAGTTTTCGGGTTGGGTGGATGACCCACGGCCATGGCCAGAACGGGTTGCTGCTCACCGTTTGGAAATCCTGGCGGAGATGGAGCACGTTCTGGATCTGGACGAGAGCACACCCGGATGGGCGGGCGATCTGCTGGATGCCTTGCTCAACAAAATAAATTCAGAAGCAGCCAATGGGTTTCCAACTTACCTGCAGCGGCTGCTGAGAAATTCGGCCCAGGCTGGCGGCGATCTGATTGCCTGGCAAAAAGTGATCAGTGTGATGCGCGCCCGGGTGGTGTCGCTGCTGCAGCCGGGTACGGATCAATTGGAACGAGCCGAGCGATATCTGCACCAGGCCCGGGTGATGATCAGTGAGGGCGCAGTGCGCGCCCAGGGCTACCTGCAATGGAAAAAGGCAGAGGAGCTTGATGAACTGCTGCGCATCCGCCAGGTGGTATCGGGCGCACAGACTTTAGAGGAACTGGTCGATATCCTGGCGCGCGAGCTGCCGGTGCTGAAGATCCATCGCTGCTATTTGTCCCTGTATGTTGATCCCAAGGATCCGGTCAAAGGCGCGCGCCTTGTGCTGGCCTATGACGAAACGCGGCGCTATACGGAGCGGGAAGGGCAGATATTTTCCCCATCCTGGCGACTGACCCCGCTCGGTCTGGATGCCGACCAGCCGCAGAACCTGGTGGTCTACCCGTTGTATTACCGCGACGAGCAGCTTGGATTCATCTCGCTGGATGCGCGAATCTTCCAGGGCCGCGTGCACCAACTGCTGTGCGAGCAGGTCAGCAGCGCATTAAAAAGCGTGCTGCTTGTCGAACAGAACCTGAAGCTGTACTACCAGGCGCTGGAGGCGCAACACGTGGCGGAAGAGGCCAATCTGCTGAAAAGCCGCTTCCTTTCCATGGTCAGCCATGAACTGTTAACCCCGATGGTGCTGCTGGTTGGCCTGAGCGAAATGATGCTGCGCGAAGGAATTGGCGACCGTCCGCCCCTGCCGGATGCCTACCGCCAGGATATGACCCGCATCCACGCCGGTGCCCAGCAGTTAGGCAGCCTGGTGCGCGATGTGCTCGACCTGGCGCGCAGCCAGTTGGGCCAGTTAAAATTAGCCCGCAAACCCATGAACCTGGAAGACATGTTAAAACCGGTCGTCCTGGTGGGAGAACAAATGACGCGCAGTAAAGGCCTGACCTGGCGCGCCGAAATCCCCGCTGTTTTACCCCAGATATCCGGCGACGCTGCCCGGCTGCAGCAGGTGGCTCTCAATCTGGTGAGCAACGCGGTCAAATTTACATCGCAAGGCGAAGTGGCCCTGATTGTGGATCTGGAAGACGACCAGGTGACGGTATCTGTTCGAGATACTGGCCTGGGCGTGCCCCTGGCCGAACAAGACGCCATCTTTGATGAATTTCGCCAGTCCGAGCGCAGCGTATCCCGCGGGTATGGCGGGTTGGGGATTGGTCTGGCAATCTGCCGCCAGTTGATTGAAATGCACGATGGCAAGCTTGGGTTGATTTCCAGCGGGAGCGAAGATGGGGGTTCGACATTTTATTTTACGCTGCCGGTGTTGGAAACCCCGCCCATTCTGCCGCAAGCGGCGCCTTCGCAGTCGGTGCTGGTGCTGACCAGCCTGGCGGCGCGCGCGAGCCGGCTGCGCGAACATCTGGTAACGGAAGGTTTCCAGGTCGAGATTCTGGGCATCGACGAATCCCCCGATTGGCTGGCGCATGTCCTCACTGAGCCGCCGGGGGCGGTGGTGCTGGATATTCCGGTCGCGGAACGCGGCTGGGAGCTGATGGAACTGCTCAAGAACACCCCCGCCACCCAGGATATTCCGGTCATTTTTTATTCTTTTTTGCAGGATCAGAGCAGCGGCTCGATGCTGGCGCTGGATTACCTGACAAAACCGGTTGCCGGAGAAGCCTTGAACGACGCTCTGGAACGTTTTGGGCTTTCCGCCAACGCTTCGAATGGGAACTGTACCCTTTTGCTGGCGGATGACGACCCGGAAATCCTGGATATGCACGCCCGCATGATTAAAGAACATGTTCCTCACTGCCAGGTGCTGCGCGCGGCAAACGGGCGGATTGCGCTGGAGCTGATGCAGCACACGGTTCCTTCGCTGGTGCTGCTTGACCTGATGATGCCCGAATTGGGCGGCACCGGTGTACTGCGAGCCATGCAGGAAGATGAGCGCCTGCGGTCGGTGCCGGTAATCGTACTCACCGCCCAGACCCTCAACCAGGATGAAATGGCCGGATTAAACCAGGGGGTGACCGCGGTTTTATCCAAGGGGGTCTTCTCTGCAGAAGAGACCCTGGCGCATATCGACCAGGCGCTTTCGCGCAGCAAACGTCTGGGCAATGGTAATGCGCGCCTGGTGCGCAAGGTGATGGCCTATATGCACGAGCATTACGCTGAAGCGCTTTCACGCGAGCGCCTGGCCAGCTATGCCGGGGTGAGTGAGCGCCATCTCAACCGCTGTTTTGTGCAGGAAACCGGCCTGGCTCCGGGTTCCTACCTTAACCGCTACCGCATCCAGAAAGCAAGGTGTATGCTGGTCGAGCAAGATTTGAGCATCACCGAGGTCATGGGATCGGTAGGGTTTTCCGACAGCAGTTATTTTACGCGGGTGTTTCGACGTGAGGTGGGCGTGTCTCCCAGCGAGTACCAGCGCGAAAAACGTGGAAACGGCCGTTAACCTGAATAAATCCTGGTGAAATCGATGGTTGATGCGAAACGTTTAGGCAATCTGTCTCATTTGGTCAACAGCCTGTCCCAAAAATGCAAAACTCGTTAATCTGATTAATGTCATAATTAACGTTGTTCAAGACTTATCGTTTTGGATCCGGCATTACCCCTGCAGAACTGTAATGGTAACCTCATAGCCTGGCTGTTGATCCGACCTTTGTCACTGGTTCGCTGGACCGTTAATTGATGCCCAAAACCATCCTGATTGCCGCCTCAGATCCGAATATCATTTACTTGCTGCAGCGTTATGCCGAAGCGAGTGGATTTTTGGCCGTTAACGCGGGTCAAGGCAAAGAACTGCTGCAGGTCGCCCGGGAGATCCGTCCCGACTTGATTGTACTGGAGATCGAAATCCCCGAAACAACTGCCAAGAAGGCGCTTAACAGATTAAAGTCCGATCCCGCAACCAGCGACATCCCGGTTGTGGTTTATTCGTGCTACGACGAAGTTGTCTTTACGCCGGCCGATGGTGCGGTAACTTGTTTGCAAAAATCTGTGATGTATGGTGATTTCCTGGCTGCGCTCGAACAGGCCGGAGTCCAATCGAGTTTAAACACCTGATGCTGTCACCTGGAATTGTGATGAAATTCTTTTAAAAAGGGATCCCGAAATGACGCCTGAAACCTCCACCGAAAACCCTCTCTTGTTAGAAGTCAAAAACCTGAAAAAGTATTTTCCAATTAAAAAAGGTTTTGTCTTCACCAAAGTCGTTGGACATGTTAAAGCGGTTGACGATGTCAGCTTTTTCATTAATCAAGGTGAGACCCTGGGTTTGGTGGGTGAAAGCGGCTGTGGAAAAACCACCACCGGCCGCCTGATCATGCGCGCTTACGAGCCGACTGGCGGTGAGGTCTGGTTCAAAGACCAGAAATTGGGCCGGGTGAATGTGGCCGAGTTGGACCAGAACCAGCTGCGCGAAACCCGGATGAATATGCAGATGATTTTTCAGGATCCCTATTCTTCGCTCAACCCGCGTTTTACATTGTTAGAGCTGGTCGGTGAGCCGCTGTTAGTTAATGGCGTGGCGCACGGCTCTGAGCTGCAGGATCGGGTGGCCGAGCTGCTGCGCGTGGTCGGTTTGCGTCCTGAATATATGACCCGCTACCCGCACGCCTTTTCTGGTGGGCAGCGCCAGCGCATTGGCGTGGCGCGCGCCCTGGCGCTCAATCCGCAGCTGGTGGTGTGTGATGAGCCGGTGAGTGCCCTGGATGTGTCCGTTCAGGCCCAGACTCTCAACCTGCTGCAAGATCTGCAGGGCCAGTTTAACCTGACCTATTTGTTTATTTCACATGACTTGAGCGTGGTGGAGCATATCAGCGACCGGGTGGTCGTGATGTACGTAGGCAAGCTGGTGGAGCATGCCCGCACCGAAGAATTGTTTTACCACCCCAAGCATCCCTACACCGAGGCTTTACTCTCGGCGGTGCCCAAACCGGACCCGCGCAACCGCACCACCCCGATTGTGCTCGAGGGCGATGTGGCCGATCCGGCCAACCCGCCCAGCGGGTGTTATTTCCACCCGCGCTGCCGTTTCTGCATTGATCGATGCAAGACGGAAACCCCTCAATTGCGTGAGATCGCCCCGGAACATTTTGTCAGCTGCCACCGGGCCGATGAACTCGATCTATCGGGCGTACCCGAGAGCACCTACGTCGCCGCGTCCGCCGCGGCCTGATCCCGGGCCGGAACCTGGAGAAGACTTGTCGCACGAAAATTGGAAGGAGGTAACCTGAAGAGAACAGTCCCTGACCCGATTTTGAACCATGAACCAAATCAACCCACATTCACTGTTTGTTTCTGCTAAGGAGTAAGAAAAGATGGAAAAACGATTGATGACCCGGCGTGAATTTATTCGCCTGACAACTCTGGCTGGCGCTGGCGTTGCCGTCGCCGCCTGTGCCCCTGCCGCGACTGCTACCGAAGCCCCAACCTCGGCTCCGGCCGCCACGTCTGCGCCGGCTGCCACGTCTGCGCCGGCCGCAACCTCGGCCCCGGCAGCGACTGCTGCTCCCGAGGCGACTGCTGTACCGCCCTCGAAATTCAAAGAGGCCCCGGTGCTGGCCGATATGGTCAAAGCCGGTACGATTCCTCCGGTTGAGCAGCGCCTGCCCGACAACCCGTGGGTCGCCGCGACCCTAGAGGGGCCCGGTACACACGGCGGTATGATCCGCCGCGGCTACAAGGGTGTCTCCGACCGCTGGGGACCCACCAAGATGGTAGATAAGGGCCTGGCCTGGTTTGACAAAAACCTGGTGATGCAGCCCCGCCTGGCCGAATCCTGGAAAGCCAACGACGATGGTTCCGAATGGACCTTCACCCTGCGCAAGGGCACCAAGTGGTCCGACGGTACCGAAGTCACCACCAAGGATGTGCAGTGGTTCTTCAATAACTGGCTGCTCAACACGACCCTCACCCCCACCCCGAGCAATGTGATCTATGTATCGGGACCCGAAAAAGCGGTCTGCGATCTGAACATCGCCGACGACTATACCTTCACCTATGCTCACAAGCACCCCAACCCGCTGCTGATCCTGCGCGTGGGGCGTGCCATGCCCGGCCGCGACATCATGGCCCCCGGGTTCTATCTGGAACAGTGGCACGGCGACCTGACCTCCGATAAGGCTGCTCTGGACGCCGCGGTTAAAGCTGCCGGGGTCGATAGTTGGGACAACTACTTCCTCAACGACCGCGCCTACTGGTATGCCAACCCGGAACTGCCGACCCTGACCGGCTGGCTGGCCACTGAGGGTTTGGGCAAGGAACTGTTCGTGATGAAGCGCAACCCCTACTTCTTTGGGGTGGACAAGGATGGCAACCAACTGCCCTACTTCGACCAGGTCAACCACCGCCTCTTCGCGGATGTGAACGTCTTCAATCTGTGGATCACCGGCGGTGAAATCGACTTCCAGGGCCGCCACGTCGATACGGCATCCTTCACGCTGTATAAGACCAACGAATCCAAGGGCGATTACAAAGTTTTAAGCGGGATCAGCGCCAACCACATGGCCCTGCAGCTCAACCAGTCCACCAAGAACGACAAACTGCGCGAGTTCTTCCAGACGCGCGACGTGCGTATTGCCATGTCTCTGGCGATCGACCGCGATCTGCTCAACGAGCTGATCTACAACGGTCTGGCTATCCCGCGCCAGTACAGCCCGATCAGTGTTTCACCGCAGTACTACGAGAAGTTGAGCAAGGCCTATATCGAATATGATCCGGACACTGCCAATACAATGTTGGATGGGGCCGGCTTCAAGAAGGGCGGCGATGGTTTCCGCACTTACGCAGACGGCTCGCCGCTCTCCTTCCAGATTGAAGGCACAGATGCTACCGGCTCCCCGAACGAAGATGCCGCCCAGCAGATCGTCAAGATGCTGCAGGATGTCGGCATCAACTGCGCCTACAAGTACTCCGAGCGCTCGCTGTACGAAACCCACTACAATGCCAATGAGATCGAAGCAGCTTTCTGGGGCGGCGACCGCACCGTGCTGCCGCTGGCACCTGAAGCGCCCATCTTCCGCGGCACGATGATCGACCGCCCGTGGGCGGATGCCTACGGCCTGTGGTATAACGACCCGACCAATGCCAGCGGTATCGAGCCCCCCAAGGACTTCTACATCTGGAAGATCTGGGACCTGTGGGATAAGATTTCTGTTGCCTCCGACCCGGCCGTACAGAACGATCTCTTCTTCAAGATTCTGGATATCTGGGCCGAAGAACTGCCGATGATCGGCATCCTGGGCGAGATCCCGGCCTTCGTGATCGCCAAGAATGGGATCAAGAACTTTGTCGCGGGCTTCCCCATGGATGACACCACGGGTGACGAAGAAGTTTACAACGCCGAGACGTATACCTGGGACGATCCCAGCAAACATCTGGCGGCCTAGTTTTGTAAAACAGCGAGTGGCGGTTGGTGTGTGCCATCGCCACTCGCCTGAATCTCAGCTTTCTCCCTGCAGCGCTGCAGGGAGAAAGCCAGGGATGACCTGTTTGTTGCAGGCTGGCAAACCATCTGGAGGTATCTTATGCTAGGGTATATCATCAGACGAATAGGGATCATGATCCCCACCCTGTTCATCATTTCCATCATTTCTTTTGTCGTCATCCAGCTTCCTCCGGGCGATTTTCTCTCCTCGTATGTCATGACCCTGCGCTCGCAGGGGGATACCATTGATGATGCCCAGATTGCGGCCCTGGAAGAGCGCTACGGTTTGAACCAGCCGATCTATATGCAGTACGCCAAGTGGATGGTGGGGATCTTCACACGCGGCGACTGGGGCCAATCCATGGAGCTGCAAAAACCGGTCAAGGAACTGATCTGGGAGCGCATGGCGCTGACTGTGGTCCTTTCGCTAACCGCTTTATTCGTCAGCTGGTTTATTGCAATACCCTTAGGCGTTTTTTCCGCCACCCACCAGTATTCGATCCCCGACTATATTTTCACCTTTATCAGCTTTGTGGGGATCGGCACGCCGGGATTTATGCTGGCGCTGATCGTGATGTGGGCGGCGCAGAATTACCTGGGGTTAAACGTGGGTGGACTGTTCTCCGAGCAGTTCATTCTTGCCCCGTGGAGTATGGCTAAGGTTGTGGATATGCTCAAGCATATCTGGATCCCGGTTCTGATCCTGGCTCTGAACGGCACCGCCGGCGGCTTGCGCACCACGCGCGCCAACCTGCTGGATGAGTTGAACAAACCCTATGTGGAAACCGCGCGCGCCAAGGGGATCACTGAAGCCAAGGTGATCTGGAAGTACCCGGTGCGCGTGGCGCTCAACCCCTTCTTCAGCACAATCGGCTGGGAGCTGGCCAACCTGATCTCAGGCGCGACCCTGCTCTCGATCGTGCTCAGCCTGGAAACCACCGGGCCGATGCTGCTGCGAGCACTGCAATCTCAAGATATGTACCTGGCGGGCAGCTTCCTGCTGCTGCTCAGCACCCTGACCGTGGTCGGCACGCTGCTTTCGGATATTGTTCTGGCGTGGGTCGACCCGCGCATTCGCATGACATGATCCAGGGATCCGTTCCCTGTTACTTCAACTACTGTTTCGTTGAGAGGTCCCATGGCAAACCAGGTTGATGCCCTGTTAGAAGAAGAAAAAGATGTAGAGGAGCGGGTGGCCGTCGCCCCACCCATGACCTTGATGTGGTGGAAGTTCCGCAAGCACAAAGCGGCCTTGATCAGCGGGGTGGTATTGATCATATTGTATATAGTGGCGATTTTTTGCGAGTTTGTCGCTCCCTATGTGCCGGAAGATACCTTCATCCGCTATAAACTCTCGCCGCCCTCACCGATCCATCTGATCGATAGTCAAGGCAATTTCCGCGGGCTGTTCGTCTACAAGACAATTCGCACGCGCGACCCGGAAACGCTGCAGAATATCTTCACCGAAGATAAAACCACTATCTATCCCATCCGCTTCTTTACCACCGGTCCGGAATATAAATTCTGGGGTCTGTGGGACACTAATATTCACCTGTTTGGGTTGGACGTAGATCAGCAGGAGCAAGGCGTGTTCGTGATGGGCGCCGACCGGCTGGGACGGGATATGTTCTCGCGCGTGATTTATGGCTCGCGGATTTCGCTCTCGATCGGGTTGATCGGCGTGCTGGCCAGCCTGGTATTTGGGGTGGTGATTGGCGGCATCTCGGGCTACTTCGGCGGCGCAATCGACACCTTCATCCAGCGTATGATCGAGTTTGTTCGTTCCATCCCCCAAATTCCATTGTGGATGGGTCTCAGCGCGGCCCTTCCGCCGACCTGGCCGATTGAACTCACCTACTTTGGGATCACGATCATCCTCTCCCTGGTGAGCTGGACAGGGATGGCCCGCGTGGTACGCGGGCGCTTCCTGGCGATGCGCGAGGAAGATTTCATCATGGCGGCCCGCCTGATAGGCTCCAGCCAGCGCCGGATTATCCTGGTGCACATGGTGCCCTCTTTCCTCAGCTACATCATTGCCAGCCTGACCCTGTCTGTGCCCAACATGATCTTGAGTGAAACCGGCTTGAGCTTCATCGGCCTGGGCCTGCGCGCACCGGCCATCAGTTGGGGCGTGCTCTTGCAGGAGGCGCAGAACGTAAGCGCGATCGCCCTGGCCCCCTGGGTCTTCTGGCCGGCAGCGGCGGTGATCCTGGCGGTGCTGGCATTCAATTTCCTGGGCGACGGCCTGCGCGATGCAGCCGATCCCTATTCCCGGTAGGAGGACACAGTGGAAAATAACGGTAATACACTGATCCAGGTCAAAAACCTGAAAACATACTTCTTCCTGGATGAAGGTATCGTCAAGGCTGTGGATGGGGCCGACTTCTCCATCCAGCGCGGCAAGACCCTGGGTGTGGTGGGCGAAAGCGGCTGCGGTAAGAGCGTCACGGCCCGTTCGATCATGCGCATCCTGGCTAAATCGGCCAGGATTGTGGACGGGGAGATGATTTTTCACCGCCAGGTAAATGAAGTGACTGCCGGCGGTCCTTCCGGAGGCCAGCTGACCGAGACCCTCGACCTGGTCAAGCAGGACGCCTACGGTGAAGTGATGCGCACCATCCGCGGCGGGGAAATCTCGATGGTTTTTCAAGAGCCCATGACCTCGCTCAGCCCGGTGCATACCATCGGCAACCAGATCAGTGAAGTGATCACCCTGCACCAGAAAGTGGATTCTAAAGAAGGCCGCGAGAAAACCATCGATATGCTGGATAAGGTTGGTATGCCGCTGCCTTCGCGTACCGTCGACCGCTATCCGCATGAACTATCGGGTGGTATGCGCCAGCGGGCGATGATCGCCATGGCGCTCTCCTGCCATCCCAGCATGGTGATCGCCGACGAACCCACGACTGCCCTGGATGTGACCACCGAGGCCCAGATTCTAACCCTCATGCGCCAGCTCCAGAATGATCTGGGCATGGCGATCATGTTTATCACCCACAACCTGGGAGTCATCGCCCAGATGGCGGAACGGGTGGTGGTGATGTATCTGGGTAAAGTTGTGGAAGATGCGGATATTGACACCCTGTTCTACAATCCGATGCATCCTTACACCCAGGCCTTGCTGCAGTCCATTCCCCGCCTGGGATCGATCAAGCAAAAAAGCTACCGTCTGGCATCCATCCGCGGGGTGGTGCCTGATCCTTACAATTTGCCGAAAGGCTGCCCGTTCCATCCGCGCTGTTCAAAGCGCATCTCAGGTGTGTGCGACGTGCTTGATCCGCCCAACATCCAGGTGGATGAGGGGCACACGGTGCGCTGCGTCCTTTACAAATAAAATTACTGGTAATCTGTCATACAAAGAGGATGGCAGCTACAGCCGGGGCACTGCCCCGGCTGTAGCTGCCAATAAACGCCATGAAAATATACTTACTCTTCCCACCGCATTGGACCCCTTCCATGCCCCACCTGGCGCTGCCGGCCCTGACCGGTTTCTTGCGCCAGCGTGGTTACGATGTCACCCAACGCGATCTCAATCTTGAAGTGATGGATGAAGTGCTCACGCGCCGCCATGTGCGCGATTCGATGGAGCGCATCCGCTCTCGTTTTGGCCCGGGCGCCAGCCAGCGCCCGCTGGCCTACGGCCGACCAAAACCCGAAGATGTAGAATGGGCCCTGCGCAGCGGTCCGGCGCTGGCCGATCAGATTGAAGATGCCAAGGCCATCCTGCGCAGTCCCCAATTTTATGATGGAGAAACCAGCGAGCCGGCCTACTTAACCATTGCCCAGGCCCTGGAACTGACCTCCCTGGCCCATTATCCGGCCCGCCTCGAACTGACCACCTTCATCGATGCCGGGCGCACCGATTCCAGCCAGGATCTTTTTAAGGCTGCCCGTGATCCGAATATCAACCCCTTTTATGAAATTTTCCGGCGCGGAATTCTCAAAGATTTGCAGCGCGACCAGCCGGATCTGGTCGGGATTTCGATTCCCACCAGTTCGCAGCTCCTGGCGGGGCTGACTCTGGCGGCCATGGTCCGGGATGCGGGCTTGAAATGCCATATCGTGGTGGGTGGTCCGCATGTGACCATGATGCGCGAGCGCCTGGTAGAGGTGCCCAGGATCTTTGACCTGATCGACAGCGCGGTACTGTTTGAAGGCGAAATCCCCTTGCTGCGCCTGCTCGAAGCGCTGCAGGCGGGCGGCGACCTGTCCGGCGTGCCTAACCTGGTCTACCGCCTGCCCGGATCAGACATGAAAGTAGTCACCAACCCGGAGCCAGATTTCAAGGATTCGCGCTCGATCGAGGAGCAGCAGCAGCCAGATTTCGAAGGCCTGCCGCTGGAGCGCTACCTGGCGCCGGAGCTCGTCCTGCCGCTGGCTACCACCCACGGCTGCTACTATGGTAAATGTGCTTTCTGCAATGTGGGCTACGGCAGCCCAACCGGTTATTTTCCGCTGCCGGTGGCGCATATTCTCTCCCAGGTGCAGACACTCCAGGAAAAATATGGCGTTCGCAACATTTTCTTCGTGGATGAGGCCATCACCCCGCGCATCATGCGCCAGCTTTCGGCGGCCCTGATTGAACGCGACAGCCCGATCAACTGGACGGTTGCGGCGCGCTTCGAAAAATCTTAACCGATGAACTGCTGGTCGAGGCTGCAAAAAGCGGCTGCCGCATGCTGCTGTATGGGTTGGAAAGCGCCTCCGAGCCGATCATGCGCAAAATGGTCAAAGGCACCCAGGTGCAGGAGATGTCGCGCATTCTGCATACCGCGACCGGGGTCGGAATCTGGAACCACACCTTCTTCTTTTTTGGCTTCCCGGGTGAAACGATCAATGAGGCCCAGGAAACGGTTAATTTCATCTATGCCAACCAGGATGTGATTCATTCGGCTTCGCCAGGGGCCTTCCTGCTCGAAATTTACTCGCCGGCCTACAATGACCCGGCGAAATATGGCATCAGCCGGGTGATCACCGATCCCGAGCGCGATCTGGCGATCTATTTTGATTTCGAGCTGGTCTCCGGGATGAGTGAAGCAGAAGCCAACGATCTGGCCGACCGCTTTGTGGAACAGCTCCCGAATAAGCGCTTTGGCCAGTTCTATATGAACGATGTGGTCCGTTTTCTATATGCCTGTGAGATTAACCGGAGGGAACAGCTGCTTCCACGCTGGATCGAATAGTATTGGACCGCCACCTGGATGGAGGGTCCCTGGAACATCATAAGGAATTTCTGGTTTCGTTGGGTACCGGTTCGCTGCCGTTGGAATCGTGCCCAACGAAATCGTATGTAAGGAAGAGAATCGCCCAAGTTCATGGTATGCAGATGAGGTGCTTAAAATAGAAATACATCCATTAAACTCTTCCACAAGGCATAAAATGAGGGATAATAAAGATGGTAGATAAACGTTTCGCATGGTTCTACCGACGAGAAAACAAGGAGTAAGAAATGTCTGCAACTTTTCGTTTAAGCGCGTTCGGTGATGAAATTGCCGCGGATCTGGCCGAACAGTTAAAAACCCTGGTGGGGTTGAATGTGCGCGGTCTCGATCTGCGCGGCGCGTGGGGCAAAAATGTAGCCAGGATGGAGGATGAAGATGTCGCCCGGGTCAAGCAGGTGTGCGCCGGGTATAATGTGAAGGTGGCCTGCCTGGGCAGCCCGGTGGGCAAATCCCCCCTGGCTGAGACAATCGATTTTGAAAAAGGCAATCTCACGCGCCTGATGGCGATTGGCAATATGCTCGATGCGCGCTTCATCCGTATTTTTTCCTTTTACCCGGCTGACACTTCTACCAATGCCCATTACGACCAGCATGTCGCCGAATCGGCCGATCGTCTGGGCATCCTGGCAGGCCTGGCGGAAAAAGAGGGCTTCACCCTGGTTTTGGAGAATGAAAAGGGCATCGTTACCGATACGCCCGAGCGCTGCCTGGCTGTACTGCAAGCGGTGAACTCCCCGGCGCTGCGCTTTGCCTGGGATTCTGCCAATTTCATCCAGGTGGGCGTGGGGAAACCGGTCGATCGCGGCTGGGCCGGCTTACAGCCATACATTGGTTATGTTCACATCAAGGATGCGCTCCTGGAGAGCGGGAAAGTGGTTCCGGCAGGCGAAGGCGATGGGCAGCTGCCCGAGCTTCTGGCGAAGCTGAAAGCGATGGATTACCAGGGCACGCTGGCCCTGGAGCCGCATTTGAAAATCGCCGGACATTCCAGCGGGTTCAGTGGGGCCGAAGGAATGGAAATAGCCGCCAGAGCACTGCGTAAGCTGATGGCGGAGACAGGCTGCCAGGAAGTGTGGTAAAGATGTTCAAGCGGTGGGCAAAAAATTTAGGCGCCGTGGGCGCCCTGGTGGTGGTTAGCATCCTGTCCCTGATCATATTTGCGGTGGGGGCAAATTTCTTGCAGGCGTTTCTGGTTACTGTCTATCAGGGCGCCGATTGGACGACGCTGCGAAGCGTTCAAGCCTCTTACACAGTCAGGACTTTTATGAATTTCTATTATGTTTTGGGCGGCATTCTCTTTCTGGGTTTCTTTTTTCTCATGGAGAACAGGTTGATTACCACCGGAGTCCCTAAGAAATTGGTGCTGCGCCGAACCTCGTTTACGCTGGGGATCGAGCTGCTGATCCTGGCACTTATTCAAACTGGAATGTTGTTTATCATGACGGTTATTTCGATCCAGGTTGTCCTTGTCGCGATAGAAGTGCTCCTGGGTGTTGGGTTAGTTTATATTGCACGCCGCAAGGCAGCGATTTTACCAGGGGAAAAGGAGAATAAATGAGCGCAGCAGAAAACTTGAGCCAGACTGTTTCCACCGGATCGGTGATTAAACCCTGGATTATGCTGGGTGCTTATAACATCGATGTTTCCCAGCGGGTGGTGGGTTTGACCTATTTTGAACAGCCAGTGCTTCCCACCCAGGTTGGGTACGCTGCGATCGATGAAGCGGTCGAAGATGCCCGGCGCTTGCTGGCGGGCAGCCCCAAAGAGGGCGACCAGGATGCCTTATTGGGCCAGGCCGGTTTTTGGAACCTGGTGCGCGGGCCCGAGGAGTACCTTTCCTGGGGCACCTACAATATTTCCAACCATCTGGGTGGGGCGCTGCTTTCTACGCTGCTTACCCCCCAGAAGCCCGGCCTGCGCCGCTGGCGCATACTGACGCGCATCTACCAGCGCATTTTGGTGGCGATTGGTGGCAAGATCGTTTTCGACAGCGCCAACAGCAAGGGTAAGGTGGCGGGAGGCGTCAATGAATATACCTTCGAAGCGGCATTAGCGCCTGGTGAGCAGCAGGTGGGGGTGGCCCTGTTTCGGGTTGCGCGCATGGCCCAGGTGGGCATCCGCCTGGAATGTCTCGACAGCGACGTGCAGGCGCGCGTGCCCTTGCCCGCCGGGATGGCGCTCGAGACACGCCTGGCAGTAGAAGAAGAACTGGAAAGCATCCGCTTCGACCGGGATTTATACTATCCGGAGCACGAAGTAGGTTTCCGGCTGGAAAAATACGCCAACGCAGCGGGGGCTCCGCAGCTTGACGGTGGCGCTGATCGACCCCAAGCAGCAGGTGCTTTATCAGACCCAACCGCATAAAGGCGGGAATGGTGAGGCTGTGCCAGCGGGCAGGATCTGCCGGACGACACCTTCACCCTGCAGTGCTCCTGGCGCCTGTCCAATGGGCAGCCGCTGACCACAACCGCCTTTACCGTGCGCAAGATCAGCCCCAAACTGGCGCCCCAGGGCGATGACAAACTGGACGAACGCCGTAAGCTGGTGCTGGCGCATTACGCCGAGAGTGTCGAACCCGGCATCCACGAAATCTGGAGCGCCGTGGCGCACTATGCCCTGGGCGAATACGAGCAGGTGGACGAGAGCATCATCCGCCGCACCTGCCAGTTTATTGCCGCGCGCAAGGACTGCGCCGATTTTGTCATCCAGGGCGTCTTGCGCCTTATGTTTTGGGAACGGGCGGGCGAACACCTCAGCCCGGAGATCAATGCCCTGATGAAAGATACCATTCTGGGCTTTAAATATCTGGGTGGATGAACCAGGCGATACGGTGATGTATATGGGTTCGGAAAACCACCGCCTGCTGTTCCACGTGGCCGAATGGATGGCCGGGCTGCTCTTCCCGACGGAGGAGTTTACCAACTCGCGCCAGAACGGGATGTACCATTCTCAAAAAGCCTATGTTTATATCACCGAGTGGCTGCGCCAGCGCGGGCGCTTTGGTTATGATGAATGGCATTCCAACTCTTACCTGCCGGTGTGCATCGCGCCGATCATGAACCTCTATGACTTTGCGGTCAACGAGGGCCAGTACAAGCTGCGCCAGATGGTGCAGGGTGTGCTCGACCAGATTTTCTTTTACCTGGCGGCCGATACCTACCAGGGCTTTTGGGGGGTGACCCACGGTCGCAGCTACGGGATTTATATCAAGTACGCCGATTTTGACGGCACGGCAGCCTGCGTCTGGCTGCTTTACGGCACCGGCGCACTGACCGGCGGCACCAACGGCATGGCCCCGGTTACCCTGGGTTCCAGCACCTACCGCCCGCCGCGCTTCTTCACCGATATTGCCCATGACGACCAGGCGGTCGTTGAAACCCATGAACGCCAGGGCATCCTGCGCGGTTCGGCGCGCCACGCCAACTTCGTCGTTTACCGCACCCCCGATTACATGGTATCGGGGCTGCAGGATCACCGCAAAGGCGAGTACGAAAGCTCCACCCATATTGCCCAGGTCACGCTGGCCGACAAAGCCCAGATTTTCTGGTCGTGCCCGCATACCACCGGCGAGGGGTCCGGTCTGCGCCCGGATTACTGGTCAGGGCATACCACCCTGCCGCGGGTGATCCAGCATAAGAATGTGCTGGCCCTGACCTGGCGCTTGAGCCTGTTTGCCTGGATGTCGCACTGCTGGCTCGAACCAGCCCGATTTAACGAGGTGCGCCAGGAAGGGAACTGGGTCTTTGCCCGTTCCGGCAAGGGCTACGTGGGTATTTACTCGCAGAACGGCCTGCAGTGGGCCGAATCCGGACAGTATGCCGGGCGTGAACTGCAGTGCGCGGCGCGCGAGAATACCTGGATCGCCGAATGCGGGCGTGAGGCAGATTGGGGTTCTTTCGCGGCATTTACCGCTGCCCTGCAGGCTGCCAGGATCGAGGTCATCGACGGCGCGGTGCATTACCAATCTCCTTCGATTGGCGAATTTATCACCGGCTGGGATGCCAGGCCCTCTGCGGGCGGTCAACCCATCCAACTGCACGGCTACCCGCTGTATGACAGCCCCTGGGCGCACGCCGATTTTGGCTCGGGCGAGCTGGCAATTCATTACAATGACGAACTGTACGAAATCTGGTTCAACCAATAAACTGTTGGACCTGTATGACCACTTGAAATGACAGAATGATCAAAAAGGTAAGGAGACAGCATGACCAAAATTGCAGTGACCGGGGGCAGTGGAAAAGCCGGGCGGTACGTGGTGCGCGACCTGTTGGACCACGGCTACCAGGTGGTGAATGTGGATGTCGTGCCCCCGGCCCGGTCTCTGACGCGCTTTCGCCAGGCGGACCTGACCAACCTGGGTGAGGTGTTTGAAGCCCTGGATGGGGTGGAAGCGGTCGTGCACCTGGCTGCCATCCCCAACCCGGATCGTTTTACGCCCGGGCACATTTTTCACAACAATACCATGGGCTGCTACAATGTCTTCACGGCTGCCATGCAGCTCAAGCTGGCGCGCGTGGTGTGGGCTTCCAGCGAAACTACCCTGGGCCTGCCTTTCGACCGCGAAAAGCCGGCCTACGCGCCGATCGACGAGCAGCACCCGCTGTACCCTGAATCGAGCTACGCCCTCTCCAAGGTCGTCACCGAGGAGATGGCGCGCCAGTTTCACCGCTGGACCGGTATCCCGTTCATTGCTCTCCGCTTCTCCAATGTCAAAGACCCGGATCAGTACGCCGATTATCCGTCTTATTGGCAGGATGCGACCCTTCGCAAGTGGAATTTGTGGGGCTATGTCGACGGGCGTGATGTGGCGCAAAGCTGCCGCCTGGCGTTGGAAGCGCCAATCAGCGGGGCAGAGGTCTTTATTATTGCCGCCGCTGACACGGTGATGAACCGCCCAAGCCGCGATCTGCTGGCGGAGGTCTTCCCGGGCGTGCCTTTGAACAAACCGGTCGGTGAGTTTGAAACCCTGCTCTCGATCGATAAAGCACGCCAACTGTTGGGCTACGCCCCTCAATTTTCCTGGCGGGATCATATAAAGTAATTTATGCACCTCATCTGTTGCAACGAACGTCGGGCGCTCAATAATCACACACAAACCGGATCGTAAAAATCTGGTTTGCTGTATGACCATCTGTGTTTATCAGCGGTAAATAAAAGGAGAAGTTGAATGAAGATCGGTACCCTGGAATACCCCCTGGCGGATGGCTACATCCATAACTGGATCGTCGCCGGGCCGCAGGCTGTGGAAGTGAAAGATCTGGAGCGCTTCACCGGGCCGGATTGGAAGATGCAGATCGCGAAGCATTATTACCAGGAACAACCCGGCCTGGACAGCACCCCGGTCGAATACACCAAAATTAAGAGCGGCGATTTTGAGGGCGAGTGGAAATACGTCCGCACCAGGGACGATCATTTCGTCGATGTTTCCGCCTTTTATCACCTGACGCATTACCTGCGGGCCTGGGCGTATACCGAGATCGCCAGCCCGTCTGAGCAGGAAATCAATTTCACTTTGACCACCAACGGGCCGGCGGATTTGTGGATCAACGACCAGCACGTTCACCGCCAGGAGCATTTTTTTCACCAGACGCCTAACCGGGTGAAATTCACTGCCCTTCTCAGCGCGGGGGTTAACCGCCTGCTGGTACGCATCGAAGAAGTGGCCGCGCGCGAATGCCCGTTTTCTATGGCTCTGCATATGGATGGCTTTCAACCCGAGGCCGGCAAAGAGGATAAGGTGGTGCGCATTCCGACCGGCGCGCCCGATCCCCTCCACCGCTTGAAGCTGGAGATGTTCTTTGAAGCCGTTCACCTCAAGCAGGATGTGTACGCGCGCGATGACGAAATCACCCTGTACCTGCCTGAAGGGCCGGCAGCTTCCACAGAATTTAATGCGCGCCTGCAGAACCCGGACAAATTTATCTTTGCCGAGGCGTTTCGCAAAGGGCGCACCGATACCACGGTGCCGCTGAACCATGCCTACCAACTGCGGGAAGGCGAATACGAGATCTTCCTCCTGCCGCCCCCTGTAGAATATTACGAGGGCAACCTGCGCATTACCCGCACGTACCATTTATACAGCACCCCCAATAAATTCTCCGTTCAGCCCTACGGCACCTATGCCGAAAGACGCCAGGAAGCCCTGCTGGATGCCGCCGGGCGCAAGAACAATGTCTTTAGCGAGATTGCCAAGATGGCGTTGGGCTACTGGCAGGATGTGAACCTGGATGTGGTCCTGAACGCCATCGAAGGCATCAACCAGCGGCGCGACTGCAGCGATTTTTACCTGTGCGGCTTATTGGGCATGCTGATCCGCTACGGCGAGAAGGCTGAATTCCCGGCCGAACTGAACGAACCGCTTAAGGCCTGCATCCTTAATTTCAAGTATTGGGATGATGAGCCGGGCAGCGATGCCATGTGCTACCGCACCGAAAACCACAGCATCCTGTTCCATACCTGTGAAGTGCTGGCCGGGGAGCTATATCCGGACGAAACCTTCACCAATGTAAACCAGCCCGGCCGCTGGCACATCCAAAAGGGTGAGCGCCTGGCCATAGACTGGCTGAAAAACCGGGCCGCAACCGGCTTTAAGGAGTGGGACTCGAACACCTATTTTGAAGAAGATACCCTGGCGCTCTCCACCCTGGCCAGCCTGGCGAAAAATGCCCAGGTGTGGGAGATGGCGGCTGTGGTGCTGGATAAGATGTTTTTCACCGTGGCGGTTAATTCGTTCAAGGGTGTGTTTGGCTCGACCCATGGGCGCTCCTATACGCCATATATCAAAACCGGTTACCGTGAAGGCACGGTGGGCATTGCCCGCCTGCTGTGGGGCATGGGCATCTTCAACGAGCGCATTCTGGGGACAGTGTCATTGGCCTGCTCGAACTACGAACTGCCCCCGGTGATCGAGGCCATTGCCGCCGACCTGCCCGAGGAGATGTGGAGCCGCGAGCAGCACACCGGCGATGAACAGGATTTCAGCAATTCCGGTTCGCGCGGGACGGGTGTCAACAAGGTCACCTATAAAACCCCCGACTATATGATGTGTTCCGCACAGGACTGGCATGCCGGGGAGAAGGGCTACCAGCAGCATATCTGGCAGGTCACGCTCAGCCCGAAGGCGACAGTCTTCACCACCCATCCGCCGTGCGCCGCCGAAGATAACTCGCACCGTCCCAATTTCTGGCACGGAAACGAAACCCTGCCGCGCGTGGCCCAGTGGAAAGATGTGCTGATGGCGGTCTATCATTTCCCTGCCGATGACTGGATGGGCTTCACCCATGCCTATTTCCCCACGCATGCCTTCGATAATTTCGATATACGCGATGGTTGGGCCTTTGCCCGGGTAGGCGAGGGTTATCTGGCCCTGACCGCCGCCGGGGGCCTGCAGTTCATGACCCAGGGTGACAATGCTTACCGCGAGCTGCGCTCGCACGGCACGCCCAATATCTGGTTGTGCCAGATGGGCCGCCGGGCGCTTGACGGCGGCTTCGAGCAGTTTATCCAGAAGGTGCTGGATATGCCGGTTGAATTCAAAGTGGACGGTCCCGATGGCAGCGCTGCGCAGGTCGAGTTGACCTCGCTGCGCGGTGAGGAGCTGCGCTTTGGCTGGAAAGGTTTCTTGAAAGTGAACGCCAAATCCCAAAAGCTCAACGGGTTTAAACATTATGATAATCCCTACTGCACGGCTAACCTGGGTGACGAAACCATGGATATTCAATACGGTGTGGATGTCCTGCGTCTGAACTTTGGCCAGCAGACAGCCGAGGAGGAGAATAATCAACCGGTATGACCTACCCGATTTCTGAAAAACGTCCCTTACGGATTGGGCACCGCGGCGCCGCCGCTTATGCTCCCCACAACACTCTGGCTGGTTTTCGCAAAGCGGCCGAACTGGGGGCCGACATGGTTGAGCTGGATGTGCAGCGCAGTGCCGATAACCAGGCGGTGGTGATCCACGACCTGTGTTTAAAGTCTTCTGACGGGCGGGTGCTGCCGGTGCACGAGACCAGCCTGGCCGACCTGCGCAGTATCGATCTGGGCGGCGGCGAGCGGGTCCCAGTGCTGCGCGAGGCGCTGGAAACCTGCCGCCAACTCGGCCTGGGAGTCTATATCGAACTCAAGGAGGGAGGGACCGGCCACATGGTGTGGGAGGCGCTGATCTCGCTGGATTACGCCGCGCAGTGCGTGGTGGGTTCGTTCCGCCCGGACTGGGTGGCGGATCTTACCGATGTTGCCCCACAGGTGGCGGGTTCGATCCTGTTTGCATCAAAAGCTATCGATGGTCCGCGCGCCGTTATGCTGGCGCGATCCTGCGCGGCGACCTACGTGCATCCCTGTTGGGAAAACGACCCACACCCCAGCGGCCTGCTGACCCCCGATTGGCTGGGGGCCGTGCGTGCGGCCGGGTTAGGTGTGATCAGCTGGCATGAAGAACGTCCGAATGAGATCGCCGAGCTCAAACGCCTGGGCGTGGATGGCATCTGCAGCGACCGTCCCGACCTGCTGGTTGCATAACCAGAGATAAAATTTTGAGTTCACGATACCCGCCCCACCATACACTTTGTCGAGGCCCGGGTGCATGCCTACCGCATCACCGGTGAAGATTGCTGTCTGCGTGTGGCTGCCCGCCAGTTCGCCGGTAAATATTCCAGCCTGATCTTGTATGCCGGTGCCGCTGGACCGTTGGACTTTCTAGATTGGTATGAATATCCCTGTTAGATTAAGGAGATGCTATGTCACGCACTATGGTTGGTTCCCGCTGGGAACCTGAACTTGAGATCACCAAAGACCCGGTCAGTGGGGCTACGGTGCACCAACTGACCAACTACAAAGGCCATTCGCATCATTCCTATTTCACTTATCCCGGTTGGATCGATGGTGGTCGCAAGATTATCTTTTCCTCAGACCGCGAAAACCGGGGCAATCTTTACAGCGTCGACCTGGGTTCGGGCGAGATCGTACAGCTCACCGACCTGGATCCCGCCGGTGGTGAGCCGGGTAATCCGGTTGTCAATAAGGTGCGCGACGAAGCCTATTTCCACCGCGGGCGTTCTCTGATGGCCCTGGACCTGAAAACCCTGGCCATCCGCACGATTTTCACCACGCCGGATGGCTACGTCAGCGGCAGCGGCGATGGAACTGCCGACGGGCGCTATGTGGTGGTTGGCATGCATGCCGACTTGAGCGACCGCATCATGCTCGACCTGGGCCATGGTTACGTGGGCTTCAAAGAGCTGTGGGAAGCCCATCCCCATTCCTTGATTTACAGAATTGACCTGGACAGCGGCGATGCCCAGGTCATCTATGAAGAGGACAGCTGGCTGGGCCACTTTTAACACCTCGCCCACGCAACCCGGCATTATGACCTTCTGCCATGAGGGCCCCTGGCACCTGGTCGACAACCGCATCTGGGGGCTGGATATCCACAGCGGCAAGGCCTGGAAGATCCGCCCAACCGGGGACAATGAAATGGTCGGCCACGAGTACTGGATGCCGGACGGCATTCATATCGGCTACCACGGGCGGGTCAATCCGGCTGCCCAGGGTGAGTCCGCGGCTGAAGGCGGGCCAATTTACGGCTCGATTGCCTACGACAACACCGACCGGGTGGAAGCCCCGTTTGAATACAACTCGTGGCACAACCACAGCTACAACCTGGACCTGATCGTGGGCGACGGCAGGGCGGAAAACCCCTATCTGCTGCTGTGGCGCTACCGCGACGGGCGGTTTGAAGGGCCCAAGGTTTTGGCCTGGCACCGCGGATCGTTCCACACCCAGCAGGTGCACGTCCATCCCTGCTTCAGCCCGGACGGCAAGTACATTGTCTATACTGCCGACCCACAGGGCTACGGGCAGGTGTTCAGGGTCGACATCCCGGAATTTGATTCCCTGCCGGACCGGGCCAGCATCAAATAAACGGAGGCCGCATGGCACGTACATTTGCCGGTTCGCGCTGGCAGCCTGAACTCACCGTGACCCAGGACCCGGTCAGCGGGGCCACGGTGCACCAACTGACCAACTACAAAGGCCACTCCAGCCACTTTTACTTTACTTATCCGTGCTGGTTCGATCAGAACCGTAAGATTATTTTTTCCTCCGACCGCGAGAACCGCACCAACTTCTTCAGCGTCGATCTGGCGAGCGGAGAAATCGTGCAGTTGACCGACCTCGACCCGGCGCGCGGCCTGCCGAATGTATTCATGATCAATAAGAACCCGGCCCGCGAGGAAGCTTACTTTCTCCAGGGGCGGGCACTGCTGGCCTTGAACCTGCAAACGCTGGATGTGCGCGAGGTCTTCACTGTGCCCGAGGGTTATATCGGCGAAGGCTGCTGCGCCACCGCCGACGGCAAGTCGCTGGTCATCGGCATGTACCAGGATCTGAGCGACCGTTTCCAGGTGGACATGGATAACGGTTATGTGGGCTTTCGCGAGTATTGGGAAGCCCACCCACACTCGATGATCTATACCCTCGATCTGGACAGCGGCGCCTTGAAAGTAATCCATGAGAACGATTCCTGGCTGGGGCACTTTAATCCATCTCCAGTGCTGCCGGAGATCATGACCTTCTGCCACGAAGGTCCCTGGGAACTGGTGGATAACCGCATCTGGGGTTTGAACCTGACGACCGGGGAAACCTGGAAGATCCGTCCCACGGGGCCGGGCGAAGCGGTGGGCCACGAGTACTGGATGCCGGACGGGGTGCGTGTCGGCTACCACGGGCACGCCGGCGGCGGGCCGATTTACGGCTCGATCGCCTATGACAACACCGGCCGGGTGGAAGCGCCTTTCGCCTACAATTCATGGCACAACCACAGCTACCACCTGGACCTGGTGGTGGGCGACGGGGCGGCGGATAACCCTTACCTGCTGCTGTGGCGCTACCGCGATGGACAGTTCGAGGGGCCCAAGATCCTGGCCTGGCACCGCGGATCGTTCCACACCCAGCGCGTGCACGTCCATCCTACTTTCAGCCCGGATGGCAAGCAGATCGTGTACACCGCCGACCCGCAAGGCTACGGGCAGGTGTTCATGGTCGACGTCCCCGAGTTTGACTCGCTGCCCGATAAAAAAGCTGAATAGTTTCTGCGTTTCGTCTCCAAAGGGTCGAAACACAGAAAAAAGTAAACTCTGGAGGTATGTATGTCTAAATTCAATGAGATCAGCAAGAAGGGATTGGCCGGGTTCTTTGTCGATGCATCGCTTGACCCGGAGCGGATCAGCCTGCATCTCAGCCAGATCGAACCGGGGACGAGTTCACACCCGCCCCATACCCATACCGGCGTCGAAGCCTTTTACGTGCTGGAAGGCAGCGGAGCGGTGGAATTGGAAGGCGAGACGATTGCCATCAGCGCCAACCAGGCTGTGGCGGTGGATCCTACCCGACTGCACGGGCTGTCCAATACGGGCAGCGTGCCGATGAAATACCTGGTTATTATCGCCAAACCGTGATGCTTTTCTAATTGTTCACCACGGAGGCACGAAGGACACGGAGAAAATCATATTTGGTTTACAGTCAGTGATTTTCGAAAGGAATGCGATTCGCTCATGTCAGATATTTTGCAGCCTTTAGCACTGCCGCCCGATTACAACCCCCAGACCCATCTCCAGGCCCAGGCCACCGAGAACGGTCGTGTTTCACGAATCGCGTAAGGGCGCATCGTTTGCCCAACGCCTGGTGGCCAACGGCACCCCGCAGGACCTGGAACTGGCCGAAAAGGTGCTGGATGTGGTCCTGGGCTGCCAGGAACTGCACCCCAACGACCCGCATTACGGCAATTTTTACTGGATGCTGGAAGATTCGGTGGTCTTCGATCTCAACGCGGTCGAGTTCTGCCTGGAGCGCCTGATCCCGATGATGATCGAGCACGGCGAGCGCCTGTCGCCGGAAATGAGCCGCCGCGTCCTGGCAGCAATCCGCCTGGGCCTGGCCGAGATCGAGCGCCTCAACGTGCTGGTGGTATATTCCAACATTACCCTGCTCGACATCCTCAACACCAGCCTGGGCGGCGAACTGCTGGGCGATGACCGCCTGGCGCGCCGCGGCTACGAAAAACTGGTGGCCTGGATGCGCCTGACGGATGATAACGGCACGCCTTACGAATTCAACAGCCCGACCTATACCTGGGTCGATCTGCGCGCCCTGCAGGAATTAGTGCGCCTGGTGCGCGACCCGGATACGCAGATCCGTGCCCGGGCGGCAATCGCCCGCCTGGGGCTGAGTGTGGCCCTGCACATCCACCGCAGCACCGGGCGCTGGGCCGGGCCGCATGGACGCGCTTACCAGCCCAGCATCCACTGCGATACCCCGGCTGAAATAAACCAACTGCGGGATTGGGCTGCCAGCGGGGAGCTGCCTGGCTGGGTGCTGGATGCCCTCGACCGCCGCCCCGAGACACTGCAGGTGGATGAGACGGCGTATGTGCCCTTTCAGGTTACGACGACCACCTATCAAAGCCCATCCTTTGCCCTGGGCACGGCCTCCAGGGAACATTCCGGCCAAACCAACGTATTAATGGCCCATTACACCCGGCCGCAAGCTGCTAAACCGGGCGTCATTTACACGCGCTACCTGCTCAACGATAAATGGCTGGGCGATTTTTATCACGCCACCGACCGCACGCGCAGCCGCAACCTGATCGATGAGGGCCGCTTCTGGGGCGTGCAGCAGGGCAGCCGGGCGATCGGCCTGTACTGCCTGCCCAACAACCTGGGCGTTATCCGCAGCGCGAAGGCGGCCTTGATCTGGACCCGCCGGGAAGGGGTGGAGGAAATCTGGATCGGCGAGCAGCGGGTGGAAGCACTGCCGGCGGAAATCAAGCCGGGCGAGGTGGTTGTGGTGGGCTCGGGCGGGGCTTATGCGGCGGTGCGCGTCTTGACCCGCACCGATATCGGCCGCGATGCGCCGCTACGCCTGCGCGAGATCCAGGGCGACCTGGTACTGGAAATTTACAATTACCTCGGCCAGGAGAAATCGTTCTGGGAAATGGGCTGGCCGGGGGCGTTCTACCAGGGCAAGCCGCAGTGCGGTTTCTATTTCGAAATGGCAGAACGGGCCGATTACCCCGACGGGCGCGCTTTTGGACGGGTTGTAGCGGGTGGAGACCTGCGCGATCAGGCCCAGGCGCCTTTCGTTTACGACGGCACCCAACCGCGCCCCTGGACGGTTTCTTATGCCCGTGACGGGCAGGAACTGGGCATCGAAGTCGACCTGATGGAGTGGAAGCTGCGCCGGCGTTGGACGCAAGCCGGGGAGTTGGGTTTTCCCATGCTCGAATTGGCCGTGGCGCGCCAATCGCGCAGCGGCGAAATCCGCCTGGGGGAAGCCGTGCTGCGCTGGTCCATCCCTGGCGAAACCGCGGGAGAGTTGGCCCCGGCCTGGCTGTTTGCCAGCCCCGAAAATGGGCGCTGGGTCGCCGGATATACCGGCAGCCAGCCGGCGGCATTGAGCCTGACGCTGCCCGGCGGGCGGGTCGAAGTTCCTGCCATGGGCGTGGGCACGCTCGTCTGGGACCAGGGGCAGGTGCGTGTGGATGCGGTTGGGCTGCAAGGCGAACCGCAAATAACCATTTAAACCCTTGTTTCCGCGTCAAAACGGTGCGGGAACAGGAATATTTTTTGAGGAGCGTACAGAATGGCCAAGAGACTCAAGATTTGCATCATTGGCGCCGGGAGCGCCCAGTTTTCGCTGGGTATGGTCAAAGACCTGTGCCTGACCGAGAACTTACGCGGCAGCCACGTTTCGTTGATGGATATCGACGAAGCCCGGCTGGATATGATTTACAAACTTGCTACCCGTTATGCCAACCAATTGGGCGCCGGTTTGACTTTTGATAAGACCACCGACCGCAATACGGCACTGTATGGGGCGGATTACGTGATCAACACCGGCTACGTGTTGGGGCATGTGGTCGAAGCCGAACTGCGCGATTTATGCTCGCGCTACGGGTATTATCACTTTGGCGGGGCGATCGGCCCGTACCACCAGTTCTGGCTGATGCTCAGCCTGGCCAAGGATATGGAAAAAATCTGCCCGGATGCCTGGCTGATCCAGGTTGGCAACCCGGTGTTCCACGGCTCCACGATGATGAACCGCGAGACCAGCATCAAGATTATCGGCCTGTGCCACGGGCACTACGGCTATCTTGAGGTGGCTGACGTGCTGGGCATGGACCCCAGCAAGGTCACCTGGGAAGCGCCCGGGCTGAACCACAATATCTGGATGACGCGCTTCGAATATGAAGGCAAGGATGCCTACCCGCTGATCGATACGTGGATCGAGAAAGAGGGCGAGAAATACTGGCGGGAACACCGCGCGAAAAGCACCCACGACGCCCAGATGTCGCGCGGGGCAATCAACGAATACCGCCTGTACGGCCTGATGCCCATCGGCGACACCGTACGCCGCGGCGGTTGGTGGTACCACACCGACATCATCACCAAGAAGCGCTGGTTCGGCGAACCGTACGGCGGCCCCGATACGCACATCGCCCGCCCGTATTTCGTCAAGAACCTGGAAATCAGCATCCAGAAGATGACCGACGCCGCCAATGACGAAAGCGTCGACCTGGTCAAGCTCTATGGTTCGACCAAAACCCGCGAGCAGATCGTGCCGATCATGGATGCGATCTCGTTTAACAACGCGGATGATTTCCAGGTCAATGTGCCCAATAAGGGCGGCAAGCTCAAAGGGATCCCTGAAAACGTGGTGGTTGAGGTCCCGGCGCACATCGATCAGGACGGGGTGCACATCAAGGACGTCCTGCCCCTGCCGCCCAAGATCATGTTCAACCACATCTACCCCGAATGGCTGGAGATGGAGCGCGACCTGTACGCCTTCAAGAGCGGCGACAAGGGCATGCTCTTGTGGCAGCTGCTCAACGAGCACGGCACCAAGAACTACGACCTGGCGGTTTCCCTGCTGGATGAACTGCTGGCGTACCCCGGCGTGCGCGAGGTGGAGGAGTTCGAGAAGTTCAAACCCGAAGAATACATCGATAACTTCTTCAAGCACGATAAGCCGATGATCGGTTAGGGCGAAATCTGGTTCAACACCCGTAATAAGTTGGGTTTTTGGGCCCACCGGGCCCAAAAACCCAACAATAAAAATTCGACGATAAAATGAACACCCACCACGCATTTTCAACCAAGGCCGAAAAATACGCGCGCTACCGCTGGTCGTATGCCCCGGAATCGTTGGCGGCCTTCTGCCAGGCCGCCGGACTGGGCGCGCAGTCCAGCGTGGCGGACCTGGGCGCGGGCACCGGCATTCTCACCCGCCAGCTTGCGGGGCGGGTGGGGCAGATCTACGCTGTGGACCCCAACCCGCAAATGCTGCGCGAGGCGCAAAAATACCTGGCGGACCGGCCCAACTGCACCCTGGTGGCGGCAGCCGCCGAGGCGACGGGCCTGCCGCCGGGAGCGGTGGATGCGGTCACGGTGGCAGAGGCGGCGCACTGGTTCGATTTTTCCCCCGCGCGGGATGAGATGCTGCGCATCCTCAAGCCGGGCGGGTGGTTAGGGCTGTTTCACAACGCCAGCACGGATCACGAACGCGACGAGGCGGTCGCGGCTTTGCGCGCCCCGCAATACGGCGCCACATCCAAGGCTTTTAACCTGCCCGGGGTGCCCTGGGAACACTTTTTCAACGGCGCCCCCTGTCAAAAATTGATCTTTCCTTTTCAACTGCGCCAGCAGTTTGATGGTTTTCTGGGGGCCCTGGTATCCACCTCGTATATGCCGGATGAAGACCATCCCCTGTTTCCGGCCTTTGAAAAGGCGGCCCGAGAAATATTCGAACGTTTCAGCCAGGATGGGTGGATGGAAGTGCACGGCGTGACCGAACTGCTGCTGGGTGTGCCGCGGCGCGGTCCCTGGCGCGATCCGGAGTCGGGCAGGATCTTATAGGCTGTGCGTATTCTGTACAAGACAAATGATGGTCTGCGTCGACTTTACGCAGTTCACCCAGCCGGATAGCATTATACCTGACAGCGTATAATCCCCTTGCATCTGACCAGATATGCGTACGTCCGGTACAACCCGGTTAAGTTTAACGATCCGTACGGGACATTGTGTCGGGCCTTTATTATTTGCATGTATCCTCGATCGCGAAGTTTATTGGGGATAATGCTGCGATAATGTACAGCAATTACAGTTTCTACTGCGATGGTGATTCTTGGATCGCATCGGATACTACCTCAGGATGAATGGGTACAAAATAGAGACAGTTATAATACTGCCTAAGATTTGAACTGACGCGAAAAGTGCATTTGTAAGCATATCTATCCTAAAAGATGGCGCAGTTCTGGAATTTGGGAAACTAAGTATCAATACCTCGAGCTAATAATAAACTAGAGCCTGAAGTAACAAATATACTAAGAGTACATTGCAAGATAGGACAGTCTATCAACGGGATGATTTATTTGACAGTGGATTATGTGGGGCGTGGAATAAATTGACCCCTGCAATGCGGTGAAAGTTTGTACTTCGATTAGATATGCATGGGACACTAATTAACTTGCAACATTGTACTTAACAGGAACCAGTGTCCAATGGCCGAAGTTAGTCTATGGCCCGCTTCCTGGGATGGTAGACAAATAATCAATGATATGAACATATTCAGTACACGCGTTAGACAGAATGATGCCAAATGGGTTTGGAGGCAGAGGTGTACCGCCATCTGCGGTAGAAAATGCATTAAACTATGGCACATTGTCTTCTGGAGATGAACCTAATATCATAATTGCTGTTTATGAAAATGTAAGAGTTGAATGGAATTTTGTTGAAAATGTCGTAGTAACTGTAATGAAAAACTGGCAACTAGAATTTACATTATAAGGATCAGAAACTATGATTGAAATCGATCGTTGCTGTTTTAAAAAGGATGTTATAATGTATTTGTAGATTATCGATTAAATATAGATAGATTTACGTAATTTAGTTGATTATCTGGAAGGCAGTTTATCGGCTTTAGAAGATAAAACTCCGATCGGGGTTTTATAATGATTGGTACTGAACATTGGGAGGAATTGGAGATCATTTTATCATTAGGCGTTGAAAATGATCGTCAAGAGAAGATATCGAGAAAATTAATTAATATTGAATTATTGATTAATAATATTATAAATCCTCCAAATTCGTAATATTATCGCATATTACCAACAGAATATAATCGTGTTAATTGCAATTTACCGAGGGAAGTTGTAAGGCGGCGGGTGATCTCTCGATTTACTTCCAAAATCGTCTTAATTGCTTACTTGCGAAATCAATTCCTTTTCGAACAGTAAACTGCCCATTAATACAACCAACTCGAGCCGTTTCTCCACGCTCAATTCCAGCAGTGCGTAGGGTGCGCATCGCGCACCACTTTGGCTCGCTTTGCCATTACCCCCTACCGCCGGATTGTTTTTTCTCACCCATTTTCATCTTAAATTACATTCACTTTCTAAAAACCATACCATTCTTTATATTTCCTATACAATATCCCCATGCCCGATTATCGCCGGTCGAAAATTGCCGGGGGATCCTTCTTCTTCACGGTCGTAACCTTCAATCGTTTGCCGATTTTCACCGACGAACCCGTGCGAGCCCTTCTCCGTTCCGCCTGGACGGAAATTCAGGAGCGTTTCCCTTTTCAAACCGATGCGGTGGTCTTGCTGCCAAACCACATCCACTGCATCTGGACCTTGCCTGAAGGTGATGCGAATTTTTCGATGCGTTGGAATGGCATCAAACGGTTATTCACCAAAGGCTATCTGGCGCAAATTGAACCGGGGGAATCCCGGAATGTGTCACGCCAAAAAAGACGAGAAGCGGCAATATGGCAGCGGCGATTTTGGGAACATACCCTGCGCGACGAAGCTGATCTGAACCGTCACCTGAATTACATTCATTTCAATCCGGTCAAGCATGGGTTGGTGAAGCGGGTTGCGGATTGGCCGTGGTCGAGTTTTCATCGTTACGTGAGGATGGGATTTTATGATCCCGATTGGGGGAGTGGGATAGAAGATACGCTCAATCCGATGGTGGGAATGGAGTAAGCAAAGCGGGATCGGATATGAAGGTCAAGGGAGAACTGGAGTGGTGCGCACTGCGCACCCTACAACTTGCGTCATGGTGCAAGTGCCGCGTGAGGCAAATGATCATTGTGTCAGGGCGCATACGGAATTCTGATTTATCAAAAAAAGAAAGGAAATGCCATGCAGTTCAGCCAGGACTCTACACACACCCCATTTCTCGATCTGGGGGCCGCCGCCGCGCGCGATCCGGCCCTGGTGTATGACGGCGAACGCCTGCGGTGCTACTACACCCGGGCCGAGCGTTCAGGCGAGCGCTACCAGCTTTGGGTAGAGGTGGTCGAGACGCGCGACATGCAAACCTGGTCGCCCTCGCGCCGCCTGACGACCTCGCCGCTCAATTTTTCGAGCCCGGGGAACGCCTTGCGCGTGGGGGAGGCGTGGGTGCTGTGCGTGCAGAGCTACCCGATCGATCCCGGCGGGCAGTACGGCAACGAGACCTCCCGCCTGTGGTTGATGCGCAGCCGCGACCTGCAGGATTGGACCGAACCGCGCATGATCTACCCGCAGGGCTGCCAGGCCCGTTGGACCGCTTCCCGGCGCCAGATCGATCCTTACCTGGTGCGTCATGCTGGAAATTTCTACTGTTTTTATAAGACCGGCGGGCAGCTCGGCTTGCTGGTCTCGCCCGACCTGGACCAGTGGCAGGAAGCCAGCCCGGACCGCCCGGTGCTGGGCGCGGAGGATACCCCGGATGGGGTCACGGTGGAAAATCCGTGTGTGGTGGCGGTGCCCGGCGGCTATGCCATGATTTTTGCCCCTTGCCGCCCTGGGCGTGGAGTCGGTCTGGCCTATTCGAGCGACCTGCTGCGCTGGCGGGACGTGCATTATCTGGATTTTCCGGTCCTGCCGTGGGCGGATAACGGTCCGACTGCCGCGGTGGTGCTGGACCTGCGCCCAGAAACCGGGCACTGGCTGATGGCATTTCACGGCGAGCGGGCTGCCAATCAAACCAATGCCCACAGCGCGGCCCTGGCTTTAGCCTGGGGTGAGGACCTGGAACATTGGCGTTTAACTTGAGATGATGATAGTCAGGCGAGCATGCGTTTGAGCGTCAGGGCGTTTTCCTGGGCTTTGCCGTCGATGGTATTGTTGAAAAAGATATAGATTTCCTGCGCCCCGATGTCCGCCATGCGGTGGGCCATATCGCAGATCCCCGCTAATTCTTCTGGCGTATAGCAATCGGCAAACCAGCGCCGGCGCCCATGCAGGCGAATGTAGGCGCGCGGGCCGGTGACCCATTCGGTCAGCTGGTGGTGGGGCGAGTCGACGCTGACGTAGGCCGCGCCCAGCATTTCTAACTGGCGGCGAACATCCTCGCCCTGCCAGGCCGGGGCACGGAACTCCACCGCCACCCGGCTGGGGTCACCAAATGCTTTCAAGACCGCGTGCAGCCAACCCAGATCCATGGGTTGGTCGGGCGACAGCTGCAGTAAAATCATCCCCAACCCCTCGTCCAGGTGGCACACCGTGCGCCAGAAGATCGAGATATCGGATTCCACGTTGGCGATCTGTTTCTGGTGAGTGATCGATTTAGGTATTTTGAGCGCGTAGCGGAAACCGGGAACGGCTCGCTCCCGCCAGCGAAAATCGCCGCTGTCGCTGGCGGCCTGGTAGAAGGAACCATTGACTTCGACAGCCGAATACGTGGCATACCGCCCGAAGCGGATGCTGCCAGGATACGATAATGGGAAGAAATCGCCTTTCCACCGATCGTAGCTCCAACCCGAAGTGCCAACAAAATACCCCGCCATAGTTATAGAGTAGCTTAAAAAACATTCGAGTACAAGTCCCGCTGATATAATGGGGCCATTAATATGTGGGAGTAGGGGAACTTTTCTACGAAAGAGGGATCAGCAATGATGCAGACCATCTGGTTCGAGGAAACTATTGTTAAGACTTATGAAACAGATTTTCAACGCCGTTGGAAACCGGCCTGTTTTTTTCAGACCATGCAGGAGGCCGCGGCGCACCACGCCAGCCACCTGGGCTTCGATTACAAAGAGATGATGCTGCAGGACCGCGTGTGGATTCTATCGCGGGTGCGCATCCGCTTTCATGCCTATCCGGAATATGCTGATGCGGTCAAAATTGAAACCTGGCCCAAAGGCCTCCAGCAACGCCTGCTTTTCATGCGCGATTTCATCATCACCGGTTCCGCTGGAAATTTACTGGCTGAGGCCTCCACGGCCTGGCTGCTGGTCAACCCCAACTCGCGGCGTATTCTACCCCCCAATGCCCTGGACGGCAGCCTGCCGGATAACGGTGGGCGGGCGGCGCTGAACGAACCGCTTGACAAATTGAACCCGCCCGACGACCTGCCCCAGCGCCGGGTGTTCAGCGCCGGATACAGCGCCATCGACCTGATGGGGCATGTCAACAATGCGCGCTACCTGGATTGGATAGCGGACGCTTTCAGCATGGAGGAGCACGCCGCCCTCCCCCTGACAGAACTGCAAATCAACTACACCAGCGAGGTCCTTCCGGGAGAAGAGGTTGCGATTCTGGCCGGGCCGCGCGAAGATGATCCGGGCCAGTGGTGGGCGCAGGGCGTGCACCAGTCCAACGGCACGCGCGCTTTTGAAGCGCTGTTGAAGTTTGGTAATTAACAAAAAACATGAATCACCCCAAATTTAATTTTGAGGGTGATTTTGTTTCTTTTTTCCCCATCCCCCGGCCCCTTCCCCGAATTCGGGGAAGGGGAGAAGAATATAAAGAGGTGATTTTCGGCGCTAAAGCGCCGAAAATCACCTCTTTACTCGATTCCCCCGCCCAGCGAGGGCGCACCCCGGGTGTCACAAGCCGGGAGGCCCCATTCGGATTAAATTGGGAGAGCTATTTCAACGAAAGCAGGTCGAGCAGGTTCTTGTTGTTGATATAAACGTTGACCTGGTTCACGGTGGAGAACTGCCGGGCAGTCTCTTCAAATTGGGCCTGCACCCGCGGGTTGTCGCACACACCGCCCAGGGTTAAGGACCCGGTCAGATAAATATCTGCCACGCCGTTTTTGATGGTCACCGACTTAAGCTGCAGGTCGGAACGGAAGAGGGCGTTATACAGGCCGGATTGGCCGTAATATTGCGATTTGACCGCGAGCAGCTTTTCCAGCACGCTGCGCAGCGGCGCGGCCGGGTCGCTCAGGGTCACGATTACCCCCACGACGCTGTCACCGCAGCCGATTTTATTGCCCGCGTCCCCATTATCGCCGACCGCGATCATAAAGATTTTAGCCTCTTGCGCATTGGGAACGCTGGTCGGCGGAACCTGGGTCGGTGCTTGGGTGGGCACTTTGGTGGGCACAGTGGTTGCGGGTGGTTGGGTGGGCGCCGGGGTAGGGACGGTAGCCGTCGGCGCGGGCAGGGTCGGCGCGGGCGGTTTTGTTGAATCGGGCGCATTGGTAGCAGTCAATATGGGAGGGGTATTAACGGCTGCTTTGGTAAACGTCGCCATAGGTGGCAAGGTGTTCAGCGGCGCGGCCTGGGTCGACGCTACGGGTGGAAATTGCGGCAAAGTGGCAGTGGGTGAAGGCAGACCGGGCAGGCTGCAGCCGCTCAAGACCAGGGTAAGAACCAGGGCAAGAACCAGAAGCGATTTCATTGATTTCCTGACCTTTCGAGATTTTATCAAGATTCCCCTTTTGCAACTACTGACGGCACAATGTGCCGGCTACGATCTATTATACAGGAAAACAATGCGGCGCGAGTCGGGGAATTTAAAGCATCAAACGCCGGGGTGAGGGGGGCACCTCGGCGCTTGATATAAATATTCTATATGCGATTTCTATATTTGTAAAGGGTAAATGTGCCGGATTCGAATATTTATAACTTGTTTTTAATCTCGGCGCTGAAGGCGTCAGGGAAAAGCGCAGCGGAAACCGGTGGCATCGTGGGCTTGATCGGGTTTCCCGCCAAAGCGCAGGGTGCTGCGCACGCTGCCGTAATCGTCGTACCAACTGCCGCCGCGCATGACGATGCGCTCGGTGACAGCCGGCTCGCCTGAAATTTCTCGCCCATCGCCAGAATTGTACGGGTAGTTTTTGAAAAGGGTGCGCGTCCATTCCCAGACGTTGCCGGCCATGTCCTGGGCGCCGTACGGGCTGACCCCGGCCGGGTAAGAACCGACCGGGGCGGTATAGCGGTAGCCATCGTCCATATCGCTGCGCGCCCAGGCCACCGGCAGGTTGGAGTCGGCGGCGTTCAAATACACGTCTTTGGGCAGTTCGTTGCCCCAGGGGAAGAGCCGTCCATCCGCGTCGCGGGCTGCGTTTTCCCATTGCGCCTCGGTCGGCAGGTGCCCGCCGGCCCATTTGCAATAAGCATCGGCCGCGTACCAGTTGATCTGCACCACCGGGTGGTCGTCCAGGCCGCTGAGCGAGGAATCCGGCCCCTGGGGGTGGCGCCAGTTTGCGCCAAAAACGGGGTTGGTGATTCCGTTTACCTCCGAGGCGCCGCCGCGTTCGGCCCCGGTGATAAATCCGGTTTCATCGGTGAACTGGGTGAACATGCGGTTGGTGACCTCGGTGCGGTCGATCCAGTATGCCGCCAGGTCGACGTTCCCCCCGTTAACCTCTCCCCCGCAGCCGGTGAAGGTGCATTGGCTCATCCCGATTTGAAAACTACCAGCCGGGACGCAAACCATTTCCATCTGGTCGGTGGGGCGGGTCCAGGTTTGCCCGGCGGCAGTGCAGGCCGGGGGTACGGCTGACAGCGCGCTGGGGCTGGGGCTTGGGCTGGACCGGGTGAGGGCGTGGCGGAGGCGGCCGGCGCGGCGCCGGTTTCGGTCGGATCAGCTGGGGCAGGGGTGAAGCCTGCGGGCAGGGTCTGGGCCGGAGGAACCGGTTGGGAGGATGGGGTGAAGACGCCATTCCAGAACAGCAGCACCCCGCTAGAAATGACCACCAGCGCCGCGATCATACCAATGGGGATCCATAACCAGGTGCGATTGCGCAGCACAGCCAGCCACGAACTGGCGGCTGCGGCAGGCGTTGCAGCAGGCACTGCGGATGAGGTTGTAAAATCGTAAGCGCAGTAGGGGCAGCTTTCGCTCCCGGCCATGACCACCTGCCCGCAGTTCGGGCATTCAAAGGCCGCAATCCGGTTGCCGGTGACCGGGCATGAAAGGGATTGGTCCGGATGTTCCTGGCCGCAATGTGGACATCTCATTTATTCACCCGTTTTCATTATAGAAGTCTGGGGTGAAATGTCAACGAGTGGGGGACTGATGATTGGTTCAAGAACCGGCGATCTCCATCCCCTGACCTCTTCCCCAGGGATGGGGAAATTTAAAAGATGTGGTTGAATTTTGGGCTCAGGCCCAAAATTCAACCACATTGTAAAATCCGGAACAATTTATGCGAAAAATACAATTCAGACCAGATTGAATTTTCCGCTCAGGCGGATGTCGCGCGAGGAAGAACCCACCAGGATCTCAAACTCGCCCGGTTCGGCGACCCAGCACTTGCGGTATGGATCATAGAAGGACAAAGCGCGCTCATCCAGTGAGAAGGACACCACTTTGCTTTCACCGGGCGCCAGGTCCAGCTTGGCAAACCCTTTCAGTTCCTTGGGCGGGCGCGCCAGGCTGGACTGCACGTCGCGCACGTAAAGCTGCACGACCTCTTTACCGGCGGTTTGCCCGCTGTTGGTGACCGTCAGGCTGACCTCGACCGGCTGCCCGGCTTTGACTTCGGCCGGCAGGTTTATTCCGCTGTAGGTGAAGGTTGTATACGAGAGGCCGTAGCCAAAGGGGAAGGCCGGGGCAATATCGCGCATGTCGTAGTAGCGGTATCCGACGAAGATGCCCTCGCCGTACTGTACTTGTTTGGTGCCCGGGTAGTTAATGTAGGCCGGGGTGTCTTCCAGGCGTTTGGGAAAAGTGACCGCGAGCTTGCCGGAGGGGTTGATTTCGCCCAGCAAGATGCGCGCCACGGCACTGCCGCCTTCCAGACCGGCATAAAAGGCCTCCAGCAGGGCGGGAACTTTTTCGGCCCAGGGCAAACGCACCGGGGCTCCGGCATTGACCACCACCACCGTGCGCGGGTTGGCTGCCAGCACCGCTTCCACCAGCTCGTTCTGGCGACCAGGCAGCTCCATGTTCGGACGATCGCCGCCTTCCGACTCGAAATACTCGGGCAGGCCCACGCACACCACTGCCGCATCGCAGCTGCGCGCCAATGCGACAGCCTCATCAAAACGATGGTCTTCTTCCGGGAGCGGGGCGTAGGCAAAGGATACCGCGGCATGGGCGTGAGAGACGTTCGCCGGTCGGATGGCTTCCAACTTGAACTCGTAGGTTTGCCCGGCGGAAAGCATGATTTCAGCCTGGTTGTAACCGGCTGAGAAAGGCGTTTCCGAGATTTCGGCGCTGTTTTCGATCAGCAGCTTGCCGTCCACATACAGGCGCGCTTCGCCGGCGCTGGAAAGCCCGAAGGAATGCCGCCCGTTTTCGGATGCGGTCAGGCGACCTACCCAGCGGATGGCGAATGTTTCTTTGACCTCTTTGACCGGTGCGGTAAACCACCAGAAATCGAAGCGGTTCTTCTCGATGCGCTCGACGACTGGTTCGCCGCTGAAGTCGGAGTTGTCCCAGACCTGGCACAGCGCACCGGGCTTGCCGTCTGGCGTGGTCAGCTTGAGGGCCCGCAGGGGCGGCAGTTTGGCAAAATTATCGCAGCCCTGGGCGAACTTGAGCGCCACCGGCTGGCCCTGAAGCGCCTTTTGCAGGCCTTCCAACGGGCTGACCCGGTAAGGGGCTTCGAGGAATGAACTCCCACCGCCGCCGATCGAGCCGACGTTGGCGTGCGGGCCAATCACCGCGATCGATTTGATCTGCCCGGCTTTGAGCGGCAGCAGCCCGCCCTCATTGCGCAGCAGAACGATCAATTCTTCGGCCAATTCGCGCGCCAGGGATTGGTGCGCGGGGGTGTTGAGCGAACCCGGCGGCAGGGTGTCGCCGTCAATCTTGCCGGAGATGAGCAGCATGCGCAGCAAGCGCCGGGCGGCATCCTCCACGGCTTGTTCGTCAATCTGCCAGGTGAGCACCGCTTCTTCCAACAGGCGGCCATAATATTTGGCCGGGCCGGGCATTTCGAGATCCAGCCCGTTCTTTACGGACTCGAAAACGGTATGGTTGGCGCCCCAGTCCGAGACGACCACGCCCGGGTAGCCCCATTCGCCCTTGAGGATGTCTTTTAGCAAATGGTGGTTCTGGCTGGCGTATTCGCCATTTATGCGATTGTAAGAGCACATCACCGTCCAGGGGTCGGCTTCTTTGACCACCATTTCAAACTGCGACAGGTAAATCTCGCGCAGCGTGCGTTCGTCGATGATCGAATCGCCGCGGTGGCGCTCAACTTCCTGGTTGTTGCAGGCGTAATGTTTCAAAGAAGTGCCAACACGCTGGCTCTGCACGCCTTTGACATAGCCTACCCCGATCTTACCCGCCAGGAAGGGATCTTCGGCATAGGCTTCGAAATTGCGCCCGGCCAGCGGGTGGCGCACAATATTGACGCACGGACCGAGCAGGATATCGCAGCCCATGGCGCGCGTTTCTTCGCCCAGGGCCGCCCCCACGCGTTCGATCAGGTCGGGATTCCAGCTGGAAGCCATGGATATGCCGGTTGGAAAGGAGGTGGCGGGGCCGTCGATGCGCCCGGTTTCGGGCTGGCTGGAGCGCACGCCATGCGGGCCGTCGGTCATCACCAGGGAGGGTATCCCCAGGCGTTCGATGGGCACGGTATGCCAGCTGTCTTTGCCGGACAGCAGCGAGATCTTCTCGCGCATGGTGAGCTTTTTGAGAAGGGTTTCTACCCTTTCATCCACTGTTTGTGAGTTTTTACCATTTACAGGCATAGCGTTTTTCTCCTAATATGCTGGTCGGCACTCGCCCGGCACCCTTGCCCTGCGAGCGTACCTGCCAAACACGGCGAGGGTGTCCTTGCCTCACACGAAGTGCACATTTTGGGTGGGGGGTCGCTCCCGGTACCCCCGTCGCCCCAGGCATGCCCGGAGAAGCAAGGGTGGTATACCGCAAGGGTATCCTTTAGGATCGCGTAGGATGGGGACCCGAAGGGGTGTGGCGCATGTCGTGTGGGCACCCATGAAGAATGAGCACGGTTGTTTTTCGATGCGACTTCGCCGCATCGAAAAACAACCAGATGGCACCAAAAAATTATGCGCTGAGATGCTTAAACTGGGGCAGGTAATCTTTGTTCTGCGCCAGCATTTCGTTGGTCATATTTTTGATCTCTGCCAGGGAGAGCACCGCGGCGGAAGCGGGATCGTAGCAGCAGGCCTGGTAGACCAGGCGCGGATCGCCGGTCAGGGCGGCTTCGACCGTCATCTCTTCTTCCATGACCGAGAGGTGGTTGAGGGCCACCAACTGCGGCGGCAGCGGGCCGACGTGCACCGCATGGAAACCGGCCTTATCCACGAATACCGGCACCTCCACGCACACCCCGTCTGGCAGGTTGTCGATCAGCTTGGTGTTAGGCACGTTGCCATTGAACTGGAACACATCGCCGCCCTCGGTGGCGCTGATGATATGGGCGGCATACTCGTGGCCGCGCTCCAGGCTGATGGGGGTTTCCTTGGCAAACCAGGCCTGCGCGTCAGCTTTCCATTCAGTATCGCGCCGGTTATACTCGTCCAGGATATAGGCGTGTTTGCCGGGGTTCCAACCGGTGCCGGTCGTGCAGTACTTCTCGATCAGATCCTTGCGCTTGCGGAACCACCAGTTGTATTCCGAATTATGCCCGGACAACTCGGTGACGTAGTAATCCAGCGCCAGGTACATTTCGTTGCGCACCTGTTCCTCGTTGTAGATTTCCGGGTTCTCGGTGATCGCTTTGTGGATCAGCGGGTAGGCGTCTTTGCCGTTCCATTCATACTTGAGGTAGAAGGCCTGGTGGTTGATCCCGGCGCAGGTGTAGGTGATCTCTTCGTAAGGCGCGTCGATCCAGCGGGCCAACATCATTGAGGTGCCCTGCACGGAGTGACACAGCCCGGTCACCGGGATATAGCTCTCGCGCTGCATGGCGCGGCACAGCATGGCCATAGGATTGGTGTAGTTGAGCATGTAGGCGTTCGGGCAGTAGCGCTCCATGTCTTTGATGATTGAGACCATCACCGGGATAGTGCGCAGGGCGCGGAAAATCCCCGCCGCGCCGCGCGTGTCGCCCACATTGAAATCCACCCCGTACTTCATGGGGATGAGGATATCGTGTTTCCAGACATCGGTGCCGCCGGCCAGGATGGTGACCAGCACCACGTCCGCGCCTTTGAGGGCCTCCGCCCGGTCGAGGGTGGCTTCTACCTTGGCCGGGTAGCCGCCCAATTCGACGATCTTCTTGACCGATTTGAGGGCGAAGTCGAGTCGTTCCGGGTCGATATCCATGAGCGACAGGGTGGCATCGCGCAGCAGGGGGAAAGTGAGAATATCACGGACCAGGCCGCGGGTGAAGCCAATGCTTCCGGCGCCAATGAAGGCAATTTTTGTCATAGCAATCTCCTTAGAAAGGTTGAATCAAGATTCACAAATGCGGACCGATGGACGCAAAAACCGGGTCGTCGTATGTGAAAAATTGGGCTGTCATCACTTTATCACGGGCAAGATGGGCTGTCAACAGGGCTGGAAAGGGGAACACGCGCGGAAAACAGTACCCGGTCAAATATATTTTGGGCTTTCCCGATCCGTTTCCCAATTTGTGCGATTGGTGCGGATATAAACGTAAAATAGATGTATTGGTATTGTCGATGCGATCCATCTGGGAGATACGTGGAATGACCTTATACTATTAATATCCGCGGAGTAAATGAAGAGCGACGCGGAGATAAGACGATTTAAAGCGGTGCAGATATGACTGAAGTAAAAGAGAAGGTACGCCTGGTCGCAGAGCAGGAGACGTTAATGATTACCCTGTATCGCAGCGTGCACCGCAACCCTTCCCTGGAAAAAACCGGCGCGGTCATCCAGTGGGGGATCGATGACCCCAGGGAAATTGAAGGTTGGTCGCAGGGGATCCATCTGAACGAGGAATGGTTCTTTGACCAGGCCGAGGAAATTGCCGAACTGCCGGCTGGCTACCGGCTGATGTTTAAAGTCAGCGGCCTGTTCGCGGTGGCGCGCAAGGCGCACCGCATCCTGGATTACGCTTTATAATGAGGTTGCAAACCACAAAGGGCACGAAGATCACAAAGGAATAATATGATCGATTTTAAAAAATCCCCTCTATTTACCCCCTTCACCCATCCCGAAAGCGGGGTGACAATCTACCTGCTGACCCGTAAAGTGGCTCCGGTGCAGGAAGCCTTTTACTTTGTTAACGATTCGATGAGCGCCGACGGGCGCTACCTGTGGTTCTACTGCGCTTTTCCCCCTTCCGGCACGGCCGGCCAGGGGCGCACCTTGGGCGTGGTGGATTTTGAACGCCAGGAAGTGCGCCATTTCCCGGAGACCCAATTTAACCACGCCTCGCCGTTTGTCGACCCGGCCAGCGGCGAGGTCACCTGGGGCATGGGCGCCGCCCTGTACCGGCGCGGCCCGGGTGCCGGCGACGCGGCGCAGTGGGTTAACGAAATCCCGGCGGATCTGATCGGTGCCCGCCCGGTGCAGCGTATTGCCACCCATTTGACCCGTTCGGCGGATGGGCGCAGTTTCTTGGTGGATGCGCAGATCGGCATGCAGTACGTGTTTGGCTCGCTGCCGATAGATGGGGGGGATTACGTGGAATGGCAGCGTTTCGAGCGCAACTACAACCACGCCCAGTTCAGCCCGACCGACCCGGACCTGGTGCTCTTCGCTCAGGAGAACCACCCCGATCCGATCACCGGGTTGACCTTCCCGATCGTCGACCGCCTGTGGCTGCTGCGCCGGGGCGAAAAGGCGCAGCCCCTGCTGCCCGAGCCAACCCGCGTGACCCACGAGTGGTGGGATGCCGATGGCAAACATGCCTGGTGCGTGTGGGGCAACGATACCTGGCGGGTGGATATTGACACCCGGCAAATCGAGAAGATCGCCTTTCCGCGCCACTGCTGGCATTCGCATGCCAGCCGCGGTGGAGATTATATTATCGGCGATTCGAACGAGCGTTTCTACCGCGGCTGCCCGTCTTCGGTTCACTTTCTCAACCGCCATAGCGGTAAGGTGATCACCCTGGTGGAAAACCCGGAGCGCCCGGATACCGTGGGGCGGTCGTACCATATCGACCCGCACCCGCGCCTGTGCAGCGGTGACCACTATGCGGTCTTTACCACCACCATCCGCGGAGAAATTGACCTGGCGATCGTTCCCACCCAGGATTTGATCGATCGCACTTCATAAAAAACGGCCGGGGAAGAAGAAAACCTTCAACCCCGGCCATATTTTTCGTTTCATCCCGCTTTAAGGCATGCGGTATGGTTAGATCACGAAGATTGGCTGTAAATTTTCATGAGAATTTACGGAATTTCCTTGCAAGTTTTAAATAAATTCCTTATAATATATTTATCATAAATGCCTAATTGTATTTATTTTCACCCCAATGGTTTGTTTTCTTATATAATATGAATAGTTCGCTTCATCTGCCTTGTCACCTTACATCTTAACATCTTTGTATTCAGCTATTAATGATTTATTCTTTACCAACTGAAATCATCTCCATCCCTTAGGTCTGTGATCGCGGGCTGCATCAAATCAGATTTCTCCTGACCAGCCCCTGACGATTTCAGAAAATTTTTGAGGAGGTAACATGAGTACGAAGCGTTTAACCCGTCGCCAGTTCCTGCAAATGAGTAGTGGCCTGGCTGCCGCAACCGCCCTTGCGGCTTGCGCCGCGCCAACCACCGCTCCTGCGGAACCAACCACGGCACCGGCTGCCACTTCAGCCCCTGCCGCCACTTCGGCACCGGCTGCCACTTCGGCCCCTGCCGCTACCAAGACTCCCGAAGCCACCATGGCCCCCGTGAGCAAGTATAATGAGGCGCCTGCACTTGGCCGATATGGTCAAAGCCGGTACGCTGCCCGCAGTGGACATGCGCCTGCCTGACAGCCCGTTGGTGATCAAGCCGGTCGATAAGGTTGGCAAGTACGGCGGCACCTGGCGCACAGCCCTCAAGGGCGGCGCAGACAATGCCTGGATGCTCCGCACCGTGGGTTATGATTTCCTGGTACGCTGGGATCCGGAATGGACGTCTGTGATCATCAACGTGGCCGAATCCTACACCGCCAGCCCTGACGCCAAGGAATATACCTTCAAGCTGCGCAAGGGCATGAAGTGGTCGGACGGCGAACCCTTTACCGCCGATGACGTCGTATTCTTCATGACCGATGTCATTAACAATGCTGAACTTACCACCAGCTTACCCGAGCCATGGGCCGCCGGCGGTAAGTTGGGGACGGCCTCCGCGGCAGATGAGACCACGGTCACCTTCAAGTTTGAAAACCCCAATGGTCTGTTCATCACCCGCAATGCCACCCCCAGCGGCGACGGCCCCATCAAATATCCGGCGCATTACCTGAAGCAGTTTCACAAGAGCTATGCGGATGCCGCCAAGCTGGATGAGCTGACCAAAGCCGCCAATTTCGACAGCTGGGTGACCCTCTTCCAGAGCAAGTGCACGGGCATCACCGGCACCAGTACCGATGGGCACTGGACGAACCTCGACCTGCCGGTCATCGCTGCCCATACGCTGACCGCCCCGTCCAGCACCAAGGACCCGGCTAAAGTAGCGCGCAACCCGTACTACTGGAAGGTGGACACCGAAGGCAACCAGCTGCCCTACCTGGACGGTATCTTCTACGATTACATCGAAGACCTGCAGGTGCTCGTGCTCAAGGCCGCTGCCGGTGAAGTGGACATGATGGACCGCCACATCGCCACCAACGCCAACAAGCCGGTCTTCGTCGACAACATGCAGAAGGGTGATTACGGTTTCTTCGAGACGATCCCCTCCAGCATGAATGGCATGGTGGTCAGCGTCAACCTGGTGCACAAGAACCTGGAAATGCGCAAGATCTTCCAGGACATCAACTTCCGCATCGGCCTGTCCTACGCGATCAACCGCCAGGAAATGATCGATGTGCTGTGGGTCGGCCAGGGTGAACCCTACCAGTGTGCCCCGCGCCCGACCTCACCCTACAATAACGAAAAACTGGCCAAACAGTACACCGAGTACGATGTGGCCAAGGCCAACGAGTACCTGGATAAGGCCCTGCCCGACAAGGATGCCAACGGCATGCGCACCATGCCCGGCGGCAAGCCCTTGTGCTTCGCCCTGGAAATCTCCAACACCAGCAAGGAATGGTCGGATGCCGGCCCGATGATCCAGAAGTACTGGAAAGCCGTGGGCGTGGACATGCAGCCTAAGGTCGAAGACCGCTCTCTGCTGTACACCCACAAGGATGCCGGCGAATACGATGCCCTGGTGTGGGGCGGCGACGGCGGCCTGGACGTGGTTCTCGAGCCGCGCTGGTATTTCCCCTACAGCAGCGAGTCGCAGTTTGCCGTCCTGTGGGCCCATTACTACAACAATGATCCGCGTGCAGGTGACGAGGTTCCACCCGAAGCCGCTTTAAAGCAGCAGAAACTGTATGATGAGCTCAAGGCCAGCGGCGATAGCGCCAAGCAGGACGACCTGATGAAGCAGATCCTGCAAATCGCCCAGGAGCAGTTCTGGACCATGGGTATCGTCCTGCCGACCAACGGCTACGGCATCGTCAAGAACAACTTCCATAACGTGATGAAGACCATGCCCGGCTCCTGGCTCTACCCGAACCCCGGCCCGAGCAACCCTGAGCAGTACTTTGTCGAGTAAGTTGTTAGCGTAAGCCGCAGGCTTCCGGGGTTGGTCAATCGGCTTCGGAAGCCTGCATTTGAGTACTGCTGCTGCGCAGTCCGGCCAAAATTGGCTCCGCTGAATGTTTCTATAGAAGAAATAGCGCAGCGCCCCGTGTTCATTCGATAATTCCGCGAACGCGGGGGTTATATCCCACCTCGATCGGAGGTTTCCATGCTTCAATTTATAATCAGGCGCATTTTGTTGATGATTCCCACCCTGTTTGCCATCTCAGTGGTCACTTTTGTCATCATCCAGCTCCCCCCTGGTGATTTCATGACGACCTACATCGCCACCATGGGGTCGATGGGGGAAACGGTGGATCCGGCCATCCTGGAAGGGGTCAAGGAGCAGTATGGGTTTGATAAGCCGATTTATGTCCAGTATGCCAAATGGATCTGGAACATCATCAGCAAAGGCGATTTTGGGCGTTCCTTCCAGCGCGGTACGCCGGTGTCCGAACTGATCGGTGAACGGATGGGGCTGACCATTGTGCTTTCACTGTTCGCGCTGGTGATTACCTGGATCATTGCTTTTCCCATCGGCATCTATTCGGCAGTGCGCCAGTATTCGATTGGGGATTACATCTTCACATTTCTGGGGTTCATCGGATTGGCAATACCCAGCTTTTTAATTGCGCTGATTTTAATGTATATTGCCTTCAAGTACATGGGCCAGAGTGTGGGCGGGCTATTTTCACCGGAGTTCAGCGATGCACCGTGGAGCCTGGCCAGGGTTAAGGATCTGCTCAACCACCTGTGGATTCCTACGATTATTATCGCCCTGGAAGGTACCGCCGGACTGATCCGCATCATGCGCGCCAACCTGCTGGACGAGCTGCACAAGCCGTATTATGTCACCGCCAAAGCCAAGGGGCTGTCTGAATTTCAAGCCCTGATGGAATATCCGGTGCGCGTGGCGCTCAACCCCTGGATCAGCTCGGTGGGCTGGATCCTCCCCGGCCTGGTTTCGGGGGCCACGATCATCTCGGTGGTGCTTAACCTGCCCACGACCGGCCCGATGCAGCTTCAGGCTCTGCTCAACCAGGACATGTACCTGGCAGGCGCCTTTGTCCTGCTTTTGAGCACCCTGACCGTGGTGGGTACCCTGCTGTCGGACATCCTGCTGGCGTGGATTGACCCACGCATCCGCTATCAATGAGGTAACCCATGAGTTTATCCCACTACCCCCGATTCCCGCGGAACAACACGACGCTCCCCTGAATGACCAACCCCTGGAGCAAGAATCACAGATCATGGTGGCCAGCCAGTGGAAGCTGATGTGGTGGAAGCTGCGCCGCCACAAACTGGCGATGATCTCCGGTGTGATCGTGATTCTTTTTTACCTGGTGGCGCTCTTTGCCGAGTTCTTGCAGGTCAAACCCGCCGATGAATATGCCGCCAATTACACATATGCCCCGCCGCAGCCGCTGCATCTAATCGATACTTCCAGCGGCACCACCCAGATTGGCCTTTATGTCAGCGGCTATAAAGTCACGATTGATTCGTTCTCCTTGCGGCGAACGTTTGTCGTCGATCCCACCCAGAAGATCCCGGTCCAATTTTTTGTGAAAGGGTGGGAGTATAAATTATTTGGTTTGATCCCCAGTGATATCCATGTGATTGGTCCGGTCAATCCCAGCGATCCGCTGTACCTGATGGGTGCCGACTCGGTGGGACGCGACCTGTGGAGCAAAATGGTCGGCGGAACGCGCATCTCGATGTCGATCGGCCTGATAGGGGTGGCGATCAGCCTGGTCCTGGGCATCCTGTTGGGCGGAATCTCCGGCTATTTTGGCGGGGCGATCGACAATATCATCCAGCGCATCATCGAGTTCCTGCGCTCGCTGCCCACCATCCCGCTGTGGATGAGCCTGGCGGCGGCCCTGCCGCTGACCTGGCCTCCGCTGGCAATTTACTTCGGCATCACCCTGATCCTGTCGTTTATCGGCTGGACCGGCCTGGCGCGCGTGGTGCGCGGGCGTTTCCTTTCGCTGCGCGAGGAAGATTTCGTGCTGGCGGCTCGCCTGGATGGGCACAGCCAGCTGGAGATCATCTTCCAGCATATGGTGCCTTCCTTCCTCAGCCATATTATTGCCTCGATCACCCTCTCCATTCCCGGCATGATCCTCAGCGAAACTGCGCTGAGCTTCCTCGGCCTGGGACTGCGGCCGCCGGTGGTCAGTTGGGGGGTCCTGCTGCAGGATGCCCAGAACATTCGCTCGGTATCCACCGCACCCTGGCTGCTGATCCCCGGCCTGGCGGTAGTGTTGGCCGTGCTTTCACTCAACTTCTTCGGCGACGGCCTGCGTGACGCCGCCGATCCCTACGCTCGCTAGAGGAGGCGCCATGACAGACAATAATATCCTCCTCGAAGTAAAAGGTCTCAAAACACATTTCTTCCTGGACGAAGGTACGGTGCGCGCCGTGGATGGGGTTGATTTCACCATCGAGCGCAACAAGACCCTGTGCATTGTGGGTGAGAGCGGCTGCGGCAAGAGCGTCACGGCGCGCTCGATTATGCAGATCGTCGATCCGCCCGGGCGGGTGCTGGAAGGAGAGATGCTCTTTCGCCTCCGCCGCCAGGAATCCAGCACTGGCGAGACGCAAGACATCGTCGACCTGGCCAAAATGTCCCCCAACAGCCGCGAGATCCGCGCCATTCGCGGCAAAGAGATCGCCATGATCTTCCAGGAGCCAATGACCTCGCTCAGCCCGGTGCATACCATCGGGCACCAGGTCGGACAGGCGATCTTGCTTCACACGGATTCGACCAAAGCGGAAGCTCGCGAAAAGACAATCGAAGTGCTGCGTCTGGTGGGCATCCCCGATCCGGAAACCCGGATAGATAGCTACACCTTCCAACTCTCGGGCGGCATGCGCCAGCGGGCGATGATTGCCATGGCCCTGTCCTGCAATCCCAGCCTGCTGATTGCCGACGAGCCGACCACCGCCCTGGATGTCACCACCCAGGCCCAGATCCTCGACCTGATGTACAGGCTGCAGGGCGAGTTCGGCATGTCGATGATGTTTATCACTCACGACCTGGGCGTGGTGGCGGAGATCGCCGACGACGTGGCGGTGATGTACCTGGGGGTGGTGGTCGAGCGCGGTGACGTCGACACCATTTTCCACGATCCCAAGCACCCTTATACCCAGGCCCTGCTGCGCTCCATTCCTAAGATTGGTCTCAAAAACAAAGTACGGTTGGATTCGATCAAAGGCATGGTGCCTGACCCGTACAACCGCCCCAAGGGCTGCCCCTTTCACACGCGCTGCATCAAACGCATCCGCGGCGTATGCGACCAGGAATTTCCTCAGATGATCAATCTAAAGGAAGGCCACGATGTTCGCTGCGTTTTGTACAACGGAAATGAGGTGAACCCATGACCATCGGTAAGATCCGCGAAGATGAGAACGTCATCCTGGAAATCAAGAATCTGAAAATGCACTTCCCGATTATGAAGGGCTTCCTGCGCCGTACGGTGGGGCATGTCAAGGCGGTGGACAACGTCAACCTGTTTATCCGCCGGCGCGAGACCCTGGGTCTGGTCGGAGAAAGCGGCTGCGGTAAGACCACCACCGGGCGCTGCATCATCCGCGCCTATAAACCCACGTCCGGGGAGATCCTCTACCGCGATTCAAAAAATAATATTGTGGATCTGTTCTCGATGCCCGAGAATGAAATGAAACCTTACCGGGCAGAAATTCGCATGATCTTCCAGGACCCCTATTCTTCGCTCAACCCGCGCATGACCCTGCTGCAGATTGTGGGTGACCCGCTGATGGTGCACGAAAATCTGAGCGGCAAGGATCTGGAAGAGCGCGTGGCGGGCCTGCTCAAGCGGGTCGGCCTGCGCCCGGAGTATATGCGGCGCTACCCGCATGCTTTCAGCGGCGGCGAACGCCAGCGGATTGGCATCGCTCGCTCGCTGGCGCTCAACCCGCGCGTGGTGCTGGCGGATGAAGCCGTTTCGGCCCTGGACGTATCGGTGCGGGCCCAGATCATCAACCTGCTGGAAGATTTGCAGCATGAATTCGATCTGACCTACCTGTTTGTGGCCCACGACCTGAGCGTGGTGGAACATATCTGCGACCGGGTGGCGGTGATGTATGTCGGCAAGCTGGTCGAGGTGGCCGCGACGGAAGAATTATATATGCACCCGCTGCACCCCTATACCGAGGTGCTGCTTTCGGCAGTGCCCAAGCCCGACCCGCGCCTGCGCAGCCGCGGCAACCGGGTGATCCCCGAAGGGGATGTGGCCGACCCATCCAACCCGCCCAGCGGCTGCTACTTCCATCCACGCTGCGGCTATGCTAAAGAGCGCTGCAAGGTGGAGGAGCCGGCCCTGCGCGAAATTGGCTCGGACCACTTCGTGGCCTGTCACTTTGCCGAGGAACTGCGCCTGCGCGGCGTGTTAGACAAGGTGGCTGCATCAAAAACCCTATAACCGCAGATGAACGCGGAAAAACGCAGATGGGAAATCCATAAAAAATGCTTTCCATCTGCACAAATCTGCGTTCATCTGCGATTTTTTGGAATCTCAGATGAATGGTGAGATTGCAGAAGAAGATCGGATTAATTCCATAACTGAATAAATCATTGGTTGTGCCTATTGGGAGATTTCTTCGCAGATTTGCTGGTAGAACGAATCGTGTTGGTGGATCAAAAACCGTGAAGATGCCAGATGATGCTCATTTGTCCCAGTGCATGAATTGCTTGAAGGATACAGGCCTAAAGGTTTGTCTCCTCTTTAATTTTGCACGACCCAAATTTCAAATCCGTCGTATTGTTAACGGCTTGCAAGAACGTCCAAAAACTTGAAATATTGTGGATAAGAGCAGAATATTTTTTTCAAGCTTTTATCCGCGTCAATCTGTGTTCATCTGCGGTAAAAACTATTCCGGAGACCCATATGTTATCTCAATACAATCCGAAAGATATCGAAGCGGCCCTGGTAAGCGCGCCGCAAAAACAGCCGTTTCCGCCGGCCAGCGATCGGACCGCCTGGGGGGCGGTCCGCCAGGCGATTGGGGAGACGCAAACCGTTGAAATGATTGCCCTGGCCGAAGAAGCCGCCCGGACGCCCATACCTTCCCTGCCGGCGACACTGTACCTCGAATTTCAACGGATCGGACAGCGCGAGGGCTACCAGGTGCCCCGCACGCAACGCCACACCATGCTGGCTAACCTGGTGCTGGCGGAATGCCTGGAGGGTCAGGGACGTTTCCTGGATCCGATTCTGGACCTGGCCTGGGCAATTTGCGAGGAGAGCAGCTGGGTGCTGCCGGCTCACCAGACGCTGTTGACCGATATGCAGCGTCCGGTGATCGACCTGGGCAGCGCCATGACCTCGCTGATGCTGGCCGAGCTGGATGCCCTGGTAGGGGCGCAGCTCGATCCTCTACTGGGCGAACGCATCCGCTACGAGGTCGACCGGCGCTCTTTCGGGCCCTACCTGACGCGCCATGATCACTGGTGGCTGTACAACAGCCGCGTGCGCAAGGTGAACAACTGGACGGCGGTGTGCAACGCGGGTGTGGTCGGGGCGGCGCTTTATCTGGAAAAGGATATGTCCCGCCTGGCGGAGATGGTCGCGCGCGCGGCGCGCTCGATGGACGATTACCTGGAAACATTCGACCAGGACGGGGGCTCCACCGAAGGGCCAGGGTACTGGTCGTACGGATTTGGCTACTACACTATCCTGGCGCAGCTGGTGGAGCAGCGCACCCAGGGCCAGATTGCCTTTATGGATGAGCCGGTGGTGCGCAAAGCGGCCCAGTTCCCGCTGCGCACCATGCTCAGCCCGGGCGTATTTGTCAATTTCTCGGACTGCGACCGCAACATCCACTTTATCGCCGCTCACCTGGATTACCTTTCCCGGCGGCTTGAACTGCCCGATCTGACCCGCCTGGCGCGGGTCCAACCGCACGAAGGCAAGCGTCTCAATGAACTGACCTGGGCGCTGCGCGACCTGTTCTGGCGGCCGGCGGCCGAACCGGCCGGCGATTTTGTCCCGGCCAAACAGGATTGGTTCCGCGAAATGCAGTGGATGCTGGCGCGCTTCGATCCCGCCAACCCGGACGCCCTGGCGCTGGCGGTCAAAGGCGGGCACAACCAGGAAATGCATAACCAGAATGATGTGGGCAACTTCGTCGTCCAATACCATCAGGAGACCCTCATCCCGGATATTGGGCGCGGGCGCTACACCAAGTTTTATTTCGGTCCGGAACGCTACAAACATTTCGTCAATTCCTCGCGCGGGCACTCGCTGCCGCGCCCCAATGGTACGGAACAGGCCCCGGGCGTGGAATTTGCCGCGGTCCTGCTCGAGCACCAATCCACGCCGGCGGTCGACGCTGTCAAATTCGAGCTCAAAGGCGCCTACCCACCGGAAGCGGACCTGGCGACCCTGGTGCGCAGGGTGGCCTTGCATCGCGACGGTCCCCACGGCTGGGTGGAGGTGGAGGATGCCATCGGTTTTGCCAGCGCGCCCGGTTCCTGCGACAGCGCGCTGACCACCTTCTCGAAGGTGGAATTGACCCCCGGAGCGGTGGTGATTCAAGGTGAAAAAGGCGCGCTGCGGGTTAGCTACGACCCGGCGGTGGTGACACCGCGCCTGGAAGTCGAAAAGGCCGTGGATTTTGGCACAGGCCCGGCGGATGTGAACGTGATCCTGTTCGCCTTTAACCAAAAGGTGGATCGGGGCGTGATCCGGCTGAGGATTGAACCGGTCGAATGATTTCTGGTCCTGAGGTTATTTTTCCAGCCGTAGGCTGGAAAAATAACCTCATTTAATATTCCTTATTCTAATATTTTCTCAGTACCCTGTGTGCCTCAGTGGATAAATTCTGAAAAAGGAGCATCCTTATGATCGGCCCGCGATTGAGCGACGAAGATTTTTTTCAAAAGATCGATACCCACCGACCGGGGTTGGAAGAAATCCCGGCGGCGGTAGCAGAAGGGCGATTTTGCCCTGGCGCGCCGCCAGTTTGCGGCTGAAGTGCGCCGCACGCTGCAGCCGGAACGCTTTTTCCGCACGCAGCGTGCGTTCCGCGGCTATAACTTTATGAAACCCGGGGAAACCGCCGAACAGGCGGCCGAACGGATTTTGCGCGGCGAACTGATCTCGTGCAGCACCCCGCATCAATTTGAAGGTACGGTGGACTGGTTCAGCAACCCGACCTTCAACCAGTACAAGGAGTGGACCTGGCAGCTCAGCCGCCACCCCGAATGGGCGCTGCTCGGCGAGCGCTACCGCGCCACCGGAGAGGAGCGTTTTGCCAAAGCTTTCGTGGATTACTTCGAAAGCTGGGTGCACCAGGCCCTGGTGCCGGAGAATGCCGACGGCGGCGCCACCCTGTGCTGGCGGACGATCGAGGCCGGCATCCGCATGGGCGGGGTATGGCCCTGGACGCTGCACAGCTTCTACCAGTCCCCGCATTTTACCGACGACGTGCTGGTGGACTGGTATAAATCGGTGTGGGAACACGGCTGGCGGCTGCGCAACTTCCACCGCACCGGCAACTGGCTGATCATGGAAATGAACGGCCTGGCCCAGATCGGCATCCTATACCCGCAGTTCATCGATTCACCGGCCTGGAAGGAATATGCCTTCGCGCGCATGGTCGAGGAACTGCAGGCGCAAATTTACCCCGATGGCTGGCAGGTGGAGCTTTCCACAGGCTACCACCAGGTGGATATCAACAACTACCAGTGGCTGATCGATGTTTGCCGGGCCTATGACGAGCCCATCCCGCCAGCTTTTCGCACCAGCATGGAAAAAATGCACACAGTCAATGTGCTGATGATGATGCCCGATGGGCGCCTGCCCGATTTGAACGACGGCGGCTGGCAGGTGGTGTCCGGCCTGATGGAAAGTGCTGTGGCGGATTACCCCGACCGGCAGGATTTCCTGTGGGCCCGCACCCAGGGGGCGCAGGGACAACCGCCGCAGGTCACCTCGCACGCCTTCGAGTATGCCGGGTACTATGTCATGCGCAGCGGCTGGCAGCCGGATGCGCTGTGGGCCGTGCTGGACGGCGGCCATTTTGGGTACGGGCACCAGCATGAAGATAAGCTCAACCTGCTGCTGCACGCCTACGGTCGCCTGCTGTTGAACGAGGGCGGCAACTATGCTTACGACGCATCCGAAATGCGGCGCTACGTGCTTTCCACCCGCGCTCACAATACCATCCGCGTGGACGGCGAGGACCAGAACCGGCGCATTGCCTATAAGCGCGAGGCGTTTGACGTTGGGCAGCCTTCGGAGGGTATGCTGACGCATCACCCCGGCATTTGACGTCGCGCAGGGCGTGTACGATGAAGGTTACGGCCCGCTGGCCGAGATCCGCGTGCGGCACGAGCGCAAGGTGATTTTCCTCAAACAAGGCATGGGGTCAATAGGGCCCTGTGTGGTGGTGGTCGACCGGCTGACGCCGGACGGACCGGGGGAACACCATGTGCAGCTGATGTGGCACCTCAATGCGGCCCAGGTTGAGGTGGATGGCGAGACGGTGCGCGGCAGCGATGCCGGCCTGCCCAACCTGGTGATTTGCCCGGCTGGTGAGGCCGGATTCCAGGTGCAGGTGGTTTCAGGCCAGGAAGCACCCGAGTTTCAGGGCTGGAAAGCGGTCAAGAACCACCAGCAGGGCGAGTATGAGCCCACTCCGACCGCCCTGTATACCGGTGTGATTCACGGCCCAACCCGTCTTGTGACGCTGCTTTACCCGACCCCGGCCGGGCAGGCCTGCCCGGTAAGGGCTGTGTCTGCGGGGATCGGCAGCGCGGATATGGAGATTCGTCTGAAGATGGCGGATGGGACGGAACAGGTTCTGGACGAGGGAGACTATCCCGTTTAGCTGGCATGGATTGTTTGATTGAGGGTTGGAATCAGCTCCCCGCGCTTATTCCAGCCCTTATTTTGTCTTTCAACTGACTGCACCCCACGGCTCGCTCTGCGCCCCTATGCAAAGCACACCCTTGCGGTGCAGGGGAAACCGGGGGGGTTCTGGAGGAAGGGCAGGCTTTGTCGGGTTCTCGCCTTTGGCTCACGCTGGCTACAACACCCCGACCGTCCCCTGTCTTCATCCAGACTTCCACGGGCGACCCACTCCGACTCCGGTTCAGACCGAAGGTGGCAGGGAAATCCCCGCCAATCGCAGGTTTGGCTTCACTCAACGCCACCCGGAGGCACGCATCCATACCCGACTGCCAGAAATCTCTGGCAAAATCCGCGTTGAGCCGCTCACTTTCTACGCACGCAGCAAGAAAGGCTGAAAACAAATCTCTTTGGGCCACCACACCGCAGTCACAGACGTGCCAGCGGTCGGACAGCGATTTCTTCTTCACTCGGCCGCACAGGCACACCTGACTGAGTTTGGTTGTGCGCGTTGGGAATTCTGTCACAGAAACGCCAGCACTCACAGCCTTGCGTTTCAACATCGACACGAACATTCCCGGCGCACGCATCCCCACACTTTTGCCAAACATCTTCTGGAATGTCCGATAGGATAGCTTTTCCAGATTTACCTGATTTCCTAACGAAAAAACATGATTGACCAACTGCCCATGCAAACTCTCGCGGTGAGCCGCCAGCTTGCGGTGAGTTTCGGATAAGCGTCGTTTGGTGTCATTATAGTTTCTCGACTTGATCCACTTTTTCGCGCCATTTTTGACCGTGCCATTCTCGTTGTAGTTTTGCGGGTTGTTGGCCCGCCGTTGGCGGTCGAGTTTTCGCTGTTCGACCCGGACTTTACGCTGGTCTTTTCTCAGTTCGTTACAAAATTGGCGCAGTTCCGCCTGCCTATGGGTAGGTGCGGCGATGGCAATGGTGGACGGCCCGATGTCCAAACCGACCAACCCGCAGCCCACCTTATTTTTCGGTTTTTGAAAGGGGGTTCCCTCGCACACCAATTGTATGTAGAAACGGGTTTTGCCATTCAGTTTCCGGCGAACCAAGCGCACAAACTTCAATCGGGTGTTCAGGCCGTATTCAATTACATCGTTGCCCTTTCGTCCTTCTTTTGGGAAAATGGCGGGCAATATCAGCCCGCCCCAACGAAGTGCCTTTCCGTCCCACTGGACGACTGCTTTTTGTTTGCCCTCGATGCTGTCAAACTGCCCGCGTCCTTTGAAACGCGGCTTGCCGTGTTTGCCGTATGCGTACTGAGAAACAGCCCTGAATGCTCTTGTGGCGACGGTTTGCACCACCTGCGAGCCAATCCAACCAATTTTGATTGTGGCGGCGTAGGCTTGCAGGTCGTAGTCTCGGAATTGATGAGTTTTTCGAACTTCGTCAAAGGCTCTCTTGCGCTCGTCTTTATGGTCGTCATCTTTTGGGATGAGCCGCGCTGACTGGTAGGCTTTGGATTGGCGCATTAATGCCAGCCGCCGCAAACCCTCTCCCAAGCAAGCATTGTAGAGTTGCCGCGCAAATTCGAAACGAATCAGAATGGTCAATTCATGTTTCGGCGTGACCCTCAGGGGTAGTTCGGTGATAAAAGATGGTGAGGTGATGCGGCCCATAATTTAATGACGATTCCCTGGCTGAAAATAAGAAATATGTTCTATTATTATACACCAGAAGAAAAGATGGCGGATACGCCGCGATTTGGTAAAATAAAAGTTAGTATCGATCCCATTCGAAAGGTCAAATGTGTCCAAACTGCTCACTCCCCCTACCCCTGATTGGCAAAATCCGCTGGTGCTGCAGCGCAACCGCCAGCCGGCGCATGCCAGTTTGCTGCCCTATCCCGATGAAGCCAGCGCCCTGAGCGCCGAACGCGGCGCGACCCCCTTCTTTGCCCTGCTCAACGGCGCCTGGAAGTTTGCCTATTTACCCGCCCCGCACGAAGCGCCTGCCGGGTTTGAAGCCGCCGGTTTCGATGATTCGGAGTGGGATTCGATCCCCGTGCCGAGCAACTGGCAGATGCAGGGCTACGGCCGTCCCAATTACACCAATGTCAATTATCCCTACCCGGTCGACCCGCCTTACGTGCCGGACGAAAACCCGACCGGCCTGTACCGGCGCAAATTCTATGTACCCGAAACCTGGGCCGGGCGCCAGGTGGCGCTGATATTTGAAGGTGTCGATTCGGCGTATTACGTGTGGGTTAACGGGCAGATGGCCGGATACAGCCAGGTGCCGCACCTGCCGGCTGAGTTTGATATCACGCCCTTCATCCAGTCCGGTGAAAACCAGGTTGCGGTGGAGGTGTTCCAGTGGTCGGACGGCAGCTACCTTGAAGACCAGGATATGTGGCGCCTGAGCGGCATTTTCCGCGATGTGTGCCTGGTGGCCTATCCCCAGGTGCATATACGCGACGTGCGCATCCGCACCACCCTGGACGATCGTTATCAAGATGCCGTGCTCGACCTGCAGGTAAAGGTTAAAAGTTCGGCGGCACGGGCGGCAGGCGAATACCACCTGACGGCGAAGCTGCTGGATAGCGGCGGGGAACCGGTCTTCGAGCAGGTGGTGCAGTCGGCTCTGGTCATCTCCGGCGGCGAGGAAGTTGTCGCCGGGGCGATGGTTCCGGTCAAGGCACCGCGCCTGTGGTCGGCCGAAGATCCCTACCGCTACACCCTGATTTTGACCCTGAGCGGGCCGGACGGCAGCGTGCTCGAAGTGGAGCGCTTCACGACGGGATTTGTCCAGGTGGAGATCAAAAAAGACGTGTTCTACGTCAACGGGGTGGCGATTAAGATGCAGGGTGTCAACCGCCACGAAACTCATCCGGATCTCGGTCACGCGGTGCCTTATGAGTTAATGGTCCAGGATATCGTGCTGATGAAACAGCACAACATCAACACCGTGCGCACCTCGCATTATTCGAACGATACCCGCTGGCTGGATCTATGCGACGCGTACGGCCTGTATGTGGTGGCAGAGACCGACCTGGAAGCCCACGGTTTTGCCCCGATTGGCGATTGGAACTACCCGGCCAGCCACCCGGATTGGAAGGAAGCCCACGTCGAACGCTCGGCGCGCATGGTGGCGCGCGACAAGAACCACCCTTCGATCGTGATGTGGTCGCTGGGCAATGAATCCGGTTTTGGCCCGAACATTCAGGCCCAGGCCGATTGGATCCATGAAAACGACCCGACCCGACCCGTGCACTACGAACGCACGCGCGAGATGGCCACGGATGTGGTCAGCGTGATGTACCCCACGGTGAGCTATCTTGAGGAACAGGGGCGCAACCTGGACGGCGACCCGCGCCCGTTCTTTATGTGCGAATACGCGCATGCCATGGGCAACGGCCCGGGCAATATCAAGGAATATTGGGATGTGATCCGGGCCTACCCGCGCCTGATGGGCGGCTGTGTGTGGGAATGGGTGGACCATTCGGTGCGCATGCACACCGCGGAGGGTGAAGAATATTTCGCTTATGGCGGCGACTTTGGCGACCAACCCAACGACGGCGACTTCTGCGTGGATGGGCTGAACTGGCCGGACCGAATTCCCTATCCGGGGCTGATCGAATACAAGAAAATCCTCGAACCGGTGGCGGTGCAGGTCGTGGATCTTAAAAAAGGCAAGCTGCGCCTGACCAACCGCTACGCGTTTATCTCGCTGGCCGGGTTGGAAGGCAGTTGGAGCCTGTACCGCGACGACTGCCTGCTGGAACAGGGCCGGCTGCCGCCATTAACCGTGGCCGCCGGCGCGACGATGGATATCACCTTGCCTTACCGCTGGCCGTCTGCGGTCGCCGGGGCAGAATACTGGCTGAACCTGAGTTTTACCCTGGCGGATGACCAATTGTGGGCCAAACGCGGCCTGGAAATGGCCTGGGCCCAGATTAAACTGCCGGTAGAAACGCCGGTCCTGCCCAAAATTAACCTGGCTAACTTTGCCCCGCTGCAGATCGCAGAAGGCGCGCAAGCGGTGACGGTTACCGGCGGCGATTTCGAGCTGGTCTTCGACACCTTCCGCGGCACGATCGGCAGTTGGCAGTGGAACGGCGTGAGCCTGCTCGAGGAGGGGCCGCGGGTGAATGTGTGGCGTGCTCCGACCGACAACGATGTCCGCATCGCCGTCGATTGGCGAAAGTTTGGCTACGACCGGCTGCAGCAGCGCATCGAACGCGTGGAAATGGATGCTGGTTCGGATGAAGTGCAGTTCAAAGTGCAGGCCGTGCTGGGTGCCTATTCCCTGCGCCCGGCCTTTAGCGTGGAAACCCGTTTCCAGGTGAGCGCCAGCGGGGCGGTGGTCATCGATACCACGTTCAAGCCGCTCCAGGAAGGCCTGCCTTCCCTGCCGCGGCTCGGTTTGCAGCTCAAGCTGCCGGGTGATTTCGAACGCTTTGCCTGGTATGGGCGCGGCCCGCATGAAAATTACATCGACCGCAAGGAGTCGGCCCGGGTGGGCCTGTATTCCGGTTCGGTAATGGAGCAGTATGTGCCGTACGTCTTCCCGCAGGAAAATGGCAGCAAGTCCGATGTGCGTTGGGCGGCGCTGACCGATCTACGCGGGCTGGGCCTGATGGCGGTCAGCATGCCTCCCGGTGTAAGCAGCGCCATACCCGGCAGGCTCAATGTCAGCGCGCATTACTTTACCCCCGAGGATTTCACCACCGCCAGCCACACTTATGAACTCAAACCGCGCCCTGAGATCACGCTCAATCTCGATCATGAATTTAATGGATTGGGGTCAAACTCCTGCGGGCCGGGACCACTGGAAAAATACTGGCTGCGAGCCGATAGCCATTATTTTTCAATGCGCCTTAAACCGTTCAGCCGCGACTCCGGATCGTTCTTCCTGGCCGCCCGGCAGGGATAACCAGGTAATCATGTAGATGGTGGTGCGCCAGATAGCGCACCACCATCTACTATCCACAATCCACAAGCCAAAAAGGCAGTCTATGATCACCTATTCGCTCAACGAAATTCCCTTTTCCATTCCCAAATCATTCCTCACCGTGACCAGCCGCAATGCCAGCGGCTCGCACCGCCTGTTGTACGGCACGTGCAGCCGCAGAGTGCTGGCCGGCGGCGCCGGAGTGGCGAACCCGGCCCACTATTTTGAGCTGGCCTTGATGCGCGATGGGCATGAAGTATCCTACACCTGGGAGGCTCACCCGCACCGCGTGGACCTGGCCGCCGAAGGTGGCGGAACCCTGGTTCTGACTTTTGCCGACCCGGATACGCTGGTCTTTGAGACTCAAGGGGTGAGCCTGCGCCTGCTGCCATGCAAGGGCTTCCCCTCTCACTGGCGCCCGGCGCAAGATACCCTGGCCGTGATCGATTGGGCGGGGCGCAGTACGCACCTGCTGCGCAGCGGACCTGGATGCAGCCTGCAGGTGACACCTCAACCTGCGCAGGAAGATTACCCGCCGGGTTATGACGAAACGTTTGGCGTGATTGATTTTGCTGGCGCCAGCGGGGCGCTGCGCTACCGGCTGTACGAAGATTTCTGGCGCGAGCCGTTCCCCTCGATTCAGGCTGCCCTGTCGGCGAATTTAAGCCATTATGAGACCTGGCTGGAGAAAATTCCGTCTGTGCCGCAGCGCTACCAGGCTGCCGCCGAGCAGGCCTGGTTTATCCTCTGGAACGGGCAGGTGCCGGCTTCGGGACCTTTGACCCGCCCCTCGATCTTCATGAGCAAATTCTGGATGAATGCCGTCTGGGCCTGGGACAACTGCTTTAATGCCCTGGCGGTGGCCCAGGCCGACCCCGAAATGGCCTGGAACCATCTGCTGATGTTTTTCGACCATCAAGACCCAAATGGGATGGTGCCTGATATGATCTATGATGGGGATGTGCTCTACCAGTTCACCAAGCCGCCGATCCACGGCTGGACGGTCTTCAAACTGGTGGAGAAGATCGGGTTGGAAGCTTCCCGGCCCTACCTGGCGCAGCTGTACGAGCCGCTCGGCCGCTTGACCCAATGGTGGTACACCTTCCGCGACTTTGACGGGGATGGGATGTGCCAGTACCATCACGGCAACAACTCGGGGTGGGATAATGCCACGATGTTCGACCAGGGCTACCCCACCGAAGGGGCCGACCTGGCGGCGCACCTGGTGCTGGAATGCGAGGGCCTGGCGTATATGGCCGGGGTGTTGGGCAGGCCGCACGAAGCCGCCGAATGGCAGCGGAAAGCCGAAAACCAACTATCGGACCTGCTGCGCCTGCAGGTCAAGGACAACCGCTTCTTTTCCCCGCTGGATGGCAAAGGCAGTGCCCCAGAGACGCAGTCGCTGTTGAATTACATTCCCATGGTGCTGGGCCACCGCCTGCCCGATGCGGTGCGCAAGGCGCTGGTCCACGACCTGGGGCCTGAAGGCTCCTTCCTCACGCCGTACGGCCTGGCGACCGAAGCGCTTTCCAGCCCCAAGTACGATCCGGACGGCTACTGGCGCGGACCGATCTGGGGACCCTCGACTCACCTGATCTTCGACGGCCTGGTGGATGCCGGCGAAACGGACCTGGCGCGGATGGTCGCGCAGCGCTTCTGCGATATGTGCGTGGGCACGCCCGGCTTCTGGGAAAACTATGACGCCCAAACCGGCAAGGGTCTGCGCTGCCCGGGCTACTCGTGGACGGCGGCGGCCTTCCTGGAGATGGCGGTGTGGCTGTATCGCGAAAATAGTTAGCTTTATATTTACTCAATCAATGATAAATCCGAAACAAGCAAGGTTGGATCATATTCTGGTCATGCCGATGCATGACCCGCAGGGATTGATTTTCCCGCATCTGGAGCGGATCACCCCCGTGTTAAAAAAGGTCTTCAGCGGGGCAGTGATCAGCGTTGGCCCAGGAGTGCAGGCGCGGCTGCTGGCTGAACCGTTTTACCACCCGCTGACGGTCGCTGCCGGCCTCAAGGTAGGGGCGCAGTTTCACGCCCTGTACCAGTATGCTGCCCAAACTTACCCGCCTGGGGCTGTGCTGCACCTGTGCTTCGCCGACCGGCTCGCCTTCCAGGTGGAGGGTGCGTTTTGCCAGGACTTCCTTGCCAGCGTCCACAAGTTGCAGGACGATTCGCTGCCCTTGATCTTTCAACGCTCGGAGGCCGCCTGGGCGACTCACCCCCGCAACTACCGCGAGATCGAGGCGGCGATCAGCATGGCAGGCAGATGGGTGTTTGGCAGGGCGCTGGATTTCGCCTGGTGCCATCTGGCCGTACAGGCCCGAACCTTGAGAGAAATCCTGCCAGCCGTGCACAATACGGATATGAGCATGACGGCTGAGATCATCATCCAGCTGATTAAGGATATCAAAACTGAAGATGTCGACTGGCTGGCGTGGGAAGATCCGTTCATCCTGGGCCGCGAGGCGAGCGAATTAATGCGGGAGCGCGAAAATAGTCTGGGGGAAACGCGCAAGCGGCTGTCTTATGCGCTGCCCATGATGGAAGTCATCCAAAAAGGAGTTTCTTGATGCGGAGAATCGAATTATGGGAAAAGGCGCCTGGGTTTAATCCGGCGTTTGGACAGGAAGCGCCCGGCTTGAACCTGTTTCTGCTGGACGATGGGCAGCCGCACGGCCTGGTAATCGTTTTCCCGGGCGGTGGCTACAACGGCCTGGCGCCACACGAGGGTGCGCCGATCGCCAAGTGGCTCAATGCCGCCGGGTTTTCAGCGGGCGTGCTCAACTACCGCGTGGCCCCTTACCGCCACCCGGTCCCCTTCCAGGATGCGGCCCGGGCGGTGCGCACCGTGCGCGCCCACGCCGCAGAGTGGGGCGTCAGGGCGGAGAAGATCGGCGTGCTGGGCTTTTCGGCCGGGGGCCACCTGGCGGCGACGCTTGCCACCCAGTTCGATGCCGGTGATCCGAGGGGCCTCGGACCCGATCGAGCGGGTCAGTTCGCGCCCGGACGCGGCGGTATTGTGCTACGCGGTGGTTACCTTCACCGCGCCCTTCTCCAATGCCGGGTCGGGCCAGAGCCTGGTGGGTGATAATCCCGCGCCGGGTCTGCAAGGAGTCGCTCTCCACCGTGACTCAGGTCACCGCGCATACCCCACCCTGCTTCCTGTGGCATACCGCCGATGATGAGAAGGTGCCGGTGCAGAACTGCCTGGTATTCGCGGAGGCCTTGAAAAACAGCGCGGTGCCGTTTGAACTGCATGTCTTCCCACATGGGCGCCACGGGCTGGGCCTGGCGAATGACGAGCCCGTCGTCAGCCAGTGGAAAGGGCTGTGCGCCACCTGGCTGAAAGGATTGGGATTTTAATTTTCATACGACGGTTTTTTTGTAAGGATAGATCATGATAGCTGATATGGCTATTGCTACCCATGGACTGACTTGCCGGTTTGGAAACCTGGTCGCCGTGGACCATCTCGACCTGCAGGTGCCGCGCGGGATCGTCTTCGGCTTTCTCGGCCAGAATGGCGCCGGCAAAACCACCACCATCCGTATGCTGCTGGGCTTGCTCGAAGCGAGTGAAGGCAGTGCCACCGTATTAGGCTTTGATATCGCCAGCAGTGGGCAATCGATTCGCGAGCGGACCGGGGCCTTGATGGAACATAACGGGCTGTATGAGCGCATGACCGCCGAAGAGAACCTGGAGTATTTTGGACGGATTTACCGCCTCCCGCCAGGCGAACGCCGGCAGCGCATCCGTGAACTGCTCACTCACATGTCGTTGTGGGAGCGCCGGAACGAGTTGGTCGGAACCTGGAGCAAAGGTATGCGCCAAAAGCTGGCGGTCTTGCGCAGTATCCTCCACCACCCACCCCTGGTCTTCCTGGATGAACCGACCTCCGGACTGGATCCACTGGCGACGGTCGATCTGCGCGCTGACTTGTTGTCCTTAAAGGCACAAGAAGGAATGACCGTCTTCCTCAATACCCATAATCTTCCCGAAGCGCAAAAATTGTGCGACCTGGTGGGGATCATCCATCATGGACGGTTGCTGGTGGTTGCCCCTCCCGGGGATTTGGTCACCAAAGGTCCGGGCTTGCAGCTTGAAATCATTGGTAGCGCGTTCAGCCAGGCCCTGGTGGAGCGGTTGCGTGCCCACCCTGAGGTCCTCCAGGCGGAGCTTACCGGGAACACCTTGCAAATTCGTCCAGCGAACGAACAGGCTGTGGATGGCATCATCGCGTTGGTGGCCCAATCAGGCAGCAATATCCAGACCATTCATCGCGGCACGGCCGATCTGGAAGCGGTTTTCGTCAATCTGGTCGAAGGAGCCGCGCATGATTAACGATACGCTGACTGTCATCTGGCGCGAACAGATCCATCTTTGGCGAGGGTCGCGTTCTCTGCTGGTGATTCTCCGTTATCTGGCATTTTTGTTCATCTTTGGCGTGATTGCCCCCTGGCAGTCGGGGCGGGCCTGGGTGGAATCTCCACTCCCGCTGCTCTACTGGATCTGGTTTGCGGTTTACCTGGCATCTGCAGCGACTACCGGCTCTTTCGCGCGGGAAAGAGAACAACATACCCTGGAAACTCTGCTCTCTACCCGCCTGCCGGACGCTGCCATCCTGCTGGGAAAAATCCTCTCTGGGGTTGTCTATGGCGGCGCGCTTGTGCTGGCCTGTGCGGTCCTCGGGCAGGGGGTGGCCATCGCCACCCTTGGAACCGGAGAAGCGAATTTTTATCAACTCAGTGTTGGCCTGGGCGGTTACCTGGCCAGCCTGTTGGCGGCTTTTGCCATCGGTGCACTGGCCGCCCTGACCGCTCTCCAGGCGCAAACCACGCGTCAGGCACAGGCCAGTATGAGCCTGGCGCTGCTGGTCCTTTTCCTTCCGTTGGTCGCCGTTTTTTTTCTGCCCGATCTTCAGCAGCAGTTGCAGATCAGTGCGCTGCACATCGATACAAGTATTGTGGTGTGGGGGTGTCTTGCGGTGCTGGCGGCGATTGACCTTTTGTTATGGGCCCTGGCACGCCACAATTTCCGGCGCAACCGCTTGATCGGGTTGGTGTAAAGGAGGGAAAATGCTGTCCGATGTTGGCGCAGTCGTCTGGAGGGAGTGGATTGAGTGGAAGCGGCAGTATGGCAGCCGCCGCATGGCCTGGATCATTTCCATCGGGATGCTGGTCCTGTTTGGCCTGATCCTACCGTTGCAGTTTAGCCAGGGATGGTTTCAACACGAGCAGGCCCTGTATGCCTGGGTCACCCTGCCGGTGCTCCTGCTGCTGCGCTCGATGGGCGATACCTTTGCCGGAGAGCGGGAACGCCATACCCTGGAAACTCTGCTGGCGACCCGGCTGCCGAACGCGGCCCTCTACCTCGGAAAAATGCTGGTCCCCGCAGGGTACACCTGGTTATTTACCCAGCTTGTGATGCTTGTCGCGCTCATCCCCTTGCACTTTTTGAATGCTGGCAGCAGTTGGAAAATGTATTCCTCTACAATGCTGGCTGCCGGCGGTTGGATAAGCTTGCTCAGCAGCCTGTATGCCGCGACAGCCGGGATCTTTTTATCGCTGCGTTCGCCTACCGTGGATTCGGCCAACCAGTCTATGTTCCTGTTCCTGATCTTGTTTGGTGTCCTGCTGGGCGCTGTGCGGGGCGCTTTCGCATTTCTGATGCCTGCGGCCGGCATGCTGGCGGAAATACCGGCCTTGACCGTCATTTTCCTGGTTACCGACGCGGTGATATTGGGGCTGACCGTGCGATCATTCCACCGCGACCGGCTGTTATTCTAGTCGAACTGACTGGTCCATAGAAAGATCATGTCTGGTTCATGGATCTCCTGGGGTTTTTCTGTGAGGAGCTTAGTTGATGAACACTACATCTCCATCTCGTATTAAAGTGAGCGCCAATCACCGTTTCCTGGTGGGTGAAAGCGGCGCGCCGTTCTTCTGGCTGGGCGATACCGCCTGGGAAATTTTCCACCGCCTGACGCGTGAAGAAAGCGAAGACTACCTGGAAAACCGCCGCCAGAAAGGGTTTAACGTAATCCAGGCTGTGGCCCTGGCCGAGTTTGACGGGCTGCGCGTCCCCAACGCATACGGCGAGCTGCCGTTTTTTGACCTCGACCCGGCCCGACCCAACGAAGCTTATTTTGCCCACCTGGACTGGGTGATCGCGCGTGCCGCAGAAAAGGGAATGTATATCGGCCTGCTGCCCACCTGGGGCGACAAGGTCAACCGCATGTGGGGCGCGGGCCCGGTGGTGTTTGATGTGCAATCCGCCCGCAGCTACGGCGAATGGATCGGGCAGCGCTACCGCCAGGCGGCCAACGTGATCTGGATTTTGGGGGGCGACCGGCCTGAAACGGACAATCAGGGTCACGACTACTCTGCGGTGGTGCGCGCCATGGCGGCCGGCATCCAGGCCGGGGTGGGCGGCCACACCCTGATGACCTACCACACTAACGGCGGGCGCAGCTCATCCCTGGCTTTCCACAACGATGATTGGCTGGACCTCAACATGTGGCAGTCCGGCCACCACCAGCAGGACGCGCCCAACTGGGAAATGATCACCGCCGATTACCAGCGCACCCCGCTCAAGCCGGTGCTGGACGGCGAGCCGAATTACGAGGACCACCCGATCAACCCCTGGCCGGAGTGGACGCCGGAAAAAGGCTACTTCCGCGACCACGACGTGCGCAAGGCCGCCTACCGGGCGGTGTTTGCCGGGGCCTGCGGGCATACCTACGGGCACCACAGCATCTGGCAGTTCTACGATCCGCAGCGGCGCGAGCCGGTCAACCATCCCTGGTGCGATTGGCGCACCGCCCTGGACCGGCCCGGGCGCATTTCAGGTGGGCTACCTGCGCCGCCTGATGGAGTCGCGGCCTTATCTAAACCGCATCCCCGACCAGCAGGTGCTGGTCAGCGCGCCCGGCGATGGCGGTGAACATGCCCGCGCGACGCGCGACAGCCAGGGCAGCTACTTGATGGTCTACCTGCCGCTGGCGCGCCCGGTGCGCGTGCGCCTGGGGCTGCTGGCAGCTTCTACGGCGCGCGCCTGGTGGTTTGACCCGCGCAGCGGGCAGGCCCAGGACCTGGGCGTGTTCCCGGTGGAAGCCGAGCGCGAATTTACCCCACCGTCCGGCGGGCCGGATTGGGTGCTGGTGATCGATGACGGCGCGCAGCAGTTTGGCCCGCCGGGAAGGAATGAATAAACATGGATGAAACGATAACTTTGCAATCATTGGCCAAGATGATCGACCATTCGCTGCTGCACCCGACCATGACCGATGAAGTGATTGCCGCCGGCTGTGAGCTGGCCGTGCGCTACCAGGTGGCCACGGCCTGCGTCAAGCCTTATGCCATCTCCCTGGCGCGTTCGATCTTAAGTGGGTCAGGGGTCGAAGTGTGCGCGGTGATCGCCTTCCCGCACGGCAACAGCACCCCCGAGATTAAACTGGCGGAAGCGCAGCAGGCGCTGGAGTGCCGGGGCGCGCGAGATCGATATGGTGGTGAACATCGGCAAAGTGTTGGGGGCCGACTGGGATTATGTCTCGACGGAAATTCAGGCCGTCAACCGGGCGGTGGTCTCCGGCGGCGGCCTGCTCAAGGTGATCTTCGAGACCGACTACCTGGAGGATGAGCACATCATCCGCCTGTGCCAGATTTGCTCTGAGCTGGGGGTGGCCTTCGTTAAAACGTCAACCGGCTACGGCTTCGTGCGCCAGGCCAACGGCATGTATGCCTACCAGGGGGCCACGGATCACAACCTGACGTTAATGCGCGCGCACAGCGCACCGGGGGTGCAGGTCAAAGCGGCAGGCGGCGTGCGCACGCTGGATGACCTGCTGCGCGTACGCGCCCTGGGGGTGACGCGCATCGGCGCCACCGCCACCGCCGCCATCCTGGATGAGGCTCGCCGCCGGGGATATGGTTAGTCAGTACGATAAGGAATCTCAACCTTATGTGGAATCCAGCAAACACGGAACGCAGCCTCCCCCAGGTGCTTCACTCGGGAGACATCCATCAGGAACGTTCTGCTCCCGCCGACACCATGTTTACCAACACCGGTCGGCGCTTGTACGTGATCGGCGACATCGACGGGCGCTTTCGCCTGCGCAGCAATCCTTACGATCTCTATACTTTCGGCAAGCCGCTCCCCGACGACCCGCTGGCCGATAAGCTGCAAGGCGTGTGGGCACAACCGGTCAAGGGCTTTAACGCCTACGAGTTCGGGCTTGAATGGAGCGATGGACGCGCCAGCGAACGTTGGGAACTCAACGACGCTGACCGTTTCACCCAGACCTTCACCTGCGCCACCTTCGATTTCCAACGCGCCGGACTGCGGGCCACACGCCGCGACTTTGCCCCGCTTGATCTGCCTGTCCTGTTCAGCACGCTCACCCTGCATAATGAGGGCAGTCAGTCGCTTGACCTGCGCCTCACTTTCCGCGCGGTCTTCGACCTGCAAGACGCCTGGTTCACCCATCTCGCCGGGCGGCGCAACGCGGGCCAGACCGTGGAGATTAGAGAACAGCGTCTGGTGGCACTCGCCGAAGTGCTGCCCGAGCAGTGGGCGGCGGCGGTCGGCAGCAATTGCGCGCCGGAGGACGTGCGATTGCGCTCCGATGATACCGGCGAAATGATCTTCTCCTTCCACCTCGGCGCAAGCCAGGAGCAGGAGGTTACCTTTGCCATGTCAGTGGTCAGCGAAGGCGGCGCTGCTGCCGCACTGCGCTATCTTGCAGAGGCCCTGCCGCGTAGAGAGGCGCTGCTGGCAGAAAAAGAAGCGTTCTACCAGCAGCAGCGCCGCAGCGGACCGCGCCTGGTGTCGCCCGATCCCTGGTTTAACGCAGCCTTCGAGCTGTCGCAGCTCAATATGCTCATGCTCGAAGCCGATACCGGCGGCCTGGGGCGCTACTACTACGCCGGATTGGAAATGTTCCCCTTCTGGTTCGGCGGCGACGGCGCGTACAGCCTGCCCGGGCTTATGGCGAGCGGGCTGGTCGAGTCGGGCCTCAATCACATCGCGATTGGCGCGCGCTTCAGCGAGGCGGGGCGCATCCCACACCAGATTTCGCCTTCGGGCCGGCTGGTCTTTTCCGGCAGCGCGCAAGAGACGCCGCTATGGGTGACGAGTGTGTGGAATAGTTACTGCTGGACAGGCGACCGCGACTTCCTGGCGCGCATGTACCCGGCTGTGATCCAGGGCATCTTCAACTACACACTGGGAACCATCGACCCAGACGGCGACGGCTACGCTTCCGGGCCGGGCGTGGTGGAGCGCGAAGACATGGGTGAGGAAAAGCTGGACGTGGCCGCCTATACCTGGTTGGCACTCACCTGCCTGGCAAATATGGCCGAGGTGATGCAGGATGCGGCGACAGCGCAGCAGGCGCGAGCGTGGAGTGAGAAGATCAAAGCCCGTTTCGACGACGACTGGTGGGACGCCGGCAGCGGTACCTACGCCATGTCGCTGACGAAGGAGAACCGGCGCTACCCGGTGCCACACTGGGCAGTGGTCATCCCGTTGGAGGTAGGCTTGGCCACAGCGGAGCACGCTGCCGCTACCATCGCTACCCTGCGAGCTGGCTATCTCCATGAGTGGGGGCTGAAGCATACCGCCGGCGAAGACCCGCGCATCTGGACGCTGCCGACGGCTACCCTCAGCCGCGCCGCCTATCGCAATGGCGAACCCGACCTGGGCTATGCCATGCTGCGCCACGTGGCCGAAACGTTGGATCACGGGTCTATCGGCGTGCTGCACGAGTTGATCCCGCAGGGGGCGTGCTTCGTACAGCTTTGGTCGGGTGCAACCTTCATCCGCGGCGTGGTAGAAGATATATTCGGAATCAGCCTGCGCGCCGACCGGGGAGAGATTCTGGTGAAACCGCGCCTGCCGCTGGAATGGTCTTCAGCGCGCCTGGAAAACCTGTCCTTTGGCCCTTATACTGTGGATGTGGAAGCACGCCCGGACGGCACGACGACCGTTAACTGGAAACGGGGCAAGAACAGCTAATAGACCTTAGCGCGATAAAAAGTTATCAGTCAGTCAGAGTGTGCACCGCGCACCCTGAGAAATTTTCCCCCTTTCTCAATTTCTTGAAAACGTGTATAATTTAGCCGGCTAACTAATTTGGAGAACAGATATGGCCCCTTATGATTTTCCCGACTCGATCGATTTCTGCGTGGCGCAGGTTTGCCGGCGGCATCATGCCCGCGTGCATGCCCTGATGGAAGATCTGGGCCTTTTCCCGGGGCAGCCGCCGGTGCTGTTCCGCCTGTGGGAGAAAGATGGGCGCTCGCAAACCGAACTGGCCGAACTGCTGCGCATCAAGCCGGCGACGATGACCAAGATGATCAACCGCATGGAGAAAACCGGCTTTATCCGGCGCGAGACCGACCCCAAGGACCAGCGCGTGTCGCTGGTTTATCTCACAGAGGCAGGCCGGGCGGTCCAGGATGATGTACAAAAGACCTTCGAGCGGCTCAACCGCGAGCTGGTGGCGGGTTTTACACCCGAGGAACAGGTTCTGCTGAAGCGCTACCTGGAAAAGCTGCGCGACAACCTCAAGCAGAGCCAAAACGAGCCGGACAGGCAGGAAGCCCTGACTAATGCTGCCGTTCGGGAAAAATTGACATGAAATCGAAGCCAGCTTTGATCGACTTTATTCCACGTTTATTTATATATGAGACGGTGTAAATGAAATATTTTCGGAGAATTTTGGGATACTTGCGCCCTTATTGGGTACTGGCCCTGTTGGCACCGCTGATGATGCTGCTGGAGGTCGCGATGGATCTGCTCCAGCCGCGCCTGATGGAGCAGATCATCGACGTGGGCATCGCCAACATGGATATGAACCTGGTGATCCGCACCGGGTTTACCATGTTTGGGGTGGCTCTGGTGGGTATGGTAGGGGGCGGGCTGTGCACGGTATTCGCGGTGCGGGCAGGAATGTTTGTCGGCGCGGATGTGCGCGATGATCTGTTCGAGAAGATTCAATCCTTTTCCTTTGGCAACCTGGACCGCCTGGGTACCGGCGAGCTGATCACCCGCGTTACCAACGATATAACCCAAGTGCAAGAAGTCGTCATGATCCTGCTGCGCATTATGGTGCGTGCACCGCTGCTGGTGGTTGGCAGCCTGGTGATGGCGATTGCGACCAGCCCGGCGCTTTCCTGGCTGCTGTTTGCACTGGTGCCGGTCATCCTGGGCTTGCTGGCGTTTGGTATTTCACGCGCCTCGCCCATGTTTTCCGTTGTCCAGCAAAAATTAGACCGCCTGAACACGGTGATGCAGGAGAACCTGTCCGGCGTGCGCGTGGTCAAGGCCTTTGTACGCGAAGATTACGAGAATGAGCGCTTTAAGACCGCGAATGTAGATTTAGTGGATCGCACCATCCGCGTCGGGCAGCTGCTGGCGATGATCATGCCCTTAATGATGTTCACCCTTAATATCGGTGTGGTGGGGGTGGTCTGGTTTGGCGGAAAACTGGTCATCGCCGGCGGGATAAAAGTGGGGCAGGTGATGGCATTTATCAACTACCTCTCGCAGATGATGTTTTCGTTATTGGGCGTCGGCATGCTCCTGATCCGTGTTTCGCGAGCGGAGGCCTCCGCCAGGCGCATCGTGGAAGTCATCGATATGCAGCCGGAGATTCAGGACCAGCCCGGATTATCTGAAGGCTGCACCCTGGGCGGTCGAATTGCCTTTGAAAATGTAAGCTTCAGCTATAACGGCAACGAGAGTGCCGTGCTCAAAGATATCAATTTAGTGATCGAACCCGGGCAGTTTATCGCCATTTTAGGTGCAACCGGCTCCGGAAAATCGTCTCTGGTGCATCTCATTCCACGTTTTTACGATGTCACTGCCGGGCGGATCACCCTGGACGGCTGCGATGTGCGCGACCTGCCCAACGTGGCCCTGCGCCGGCAGGTGGGTATGGCTCTCCAGGAAACGGTCCTGTTTTCGGGCACGATCCGTGAAAATATCGCTTATGGCAATCCCCTGGCCGACCAGGAGCAGGTGGCGGCTGCCGCCCAGGCAGCCCAGGCGCACGAATTTATCACTTCATTTCCGGATGGATATGAGACCGTGGTCGGGCAGCGCGGGGTCAACCTATCAGGCGGGCAGAAACAAAGGATCGCCATTGCCCGGGCACTGCTCACCAACCCGGCGGTGTTGATCCTGGATGACAGCACCAGCGCGGTGGATGTGGATACGGAAGGTAAAATCCAGGATGCCCTGGCGGAGATCATGAAAGGCCGCACCAGTATTGTCATCGCCCAACGGATCAGCACCGTGATGGGCGCAGATAAGATCGTGGTGCTGGATGACGGCAAGGTGACGGCGGTGGGAAAACATACCGAATTGATGCAATCCAGCCCGATTTACCGCGAGATCTTCGATCTGCAGCTGGGGAATGGAGTCAGAAATGCCTGAAAAACGTGAAGATCGAAGGCAAGACGGGCCGGCGCTGCCCATGGGGCCCGGCAGAGGGCGGCGCGGGATCGTGGGTCCGGGGCCAAAACCCAAGAATATGTGGGTCACGCTGCGCCGGTTGTGGGGCTTTTTGCGCCGCCAGCGTTTCGAATTGTTAGCGGTATTTTTGCTGGTATTTCTCACCACGGGGCTGAACCTGGTCAATCCCTACCTCTTAGGCCAGGCTATCGACCGCGCGATTATCCCGGCCGACCTGCCTCTGCTGGTGCAGTTCGCCCTGCTCATGGTGGGATTCTACCTGGGCGCATCCTTATCGTCCGGGCTGCAGACCTATATCATGGCGCGCGTGGCCCAGCATACCGTGCGCGATCTGCGCCAGGACCTGTTCTCCAAGATGCAGATCCTGCCGCTGCGTTATTTTGATAAAACTCCGCATGGCGAGCTGATGAGCCGCCTGACCAATGATATCGACAACATCAGCAATGTGCTCAACGAAGGGGTGACCCAGTTCATCTCCAGCATCCTGACCCTGATCGGGGTGATCACGATCATGCTCCTGCTCAACCCCTGGCTGGCGCTGGTCAGCATGGTCTCCGTGCCGCTGATGACGCTCATCACCCGTTCCATCTCCCGATTCACCTTGAAAGGCTTCCGCGACCAGCAGAAAGCGCTGGGTATTTTGAACGGCACCATCGAGGAAACCATCACCGGTGAGCGTGTGATCAAAGCCTACGGGCAGGAGCAGAGCGTCATTGAAAAGTTCAAAGCTGAAAACCAGGTTTTAAAAGAAGCTTCGATCCGCGCGCAAACTTATTCCGGGCTGCTCGGGCCGCTCAACAACATGGTGGGCAACACCGCCTTTGCCATCGTGGCCGGAACGGGCGGCTGGATGGCCCTGCGCGGTATCGCGACCGTGGGCGAGATTGCCAGCTTCCTGAATTATTCGCGCCAGTTGGGCATGCCCCTCAACCAGATTGCGAACCTGTACAATACCATCCAGGCGGCGCTGGCCGGGGCCGAGCGCGTGTTCGAGGCCCTGGACGAGACGCCCGAGCCGGCGGATGTGCGCGATGCCGATCCATTGGATGTGGTACGCGGGGAGGTCGTTTTTGATCAGGTGACCTTTGGCTATGACGAAGACCAGACTGTGCTGGAGCAGGTTTGCCTGCACGCCAAACCCGGGCAGACGATCGCCCTGGTGGGGCCGACCGGGGCCGGAAAGACGACCATCATCAACCTGCTCTCGCGCTTTTACGATGTGCGTGAAGGCGCGATCCAGGTCGACGGTACGGATATCCGCGGCGCGCAGCGCAACAGCCTGCGGCGCATGCTGGGGATCGTGCTGCAGGACTCCTTCCTGTTTTCCGACACGGTGATGCAGAACATCCGCTACGGGCGGTTGGAGGCCAGCGATGACGAGGTGATTCACGCCGCGAAGCTGGCCAATGCCAACTCTTTTATCCGCCACCTGCCGCACGGCTACCAGACCATGCTCTCGGAGCGCGGCAGCAACCTGAGCCAGGGCCAGCGCCAGATGATCTCCATCGCGCGCGCCATCCTGGCCGACCCGCGCATCCTCATCCTGGATGAGGCCACCAGCAGCGTGGATACCCGCACCGAAGTTCACATCCAGGAGGCCATGCTGCGCCTGATGGAAGGGCGGACCAGCTTCGTGATCGCCCACCGCCTGAGCACGATCCGCGGGGCGGATGAAATCCTGGTGATCGATCAGGGGCGGATCATCGAGCGCGGCACGCACCGCGAACTGCTGGACCAGAACGGTTTTTACCAGCGCCTGTATGCCAGCCAGTTCCGCGGGCAGGTGCCGGTGGTTTAAATTGAGGGATGGCTGCATTTTCGTTGTAAAATAGATCTTGTTTAAACCTATTCGTCTGGCATGCGTGTCACACGTACCAGACCGAAATACCCAGGAAAGGATTCCCATGGAAAAATTACCCCCCCTGCGTTTTTCTGCTATCGGTCTCAATCACGGCCATATTTATGGACAGGTCAATTTACTGCTGCGCGCCGGCGCCGAACTGGTTTCTTTTTACGCCAAAGAACCCGACCTGGCAGCCCGTTTTTCACAGGTATTCCCGCAAGCCGCCCAGGCCCGCACCGCGGAAGAGATTCTGGATGACCCCACCATTCCGCTGGTGGTCAGCGCCGGGATCCCGGTGGAGCGCGCCCCGTTGGGGATCGAGGTGATGAAGCGCGGCAAAGATTACATGAGCGACAAGCCCGGTTTCACCACCCTGGAACAGCTGGCAGAAGCCCGGCAGGTACAGCGTGAAACCGGCCAAATTTATTCGGTGTGCTATTCAGAACATTTTGAAACCCGCTCCACGGTGTATGCGGGCGAGCTGGTCCAGGCCGGCGCGATCGGCAAGGTGGTGCAGACGATCGGCCTCGGGCCGCACCGCACCAGCCTGCCGACCCGGCCGGAATGGTACTTCCAGCGCGAGAAATACGGCGGCGTGCTGTGCGATATTGGCTCGCACCAGTTCGACCAGTTCCTGTTTTTCACCGGCTCGACCGAGGCCGAAGTGGTTACATCGCAGGTGGGCAACTTCAAACACCCCCAGTATCCCGGTTTGGAAGATTTTGGGGACTGCCTGGTGCGGGGCAACGGCGGCACAGGGTATGTGCGCATCGATTGGTACACCCCCGATGGCCTGCCGGTATGGGGAGATGGGCGCTGCACCATCCTGGGAACCGAGGGCTATATTGAACTGCGTAAATATGTGGATATTGGCGGCCGGCCGGGTGGCGAGCACCTGTTCCTGGTGGACCAGAAGGGCGTGCAGTACATCGACTGCTCCGATAAGGACCTGCCTTACGGCCGCCAGCTGATCTACGACATCTACCACCGCACCGAAACCGCGATGACCCAGGCGCACTGCTTCCTGGCTTCTGAACTGGCGGTCAAGGCCGAGGCTCAGGCCGTGCGCCTGGGAAACCTGGCACAGGTATAGCATACAATATGGATTCAAAACTGCGTGTGGGTGTAGCCGGCTCAGGGATCGGCCGGTCACATATCCATTCTTTTCAATCGCTCCCCGATCAATATGAAGTGCTGGCCCTGGCCGGCAAAGATGAACGCACCCGGCTGGTAGGGGAGCAGTACCAGGTTCCCCGGGTGATCGATGATTTTTCCGAATTATGCCGCATGGACGATCTGGATGTGATCGACATCTGCACGCCTTCGTTCCTGCACTACGAACAGACTCTGCAGGCCCTGGAAGCCGGCAAGCATGTTGTCCTGGAAAAACCGGCCTGTAAATCGCTGCGCGAGATCGATGGACTGGTGGCTGCCGAGCAGCGCACGGGCCGAAGCGGATCATGCCCATCTTTCAAAACCGCATGGGCGCGGCCGCTCAAAAGCTGCGCTTTCTGGTCAAAGAAGGGGTGACCGGGCGGGCCTACCTGGCAACCGCCGAAACAGCCTGGCGGCGGCGCTGGGAATATTACGACGGCACCTGGCACGGCAAGTGGGCCAGCGAGCTGGGCGGGGCATTGGTCACGTTGGGCATTCACGCCAACGATGTGCTGACCTCGATCCTGGGGCCGGCGCGCAGCGTATTTGCCCGCATGGCTACCCTGGTTAATCCAGTGGAGACCGAAGATTGTTTCTCGGCTTCGCTGGAAATGGCGGATGGTTCGCTGGCCTCGGTTTCCCTGACGACAGGGTCGACGGATCAAATCACCCGCTTGCGTTTTGTGTTTGCCAACCTGACCGTGGAGAGCAACATCCGCACCTACAGCGCGACGGCCGAACCCTGGACGTACACGCCGGATACGCCGCAGGCCGAAGCCGCCATGCAGGCAGCCCTGGAACATTTCACCCCCCAACCGGAAGGTTTTGTCGGGCAGTTTGTGGGGTTTCACCAGGCTTTACATACCGGCGCGGCTTTTCCGGTTACCATGGATGATGCGCGTCAGGCCATCCAACTGCTGACCGGTTTTTACCTCTCTTCTCGCACCCAAAGACCTGTGGACCTGCCGATCCTGGCCGATCATCCCTATTATGACGGTTGGCTGCCCGGTGATGGCAAATTATAATTTACACTCTTGAACTTTTTATTCCATCAGGTATAGTTAATCCAGACTAAGCGTGACGAATAAATATATGGATACATTTCCCCAGGTGACCCGTCCCCGCATCGTTGTTCCGCGCCGGCGCAGCGAGCTATTAACCCGCCAGCGTCTGTTGAACGGGTTGATGGATCGCCTGGATAATCGCCTGGTGATTATTTCTGCGCCGGCCGGTTACGGGAAAACCTCATTACTGGTCGATTTCGTTCACCATCTTGAGTGGCCGGCGTGCTGGTACGCGATTGACGAGTTGGACCACGACCTGTCGCGCTTCATCGCCCATTTCATATCCTCCATTCAAGTTCGTTTTCCACAATTTGGCCAGGCCACCCTGGGAATTCTCAGTTCCAGCACCCAGGATAGTGTAAACGTGGACATGCTTGTGGCGGCAGCGGTCAACGACATCTATGACAATATTTCCGAGCACTTTGTGGTTGTGCTGGATGATTACCACCTGATCGATGACAGCCGTCAGGTGAACCAGTTTCTCAGCCGTTTTCTGCAAACGGTCAGCGATAACTGCCACCTGTTTGTGGCATCGCGCACCCTGCTGACACTGCCCGATCTTCCGCTTCTGGTGGCGAGGGCGCAGGTAGCCGGGATGAGTGTTGAGGAACTCAGCTTCAAAACGGATGAAATTCAGGCTTTGTTTTTGCAGAATGAGCGCCAGGTGCTGCCCACCGAACTGGCGCGCGAAATGGTGCGCAAGACCGAAGGCTGGATCGCCGGCCTGCTGTTGTCCAGCCAGTTGGACCGGGGTGCAGCTGACCGCAGAGGGATGCTGCGGGTGGCTGGGGTGGGGTTGTATGATTACCTGGCTCAACAGGTGATGGAAAAACAGCCGGCGGATGTGCAGGAGTTTTTGCTGCGCACCTCGCTGCTGGAAGAATTTACTGCTGCTTTTTGCGCCGAAGTGATTGGTCCGGCCCTCAATCTGGAGTTGAATTGGGATGCGCTTATGGATGCGGCCCTGCGCAACAACCTGTTCATCCTGCCCGTGGATGAAGAATCGGTCACCCTGCGCTACCACCATCTGTTCCTGGCCTTCTTGCAGCACAGAATGCAGGAGCAGCGTCCCGAAGAGACGATCAGCATCCAAATCCGTCTGGCCCAGGTTTATGCCGGTCATGGCGAATGGGAAAGGGCCTACCGTGTTTACCAGCGGTTGGGGCGGCTCTCGGCCCAGGTAGGCTTGCTGGAGCAGGCCGGTCCGGAATTAATGATCAGCGGGCGCTTCAGTACCCTTTCGGATTGGCTGACGACCCTTCCGCAAGAGATGACCCTGGCCCGACCGGTCCTGCTTTCGCTGCAGGGCGGCCTGGCGATCATGCGCGGCGAATTGAGGGAAGCCAGGGATTTGTTGGATCAGGCAATCGCGGGGTTAAGCAAAACTGACGATCCATACCAGTTGGCCCTGGCGTTCTCGCGCCGTTCCACAGGCCTGCGCCTGCTTGGCCGGTATGCGGAGGCCCAAAACGATGCCGAGCGGGCCTTGCAGTTAACCGAGGAATTAGACAGCCACCCCAGGGCGCATGCCGAAGCGCAGCGCGCCCTGGGGTCGGCCTTGCTTTCTATGGGCCAGATCCACCGGGCGTTTGAGCAGCTTAACCAGGCGCACGAGGCTTATAAATCCCTGGGTGATATGGCCAGCGCAGCGCGAACGAAGCTCGATATCGGTATGACGCAGCGCTCGCTGGGCCAATTGGATGAAGCGGAAATTGCCTATACCCAGGCGCTGGAGCTGTGGGAGGAGACGGGGAACCTGGCCTGGCAGGCCAACCTGCTCAACAACCTGGGCGTGCTGCAGCATGAGCGCGGGGACTACCTGCCTGCTGCCCACAGCCTGGAACGAGCCGTGGAGTGCGCTCGCCTTTCCAGCTATCCGCGTATGGAAGCCTTTGCCCTGACGGGCCTGGGTGACCTTTACCGCGACCTGGAAGCATATGACGAATCCATGGAGGCTTACCGCCAGGCGGGCGCACTGGCCGAACGGTCAGAGGAGCGCTACCTTTTATTTTACCTGGACCTGGCGCGCGGGGTGCTTGCGCGGCGACAGGATCGTTTTCCGACCGCGCGCGAACTGCTGCTGGCCGCGTCACAGCGGGCGCAGGCCGGGCTTGCGGAAATTGATCAAGCCCTTTGCCAGTTAGAACAGGCCACTTTGCTGCTGGTTCAGGGGGATTTTCAGGCGGTTGAGGAGCAGTTGGCTCACGCCGCGGCGTATTTTGCCAGCCAGGGGCGGCGTCTGGAATCCGCTCGCAGCCAGTTGATCCTGATGCTGGCGGCAGCCGGACGTGCGGATGGGGAAGCGGCACAAAATCACCGGCGTACGCTGGCGGAAATATGGGACTCCCCGGCGGCATGGCCGCCGCTGGTTTCGGCTGCGCGTGAGTTTTTACCTTTGCTGGAAAAAATGCACAACCTGCCGGAAGTGGGGCCTCAAGCCGGGCGCCTGCTGCGCCAGGTGGGGCAGCTCAACCGCCGCTTGCCCGGGCACCGCCGCCAACTGCGCCCGCAGGCGGGGATTGTGCCGTTGGGCCCGGCGCATGTTACCATCCAGTCCCTGGGGCGGATGGAAGTTCGCGTCAACCGCAATCTGATTGCCGGCGCGGATTGGCGCTCATTGGTGGCGCGCGACCTGTTCTTTTTCCTTTTGAATAACCCCCAGGGGTTGACCAAAGAGCAGATCGGTCTGGTTTTTTGGCCGGATGCCTCTCCCGATCAGCTTCACCAGCGCTTCCGCAATCTGATTTACCGCCTGCGGCATGCCGTGGGCAGCGATGTGGTGGTGCTTGGCTCGGATGAGCTCTACCGCTTTAATCAGGCGCTGGACTACGAATATGATGTCGAAACCTTTGAGCGCGAACTGAACTACGCGGAAAAAATTGAAAAAGAAAGCGACCGCCTGCGGGGTTTGCTGCGGGCGGCCCGTCTCTACCAGGGAATATTCCTGCCAGAAATCGATGCCGAGTGGGCGTTGGTCGAGCGCGAGCGCCTCAAGCAGCGCTGCCTGGATGGCCTGATGAGTGCCGCCAACCTGGCCCTGGATTTAAATCGTCCCGAGCAGGCCCTGCAATCCTGCCAGGCGGCGCTTAATATGGATCCCAGCCTGGAGGAAGCTTACCGGTTGGCGATGCGTGGATACGATGCGGAAGGCAACCGGGCCGGCGTGATCCGCCAGTACCAGGCCTGCATCCAGTCCATGCAGGAAGAGTTTGATAGTGGACCCTCCCCGCAAACCGTGCATCTTTTTGAGCAGTTAACCCGCTGAGCAAATATTAAATCTTTCTAATATGTTATTAAAGAGTAATGGGGTGGCAAACCACCCCATTACTCTTTAATAACAAAAACCTCAGTATTCTTATTTTATTTTAATCTTTGGTAGCCTGATTGGCAGTCTCCTGTTTGTCATACTCAGTATAGAAATACAAAACACAGGAGATTAGTCATGAAAACGCTTTCCACAAAAATGTCTCAGTTGATTGCCCGCCGCGATAGCCGTGTTATCTTCTTCTTCTTGACCATTGCCATGTATATCATTTCTGCCGGTGCGCCTGATGCGTCCGGTGGCGTTGGAATGTAGTTTTTTCCTTGATCCTTCTTCTGGGTGCAGCTCTGGCTGGCCTGGCGGGAGGCATCGCGTGGGCCGCGATTGGCCGGCGCCCATATCAGCTCCCGGACTTGCGCTGGGCCTGGTTGGTGCTTCTAGCCTTTATCCCACAATACTTTGCCTTCGTACAGCCGGCAACCCGAGCCTCAATTTCTACCTCGTGGATCCCTGTTTTACTGGTCGGATCCCAGGCGCTGCTCTTGATCTTTTCAATCGCGAATATTCGCCGGCCCGGCTTCTGGCTGCTGGGAGTGGGACTGGCGCTCAATTTGCTGGTGATCTTGCTTAATGGGGGAATGATGCCCATCAGCCCGGAGACTATCCAGCACCTGTATCCTGATGCCCCGTTTGGCGCCTGGCAGATCGGCCAGCGGTTGGGTGTGGGCAAGGATATCGTCATACCGGCAGCAGAAACGCGCTTATGGTTTCTTTCCGATCATTTTTCCCTGCCAGATTGGGTTTCATATAAAGTGGCATTTAGCTTTGGAGATGTGTTGATTTCAGCAGGAGCGTTTTGGCTGCTCCTTACATTTGGCGGTAGATCTAGTTCAAAGGAGATAGTGACATGAATCAGTTTGCTTCTGAACCTTCCCTGTCAGCAGTAAGTGCCTATCAGCGGCAGGAAATTAGCCGTGTTTTGACCGCTGCGGTTATTAACGAAAATTTCCGCAAATTATTGTTAGCAAACCCGGATCAAGCCCTGACGAAAGGTTATCGGGGCGAACCGTTCCACCTGGCCAAGGAAGAACGCACTCGCCTGGCTGCAATTCGGGCCAGTTCGTTGGCAGAGTTTGCGGCGCAAATTCCCCAATATTAGCTTGTAGGTACCTGGAAATTTTAACAAGGCTGTTTGGTATTTACACATAGATTAGAGGTTGTGGTTGATGAACGTTTCCGGCAATTTATTTCGCTACCTCCAATCCTGGCCGGAACCAGGAAAAGATTCCGTTTCAACGGAAGCTTTTTCTGTTCCAGCAGTCCTCTCAGCTGCCTCACGCTCACCAGGGAAAGGTATGCAAGAAGCACTTAATGAATTATTAGTTTTCAGCAGACAACTGTCAGTGGCCTCCACATTGGAGACCCTGTCTGCAGAAATAGCTCAAGGCGCGGTGGATATTTTACAGGCCACTTACAGCCGGGTATTGGTTCTCCAGCCCGACCGTAGCATGTCCTGCACGGCTTCTTTTGACCGGCGGGCAGGCGGGCCATCCTTTTCCGAGCCGGCTTCCCCTCCTTCTTTACAGCTTTACCAACGTGCGGCATTAAATCTTGCCCCGATGTTCTTTCGTCGTGAAAGTCCAAAATTGTCTTCATCGGAACGCCATCTCCTGGGGTTGACCAATGGAGGCGGGCTGTGCCTGGCCCCAATGCGGCTGAATACCGAGGCGATTGGGCTGTTGGTATTGGGGCAGGAAAACGACCGCAAAGAGCAGGGGCGTCTTGAAGAAAAAAGTCGTTTGATTGCGTTCCTGGCCGAGCAATCCGCCGCCGCCCTTTACCGGGTAAGTTTAAGCGGGAGGCTGCGCGTGACCCAGCTCGAGACAGTTTTAGCGCTGGCCAAGGCTCTTGAAGCACGCGACCTGCATACTGCCGGTCATGGGCAGCGCATGACTGAAATGGCTGAAAAGGTTGCGGTGCAGATGGGGGTTCCCCCCGCCGGTCTGGAAACGATCCGCTGGGCGGCCCTTCTGCACGATATCGGCAAAATCGGGATTGCGGATGAAATCCTGCGAAAAGAGGGACCGTTGAGTGCGGCGGAGTGGGTCATCATGAAAAAGCATCCAACGGTGGGGGCGGAGATCGTGATGAACGTCTCGAACCTGGCGAATGTTGCCGGTCTGATTCACGCCCACCATGAACGTTTCGACGGAAAGGGATATCCTCGCGGCCTGGTAGGCGAGGAAATTCCATTGGGTGCGCGCATTATCTCCGTGGTGGACACTTACAGCGCCATGACCGATGGGCGCGTTTATCGCCCGCGCTGTACACATAAAGAAGCCGCCGCTGAATTAATTCGCTGTTCGGGAAAGAATTATGATCCCACGATTGTTGAGGCGTTTTTAAGCAATTATTCCTAGGGTCAGGGGTTTTTTTCAATGCTGCCGCTTGCAGCCGGCCATCCCGGGTTAATCGCCCGGGATGTGCCGTTTAAATTGTAGTTCCAGCGATTTTTTGAGTATGATTAAGGACATGGGATATTTTGAGATTGGGATCTACATGCCGCGCAATGGATTGAATGTCGGCACTTTATGGCGCTCGGCGCAGCAGTTGGGGGCCGCCGGAATATTTACCATCGGGCGGCCTTACCGCCGCCAGACCAGCGATCCCTTCAACACTCCTGGAAACATCCCGCTGCGCCGGTATGAAAATTTTGACCAATTCCTCGAGAACCGTCCATCTGGCGCGCAGCTGGTGGGGATCGAGATGGGTGGGACGCCGCTGGCTCAATTTGAGCATCCTGAACAAGCCACGTATTTGCTCGGGTCTGAGGATAACGGGCTGCCGGTCAGGGTGCAGGAAAAGTGTAATGCGGTGATCGCCCTCGAGGCCATACGCCAGGCATCGTACAATGTGGCGGTGACCGGCAGTATTGTGATGTATCATAGGGTTTTTATCCAAAAACGTTAACCGGTTGTTAGCTTAAATCGATTGACTTTTTAACACTGTTTTGCGAAAATGGTACGGAAGCAACCTGCTATTCACTTTTACGCTGCGGAAAGAGGTTGATGGGTTTAAAGATACGCCAACGTTCAGTTTTGTCGAGATTCGGGAAACGGTTTGTCCAAGGTCGACCGGCGATGTTCTTTCATCGCCGGTCGCTGTTTAAGCCATAGGAGAGAGAATCGATGATCACACTGCGCTTCGATGGATTGTTTCGCACCATATCTCCCAATAATGACCCGCGTGAGAAGACCGGATTGATGTGTTATGGGTGGGTGGTCCTGCGCGATGGTCGCCTGGTGGCGCACGGGCACGGCGCATTTGCGCATGTGAAAGCGGCCAGTTCCAATTCTGCGGAATACCTGGCGTTGATCGAGGGACTGCAGGCCCTGCGCGATATGGGCGTACAGCGCGAATCGATTGAGGTGATCGGCGATGCGCGTTCGGTTATCGAACAGATGCTGGGACTGGCGGGGGTCAGTTCGGCCCGGGCCCGGCCGTTGTACCAGCGCGCACGGCGCATCGCCCACCATTTCCGCGATTTGCGCTGGATGTGGCAGCCGCGCTGCGACAATATCCTGGCCGACCAACTGACCCGACGGGCCTTAAAAATGGTGAACTGCAACCGCGAGGGTACACGCCAGGCCCTGCGGCAGGCCGTTAAACCCCGAGACAGGTTGATGACACTGCTCGATTTATCGGTTTTTAGCGGGATATAAAATCCTGCTTCAGCAGCAGCGGCCCCAGGCGGTCGATCAGCCAGCCAAAGCCCACTTCCAGCAATGGGGAAAAGACCATAGTCCAGGGGATATAGGCCACCCGCCGGGGATGTTCCAGCAGCCCAAGGATACATTTGGCAACGGCCTCTGGCGGCACGGCGAAGCGTTCGGCGGGGATCGAGCCGCCCTGTTCGCGCCCGCGGGCGCGTTCAAAGAACTCGGATTGGACCGGGCCGGGGCGCACGACGCTGATTTCCACCCCGCTGCCGCGCAGCTCGCGGTATACGGCGGTGGTAAAGGTATCCAGAAAGGCCTTGCTGGCACTGTACAGCGCCACGCCCTGGTTTGGCATGCCCCCGACGATCGAGCCGACATTGATGATGTGCCCGCGGCGCCGGGCGCGCATGCCCGGCAGGTAGAGCTGGCAGAGCTGCACGCAGGCCGCCATGTTGACTGCGATCATTTCCTGGGCCAGGTTCCAGGGCATTTTTTCGACATAACCGTACCAGCCCAGCCCGGCATTATTGACCAGCAGGTCTGCCTGCGGGTAGAGCCGCAAACAGCGCCTGGCGCCCAGATGGGTCCGCCAAATCGACCGGGAAAATTTCCGCCTGGCCGCCCGCAGCCTGAATTTCGGCGGCCAACAGTCTGAGTCGCTCGGCGCGCCGGGCGGCCAGCACCACGCGCCAGCCGCGTCCGGCCAGCGTGCGGGCGGTTGCGGCGCCGATGCCGCTGGAAGCTCCGCTGATAACGGCCAGACCGGGTTTTATCACAGCCGGGTATCCGCCGGATTGTGCACCGGGGCCAGCGCCCGGCCTCTTTCCAGCCACCAACGCACGGTGTCGCCCAGGGAGGTGGCCAGAGAGCGGGGTTGGTAGCCCAGTTCGCGCTGCGCGCGGGCGATGCTGATGTTTGAGTTGCTTTGCACCGTTTCCAATGCGTAGCGCGTGAAGCGCGGTGTGGTACGCGCCAGGCGGTAGTACATCGGGGCAAACCAGCTGCCGATGATCGCCAGAGGCATGGGGATCTTGATCGAGCTGGCGCGCAGGCCGGTTACCTGGCGCACGATGCGCCACATCCATTCCAGGGAAACGCGTTCCCCGCCCAGAATGTAGGCTGCGCCCCGGCGGCCGTTTTCACAGGCCAGGATGTGACCTTTGGCCACATCGCGCACGTCCACGAAATCGAAGAAACCATTCACCGTTACGCTGACCTTGTTCGCCATCCATCCGCGGATCAACTCGCCCATCTCGGAATGGCGGAAGTCAAAAGGACCCACGATTCCGGTCGGGCAGACGATCACCGCATCCAGCCCATACTCGGCCACGGCCTTGGTCACTTCCAACGAAGCAGCTGCTTTGCTGCGGTCGTACGCGCCGGCCGGGTTGCTGACATCGAAATGCAGCGACTCGTCGATGATTACGCCCTGCGGAGGACGCTGCAAGGCGTGGATGGAGCTGGTATATACCAGGCGTTGGACACCGGACTGCAGCGCGGCGGCGAGAATATTGCGCGTGCCCTCGATGTTCACCTGGCGCATCAAGGCCTCTTGCCCGGGCAGGATGGAGATGATTCCGGCCAGGTGGTAAACGATCTCCACCCCGTCAAAGGCCGGCTTCAAGGTTTCTGGCTTGAGCACATCGCCTTCCACCAGCTCAGCCGGCAGCCCATCCAGGGCCGAGCGGTCCTCGCCCGGCAGGACCAATGCGCGCACGGTTTTCCCGCGTTCAACCAGTTCTCGGACCAGTACGTTGCCCACGTGCCCGGCGGCTCCGGTAACTAAGATCATTTGTTTTCCTCCTGGGAGGGCCGTAAGCCCTCGAAAAGCAGACGCATCCCCTGTTCGGCCACACTGCCCCCGGCGGTCTCCTGGGGATCCAAAACTTCCTGCAAAACGATGCCCATAGCCAGCGCTAACAGCGCCTGGGCGGTCAATTTGGGATCCACAGCGCGGATTGAGCCCTGTTGGACGCCTTTCTCCAGGGTGTTGGAAAAAAGCGTTAAAAAATGACGGTAGGGGGCAATGGCCGTTTGCCAGAGGGCCGGGTCGCGGCTGGACTGGGTCCAGAATTCCAGGAACATGGGGAACTGCCCTTGTGCTTCGCGGAAAATTGGGTTGGCCAACCCCGCCAGGCGCAAAAAACCGGAGGTCACATCCGGGGCGTTGTTGAGCAGGTCATCCATCTGTGTGTTGAGTCCAGACAGCCAGCCTTCGAGCAGGGATTGAAATACGGTCTGTTTGCTGGCAAAATGGTGATAGAAAGCGCCTTTACTGACCCCGGCGGCCTGGCAGATTTCCGCCACACTGGTGGCATCATACCCATTCTTCGAAAAGAGAGATAGAGCGGCCTGTAAAATGTGCGTGCGAGTTTCTTCACTGCGCTGCTGCATGCATCCTCCAGAAATAAAACCGACCGGTCGGTATGTTTTTATTTTACCTTCTCTTCTCCCTCGCGTCAAGACTTACCCTTAACAACATTACAAGGACCACGATCCCTTGAGGATATTCAGGGTAGATAGGATGAAAAGTTTATCCTGGTCAACATTTTGACCTTTACAGACCAAAATGACATAATGAGTATAATCATTTCAAGAAATCTACAAACGATAAAAACCGGAAAGGACAAAAATGATGCTCCAATCACTTGGAAAGCCCATCTTTGGAACCGGAAATCACTTTGAGTGGGGTGATAATCAAATACTTAAACTTTATGGTCCTGATGTTCCAATGGATTTCGTTAAAGAATTGGGACGGAGAGAAAGGGAGTTGTATGAAGCTGGGTTTCCAGTGCCTGAAGTTGGAGAACTTGTTGCAATTGATGATAGTCTTGGACAGGTTTATGAACGCATCGATGGAAAATCAATTGCAGATGAATTGCTGGGAATAACTGATCCGAGTTCAGACACAGTCGTCAATTTGGCTCACGAATTTGCAGAGGCGCATGCAAAGATCCACTCATATAGGAATATTCAGATAGGAATGCCCCAACAGAAAGAGATCTTTCCAAGGATGATACACACGATCGATGTGTTACCTTCGGATCTCAGGGATGGTGTGTTGAAAGCTCTTGAAGAAATGCCTGATGGAAATCAGATTTGTCATGGGGATTATCACCCTTACAATGTTGTGCGCAGTTCTCAAGGCCCAATTGTCATTGACTGGAATAACTCGCACATTGGGAACCCGATCGAAGATGTTGCCAGAAGTAAATTGATCATGACTGGGATTACGGTGACTACACCTTCTGTTAGCGATGTCATTAACAAGTTCAATCAGTTCTATTTGGAACGGTATTTTCAACTGCGACCAGGTGGTCAAAAGCAGATAGACACATGGTGGCCGATTGTGTCAGCTGTGCAACTCCTGGATAGAATTCCTGAAATTCAGAATTGGCTGTTGGAACAAATAAGAATGAGTCTTGGTAAATAAGGGAAGCCCCGATATTGCTGGGATTTACCCCCTGTGCATGAAAAACCCGATAATGCTTGTTCGTTTTTGAGGGATTCGCTATATAATTTGGGTACCCTCTCTGAAATTACCAGGAGATTATTTAAATTCTGTGCCTGATCTCCTGATCGCCGGTAATGTCTGCATCTGGCCTGAGTGGGTGTCGGTTCCGTTTATTTTTTGAAAGGATCTCCATGAATATCTATATAGGCAACCTCTCGTATAAGGCCAGTGAAGAGGAACTGCGCCAGGCGTTTGAAGCGTATGGTCCGGTTTCGTCTGTGGCGATCATAAAGGATGCGGCAACCGGGCAGTCACGCGGTTTTGCGTTTGTGGAAATGCCCAATGCTGCCGAAGGTCAGGCTGCGATCCAGGGGATGAACGGCAAGGAATTGAACGGCCGTCCGCTCAAGGTCAATGAAGCCCGCCCGCGGGAAGAACGACCGCGGCGTGACGGTGGTTTCGGCGGCGGCCAACGGCGCGGCGGGTCCAATGAAGGACGCGGCGGCCAGCGCTCCTGGTAAATTTATATTTCTGTTTTGCGATCAGCCTTCCGGGGGCGGGCGCAGACCGCTGGAAGGCTGATATTTTCCCTTACAGTTCCATTAACGGGCTGGATTTTTTCAATCCCAAGTGCTAGAATGACCATGCTTTTGAGTAAAAATGAACAAACGCCCAGCCGAATTCTGGGCGTTTGTGTGTGTCAGGAGGTGTGCCATGGCCTTTGTGAGTGAATTAATAGGCAAGGTTGTCACCGATGTCGACGGTGAACGCGTGGGTACGCTCAAGGACCTGCTGGCAGTCATGCTGGTCAAAAACACCCATCCCCAGATTAACGCGATCGTTGTGAAGGACCGCAGTACTGACCGGGTCATACCCATCGAGGATGTGGCTGTTTTGATTGCTCCTGGTATCCCGCTTAAAGTCCGCCTGCAGAACCTGCGGCTGCATGCACCAACCGAGGATGATTTGTGGTTGATCAGAGATGTGCTCGACAAACAAATCATCGATATGAACGGGGTGCGCGTCGTACGGGTTAACGATCTGGAACTCACCCGGGTCAATGACAGCATTATTGTGTCTAACGTGGATATTGGCGGGGCAGGTCTGCTGCGGCGCATGGGGCTGGGAGCCCTGGCCCGCCGGACGAGTGCACGCACCAGCCAATCCCGCGGTTCGGGCGTGATCTCCTGGGATGACGTGGAGCTTTTGGGAAAGGACCAGCCCATGCGTCTCAAAGTGACCGGCGATAAGCTGGCTGAGCTTCACCCGGCCGACCTGGCGGAAATCATCAGCGACCTCAACCGGGCGGAGAGCCGTGAATTCCTGGAAAACCTGGATGTCAAAATGGTGGCGGACGCCCTCGAAGAGGTAGAGCCGGAATTTCAGGCCAGCCTGATTGAGGAAATGACCAACGAAAAAGTGGCCGATGTCCTGGAGGAAATGGCCCCTGACGAGGCGGCCGACCTGCTGGCTGAGCTGCCGCAGGACCGCAGCCAGGAACTGCTCAAGCTGATGGAAGATGATGAAGCGGAAGACGTGCGCGAACTGCTGACCTATCCTGAGGAATCGGCGGGCGGTATCATGAATACCGAATTCATCTCCGTGCGGGCCGAATGGACAGCCGCGGAAACACTGGATTACCTGCGCCACACGGCGCATGAGGCTGAGACGATTTATTATCTGTATGTCATCGATGAAGCCGAGCATCTGCAGGGCGTTCTCTCGCTGCGGGATCTGGTATTAATTTCCCCGGATAAAAAGATCAGCGAGTTTATGCAGGACCGGGTGATCACGGTCAGTCTGCTGGACAGCCAGGATGACTGCGCTCAGCTGGTATCGAAATATAATCTCCTGGCGATACCGGTGGTCGATGATGACCATGTGATCCACGGTATCGTCACCGCAGATGATGCCCTGGATAAAATGATCCCCACAGCCTGGAAGAAGCGCCTGCCGCGCATGTACCATTAAGAGGTGAGTCGTGAAAGCACTCTGGCAGCGCATCCGTCCGCTCCGCAGCCGCATCCTGCTCTTATTCGCGGTGGTTGGCCCGGGGATCATCACCGCCAATGTTGATAACGACGCGGGCGGGATCACCACCTATTCGGTGGCCGGCGCGCATTACGGTTACACATTACTGTGGATGATGCCGCTGGTGGCCCTGGCGCTGATCATCGTACAGGAAATGTCGGCCCGGCTGGGCGTGATCACCGGGAAGGGTCTGGCGGATCTGATCCGCGAAATGCTCGGCGTGCGGGTTACGGCGCTGATCCTGGGGGTGCTGGTGTTTGTCAACCTGGCGAATACGGTCAGTGAATTTGCCGGCGTCGCGGCTTCCATGGAGATTTTTGGGATTTCAAAGTTCATCTCGGTTCCGGTAGCCGCAGTAGGGGTGTGGCTGCTGATCGTGAAAGGCAGCTACCGCACGGTCGAGCGCATTTTTTTGGTCGCCAGCGCAATCTATCTGGCATACGTGATTTCAGGTTATCTGGCCAGACCGGCCTGGACCGAGGTGCTGCAGTCTTTCGTCACCCCCACTTTTCATTTTGATACCCAGTTCGTGACGATCTTCGTGACGATTATCGGCACGACGATTGCCCCCTGGATGCAGTTTTACCAGCAGTCTTCGATCGTCGATAAGGGCCTTAAACCGGGCGAGTACGCTTATGAGGTGGTGGATGTGGTGCTGGGCTCGCTCTTTGCGGTGCTGGTGGCGGCGTTTATCATGATCGCCTGTGCAGCTACCCTTTTTCAGGAAGGAACGACGATTGTTTCGGCCAGCGATGCGGCCGTCGCCCTGCGGCCGCTGGCGGGTGAGTTCGCATCGACCCTGTTTGCCCTGGGGCTGCTCAATGCGTCCCTGTTTTCGGCCGGTATTTTACCGCTGTCGACGGCTTATACGGTGTGCGAGGCTTTTGGTTGGGAAAACAGCATCAGCCGTGATTTGAAGGAAGCGCCCATTTTCTTTGGGATTTACACCGCGTTGATCGTGGTGGGGGCCCTGATCATTTTGCTGCCCATTCCGTCGCTCATCCAGGCGATGCTGGTCAGCCAGACGATGAACGGGGTTTTGCTGCCGGTGATCCTGATTACCATGCTGAAGGTGATCAATGACCGGCGCTTGATGGGCAAGTTCGTTAATGGGCGGATCTATAACATCATTTGCTGGGTCACGGCTGTGATCTTGATTGTGCTGGCGGCCATTCTGATTGTGGCGACCTTTTTTCCCAACCTGATGGTGCTTTAGCGCTGCATCTGATATTGGATATGTGTTATTCCATGCGGCTGATTTCGGGGCGGCGGAACGTGGTGAAAATAGCAAAACAGAACAGCAGCAATGCCGATATGCCCAGCGTGGCCGGTGCTCCGATTTGCGTGGCGGCAGCGCCGGACAGCAGGGCGCCGATGGGAAAGCCGCCCTGGAAGACCAGGGTGTAGATGCTCATCACCCGCCCGCGCAGCTCATCCGGCACTTCCATCTGGATCAGGGCGTTGTTGATGTTGGCGATCATCATCAAGTTCAGGCCAAAGCCGAACAGCATCAATAATGACAGCGGCATCAGGCGCGTCAGCGCAAAAAGCAGGGTAAATAAAGGCATGGCGTAGCTGCCAATCGCCCACATTTTCCCGCGCATTTTCAGGTAACTGAGTGTGGCGATCAACAGCGCGCCGACCATTGAACCCAGGCCGCGCGCGGAATTGAGCAGGCCGTTGGTGGTGGCATCTCCCCCCAAAACATCCCTGGCCCAGGCTGGCATCAGGGCAAATATCCCGAATCCGCAGATGCTCAGGAAAGCGGAGCCGATCATCAGGTAAAGGATCGCAGGCTCGCTTCTGACGTAGGCAAACCCTTCCTTGAGTTGAGAAACGGCCGACATACGCCGGATGGGCGCAGGAAGGATCGTAATGCGCATCAAGCCCAGGGCAACCAGCACCGCACTGAACGAGATTCCATTGAGGATGAAACACAGCCCCGGACCTACGGCGGCGTAAGTCAATCCGCCCACCGCCGGGCCCACGGTGGCGGCGGCATTAAACAGGGTGGCATTTAATGCGATGGCATTGGGCATGTCCTCGCGGTCGGAGACCAGCTCGCGCACGAAGGAAATCCGCACCGGCAACTCAAAAGCATTCACCGTTCCCAGCAGGAAGGCCAGGATCAGGATCATCCAGGGTTGGACCGTGTCGGTAAGCACCAGGACCGCCAGGATAAAAGCCAGCAGCATGGCAGAGGATTGCGTGATCTGCAGCAGTTTGCGGCGGGGGATGCGGTCGGCAATCAACCCACCGTACAGGGTGAACAGCCAGGTTGGCACCCCGGCGGCAAAACTCACCAATCCCAGGTAGAGGGCCGATCCGGTCAGTTCATAGATCAGGTATCCCTGGGCCGTGTTCTGCATCCAGGTTCCAACCAGCGAGAGCAGCTGTCCGATAAACCATAAACGGTAATTGGGATGGCGCAGGGAGGCAAATGTTCGCGATATGGTGATAGCGGCGCTAGATTGGACCATAGGTGAAATTCGTACCGGGTTATGCAACGTGCTTTGATTTTAGACGATGAAAACGATTGAGATTATTTCATGTATACTATAGAAAATCCCATTTGGGGAGAGCAAAATGACTACAATTGTCCTGATCGAAACAGAATGCAGCCTGTGCGGCACTACCAGCGAGCAGCAAATTGCCCGGGTACCCACCACAGAAGGGCTGCCCGATCTGGATTCGCGACCTTCCGAGCAAATGCGTTCGAGCATTGTTTTATGGGTGCAGCGCTGTCCAAAATGCGGGTACTGCGCCACAGATATTTCTCTCGAATACCCGCTTGCCGACCAGACGGTTCACTCGCCGGCTTATCAAAAGGTGCTTCGTAAGCGAGGCATGCCTGAAAAGGCGCGCCAGTTCCTGGCCTGGGCCCTGATCCAGGAAGCCAACGAAGAGTTTGGCGGGGCAGGATGGGCGGCAATGCACGCCGCCTGGATCTGTGACGATGCTGAAAAGCAAAAAGCCGCCAAAGCCTGCCGCCTGCTGGTTTTGGAACGTTTTGCCCGCCAGCGCGCCCGTTTGGGGCATATCACCGGTTTTGAAGAACCAGGCGTCGAGGAGCTGGTCCTGGCGGACCTGTGCCGCCGCACCGGGCAGTACGATGGCGCGGCGCGCTGGGTGGACCAGGGTATGGAGCGCCATCCGCAGGAGATCGTCCGCCGCGGATTGGAAATGGAATTCAACCTGGCTCAGCAAAAAGACCGCGGCGCTCACTCGTTGGAAGAGCTTTTACATTAGACCGATTTATCAAAAAAACGTTGGTGCGGTCATCTGGAGCCATGGTCCTACGTGCATCTGCGGTAATTATTGCTTCTCGAGGCAGCGCATGATTACCTCCGCCGCGCGTTCGGCGCCGTTCTCGCTCTGGATCTTTAAGCCCAAGTTTTGCGCGGCTGCTTTGATTTCGTCTGTCAGCGCAAAATGAATCGCATCCGCTAACTTTTCTGGGTTCAGTTTTTTTCTGGGGATGGGCTTGGACCCTGCGCCGAGTTCATAAACCCTCCGCCCCCAGGCAAACTGGTCGTTGCTGAAGGGGATAACGATGCCTGGCACCCCGGCCCGCAGGCCGGCAGCCGTCGTCCCGGCGCCCCCATGGTGGACTACTGCCGCCATGCGGGGAAACAGCCAGGTATGGGGGGCACTCCCAATCATATAAATGTTGGCGGGAAGATGGTCGATTTTTGCCATACTGTGCCATCCGGTTGCCAGAACCCCGCGCTGACCGGCGCGTTTGAGCGCGTCAATTACCAGTTGTGTGGTTTGAACGGCCTGGTTAGGATTGCCCACGCTGCCAAAACCCACATATACCGGCGCCGGGCCTGACTGTATAAATTTCACCAATTCAGCGGGTGCTTCCCAACCGGCTTCCTCTTCCAAAAACCAGTATCCCGTATTATGCACGTTCGCCGGCCAATCGGCTGGCGCAGGGAACACAAAATCGCTGCACGAAATGATGGTGGGGTGGGCTGCGCTGCGCTGCTGGCTGAATGGAGAACCAAAATTTTCGGGCGTCCTACCAAACTCCGCCTTCCAGAATTGCTTTACGGGCGCGCTGGAAGCGAACCACATGATCTTCTCGAAAATCTGGTGGGTCGCGAGATTAAAGCGCTTTCCCAGGCGCATTTTATCGTAGAAAATCAACGCAGGATACTCTGAGGTGGGCGTCATTGGAAAGGGGGTGGCCAGAATGCTGGGGATCTGCAGCTGCCGGGCGGCAAAATAACCGATCGCTGCCCCCGGGTGGTAAACGACCGCATCCGCGCCAATGCAGGCATTGTAGAAATCCTTTTGCAGATCGAACACCAGGGACTTCAGCTTGTTAAAACTTAGCAAAAATTTGAGCGGGTTGTCAGCCTGCATCGCATTCTGTGCACCAAGGCTGGCTGCTACTTTGGAAACGTCACCTTTAATCGGAAAGTACGCCAGGCCGTAATCCTTAACCAAGGCCCCATAGTTTTCAAAGGCTGCGATGCGCACATCCTGCCCCGCTTTTTTCAGGGCCAGTCCCAAGGCAATGTACGGCTGGGTATCCCCGCGCGAGCCGGTGGTCAAAATGGTAATCAAGTTGGCGATCCTTTGGATAAATTTTGTTCAAACAGCTTTACCAATTTCCTCAGCGTGTTTTCGAATTGGCGGGCTTCGTCTTCGCTAGGTGCCCGCCGGATAAATGTCTCGTATTCATCTAAAACCTGGTATCTGGCACGGATCAATTTCTCATCGGCTGCGGTCGAACTGACATAAAGACATGTTTGTCCCGCGGGGATTGGGCTTTGATGACATAACCCGGCTTGATAAGTTTTTGGATTTCCGCTCCGCTTCGAAAACCTGGATTGGCAGCGTGCTGAAACACTGCTAGAGATTACCCTGGCCCGGTCCCAGGATTCAAATCTAATTGGGCGCTCAAGTTCTTTTCGATCTCGGTCCGCTGAAAGAGCATGGGGTGGTAGCTGCCATCAAACCAGGGCCGGATGCCATCGCCGTAATGCGGGCTGGCGGGATGCCCGGATTGGCCAGGTGCCAGCATGCCCCAGCAGTGGTTAAGATCGCTCAAGTCGGCGATGAAGCGGAAGGGGGGACCGGCGGTTGTGCCGGCTTCCAGGGTGTAATACGGAGCAAAGGAAGACCAGATCGTACTGCCGTCCCCACCGATGGGAAAAGAACCCAGGTTGAAGGCCGCATCCAGAGGTTTTTTGGCACCCAGCACATGATGGAAAGTCAGGCGATGCAGATTTCCCCAGACGACCGGTTTCTCATTCGTTCCTTGTTCGCGGCGAAGATTGTCTGCTGCCTGGCGCAGGGCAAGTATCAATACATCGTCGCGCTGCTCGCCATGTCCCAGGTCGAACCAGGGCGACTGCGGTGTGTCCAACAGGCGAATGAACCATTCCCAGGTGTGATTGCTCCACAGGAACGAAGCCACGCCTTTGCCCTGCAGTCGAACCCCAAAATCACCCAGATGCGTATCCAGCAGCATGCGGATTGCCCGGCGGATGGTGATTTCATACACTGCCGCGCTGGGGGAGTCAGGCCCCAGTTCACCATCCCATTGGGCCATGTTGTGAACGATTTCCTGTAAATCGGGTTGATCCACCGGCAATTTGCTCAAGTATTGGGCCAATACCCGGGCGCTGTGCGATACCTGGTCAACCTGCATCTTCTGAATATAGTCGATGTTAATCTTGGGGCTTTTTTCGATCAGTTCGACAATCCGGGCTGCCCGGTCTACCTGACAGTAATCACGACTGATGAAGTACTTCCCTGAATCGCGGCTTTGCGGATTGTTGGCCGTCGCCACGTAGCCTTTGGGCGGGTTGTCGAGATGCGGCATCTCATCAAAGGGAATATAGCCGGTCCATTCATATTCACCCGTCCAACCCGGCACGATCACCGACCCGTTGCCTTTGGCCCGGATCGGCGTTCGCCCGGATAGGGTATAGCCGATATTTCCCTGGGTGTCGGCGTAGACCGTGTTTTGTCCGGGTCCGCTAAAGCGTGCCAGCGCCTGGTGAAATTCAGCGCAGCTGCGCGCCAGATTCATGTCATACAGGGCCAGGATGGTGGTCTCGGGTTCGAACGCGGTCCATTTCATCGCCAGGGGTGGGGTATCCGGGAAATCTGCTTCAATCAGTACGTTTATGATGGGGCCATGCCCGGTGATAGTCACTTCTTCGGTGACCGTTTTCCCGCCTTTGACCCGAATCTCTTCTTTGCGAACCTCGGCAGGCAGCCATTCGCCTTTGAATTCGTATTCCACCTCACCCTGCGAATTCTTGCGCAGGTGTTCTTCATATAAATCCTGCACATCGTTAAACCCATCGGTGAAGCCCCAGGCCACATGTTTGTTGTGACCGGCGGTGATCAATGGCGTTCCCGGGATGGTAATGCCGCTGATCTCCAGATCGCCCCCCACCAGGTGGTTTTCAAACCAGATGGCAGGCGCGGTCAGGTCGAGATGCATGTCATTGGCCAGCAGCGGCATCCCCGAATCCGTGCGTGTGCCGTGCACGACCCAATTGTTGCTGCCGGCGCCATCACTGGCATGTGCTCCGGTAAAGGGGCGCGTGGGATCCAGAGTCCTGGGAGCGGTGTCGAGGATTGCCGCCCAGGTATTCTCGAGATCTACCTCGAATTGATCGGCTTTTTCCTTCCCCAGGCGGTTGACCACCTGCGCGCGCATAAACTCCGCGTCCCAATTACCTGCCAGGGTCCAGCTCATCAATTTGGAGATACCCAGAATATCGGCCGGTTCCCACGGTTCGGGATGGTAATTCAAAAGGCTGAACTCAACCGGCAGCTTGCGGCGGCGAACGGCCAGATCGATCCCGGAATTGACCCCGGCACAGTATGCCTCGGCCAGGGCACAAAGATTTTCGGGCATTAAGCCGGCCTCTTTTTCCACCAGCCGTCGAAAGCCAAAAGTGCGCATAACCCGGTCGGGGAGCAAACCACCCTCGCCCAATATTTCGGCCAACCTGCCGGCAACTACGCGCCGGTTGAAGTCCATTTGCCACAGCCGTTCTTGGGCATGGACAAAACCCTGGGCGAAGATGGCGTCTTCCGCGGATTGGGCATAGATGTGGGGCACGTACCAGCGGTCGCGCAGCACCTGCACCGGCGCACGCAGTCCGTTCACGGTCAGGCTGCCCTGGGTCTGGGGTAAGCGCCCCTGGCTCAAGAGCTTTATTCCAAATCTCACCAGCGGTCCAAGGACAGAAGAAAGGATGGAGGTTTTAGGGGGCATAGTTCCTCGAAAACGGTGATTACAGAAATTCCAAGCCGAACGGGAAAATGCCAGTCGTATTATCCTGGCATCCGCAATCCCATCCTTATTATATGTGAATCAGCGCAGACGACGATTAAGGTCGATCTTCATCACTGTGGTTAACCTTTGCTTTCCTCAATCCTGGGGAAGAGCGGCGCACCGGTCAGCACCGGGCTGCCCGGGCGGAGCCCACCCCATGCCAGGTTGGCGGCAAGATCATCCGCGAGATGCCAACCCAGGCGGCGCCAGACCTCGGCGGCGCGCTGCGGCAGCACCGGCGAAAGCAGCAGGGCCCCCAGGCGCACGGCTTCGGCAGCGGTGTACAGGCTGGTGGCAACGGCTTCTCCCGTCCCGGTTTTGGCCTGCACCCAGGGCGCGGTTTGTTCAAGGTACTGGTTGGCCGCGGAAAGGCTGTCCATCACAGCAGACAGGGCCTGCTGCACGGCAAACCCTTCCACCGCGGCGAACACCTGGGCCGGCAGGGCGCTGAAGCACTGCTGGAGCTGCATCTCTTCAGGACCAGGTTGGCCCGGGGCCGGCACCTGCCCGCCGCAGTAGCGCGTGATCATGTGGGTGACGCGGTGCAGCAGGTTGCCCAGGTTGTTGGCGAGATCGCTCTGGTAGCGGGCCGCGAAGCGCTGCGGGTCGAAATCGGCGTCGTAGCCGGGGGCCATCTCGCGCATCAGCAGGTAGCGGAAGGCATCTACCCCAAAGACCCGGGCCAGGTCCAGCGGGCGTACGGCATTGCCCAGCGATTTGCTCATCTTGCGCTCGCCGATCACCCACCAGCCGTGGGCGAAAATCGTTTTGGGCAAGGGCAGCCCGGCGGCGTGCAGCATGGTCGGCCAGTAGACGCTGTGCGTGGTGAGGATGTCCTTGCCGATCAGGTGGACGGCCTGCGGCCAGACCTGGGCGAAGCGTGCCTCATCCTGCAGGTAGCCGGCAGCGGTGACGTAGTTGAGCAGGGCATCGAACCACACGTAGGTGACGTAATCCGGATCGAAGGGCAGGGGGATGCCCCAACGCAGGCGGCTGGCAGGGCGAGATATGCACAGGTCGCCCAGCGGCTGGCGCAAAAATCCCAGCACCTCGTTGCGGCGGTGGACCGGTTGGATAAAGTCCGGATGGGTGTGGATGGTCTCCACCAGCCAGTCCTGGTAGGCACTCATGCGGAAGAAATAATTGGCCTCGCTGATCTGTTCCACCGGGCGGCCGCAGTCCGGGCACAGCCCGTCCTGCAGGTCCTTCTCCGTCCAGAAGCGTTCATCCGGCACGCAGTACCAGCCCTGGTACTGGCCGCGGTAAATATCGCCCTGCTGCCACAACTGCTGCAGGATGTGCTCGACCACGCGCACGTGGCGCGGTTGGGTGGTGCGGATGAAGTCGTCGGATTGGATGTTAAGATCCCGCCAGGCAGCGCGAAAACGTTCCTGCATCTCATCCACATAAGCTTGCGGTTCCACGCCCTGGTTTTGGGCAGCCTGCTGAACTTTTTGGCCGTGTTCGTCCACTCCGGTCAGAAAGAAAACGGACTTGCCACCCAGGCGCGCGTAGCGTGCCAGCACATCTGCCAGCAGGGTGGTATAGGCGTGTCCGATATGCGGGGCATCGTTCACATAGTAGATCGGGGTCGTTACATAAAACATGGGTCCATTTCGCACTCCTTTAACAAAAAAAGCCTCCCGGCGAAGGGAGGCTGATGGATAACAATCCAGAACGGTCTTTGCCTTACCTCGCCAATGTCGAAAAGCCACGACCAGGGGTCATGGCACGGGGCATCAACATCGAGGTAAAAAAGCATCGTTTCATTCGATCACCTTATGCGGCTATGATAGCACGCAGAAAAGGACAAGTCAAATTCTGCGGCCTAAAATTCCGCCTCGTACCCCATCTGTCGCGGGCTCCAGACGATCTGGCGCACGACGATGCTGCGCACCGCGATCATGCTCTGGTAGGCTTCAAAACCGATGTGCGCGTGGCGGGAGGAATCGATTGGATCGGGGTCGGTCAGCTCGAGGCGCAGAAGGCCGTCCACGAACAGGAAGCAGTGCCCGTCGATGCTGCCGGCCTGGATGTGATATTCGCGTCCCGCTTCGAACCAGGGGCAGGGCGCGGTGGCGTTGAGCCGGTATTCCGGGGACTTTTCGATCCCCACCTTGCCCTCCCACCAGCCCTGGATGCCGGCCACGTAGGCCGTGCCGCGCTGGTTGGCGGCTTCATCCCAACTCATATTCCACATCACGTCGATGTCATGTCGGGAGGGCAGCACGGTGCGCGCATAGCAGTCTACGAGCACATTACCGGGAAAGCTGTGCCGGCAGACGATCACCCCCGGCGCCGGCAGCGGATTGCGCCCCCAGAAGGCGCCGTCGCGCGCTTCCCATAGGGCGTTGTGGGCCTGCCAGTCTTCGCGCAGGCTCTCCGCAGAGCAGTGCCGGTCGTAGAGCACCGGCGAGGCGGCCAGATCGATCCGTTTTTGCATCAAAAGGAGTTCTGGAGTCATTGAATACCTCAGATTAGTACATGATTTCGTTAATCAGGGTTGAATAAGTGCAGCAATCCAAAGGATTGGTTTTGCATGATGAGTTCTACCGGCAGCCTGGATAGTTGGCTGGGAAGAACAGGAAAGTCGATCACCATATAAGCCGCCTTCAACTCCTGGGCTAAAATGACGATTTGATCCATTTTTGCCATCGAGTTGGGATTTTTCTGGATGCCCTCGATTCGGTTGGTGATATGCATCCATTCTGCCAGGTAGCCATTATTGTTGTAGAGGTAAAGGCTCTTATCAACCTCCGAATACAGCAATGGGCGAAGGGCCATATAACGGACGATAAGCGTCAGGGGCACCCCAGCATGGCTCTCGTTAAAATAGAAAATCCGCGATCCGGCCGGTGTTTGTTTTAACGAGGCAACCAATTCATTAAAATTATGATCATTTCCGCATACGAGCTTGCCCTGTGCCAGGCAGTCCACTGCCTGGATCATCTGAGTGGTCTCTGGGGGATGTGTGACCGTCCAGGTGGATACCAGAATTAAGCCTAAAACCGCAGCGGCCCGTACCCACCATCGATTCGTAAGGCGCCGGGAAATTTCTGCCAGCGGCCACAACCAGAAGATCAGGATCAATGGAACCAGGTAGCGCATGCTTCTCACAAGCTCGGTATCAATTGGCAGGCGATGGAAAATGGCTTCGAATAAACGTTCAATGGTTGGCAGGCCGACGGACACGAGAATCACCGCACTGAACCAGGTCAATATCATCACGACCAGCTGACGTTCAACTTTCGCAAACCGCCAAAGCAGATAAAATCCAACCATTCCAATTGGCAGAAGCAGTTCAAAAATAGCATTTGTGGTAAATAGTGAAATCGCTGCAGGCGCATTTAATAAATATGGCGGTTGGTAAGTATTAATAATATGCATGACCAGATTGTAATCAGGTGAAGCTGTGTGCACATTGTGCGACAAGAAATTTATCAAGAAAGGACTCATCGACAGCAAAAAAAGGAGACCCATCCCCATCATCATCCCCAGCTTTTTCAGGGGCTTCCAACCAGCCGGGAGATAAAGGGCAAGACCCAGCCAGATCGCAAACCCGATCGCGGGCGTGCTGATCGAATGCAGGAAGACCATCAGCCCGGCAAAAACCATTAACCAGGGCCAACGCCGCGGCTGATTTCGCCAGACGATGGTTAGTGACAATAAATACGGTAAAACAGCCTGATACGTAACCCGGGGCAAGGGGTCAGGCCATATCCCCCAAAATTCTCCTAATCCATTCCAGGTAAATGGCGCGGCAGTCAGGATCGCGAACAGGAAAGCATAAAACCGGTTTTTAAAGAGAACCCGCCCCAAGATGTAGAACCCGATCAATTGAATAAAAATAGTTGGCGCCAACGTCAGGAGGAAGGCAAACCCGTAATCACCGGCGGTAAGCCTGCTCAAAAGCCGGATTAAAGGCATATGGATGGTGGCGTAGTAGGCTGTCAGATAGGTTTCCCCCATCGCAGGATCGCCGACGAACAAATCTGGCCGGTCCTGCGCGACAGCATAACTGACCAGGTTCCCGCCATCACCGGTTAAGATTGTATTGGGGTAGTTGGGCTGCAGCCGTCCCAGGAAGTAGAGAAGGGAGAAGGTAAGAAAAAGAAGCACAGCGATGGCATCTTTGGTGTTGATTGTTTTGAAAAATGGAATCCTGGCAATTTGCTTCACAAAGGAGCCTTTTTGCGGTTGTTGCAACGGCAGTTCGGGATGATCTTTTTTGTTCATAATGACACTGTGAAACCCCTAAACAAATTTCCAGACGTTTTGAGAAAAGATGGGCCAAAACATCAAGCGTGATGATGGTTAATGCATAAGCGAAAATATCATGGACTGCTGTGCAGGCGGGCCAGGGTATAGGTGTCGTTCTGCCAGATCAGGTCGAGGGGGAAGGCGGCGATTTGATCGGGGGTGACCGGGAAGTCGACTACCAGGTAATCGGCATGCAGCGATTCGGCCAGGGGAGCCAGGCCCTGAAGGCGGGCCAGGGGGTCTTGCATGGCGCGGATGTCATCCACCTGGCGGGTGGTTTCCAGCCAATCCTTGAATGCGGAACGGTCGGCGTAGATAAACAGCCCGGCGTCGCGCACGGTGTAAACCAATGGGCGCAGGGCATCATAGCGGATGCTGAGCATGTTGGTGGTGCTGCTCTGGTCCTCATTAAAACCGAAAATGCGCGCGCCCTGCGGGGTCTGAGTGCGCAGGGCGGTGATCATGCCAGCCGAATCGCGCGTTTGACCACATACCAGGCGTCCGTGTGCCAGGCAGGTTGTGGCTTCCAGCATGCGCCGGCCTTCCGGGGTGTGAGTCACCGTCCAGCCGCCCAGCAGCAGGATGCCCAGCAGCAGGGCGGCCCGGCTGGCCCGGGGATCGGCAAAACGCGGGGCCAGTTCGGCCAGCGGCCACAGCCAGAAGAGCAGCATCAGCGGCACGAAGTAACGGATGGCGCGGGCCAGTTCGGTATCGATGGGGGGGATGCGCAGCGCCGCTTCCACCTGGTGTTCGACAAAAGGCAGCGCCACGGCTGCCAGGAAGATGCCGCCAGCCCACAGCAGAACCATGTGGATCAGGCGCCGTTCGACCCGCCCAAAGCGCAGCAGGACAAAACCGCCCAACAGCGCCAGGGGTAACAACAGCGAACGCGTCGCAGCCAGGAGAAAGCTGCCCAACGCAGCCGGAATGTCAAGCAGGTTTGCCGGGAGGTAGGTGGTGATGACGTTCATCACCATAGAATAATCCGGGGATGCGCCGCGCGCCTGATAACTGAGAAAATTGATCGCAAACGGGCTCAGCGCCAGCAAAAAGAGCAGTCCCAACCCGACCATGACCCCCAGACGCCTGGTAAGCTTCCATTCTCGGGGGTGGTAGGCCCACAACCCCAGCCAGATAGCGAGACCGATGGCCGGGGTGCTGACCGAATGCAGGAATACCATCAGCCCTGCCAGGACCATTAACCACGGCCAGCGCCTCGGTTGAGCCCGCCAGACCACCACCAGGGCCAGCAGGTAGGGCAGCACTGTTTGGAAAGTGACCCGGGGAATCGCGTCCCGCCAGATCCCCCAAAATTCGCCCAGGCCGACATCCAGGAAAGGCATGGCGGTCAAAAAAGCCAGCAAGAAAGCCCACTTGCGTTTGCGCAGCAGCACTCTACCGAGGATATAGAAGCCCAGCAGCTGCAGGAAAATATGCGGCGCAACCAGCCAGGTATAGGCCCAGGCATAATCACCGCCTGCCAGCGGGGCCAGGGCCTTGATGATCGGAATATCAACATTCGCATAAAATCCGGTCAGGTTGCCTGCTCCCAGTACAGGATCACCGCGGAAGAGGTCAGGCTGAGCCTGAGCTGCGGCAAAGCTGGCGATGTTGCCGGCATCACCGCTTAATATGATGATCGGGTAATTCGACTGCAAACGACCGAGGAAATACAGCAGCGCGAATCCCAGGAAGAGCGCTACCACCAGGAAATCCCAGCGGTTAATCCTGGATGGGTGGGCAGGCAGCGGTGGTTCACTGATCGTATCCGGGCGCAGCGCCAGGAAGCGGACGACGGATTGCCACAGCCTGCGGATCTCAGTGCGGATCGATTTGCCCTGGCGCTTCAGGCTCACGAACCATCCCGCGACCAGGATCAGCAGGCTGGTGGGAAGGACCAGTGCCACCATTTCAAAGAAAGACAATTTGCTCTGCGCGCCGGTGTACCGGCTGATGTACCAGCTCAAGAAAAAAGTCACAAAAATGAAATCCGCGCCCACCCAGGCCCAGATCCAGGCGTCGCGCTGCTGGCGGCTCCAGCGCCAGCCCCAGGCGGTGATGATCACCATCGCCGGCAGAAAGAGCACCCGGTAGCGTGGGTTATCCCACTGGTCGCCGCCGGCCCGGGCCGAAGAGAGCAGCAGCCACAGCACGGAGCTCAACGCCAACCAGAGCAGCATGCGCCGGTCTTTTTCCGGCTGGGCGCGCCAGCAGGTGAAAACCGCGTAGAACAGGAAGGGCGCCAGCAGGTACCAACCGGCTGCGCGCAGGATGCCGATGGTTTTCCAGATCAGAGGCGCCGGGTCAACCAGCACCGCCGGCAGCACAGGTTGGACCAGGCCGTAGCCGGTGATAAACGGCACATGCAGGCCCGGGTCGAGTTCGGATAGGATTTTCTGCACCATGCCCGATTGGCGCACCGACAGCCCGGCATCGTAAGCGGTAGCCAGCTTCAGCCAGCTCCAGCTTAACCCCACCAGAATCACTGCGGCCAGCCCCAGTACGGCCCATCCCAGCCATTTCCAGCGGCGGGTCGCAACATCATCCAGATATTCGATCCAGGCGCAGACCAGCAGGGCCCCAATCACGACCACCGCTGCTCGCGACGAGAAAGCCAGCATCACCAGGCAGGCGGCCGCGAAGATGGCCAAAGCCCGCCGCGGCTGCTTTCGCCCGGCAAAGACGGCCCAAAATGCGATCATGGTCAGCCCCAGCAGGAACGGCTCGCGCATCTGGCTGGCGCCCACCAGCACGCTTTCGGGATACAGCACCAGGATCCAGGCTGCCAGCCCTGCCAGGGGTTCGTTCCAGCGCTCTTTGACTGCTTTCCAGAAGAAAGGCAGGCCGGCTGAAAATGCGAAGGCAGTCAGGATCAGAATCAAGAAACGGCGGTGTGCGTCCGGGCTGAGGCCGCGGTAGACCAGCGCGCTGAGCGCCAGTGAGCCGCCGTACTGGTCGGAAAGAAAATCTTGCTGAAAGCTGGACCAGATGGGCTGCTCTGAAACCGCCAGATTCCAGGCGTCCCGGTCGCGTGAAAAAGCATCCGCATACACGTAGCCCGAACGCTGCACGATTTCATCATAACCAAAGGACTGTACGCTCAGCGAAATGCCGATCCCCAGCACCAATCGCAGGGCAAAAGCGGCTGCCAGCAGCAGAGCCAGGTTGCGCCCGCCTCCGGCCCAACGCCAGCCCAGCGACAGGAGGAAGATGGCCGCAAATGAGAGCATCCCGGCAGCCAGCCAGCCATTGAGGAAGGCGCCTTCCGAGACCGCCGCCACCCCGGCTCCGATGATTACCCCGGCTATGAGCGAGAATAGGAGAAGTTTGTGCGAGTCAGTCATCTGCGATTTCCCATTCTGTGATTCCATTTTCATGTGTTTTCTGCCAACTGGATGGATGGACGCATTACAAATGGCTCAGGAAAACTTGCGAATCAGGGCCAATCCAGGCCATCCACAGCGGGTAGCCCGGGGGGCGGATGCCGTCGTAGAATTTCCATCCCCCCAGAATGGTTTCGGCCAGGCGCCGACAGCCCCCCGTATCGTGGTAGATTCCGGGCGGGTAGTAGTTCAACCACAAGAACACCCGCTGTACCGCGGCGAAGATCCCGACCAGCAGAAACCAGGGGATCCAGTTGTGTTTTGCTGGGGCATTGACATCCATGGGTTGGCTAATTTTACCATGCAGGGAGAGAACGCCTCAAAGGGCGAAGGTTGCGGAACATCCCCGCAGTTTATCAATGATTTGACGGTCTGGTTGTTGACAGCGATTACCCTGCCATTATGTATTCTAATCGTCAGCTTTGTGATCTGGATCCGTGCCGGGAGTTTGGCTGCCCATCCCGCCAGATACCGCCTGCTTGGATTGGCGGCCCTGGTGGCTGGCATCGTGATTGACGCTGCATTCATGGGCTGTCTTTTGTTGTGGGCGCTGGGGATCATCGCGATGTATGAAAGCGCGCTGCTGATAGCGGTGATCATTAGCATATCCATTTTGGTTCTGGTTGTGATTGTGATGCGGCGCGGGCTGCGGCTGGCGCTTTCAGGTTTTGGTCCGGCTGGAGGTTAGCTGTAGCAAACCTGGGGAGGAAAATTCAGGGCAAAAGGAATTGATTCAAAACTCGTGACCGATTTACCGGCTTTTACCCTTGACAGACGCTTCCGGGAGGGGTAAAATCTTGCTCCTGCGTTGGAAGCGAACTCGCGAAAGCAGTCCGATAACAACTGAAAAAAGCCAGCCTGCGCGGAAGCCTGGCGGGTACCGGGATAAAAACGCCGATGGAAATTGAGTGCGAACACTCAAAAGACTATCGGCAAAATTGTGCCGAAGCCTGCAAGGTGGAAGGGGAGGCAAGGGCAAGCAGGAAGAACCTTAACAATTGAAGAGTGATAGGAAGACAGCAAAGTAAGAGTTAGGAACCCCCCGTAAGAAAATACACCTGAAAAGGTGAAAAAAATATTGCGGAGAGTTTGATCCTGGCTCAGGATGAACGCTGGCGGCGTGCCTAATACATGCAAGTCGAGCGAAGAAAGTAGCAATATTTTCTTAGCGGCGAACGGGTGAGTAACGCGTTGGTGACCTGCCTCGAAGCGTGGGATAACAGTTCGAAAGGATTGCTAATACCGCATGTGGTTGTAGAGATTAGACGCTTTACAACTAAAGGAGAAATTCACTTCGAGAGGGGCCTGCGTCCCATCAGCTAGTTGGTAAGGTAACGGCTTACCAAGGCTATGACGGGTAGGGGACCTGAGAGGGTGACCCCCCACAATGGAACTGAAACACGGTCCATACACCTACGGGTGGCAGCAGTAGGGAATATTGCATAATGGGCGAAAGCCTGATGCAGCAACGCCGCGTGTGCGATGAAGGCCTTCGGGTCGTAAAGCACTTTTAGAGAGGATGAGGAAGGACAGTACTCTCTGAATAAGCCTCGGCTAACTACGTGCCAGCAGCCGCGGTAAAACGTAGGAGGCGAGCGTTATCCGGATTTACTGGGCGTAAAGCGCGTGCAGGCGGTAAGGAAAGTTGGATGTGAAAGCTCCTGGCTTAACTGGGAGAGGTCGTTCAAAACTACCTAACTAGAGTGTGGGAGAGGGAGGCGGAATTCCGGGTGTAGTGGTGAAATGCGTAGATATCCGGAGGAACACCAGTGGCGAAAGCGGCCTCCTGGTCCAAGACTGACGCTCAGACGCGAAAGCTAGGGTAGCAAACGGGATTAGAGACCCCGGTAGTCCTAGCTGTAAACGATGTGAACTTGGCGTCGGCGGGTTTAAATCCGTCGGTGTCGAAGCAAACGCGATAAGTTCACCGCCTGGGGACTACGGCCGCAAGGTTAAAACTCAAAGGAATTGACGGGGGCCCGCACAAGCAGCGGAGCGTGTGGTTTAATTCGATGTTACACGAAGAACCTTACCAAGGTTTGACATACAGGTGGTAGGGAAAGGAAACTGGACCGACCCTTCGGGGAGCCTGAACAGGTGCTGCATGGCTGTCGTCAGCTCGTGTCGTGAGATGTTCGGTTAAGTCCGCTAACGAGCGCAACCCTCGCTGTGTGTTACAAGTGTCACACGGGACTGCCGGTCTTAAGCCGGAGGAAGGTGGGGATGACGTCAAGTCAGCATGGCCTTTATGCCTTGGGCTACACACACGCTACAATGGGTAACACAATAGGTAGCGAAACCGCGAGGTGGAGCCAATCCTCAAAGTTACCCTCAGTTCAGATCGTAGGCTGCAACTCGCCTGCGTGAAGACGGAGTTGCTAGTAACCGCAGGTCAGCTATACTGCGGTGAATACGTTCCCGGGCCTTGTACACACCGCCCGTCACGTCATGGGAGCTGGCAACACCTGAAGCCGGTATCCTAACCGTAAGGAGGGAGCCGTCGAGGGTGGGGTTGGTGACTGGGACGAAGTCGTAACAAGGTAGGTGTACCGGAAGGTGCGCCTGGATCACCTCCTTTCTAGGAAACATGCGTTTATTTCTAAGGAAGTAAACGCGAGTTCCAAGCAGTAAGACGAAGCCTCGCTCGGTGGCGAGGCCCTAATGAATACGAAGCAAAGCTTCCTATCACTCTTCAGTTGTTAAGGGAGCCGGGCCTTTAGCTCAGCTGGTTAGAGCGCGCCTCTGATAAGGGCGAGGTCTCAGGTTCGATCCCTGAAAGGCCCACCTGGACCTGATGGTTCTGAGACGGACCATACACAGGCCCGGCAAAAAGTAAGACCAGCACCTTAAAAAGAGAATAGCATGTAGGCAACATCTTTGAAGAAACAGCGAAGATAAAGAATAAAGAGTATCGAATTCTCTGCATCACGCAGAGAAGCTAGTAAGGGCTTACGGTGGATGCCTAGGCGCCAAGTGCCGAAGAAGGACGTGGGTCACTGCGAAAAGCCTCGGGGAGCCGTGAACAGGCGTTGATCCGGGGATCTCCGAATGGGGAAACCCACTGGAGCGAACCTCCAGTATCCCTAGCTGAACACATAGGCTAGTGGAAGGGAACCAGGAGAACTGAAACATCTAAGTATCCTGAGGAAAAGAGATTATTCCCTGAGTAGTGGCGAGCGAAAGGGGAACAGCCCAAACCGTATCAGCTTGCTGATGCGGGGTTGTAGGGCTCGGCAGATGGGAGACAGAAGACAATCAGCTAGCAGAATGGTATGGGAAAGCCAACCAAAGAGGGTTACAGTCCTGTAAGCGAAAGCTGATTGACTCCCGCTGAGTACCTGAGTACTACCGGGCACGCTAATCCGGTAGGAATCTGGGGAGTCCACTCTCCAAGGCTAAATACACTTGGCGACCGATAGTGAACAAGTACCGTGAGGGAAAGGTGAAAAGTACCCCTGTTAGGGGAGTGAAAAAGAACCTGAAACCGTAAGCTTACAAGCAGTTGGAGGGCTAATGGCGGGACGGTGCTCCGGAGAGATCCGGGTGCGCGCCGCTAGGCCTGACAGCGTGCCTCTTGGAGAATGAGCCTGCGAGTTAATCTTTGTGGCAAGGTTAAGGCAGTAACAGCCGAAGCCGTAGCGAAAGCGAGTCTGAAAAGGGCAGCAGTCGCAAGGATTAGACCCGAAACCGGGTGAGCTACCCATGGTCAGGGTGAAGCGAGTCTAAAAGCTCGTGGAGGCCCGAACCTACTAATGTTGCAAAATTAGGGGATGAACTGTGGGTAGAGGTGATATGCCAAACGAACTCGGATATAGCTGGTTCTCCCCGAAATAGTTTTAGGACTAGCGTTATGTGTTCAGTACTGGAGGTAGAGCACTGAATGGGCTAGGGGGCTTAGAGCTTACCGATCCCAATCAAACTCCGAATGCCAGTACTCCAGAGCATAACAGTCGGGCTACGGGAGATGAGTTTCGTGGCCGAGAGGGAAACAGCCCAGACCATCAGCTAAGGTCCCAAAATCCAGACTAAGTGGGAAACGATGTGGGGTTACTTGAACAACCAGGAGGTTTGCTTAGAAGCAGCCATCCTTTAAAGAGTGCGTAATAGCTCACTGGTCGAGTGATCCTGCGCGGAAAACTTAACGGGGCTAAGTCTGGTACCGAAGCTATGGATTTCCATCTTAGGATGGGAGTGGTAGGGGAGCGTTCAGTCAGCGAGGAAGGTCGACCGTAAGGACGGCTGGAGCGGACTGAAGTGAGAATGCAGGCATGAGTAGCGTAAAATACGTGAGAACCGTATTCGCCGTATGTCTAAGGTTTCCGACGCCAGGTCAATCCGCGTCGGGTTAGTCGGGCCCTTAGCCGAGGCCGAAAGGCGTAGGTGATGGACAGCCGGTCAACATTCCGGCACCACCTGTGAGGAGTGATGGGAGGACGCAGCGAGGTAGGCCAGCCCGCGATTGGTAGTGCGGGTGCATGGAGCGTCAGACGATGAGACTGGTAGGAAAAACCGCCAGTTGAGTTGAGGTTCCGTGGCGAGCCGTACAGGCATAAGTGAGTTGAGCCTTGCTGCCCAGAAAAGTCCCTAAACGATGAGACACAGGTGCCCGTACCGCAAACCGACACTGGTAGACGGGTAGAGAATACCAAGGCGAACGGGAAAACCCTCGTCAAGGAATTAGGCAACATAGCCCCGTAACTTCGGGATAAGGGGTGCCTTCTAGCGTGATGAAAAGAGCGCTGGGGGGCCGCAGTGAAATGGTTCTAGTGACTGGTTAACAAAACCACAGGTCTCTGCTAAGCCGAAAGGCGAAGTATAGGGGCTGACTCCTGCCCAGTGCCGGAAGGTTAAAGGGAGAGGTAAGCGCAAGCGAAGCTTTGAACTGAAGCCCCGGTGAACGGCGGCCGTAACTATAACGGTCCTAAGGTAGCGAAATTCCTTGTCGGGTAAGTTCCGACCCGCACGAACGGAGTAACAACTAGAACACTGTCTCGACGAGGGACCCGGCGAAATTGAAATGGCTGTGAAGATGCGGCCTACCCGCAGCAGGACAAAAAGACCCCGTGGAGCTTTACTGCAATTTGGCATTGAGTTTGGGCACAATCTGTGTAGGATAGGTGGGAGGCTTAGAAGCTGGAGCGCAAGCTTCGGTGGAGCCGACGGTGAAATACCACCCTGATTATGTTTAGACCCTAACTTGTCACCCTAATCGGGGACGAGGACCGTGCCAGATGGGCAGTTTGACTGGGGCGGTCGCCTCCCAAAAGGTAACGGAGGCGCCCAAAGGTTCCCTCAGGCTGAATGGAAACCAGCCGTAGAGTGTAAAGGCACAAGGGAGCTTGACTGCAAGACCAACGCGTCGAGCAGAGACGAAAGTCGGGCTTAGTGATCCCACGACACAGTGTGGAATGGTCGTGGCTTACCGGACAAAAGCTACCCCGGGGATAACAGGCTGGTGAAGTCCAAGAGTTCACATCGACGACTTCGCTCGGCACCTCGATGTCGGCTCATCGCATCCTGGGGCTGTATAAGGTCCCAAGGGTCGGGCTGTTCGCCCGTTAAAGCGGTACGCGAGCTGGGTTCAGACCGTCGTGAGACAGGTCGGTCTCTATCCGCTGTGGGCGCAAGGGACTTGAGAGGATCTGCCCCTAGTACGAGAGGACCGGGGTGGACAGACCTCTGGTGTGCCAGCTGTCGTGCCAACGGCATAGCTGGGTAGCTAACGTCTGGCAGAGATAACCGCTGAAAGCATCTAAGTGGGAAACTCGCCTCAAGATTAGGTCCCTCATCCGTAAGGAGTAAGGTCGCAGGTAGACTACCTGCTTGATAGGCAGCGTGTGGAAGCACAGTAATGTGCGTAGCTAAGCTGTACTAATGACCGAGGGTTTCTTGCGTGGTGCGGAGAATTGGATACTCTTTATAGAGCGGTCTACATGCTATTTTCGAAATGGACTTGTGAAAACAGTCTCTTGGTGATTTGTGCGACGTTGGTACACCCGGTCACATCCCGAACCCGGTCGTTAAGGACGTCAGCGCCGATGGTACTTGGAGGGCGACTTCCTGGGAGAGTAGGTCATTGCCAAGAGACTTTTTCTGTTTAATAGCTCAACGAACTTCGTTGGGCTGTTTGTTTTAACCCAATCGATTCAGCCGGTGCTGGCGGTTATTCGCCAGCCGCTCCCAGGGGGAGAGTTTCCACGTATTTCAACTTGCCATCCTGAAAGCCCACGCTCAGCCCTTTGAGGAAAACGATCTGACCATTTTCGACCAGACCGGCTTCCATCGGCTGGGCAAAAAAGCCGTTTTCGCCGGTCACAGCCAGGACCGACTCTAAATCCATGGCCTGGGTAAACCGCTCGGGTTGGTAGCCGGTACTCCCCAGACCGGCCGACTCGACCGGCGCGCCGTTATTTTCTGTGAATACGGCGCCATTTCTGAATACGACTTGATAGCCCGTATCGTCGTAATACCAGGTTTCCTGGCGCAGAGCGATGCGCTCGCCGTCTGCCAACGTTTTGGTCGAGAAAGAGATCAGGAAGCGGTCCGGGTAGCCGTGATTGGCGATCTTGTTGCGCTGGGCGACGGTCAGCGCATATTGGGGAACGGCCTCAGCAGAAATATTTACCGGGTAATCCTGGTTCAGGCCTTCCTGGATCGGCGTTTCCGGGGTGGGTTGGCTGCCGACCACCGCCGTCAGGTTGCAGGCCAGGCTAAAGAGTGCCAGCAGGCTCAGGGTCAGGATAAGGGATCTGCGTTTGCTTGGATGCACGATTGCCTCCGGGGGGAAGGTATTTATTCTCGGGTGTATTGAGTTTGCGATTTGTCACTAGGTATTGTGAAGGTATAGCCGAAATCCGTAAATGTGATATAGGCCTTTCCATCGAGCGTTGTGTAAACATTTAAATCAGTCTTGGTGTAAACATTTGTGGAGTAGACTTTGTTGGTGACTTCATTGTAGGCCTTGATTTCGACAGAATCTTTGTAGAAGGTGTTTCTTTGGTATATGAGTGCATTCATGTCGCCCCAAAGGTAGGAATAGATATGGTAGCCCTGGTTGGCCAGTTCCTGTGGGGTTAACTCGACAGCAGCCGTGGGCTGCTGCGGGATGGGGCTTTGGGTGGCGGTGGGCTGACCCTGGCCGCATTTTCCGTTGGGAGCGCTGGCGTTTTCGGGGCTGAGCATGACCACCTGGGCGCTTTCAGGGCGGTCCGGCGCGGTCTGGCTCAGGGTGACTTTGCCGGTATTACGGTGGGCGTAATCCACATAGCCGTCGTTATCGGCGTCCGTGCCCAGGTCCCAGTAGTAGCAGAAGACGTATTCGCCCAGCGGCAAAGAAAGCTGGGCGGAGGGGTTCCCACCGGGGAATACGACCGTGGAGGCGTTGGATTGACCTGCTGTAACCCCGGGGGCAGGCGTATAGCTGCTGACCACAACCGTGGCGGCGTAGCTGCTGTTGTTGGCAAAGCGTAGTGGTTTTTCCAGGGTCAGCGCGCTTCCGCCTGTGGTGGGGGCCGTGATAGGAGGCAGGATGACGGCTGTCGGGGTTGGTTTGGGTGGGGGCGCGGTCGGAGGGTCATCCGGCGAGATCATCGCGGTCGAAGATGGGGGCAGTCCTGCGTCAAAGATGTAAACGTTGGTGAAGTGGACTGCACCGCGGCGCTGATTCCCGGCAGCATTTCGACGACCTGGCTGTCCAGGATATAGATTGCATTTTGATTGCGCTGTTGAGCCTGGATGGACTGATAATCAGAAAATATCGGATTCGGCTCTGGTGGGGCGGATGGGTCCACGCTGGCTGCGCCGTCCGTGACCGTTTGATGGATCATGCCAATGATTTGGGCTGCCTGAACCAATTCATTTTCATCGGCAATCCGAATGCGGCTATCCAGATAATCCAGGAGAGATTTACGACTCTGCTTTACATCATCGGCATCATCCCATCGATTATTATTTTGATAGTACCTTACCAGGTCATTCATGTGTCCGGCATAATTTGCGCGCACATCCCGCAGCGCGGATGAACTCTTCCCTCCAAACAGGGAGTGTTCTTTGTGAATCTCAAAGTACAGTTGGCGCACATCCAAGTCATCTCCATTGGCCTCCCATTGTCCCCAAATCAGCCCGGTGGGCAGAAACAGGCACAAGAGCAGGCCAACCAAAAGGATTTTTTGGAATTTTTTAATCAAGATTCCTCCCTTTCTCAACAGAAAGCTGCCTGGTCTGCTGGCAGCCAGATGAAATGGGGAATTCTGTTATTCTCTGGTGCATAATTGCGATACTCCCCCTTGTAAAAACGACGAATTGGAAAAACCAGAATCTGTAAAGATGAGGTCTTGCTTATCATCGAGTATGTAGACATTGGGTTCAATCCGGGTGCCGACAAATGATCCTTCATCGCCGCTGATTGTCATTACGACAGAATCCTTGTCGAAGGTGAATGTTACGGATGGGTGCGTATACTCACCGGCAAAGGGCCCGCAGGTGTAGGTATGGGTGCCCTGGTTGGCTTGTTCCTGCGGGGTCAGCCCGCTGGCAGCGGCGGTCTGGGTTGGCGCCTGGTTTTGACCGCATTTTCCATTGGGAGCGCTGGCGTTTTCGGGGCTGAGCATGACCACCTGGGCGCTTTCAGGGCGATCCGGCGCGGTTTGGCTCAGGGTGACTTTGCCGGTATTACGGTGGGCATAATCGACATAGCCGTCGTTATCGGCGTCCGTGCCCAGGTCCCAGTAGTAGCAGAAGACATATTCGCCCAGCGGCAAAGAAAGCTGGGCGGAGGGGTTGCCACCGGGGAATACGACCGTGGAGGCGTTGGATTGACCTGCTGTAACCCCGGGGGCAGGCGTATAGCTGCCGACCACAACCGTGGCGGCGTAGCTGCTGTTGTTGGCAAAGCGTAATGGTTTTTCCAGGGTCAGCGCGCTGCCGCCTGTGGTGGGGGCCGTGATGGGGGCAGGGGTGGGTGGCAGGATGACAGTGGTTTGGGTCGGTTCAGGTGAGGGTACAGGTGTGCTGTCGTCCAGCGTGATTACCGCGGTCGAAGATGAAGGCATGCCCGCGTCGAAGACGTAAACGTTGGCGGATGAAGACTGCACCACGGCGCTGATCTCAGGCAGCTTTTCGACGACCTGGCCGTCTAGAGTATAGGCTGCATTTTGGTTGCGCTGGTCGGCATGAACGGCCTGGAAATTTGAGACGGACGGGTTGGGAGAATGCGAGGCAGAAGGATCCACGGCTGCGGCGCCATCGGTGATG
>CAVYIF010000012.1:0-112104 GCA_963768585.1 uncultured Chloroflexia bacterium
GGCCCGATACACGACCATAAAGACAGACCAGGCATCGTCTACATATTGCAAGGAACGATCACTGACCATCGAAATGGAGGCGCTACGGACTATGGGCCGGGAGTGGGCTGGCCCGAGGATAGGAACACCACACACTGGCTAGAGAACAGAGGAACGATCCCGGCGGTGGAGATTTCGGTCGATATAGTCAGGCAAGAGTAAGCTCAGGCCCACCCAGAATTCAAGAAATATAAGATTGTCCGGAACAAAGACGTCATCCAGGCGCGATAAACGGGACGGGCAGTCTATACGCCAGGGGATTATTGGACATTTATTTCCCCCCTTTAGGGTGTAAACCGTTTCCAATGGCCTTCGGAGACAACTTCATCTTCTCCGTCGACCACTTGTATAGCGGTCTGATCGTCGATCGCATAGCACGGCAATGACATACTGGCGGCCCATCTTTCTGCGTATGCCATAGCGTTCTCCGGCATTTCCTCATGATTCAGGTGCGGAAAGATCGAGAAATGAACCACTCCCAGGGTTTCATCGCCGCCGGTGGGCGGATTCCAGCGGACGAAGTCCTCCCCGATATTGGGGGTCATTACCATGCTCCCGGCGCTCAGTCCCACGTAGACCGCCTTGAGCGATGGCAAGAGGTCCGCCAGTCCAGACTGGCGCATCCAGTGGCATAGGTACAAGGCATCGCCGCCCCCCACCAGCAGGGCGTCAGTCTCTCGGACCATGGGAACCCAATGTTCTTCAGCGATACTGGGCAGCGCGGTGAGCTCCAGCACGCCCAAGGACTTCCAACCCAGCCCGCACATGGGTGAGATGTCTTGTCCGCTGATGAACCGCCATGCCGCGACAGGACCGGCCATGGGGTGCCCGTACGCCGCGGTGGGAATGCAAAGAGCGCTGGATTCGGCAATCGGTTTACCCAGCAGATCAATCAGAGAGTTGCGGATGCTGTTGTTCGTGATGCTACCAGAAGTGAGCAGGAATTTCATGAGAGCCGAAAAGCTTCTCCAGTCCCTCACTTTGATACTGGAACGGAACGACTATGTTTCTACCAGTTTGAGCAGAATTACCGCATTATCGCGCGCGCTCTTATAATGTGTTCAACCTCACGGCATCAAGAATGAGCGCCTTTAGGGCTGTCTCATCTACAGTATCGCCTTCGTGGAAGTCGATGGCACGAACCGTTTTGCTGTCAAGACGTGTATTGAAGAGTCTGTTCGGATCCTTCATTTGAGCGCCTTTGGGGAATGTTAACCTCACGGCGTTCTTGAGCGTATTCGCTATGCATAGGTTTCCATCATGAAACCAAACGGGGACGCCCATTGGATTGGAAGGTTTTTTCCATTTGACTTCTTCGACCACGCCAGGATCGGCTTCTTTGATCAGAGCGCGCAGTTGCGCCAATTTTATGCTTCGCCAATCACCCGGCGCCTCGATGATATCATCAATCTGTTGCGATGGGGACTTCTCTTCTGGGGAAGAATTCGTACTTGATTTCATCTTTAACCTACCGCCTTCCTCTCTCCCTCAAACATCCTCTGGGGATTTTGATTTGTTGTTTGGGTTGATTCGACGAGGACTCCATTTTTCGAGACCTCGGGTTCGGTGCATAGATTGCGGTTGAAACAGCACGGCCTTCGTTCGCCGGCCTTGAGCTTCGATAATGCTACCTCGATGCGCCGGCTGCGTGTTTCCTGGTTTGCAGTGGCGCGTATCCAGCGGAGCCAATCCCAGCGTGCCATCGGTGTGATTTTCACCCATAGGGCGTTCGCCTGCGGGTCGGCTGCCAGGGCCTGATTCAAATCCGCTGGTACCTCGGGCTCCGGCCACTCTTTCGACGGTTCAACCACTATCCTAACTATATCGGCTGCGTCTATACCAGCGGCTTCACGCAGGCCTGGGTCAACCCGAAACCAATGGCTTCCCTTGCCGTCCGGTTCGAGCACAATTTTAGAACGGAAACCGTTAATCGTTCCCTCGACCAGTGCCGAACCACGCGATGGAAGCTGTGCGCTCGCGCTCTCAGGCAGCCTGAGAATGGTCCAGTCGCCGATTTTTAGCAGTGTAGTTTCAAAACGGATGATCGACATTTCTCTGTGATCCTGGTTCATGGTGAACTGTTTATCTATAAATCGCAGTATTACGACCTTAATTTGACTTTTTATTATATCGCCGAACGGGCCAGGTGGCAAAACGACAGAAAATCTCCTTGATTCTCGTTTTCTGCTGCTCCTGCCTGTTTAAATATGTGCTATCACTTTTTGGGATACTCGGTTTTGCCCGGTTACCCGCAAGCGCCTTGCAGCACGGAGGGCCGCGTTATCCAACTGGTAGGAGTCTGCGCATTTTCAAGCAGTTGTTTGGCTAACGTTAGTTTCGTCAAAATGGCATTGTCTCATCCCAACCACCAGTGGGTAACGCAAATTTTATTAGATCGACACGCTCACATCTACCGTGCAGACCGGGTCTGATTAATGTGAGGTATTCTTACAAAGATCAACGAGCATTGAATTTTTTTTAAAGTAGGGACAATCGATAAACAAAGACGTCTTCCGAGCGCGATAAACGGGACAGGCAGTCTATACGCCAGGGGCTATTAGGCATTTATCCCCTCTCCCATTAGGGCGTAAACCGTTTCCAATGGCCTTCGGAGACAACTTCGACTTCGCCCTCGACCACTTGTATAGCGGTCTGGTCGTCGATCGCATAGCATGGCACTGGAACCTCGGCAGCCATTCTTTCCACTTTGGCCATAGAACTTTCCGGGTGGTCCTCGTGATCCAGGTGCGGAAGCAGTGCAAAGTCAACCAGTCCCAGCCCCTTATCAATGACGAAGGGCGTATCCGGGTCGTTGTACGTCTCTCCGAAAATAGGGGCCGTCACCATACTGCCGGCGCTCACCCCCACATAGACTGTCTCGCGCAGCGACGGCAGGAGGTCTGCCAGTCCGGATTCCCGCATCCAGCGGCACAGATACAGGACATCGCCGCCATTCACCAGCAGGGCGTCAGCCTCCTGGACAGCAGCGATCCAATACTCTTCTTTGATGCTGGGTAGTGCTGTGAGCTCCAGCACACCCAACGACTTCCAACCCAATTCGCACATGGGGTTGGCGGTTGATCCGCTGATGAACCGGTAAGCCATTGAAGGCCCGCCGGGGAAGGGGTAGATCGCAGTGGGAATGCAAAGGGCGCTGGATTCGGCAATGGGTTTACCCAGCAGATCAACCAGCGCATTGCGGATGCTTGTGTTTTTGATGCCAGCGGAAGTGAGAAGAAATTTCATGATGGTTTCCTTTCCAATTCATGGTGAGAACGAAATGTGTCACCCTGACCTTGCCTTCAGAGGCCCGCTCTCCTACGGGAGCGCGAAGCGCGGCACAACACGAATACTGATTGACTTCAGGTTGTGATTGCTCCTGCACGCTCGTAATTCACGACATTGACGCCACTCAGGGTGACTTTGCCTTCCGTCACCTTGAACGCCATCGGGATCGTGCCATCGGCAAACAACCGCTTTCCAACGCCTAACGTTATCGGATATATCATCAACCAGAATGCATCGACCAAATCTTGCTTGATAAGCGTCTGAAGGAGATTACCACTTCCCCAAACGTTCAAATCCGGCCCTTGCTGCTGCTTAATTTTGGCGACTTTTTCTCCAATATCTCCGTTTAAAATCATGGACGGGAGCCATTCGCCAGACGTCATGGCGTTCGAAGCGACGTACTTGGCCACCGTGTTGACGCCAGGCCATGCATCCCCATGTTGCGACGAAGTCAGCCAACGCTGATGGAGTTGACCCGCACTCGGGCTTGTTCCCGATTCTCGCCGTCGAAATCAATGTTGGGCTCAATCATCCGCAATCTTAATCGACAGCTCAACGTCCCAAAGAAGCTTTCTCGGTTCGATACGATAGTCTGTCAGGTAAGCTTCGTACCTGCATGTGTACAATTCCATATCGGTGGGAACAAGGTGATCGAACCTAATCCCATTCTCGGTTGACCATTTCATGAGAGCCTGGTTACCTCGAAGTCCGTTTCCTCTGTAGACCAAAGTAGCGTACCTTCCTTTCGGAAGTGAACCCGGCTTAATGCGTCCCTGGCCAACAAGACCAGAATTTGTCATCAACCCAACCTCAACATCCATGATACCTTTCATTTCAGTACGGTAATACCTTAGAAAGTACGGGCCTTCATCAGATAAGGAGTTCTCTTTGCTCCACTTGCGCATTTCCTTCAGGGCCACCGTGACCAGGGCAAACATTCCATCGAAAGGCGTCTCGAAACGAATTCCCAGATAGGTCCTTTCCGGTTTTTCAACGATCGAGACGGGTCCTATTATGTTTTCTGCCTTCATACCTTTTCTCCTTTGACATCAGCTGTTTTATACCGTAGGAAGCTTTCTCCGCCGTCCACCATGGGCAATCGCCACCCGGCCGCCGATATTCTCGAAGGTCCAAGGCGGAGGAAAGAGCGGTGCGCTTGCCATACCGATCCCGTCTCGATGGTCCAGGCGGGTTTAAACTGGGAAGGGCATTAACCGCATGTGCCACCCATTTTCATTCATCGAGCGATACCTCCTAAGTGCGTTGATCAATCGCTCAGTCCAAAGCAAAAACAGTTCACATTGGTGCGGTGAGGGTGGTTGATTTTCTTCCAACTCATATCATCATGTAACCCCGTTGTACGGTTGGTTTTCGCGAAGCATGTTGCGCGGCGAACCGACAAAACCTGCTTTAGCGAAAAAAGTCTTACGCAAAAAATGCTTGAATTAACGACAGTCGCCAGTATCCGCTGCTTGCTTTGATGGGCGGGCGAAAGTATCTGGTAAACACCTTGCGTGAGCGAATAAAATATATTGCAGCGCGTTCATGGCTGCTGAATAGGCTCGATGATGTTACCGCTGGGTTTTCTACATTTGTAATCTGTCCTGATCTCACTGCTTTCTTCATCAACATGCTGATCCTTGTTTCATCTACCCAAGATAAGCCGTTGAATTATTATAGAACTTTTATTCTGAATAATCAAGAGTGAAATTGTCCGATTAAGCGACCAACATTTGCCAGTTACAAGTCCGCCCTGTTGAACTTCTGGCTTAAGCATGAGACCATTTATCACACATTTGGATTTTTAAGCTCTCTCACCAACAAGCCCAACAGTTTTTTTGTTCGCAGAGCATAACAGGCACTGCGGGATGAATCACAGACAGCCTGAGAAAGGTCCAGTCGCCATGGGCATTTCTGATTGTCGTCGGGGGCATGCCTTCCCGATTCACAAAGAACCCATTTTATAAATCGTAGTATTACGACCTTGATCAGTATGCGTTTGCGTATCCGTACGAGCTTGAAGAGATCGTACAACGAACCTGGAGTAAGCGCAAAGAATCCCTTATCGGGCGGTGAACTATTCGTGGATTGTCTAGCGGGGTAAGACCGCATTATCCAAGTGGAATCATAATCACCGTTGTTCTACAAAAAAAGGGTACGACAGCCGCTGTGCGGCTCAATCCCCCCTTAGGGATCTTTTCGTAATTTCTCGCGTTCCTGTTCCCACAATTTTGCAAATCGTTCAAAGACGTCCGCAATGATTTCAAGTTCTTTTTCCGAGTAGCTTGAAATCAACTCGCCTTGTGCCTTTCTCGCCGATTCAAACCACGATGCGGCTTTTTCAGCGCTCGATTTTGCGGGAACGATCAGAGTTCCACGGCGATCATCAGGGTTAGGTCGTCGCTCAATTAATCCAACCTTTTCGAGCCGGTCAAGCATGGCAGTCGTCGCACCTGAAGTGAGACCCGTGTGCCGGGCCAGTTCAGTAGGTGTGGAAACGCCCTTGAGAAATAAAAGCCTGAGACATTCCATATCGGTTGCGTTGAGGCCCACCCATTCGTTCATCGCGTTTCGAAACATCGTCAATTGAACACCATAATCCCTTACAGCGTTCATAGCCCGGACCTTTAATACATTATTGATGGAATTTATCATATTAACTCTTGACTTTATATTGATTATGAAGTATCTTTATTATATAACTAAATTCTTGCGGGTGCAAGGGTCGCTTCCTTTGAAGCAAGGTGTCAAAACCATGGATTGACCTCTTCAAGGATTTGGCTCGAGCAAAGGCGAGAGTACCATTCCATTTTAGTGTTAGGAGTTTATCATGAACGCAAAGACGGAAACGCAAAAATCAGCCAGAAACACCAAAGCCAACAGCAAGGCGTCCCAGGGATTCACGGACGAGGAAAAAGCTGCGATGAAGGAGCGCGCCAAAGAGCTAAAGGCCGAAGCACGCGCGAGCAAGAATAAGGCAGAAGGGGAGAATGCCGCTCTCGCGGCGATCGCTGCCATGCAGGAACCGGATCGCAGCATGGCGGCCCGGCTGCATGAGATCATCAAAGCCAACGCGCCGACCCTCTCGGCAAAAACCTGGTATGGGATGCCCGCATATGCCGACCAGGACGGCAAGGTCGTCTGCTTCTTCCAATGCGCGCAGAAGTTCAACGCGCGGTACGCGACGTTTGGCTTCAATGACACAGCAAAACTCGATGAAGGCACCATGTGGCCGACCGCCTACGCGCTGACCGAAATGACCGCCACCGAAGAAGCAAGGATTGCCGCGCTCGTGAAGAAAGCGGTGAGCTGAAGACCGATCACAAAGTGCGTGAGAACTCCGCCTGAAATCAAAGGCGCCGAAATTCTGTTTCGTGAAACAGGAGGCAATACCGGCATGAGCTGGAATGATCTGGAAAACACAGCCCCCGATTTGGCAGCTTTTGGCCTCAAGCGGTTTGAGATTGGCGTGGCTTATCTCGCCACGGTGCGTCAGGATGGGAGTCCCCGGGTTCATCCGGTGACTCCCATTATCGGGCAGGGGCATCTCTTCCTTTTCATGGAGCCGACCTCTCCAAAAGGACACGACCTGCGGCGCGATGGGCGGTATGCCCTTCACTCCGCCGTGAGCGATCCCAATGGAACCAGTGGTGAGTTTATCATCACGGGAAAGGCCAGGTTTATCGTTGATCCGGCGAAACGGTCACTGGCGTCGCAGCTTGCCAGCTACGCGCCTGCAGACCGCTACATTCTGTTTGAATTAAGCATTGAAAGCGCAGTCTCCACCATTTACAAAGATGGTACGCCAGTCCGGCAGCACTGGAGACGCGGCGCTGGCCAGTGAAAGAAGGGAGGGCGCATTTAATTCATATTTTTGTGGGATATATATTATTTGTTGCGGATAACATCTCGGATTTGATCGAGCAGCTTTTTGGATTTTGGGGATGGCGAATTGCTCATGTAAGTTTGCCGCATTAATTCTTGCTGTATAATTTTATTTAAGATTGGCTTATGCTTGAAGGGTTGGAGTATCAAGCGCTCTTGCAGTAATAGAAAAGAGGGAGTGTTATGAGTAAACGAAAAGTGTTGGTAACAGGAGCAGCGGGGCTGATTGCAGGGCAAGTTCTACCGGCCTTGCGAGAACGATACGAATTGACCCTGACGGATATTCGCAATACGAACCGGCAAGGAGCAGAGGTGCCCGGCGTGCAGATTGCTGACCTCACAGATGTGAATCGTGAGGCTTACCGGCATCTGTTCGCAGGTCAAGATGCAGTCGTCCATTTTGGCTTTATCCGCTCAGCAGATCAAACCGCTGATGCCAATTTTCGTGCCGAATATGGCAATGTAGGGATGGCTTACAATGTGTATAAGACCGCCCTGGAAGAAGGCGTTAAGCGCGTGGTTGTCACCAGTTCAAATCACGCCGCGGATTACTATGAAGCGCTAATTCTGGATGGGATAATGGATTTTGTAGACCCCGATCAACGTGCTTTGTCGGATAATTATTATGGTTGGGCAAAGGACGTATACGAACATCTGGGTTTTGTGTTTGCAACGGGTAAGATAGAAAAGCAGCCTTTAGAAAACATACAGATTCGCATTGGTGGACCACGGGAAACGGATATCGCTCGCTGTGAATTAGGCGATTTGCGGTGTATGCGCCGCGCCTTAGCTGTCTACATCAGCGACCGCGATATGCAGCAGTTATATATCAAGAGCATCGAGGCAGATGATATTCGCGACGAGCACGGTGTGCCCTTCCAGATTTTTTATGGGATCAGCGGCAATCATCACGCCTTCTGGAGTATTGCCAATGCCCGCAAAATCATTGGCTATGCCCCACAGGATAACAGTGAGCTGCGCTTTGCGGATTGGATTCAAAAACACATCGCGGCAGCACAGGCTAAAGCCTGAAGGTATTATTAACGCTGGCAGTGTTCTATATAGATCGCCCTTTTATGCCGCGATGGCTGTGATTCTATACGCATCAGGCTGGAATCGCCAAAGAAGCTGGGGAACGAATTGCATAAATGGCCAGAATCTGGGGGTAATCCGGTCGGGTGGACATTGAAGGAAAATTATTTTCTGTGCGTAATGAGAATTGTCTGACACGGTTCTGGTCGCGCATTTGTTCAAAATGTAAGGCATCTTGATAGTTTTTGCGATTACCTGATAGCGACTCACAGGTATCATGGGCAAGTCAAACTTCTGAGATCACTCCTTTCACACCAATATGTAATCGTTAATAGGAGAATAGCCCATGAAAACAAAAAAATTGTTGACTGCCATACTTCGTTGGAGCGCACGCATATTTTTGGTTGCGCTGACGCTTTTTTTGGGACTGATTATCTATCTTCTGGTTCAGGAGTCTATCACCCGCAGCAGGTACCGGGCCGAGTACCCCCCACCCGGTCAAATGATCAGCCTTGGAACCCACAATATCCATTTAAACTGTGTCGGAACCGGAAGCCCAACCGTGGTTTTTGAATCCGATCTCGATCAGTATGGAACATTAAGCTGGATTTCTGTCCAGGAGGAGATAGGAAAATATACGCGCGCATGCAGCTACGACCGGGCCGGGATACTGTGGAGTGAACCGGGCCCACTCCCAAGGGATGGCGAGACGATTGCCAGCGAGCTTGGCGCTGTGCTGGATGCGGCCGGAGAAAATGGCCCTTATGTGCTGGTGGGGCATGCCTTTGGGGGTGCTTATGTAAGAATATTTGCGGGGCAACATCCTGATGAAGTGTGCGGCATGGTGCTGCTTGAATCAAGCCATCCCGAGATGCTCACGCGTTTCGTCGAAATGGGTGTTGAACAAGAGATTCCGGACAAACAGAGCAGGCCATTGATCCTGCTTTTGTCTCATTTGGGTATGCCAGGCCGCTACAAAGGCAATATTTATCATCTACCCTCCGCAGTCTATGATCCGGTACAGGCATTCCTGCCCGAATCAAGTATGGCATGGTTCGATGAAATGGTCGAAGCGCCGAACACACTGGCCCAGGCGGGACAGTATGAATTTCTTGGTGACTTCCCATTGATTGTGATGTCAGCATCCGATCCGCCTTCAATAGCGCAAGGGCAGAAGATACAAGATTTGTGGCTCGAATTACAGCGGGACTTGCTGCGTCTCAGCGAGAATAGTGAGCTTAGAATTACCGAGGTAGGGCACTATCCGCAGCTTCAAAAACCCAATTGGGTGATTGAGGCAATTCAGGACGTACTCGAAAGATGCAGACAAACATCGCCGGTCCCTTGAGGTGAAGCTTGCGTGCACGTGTATGCCGGGGTGGCTGCATGGTTGACAGGCGCGAAATGCTTTCCAACTGGATATCCAGGTTGTTCGCCAGGCAGGGCACAGTCTGGTAAAATGACACCTGCCGCCCGGCCTGCACCACCAGGCGGATTAATCCATCGATGAAAGAACAACGAATATGACTACGACGCAGCTTGTTTACCCATCGCGCCAGAAATACCTCGGCTCACGGGGCCTGATCGTCTTGCTTGCCCTGTTATCCGCGTTTGTGCCGCTTTCCACCGACCTTTACCTGCCGGCTCTGCCGGCGATGAGCAAGAATTTGCAGGCCCCGGTTGAGCAAATAAACTTCACCTTAAGCGCATTCTTTGTCATGTATAGCGTCGGCATGCTGGTGTGGGGCCCGCTCAGCGACCGTTACGGCCGCAAGCCAATCCTGTTGACGGGTCTTTCGGTGTATGTGCTCGCCAGCGCGTTATGCTCCGTCACGACCAGCGTGACCGCGTTGATTGCATTCCGCGCACTGCAGGCCTTAGGCGGCAGTGCTGCCGGGGCGGTCGCCTCAGCGGTTGTCAAAGATACTTTCAGCGGGCGCAAGCGCGAGTCGGTGTTGGCGATCGTGCAGTCAATGACGATGCTGTCGCCCGCCGTGGCCCCGATGTTTGGAGCGATGCTGTTGAGTTTTACCACCTGGCGCGGTGTTTTCTGGACGCTGACGGGGATTGGCGTGATCGCCATGTTAGGCGGCCTGCTGCTGGAAGAAACCCTTCAAGAGCGCAATACCGGCGCCCTGCTGTACAGCTTTACTCGCCTGGGCAGGGTCTTGCAAAACCGCGGTTTCACCATGCTGCTGCTCCTGTTCTCGCTCGGCGGCCTTTCTGGCCTGGCCTTCGTCTCTGCGTCGACCTTCATCTACCAGGACGGTTTTCACCTGAGCAGCCAGGTTTACAGCTTTTACTTCGGACTGAACGCCATCTGCCTGATCGCCGGGCCGATGATCTACATCCGCATCTCACGCAGCATCCATTCTGAAACGATCATCCGCATCTGTTTCTTGATCTCAATGGGCAGCGGGGTATTGATGATCCTGTTTGGCAACCTCGCCCCCTATATCTTTGCGCTGTGCATCCTGCCTTCATCGATCGCCGGAAGCATCATCCGCCCGCCTTCGGCCAACCTCATGCTCGAACAGCAACAAGGCGATACCGGCTCGCTGGTCTCGGTGATGGGCTGCACCGGCCTGTTAATGGGCTCTCTGGGCATGACCCTGATCTCGCTCCCCTGGGGAAACACCATCATCGCCCTCGGCACCATGACTTTGCTGACCGCATTGACCAGCACGCTGGCCTGGCCGCTGGTGATCAAACGCGCCGTTCGCCTGCCCCATCCGATGCACTACGTCGCGGATTCTGAGATCGTAAACTCATAAAGCCGACCTCGAAACTCAAAGGTGAATAATTTGACTTGCCGCTGCGGGCCAGACATTCAGATGGCGGCGGCCTTGCCGCTGGATCATGCTGCGTGCCTTAAGAACATTGCGCTGGTATTCGCCTCCAACCTGACGCACATTCACCTGTCAGGCGGCTGGCAGCAACGAGCATTATTTATAGGGATAACTGCTTTAGGATGGCTTTCACTGCCTTCATAGGCGGCCCTTTTGGATCTAAAATCAACATATGATCCATCCCGGAAAAGCGCAGGTGGGTGGGATCGGCGAGCAGGGGCACTGCCCGCTGCACCTCCTCATCGGTGAGCGCGCCCCCCGCGGCGGGGTCGGCCTGCACCAGCAGCACCGGGCAGTGGATGGCAGGCATCACCGTTTCCAGGTCATATCCGGCGGCTACATTTTCATAATCTTCTATCAGCATACCCAGCATATCCGGGTCGTGGTGGTACAGGCGTTCGGCCAGTTCGCGGATAATTGGAGATCCCTCGCCAAAGATCTCGCGCAGGGTTGAGCCCCTTTCCGGAGCGTCCCCCAGCAGGCGCTCAATTTCTTCGACCGGGCGCGTGCCACCCGAAAGGGCTCGCCACGCCTCCAGCTTGCCGCGCCCGTACCGGAGAAGCTGGTCCCAGGTCGCGCCATCCAGGGGTCCATCCACCGCAATCAAGGCGCGGACCAAGTCGGAGCAGGCTTTTGTGGTCGCCACGGCGATAATCCCGCCCAACGAATGGCTCATCAGCACCGCCGGCCCGCTGACCTCCCGCAGGAATGCCCGATATCCTCAACGTAATCCCGGATGGTATAGCTGCATGGCAAACGGCCGTTTTTGCAGTACACGCGCAAGTCCGGGGCATAGACGTGGCAGCTTTCTGCCATTCCGCTCAGCATTTCGGAATACAGTTGCCAGCGCCCCGATCGCCGTGCAGCATCACCAGCGGAGGTACCGCCGCGGGGCCTTCGGCATAATTGAGCACCACTTTACCGGTATCGAATTTTGCTTCTCGGAATATAACGGCATCCATAAAATGTTTTCGCATTTATCGGTAATCACCGATAAGCCATCGTGGGTTATTTTAAACGTGATCGAAAAAATATGTCTTGATAAATCGATTTAAGTTTATATTAATATAAAGATAATTGATATTTTCTTTTCAATGTTCACAAACATTAAATGATGAGCAATCAAGAACATGGATGTATAATAATCCATAGATTTTCTTACCAATCAGCTCAAAAATACATGCCGATCCAGGTGTCCGTTTAATCAGTTGATCGCCGCCTTAAGACCAATTATCCGGCCCTCCTACCAACGCATCAAAGTGCTGCGAATACATGCACCAGAAAGGAGGTCACCCAACCGTAGACGAGTCATCTGTCCGCACTATCTGCTGTTATTCCTTCCCTTTCTAAAGTCACTATTTACAATACGCTGCGCATCTTTGTGGAAGCTGGATTGCTTCCATTGTGAATATCGATGAAACGGAAAAGCGCTACGATATTACCCTGGCCAACCATGGTCATTTTCTATGTGATACCTGCGGTACGATCTACAACTTCCAGGTGAACATTGACCAGGAATTCCTATTGAAGGACTGAGCCAGTTCGAAATTACCCAAAAGAATGTCTACTTCAAAGGGCTCTGCCCGAATTGCCGTAAATGGGTAAGCAATACTTTTTGGAATATTTGGAGAAGTGGGTCGCGATTAGCGGAATCTATAATGAGTGAAGCAAAAAACCAATAACAAAAGGAGCAAAAATTATGACTGACGAAAGCAAGTGCCCGGTAACGGGCAGCAGAGGCACAACCAACCGGGACTGGTGGCCGAACCAGCTGAACCTCGGGATGCTCCACCAGAACTCTTCCTTGTCCAATCCTTTGGGCGAGGACTTCAACTATGCTGAAGAATTCAAGAAGCTTGACCTTGAGGCCCTGAAGAAAGATCTCTACGCGCTCATGACGGACTCACAGGACTGGTGGCCGGCCGACTTCGGTAACTATGGGCCGCTCTTCATCCGCATGGCATGGCACAGCGCGGGCACCTACCGCATTGGCGACGGCCGCGGGGGCGCAGGGTCTGGCAACCAGCGCTTCGCGCCCCTCAACAGTTGGCCTGACAATGTGAACCTCGATAAGGCGCGCCGGCTGCTCTGGCCAATCAAGCAAAAATACGGTCAAAAGATCTCGTGGGCCGACTTGATGATCCTGGCCGGCAACTGCGCCCTGGAGTCGATGGGCTTCAAGACCTTTGGCTTCGGCGGCGGACGCGAAGACATCTGGGAGCCGGAAGAGGACGTTTACTGGGGAGCCGAGGGCAAGTGGCTGGAAGATAAGCGCTACACCGGTGACCGGGAACTCGAGGATCCTCTCGCCGCCGTGCAGATGGGCCTGATCTATGTCAACCCGGAAGGGCCGAACGGCAACCCGGATCCGATCGCCGCCGCCAGGGATATCCGCGAGACCTTTGCCCGCATGGCGATGAACGACGAAGAAACGGTCGCGCTGATTGCCGGCGGCCATACCTTTGGAAAAACCCACGGCGCCGGTGACGCAGCCCTGGTGGGCCCAGAGCCGGAAGCCGCCCCCATCGAGCAGCAAGGCCTGGGCTGGAAGAGCAAATTTGGCACGGGAGTGGGCGGTGACGCCATCGGCAGCGGCCTGGAAGTCACCTGGACCTCAACGCCAACCAAATGGAGCAGCAATTTCTTCTCGAACCTGTTCAGCTACGAATGGGAACTGACCAAAAGTCCGGCCGGTGCAAACCAGTGGACACCCAAGCATGGTGCCGGCGCCAATTTGGTGCCGGATGCGCACGACCCGACCAAACGGCACCCGCCAACCATGCTGACCACGGACCTCTCCCTGCGCTTCGACCCGGTTTACGAAAAGATCTCCAGGCGCTTCTACGAGAACCCGGACCAGTTCGCAGACGCGTTCGCCCGGGCGTGGTTCAAGCTCACCCACCGCGATATGGGCCCCCGCTCGCGCTATCTCGGCCCAGAAGTGCCGGCGGAAGAGCTGATCTGGCAGGACCCCGTTCCCGCCGTCGATTACGACCTGATCGACGCCGCCGACATCGCGCAGCTCAAGGCCAAAATCCTTGCTTCAGGGCTGTCGATCCCGCAGCTGGTCTCGACCGCCTGGGCTTCGGCCTCCACCTTCCGCGGCTCCGACAAACGCGGCGGCGCCAACGGGGCGCGTATTCGTCTTGCCCCTCAAAAGGATTGGGAAGTCAATCAGCCCGCCCAATTGAAGACTGTGCTGCAAACTCTTGAGGGCATCCAAAAGGCGTTCAACGGCGCGCAAACCGGCAGCAAGCGGGTTTCGCTGGCCGACTTGATTGTCCTGGGTGGATGCGCAGGTGTCGAGCAGGCCGCCAAGAATGCCGGTCATGATGTGACCGTTCCCTTCACGCCGGGACGCACGGATACCTCGCAGGAACAAACCGACGTCGAGTCATTTGCCGTCCTCGAACCGGTCGCAGACGGCTTCCGCAACTATCAAAAAACCAAATTTGCCATAACGGCAGAGGAACTGCTGGTGGATCGTGCGCAGCTGCTCACGCTAACCGCGCCTGAGATGACGGTTCTGATTGGTGGCATGCGCGCCTTGAATGCCAACTTTGGGCAGTCAAAGCACGGTGTCTTCACCAAACGGCCAGAGGCGCTCACCAATGACTTCTTCGTGAATCTGCTCGACATGAGCACGATGTGGCAGCCAACCGCGGAAGACAAGGACGTGTTCGAAGGCCGCGACCGCGCAACCGGCGCACTCAAGTGGACCGGCACGCGTATCGACCTGGTCTTTGGTTCGAATTCCCAACTGCGAGCCCTGGCAGAAGTCTACGCGAGTGAGGATGCCCATGAGAAGTTCCTGCACGATTTTGTGGCGGTGTGGGACAAGGTCATGAACCTGGACCGCTTCGACCTGGCCTGATCGCGGTGACAGGGCGGCGATAAAACAAGTGTTAACAACCGGTCCGGCGGCAATATGCCACCGGACCGGAACGTTTAGCAATACCCTTAACCTGCCCTGCGCGGACCGAGCCGGACTTGCGGCGAGTATAGGTAGTTCAAGCGTTATCTTTGTCCGCCGGTTGCTTTCGGTCCAATTTAAACCGTTATATCTTCTCCACCTTCATCCATAGGTCGCGATCGGGGCGAAGGGCGCCGGCAAATTGTTCGGCTATCTCCACAGGCTCAGTGGGCGTCAGCCGGTAGCGGGCGGATGCCAGGCTGAAGGTCAGCACCATCTCCAGCAGGGCAAAACTGTTCCCCAGGCAAACCCGCGGGCCGCTGGCAAAAGGAATGTACGACGGCCTGGGGCGAGCAGGTGCCTGTTCACCGAATCGTTCGGGGTCAAAGACTTCCGGATTTTCCCAGATACCGGGGTAGCGGTGGACAAAGTAGGGCACGAGCACCACCATCGACCCGGCCGGGATGGTGTAGCCGCCGATAGTATCCTTTTCGACGTTCTGTCGGGCCAGCAGGGCGGTGGGCGGATAAATGCGCAGAGTTTCATCCACAACCATCCGGCTGTACTTCAGGTTCGAAAGATTTACTGCGGCCAGGTCGTCAAGTTCGCGGCAGGCCTCTTCAGACAACCGGGCGGCAGCATCCGCATGTTTGCTGATCAGGTACCAGCCCCAGGTGAGGCTGCGGGCGGTGGTTTCAAAACCGGCAAAAAACAAGGTGGCGATCTCATCGCGCAGCTGCTGATCGGAGAGTTGATATCCGGTTTCGACATCCTGCGCTTTAAGCAGGATGGAAAGAATGTCATCTTCGCCACCCTTGCGCCCGTCCGCGACGCGGTCGGCGATGAAGTTATCGATGATCTGCATATTGCGCTGGAAGCGGCGGTGGCTGGGGAGCGGGAAGGAGATTGGCAGCAAGCCGCCGCCTGAAAGCCGGGCCGGGATGAAGGCAAATGCTTCGCGCAGCGCCTGTCCTACCTCCGCCATCTCCTCGCCCAGGTCGATGCTGAACATGGCCCGGCCGATCACGCTCATCGTCAGATGCATCATTTCTTCATCCATGTTGATCGGCTGGTCCGAGTCAGCCGCAGCCTGCCAGCGATCGAGCATCGCCTGAATCACTTCCACCATCATTTGGGTGTAACGCGTAACTGCGGCAGGTGTAAAGAAGGGGGCCATCAGGCGCCGGTCCTGCAGCCAGGTCTCACCGTCGCTGGTCACCAGACCCTGCCCGAGCATCAGGCGCAGTCCATCGTATCCCATGCCTTTGATGTAGTTTTTTTGATTTTTAACCAAAACATGATGTACATCATCCGGGTTGAACAGCATATAGGCATTCATCGGCCCCAGTTTCATATAGACAATATCGCCAAAGGTCTGGCGCAAGGAAATTGTTTTCTTGATATCCCGCCCGCCCATCTGGAGGGCGTTGCCGATGAACGGCAAACCGCGCGGACCCGGCGGCAGGCGTAAATCTGATTGGGTTGAATTCATTTTTTCTCCTGAACAATGCCTGAAATAACCTATGAAACGATCTTTCCCCTATGATCTCAACCGCTCACAAACTTCATTTTAACAGATTTGCCGATGCATTTGAATGTTCGGTACAAGCTTTTAGAATTGAACAAATTTTATGGGCAGTCAGTGGGTTCAATCAATGCGAAAGCAGGTGCGTCGCATGCTCCCCACGAACCATCCGGAGCGTGTGGTTATTGGATTTCCCGGACATCCACTTTGCGCTGCGGTGCGATAAAAACAAGGTGGATTATGATAAAATATCTAGTAAACAAGTCATATATTAAAGGTTGTGCAGCAGCAGTTTTTTATCTTACCGGTATATGGAGGAAAAATGCGAGAAATCATCATCGCTGAATTCATCACGCTGGACGGCGTGATCCAGGCACCAGGCGGCGCAGACGAAGACACGGAAGGCGGCTTTGCGCACGGCGGTTGGACGATGCCCTATTGGCACGATGAGATTGGCAATCATTTTTTTCAGGCCATGTCTGAGGCCGATGCCATCTTGCTTGGCCGCAAAACATGGCAAATCCACGGCGGCGCGTTTGAATCGATGACCGGCGATCCCTTCGCCGATGCGCTGAACAACATCCCCAAGTACGTGGTCTCCACCACGTTGAAATCCGCCTCGGCCTGGCGAAACTCGACCCTCATTGGCGACAATGTCATTGAAACCATACGCCAGCTTAAGCAGCAGCCCGGCAAGAGCATTCTGGTCGATGGAAGCTCCGTGTTGACCCAGGCGCTGGCGCAGCATGAACTCGTCGACGAATACCGGCTGCATGTTTATCCGCTCGTGTTGGGCGGCGGCAAGCGCTTGTTTCCGCATGGTAAACGCCTCGACTTAACCCTGGTGGAAGCCTCGCCCCTTCCGACCGGTGTGGTCTACATGCGCTACCGGCGGGCGGCATAGGCTGGCACCGGGTCGATGATCGCAACCTGGAGTTGCGCGTCTACCCATGTACGATAGACCGCTCACCATCGAGCACAATCTGGCGCTCCTGGCAGCCGCGCCCGCACGGCTCGCCAGCCTCACCCAGGGTCTGACACCCGTTCAACTGCTGACCCCTCCCGGGCCAGGCGAATGGTCCGCCAGGGATGTGCTTGCCCATCTGCGCGCCTGCGGCGATATGTGGGGCAAGTACATCAGGCTGATCCTCAGCGAAGACCGGCCTACCTTTAAGGCGGTCAATCCAACCACCTGGATCAAACAGACGGACTATCTGGAACAGGAATTTCAACCCTCGCTGCATGCTTTTACGGCTCAACGCGCCGAACTTTTGGCGCTGTTGAATCCGCAGCCGCCTGAGGCCTGGTCTCGCGCGGCTACGGTGACCGGTGCGGGAAAACCCCGCGAGCGAACCGTGCAAACCTATGCCATGTGGCTGGCAAACCATGAACGCTCCCATTTCAAACAGTTCGAGCGCATGGTTAACGCCCTGATCAAGGCTTAATGGGCGCTGCTGTCCAAAAAACAACCGCCTTTCACATGGAATTGGAAGGCGGTTATTTCATCTGAGGCAGAGATGCCAACAGAAATGATGTAACCGGGTTTTCAGCAGCAGGTCGGCCTCACCCGCCGGTTTAAAACTACAAATCCGGCAGCTGCCAGTCGATGGGCGGCAGGCCGGCCGACTGCAGGGCGGCGTTCGTTTTGGAGAAATGCCGGCAGCCGAAAAATCCGCGATGGGCGGAGAGCGGCGAGGGGTGCGGCGCTTTGAGCACCGTGTGGCGGCTGCCATCGATCCCTTCAGCCTTGCGCTGGGCATAGCTGCCCCACAGCAGGAAGACCACGCGGCTGGTTCTGGCGTTGACCGCGCGCAGCACCGCATCGGTAAAGTTCTCCCAACCTTTTCCCTGGTGCGAATTGGCCTGGTGAGCGCGCACGGTCAGCACGGCATTCAGCAGCAGCACCCCCTGTTCGGCCCAGGGGATCAGGCAGCCGTTATTTGGAATGCGAAATTGGACATCCGCCTGCAGCTCTTTAAAGATATTCACCAGCGAAGGAGGCGTGGTCACCCCCGGGCGAACTGAAAATGCCAGTCCTTGGGCCTGGTTTTCTTCGTGGTACGGGTCTTGCCCGATGATCACGACCCGTACGCGCTCGAAGGGTGTGTAGCGCAGCGCGTTGAACACGTCTTCCCCCGGCGGATAGACCTTGTATTTGCGGCGCTCCTCGCCAACAAAGCGGTAGAGCTGCTGGTAGTAGGGTTGGGTGGTTTCGCTGGCCAGGACTGGCAGCCAGCTGTCGGGAATGGGCATAAAGGGCTCCTTGTACTTACCGCCGTGAGACGCAGGTTCGCGGCCGGTTTGGAACGGTAGATCGGACGGTTTTATTTTACAACCTATTTTGAACCTCCTGTATGCGGGTGACCACCGGGACCGCGGCAGCACCCTGCTTGCTCCTGCCCCAATATTATCGCACACAAGCGGTGTCTGGCAGGCAAGGTGCGTTCAAAGATGTAATTAATCGCTCTTCACCCCTGTGCGAGAGAGCGGGTGCATTCACGTTCTGGGGTACCTACCCATCCCCCCGTCCTGACCTTCCCCCGAAATAGTAGACACAAACAAAGGGAGAATGAGGTACAGTGAAAGGGAACGGAGGAAGGTCATGATAGATAAGAAATATCGAGAATATACCGATGAATTCAAACGTGAAACGCTTGAGCTGTTGAAAAACAGCAAGAAAAGTGCTAGCCAGCTGGAACGGGAATTGGGGATCACCCCCGGGTTGTTGCTGAAATGGCGCCACCGGTACCAGGTAGTATCGTCTGAGAATCAGGCGCCGAGACTGGCGCCGAGTGATTTGGAAGCCGCCAAACGGGAGATCCAACGCTTAGAACGAGAATTAGCGGAGGTAGCCGAGGAGCGAGAGATCCTAAAAAAAGTAGTCAACATTTTCTCCCGGAAAGGCGAATGAAGTACACCTTCATCGCGGCCAACGAGAGAGAATACCAGGTCAAGCGCATGTGTCACGTGCTGAGCGTAGGACGCAGCGGGTACTATGCCTGGCGGCGGCGTTTTCCCAGCACGCGCGAACAGGCCGACCAGGCCCTGCTGGGGCTGATCCAGGCGGAACACGAGGCTAGCCGGAAGACCTATGGCAGCCCGCGGATCCATGCGAGCCTGCAGCGGAAAGGGGTGGTGTGTGGGCGGAATCGGGTGTCGCGCTTGATGCGCTTGCATAAAATCACCCCTGAAGCCAAACCGAAGTATCATCCGGTGACCACCCAACGCCAACCGGGCGTAGTTCCGGCCCCAAACCGCTTGAACCAGGAGTTTTCGGCCACCACTCCCAACCAGAAATGGGTCAGCGATTTTACGTACATTGAGACCGGCGAATCCTGGTTGTACCTGGCGGTCGTGTTGGACCTGTTTTCGCGCAAAGTGATTGGCTGGGCGATGAGCCAGACCATGGACACCCTGCTGGTTTTGGACGCCTTGCGTATGGCACTGCGGGATCGTCGTCCGCCAGCCGGGTTGCTGCACCACTCGGATCGGGGCAGCCAATACACCAGCTCCCCCTACCTCCAGTGTCTGATCGCGGCTCAAGCTCAACTTAGCATGAGCGGCGTGGGGAACTGCTACGACAACGCCGTCATGGAAAGTTTCTTTGGCACTCTCAAAACGGAATGTGTCACTGGCCCTTTTGATACCTGTGCCCTGGCCCGCACAACCATCTTTGAGTATTTGGAGGTTTGGTACAATCGTCAACGTCTACACTCGACTTTGGGCTATCTCAGCCCCGTTGAATTTGAACAAAACTTCGCCTTTTAACCCTGTCCACAAAACTGGGGGAAGGTCAGAGAGAGCGAATTTTTATGAATTTGGGATAGGAATGGCTATAATGATTGGAGAATCAGGATTCTGAAGCAACCCTGAAAACAAAAGGAAAACATACCGATGTTTTATAAGAGCAACAGCGATGGCTATCAACCGGTTTTGAACGGCATAAAACTGAAAACATTAGTTTATGGGGAAAAGACCCTTTTGACGGAATTTCACCTGGAACAGGGCAGCCAGCTGCCTGCTCATGCTCACCCCCAGGAACAAACGGGATATCTAATCGCCGGGAGAATCCGGCTGTTTATCGGGGATGAAGTTTTTGAGGTAGAACCCGGGGATAGCTGGTGCGTATTGAGTAATGTCGAGCATCGGGCCGAGATTCTCGCAAATTCGGTGGCAGTTGAAGTGTTTTCGCCGGTGCGAGAAGATTATTTGCCCTACAAATCAACCTGATCAGAGAAGCGAACACAAAAAATCTGGATATTTTTCGTAGGAGCATTTCCGGATGAGCAATTTATCACTCCCCGAATTACACGCTTTTATCGTCCGTGCCAAAGCAGCCACCTATGTGGGCGGCGGCGCGAAAACTCAATCCTGCCGCCCCGCATCCCACGACCTCCAGTTTGTGGATGGAGCCTGGGCTTATCTTGACAGTTACTTTGGCGGCACCGATTTCATCGGAGAAGAAACCGTCTGGTATGCCGGAAACCCTGTCTGGGCGATGAACTACTACGGTTACATTTTACGTCCCGACCTCATCACCCCTGCTCAAGCCGGACAGATGATTAAAGCCAGCCTTTCGCGCATGTACACCCAAAATCGCTTCCTGGGAGGCTTCCGCCACAGTGAGGGCAGCTTCGTATACATCGACACCAGTCAAGGCAAGGTCGGCCGCTTTACCGGCCGTGAATGGATAGAATGCGATGGCATCCAGGCTTATGAGCTCGTCTATCATGGCGGGCTCATTAAGATTAAAGAAACAGTTTGATTTGGTTTCCGATCAGGTAGCCTCATTGAAACTTCGCCCCTTTGTGCGCCGTATTCTTCTGGCTTGGGCTGCCCTGTTTCTGGGTTGGCTCGCCTGGCAGGCCCTCTCGGGAGCGTTTCGCCAAATCCCGCGCTCCCGCACGCCCGGTCAGAAAGCCGAGACCATCCTCCAGACGGCATGCGGAGCGCTGAGTTTATTGGCCGCGCTCACAACCTTCTGGCAGCGCAGGCCGGCCCGTCCGGTGCGCATCGCCTGGGGGTTTTCTCTGGCGGCAGCAGCCGGTCTTTCACCGCTGGTCTGGGGGCCGCCAATGCCTTTGGTCGGAGCACTCTTTGCGGCGATTGCACTGCTCGTGGTGCGGGCTGTACTTTGGATGGTCGATTTCCAATAATTTTGCGTTTCTAAATGTCATCCTCCAACACCCAGCTCACGTCGTATCTGGGCAGTTGAGGGCGATCTTCCGCATCCAGAACACCCCGCTCTCCTGCCGGCAGGACAGCAAAATGCCCGTGAATGCCCAGCGCCGCGCAGCCCATTTCCCAATTTGCGCACCAAATGCCCAACGCCACCGCCGCGTAGTAGCGCGAATCCGTGGTCGCATAGAAATCAAAACGCGCTAAACGCTTACCAGGGTTCCCACTTGGGTCGCCTTTGGGCGCCATGACGGCTGCGCAGCGCGTCGTTTGACTGTTAAAAGAGGAGGGCGACCACTGACATATCTCATAGCTGCGCCCGAATCGATTAAAAGGGTACGTGTCCACCTGCAATGGTTCCGTTAAGTGCGCATCGGCGAAAAACAGCGCGGAAAGCGGCAGGCGGCGGCGCTGCAGAAACTGCATGAGGTGCAGGAAGATTGGCTTATACCACGACTTGTATCCAACGGCGCAAACGCAGATGATGTGGTCGCTTTCAGGGTTGAAGCGGTCACCCATCTGGCGCACAATACTGGATTGGTCTGCACCGGGGCCAATCCAACAGGTGGCCAACCCCATGCGCGTTGCGCCGATCACGATCTTCTGTAAATTGCGGCCCACGTCGATCACGGCGAGGCGGTTGTACATGCTGGGAGCAATGGCCACCAGGAATTCGGTCGCGCCGACGACCGGCCAAACGGTGAGCGGCGCCGAAACGTACTCAAACCGGACGGGATATTTGCCGATCCTGCGGCATTCAGGCAGATTCATTTTGACAGGCGCACGATATCCATAAGCTCTTTGTGATCGGCAGAGGTCAGTTTTCGAATCTGGAATGAACGGCAGGAGCGCCTGGCGCGCATCAAATCAAACAGATCTAAATCGTCGTTGCGTTTTGGGAGGCGCTCAGCCGGGTGCAGATGAAACTTCACGGTAATAAGGTCGAACAGGAGCACCGCCAGCAGAAGGGCCCCAACCGAGAGCAAAGGATACGCCGCCGGCATAACAGCCAAGAAGACCTGCCAATGCGGCGGCGAAGGTAAGCATGCCAGTGCCAAAAGCGCCGTTGGAAGGTACTGCAGCCAGCCGGTGAATTGGAGACGCTGCTTCAGGCTTTTCACAGATGTGAATACCATTGCACCACGCTTTCTAAAACGTTCATCTTTTCTGCTTCTCGCGATCAAATTCGCTTCTTTTTTGCGAGTGATACGGTCGCAATTATTATAGCATCGCCTTTATTGCAAGTCAACACTCGCTTATGATAAAATTGCCGATAGAGGAGTGCGAAATGCCCAAAGTAATCAATGAAGATGAAGTTTTCAAGGCAGTGCTGGGGGTGCTGGTGACGCGCGGTTATGCAAGCGCGACGACCAGTGAAATGGCGGCGGCGGCGAAACATCCATGAAGCTACCCTGTTCCGCAAGTACGGCAGCAAGGTTGGCTTGATCGAACGGGCCATCCAGCACCAGCTTTCCACGGCTCCCATCAGTAAGGTTGCCTACACAGGCGATCTCCAGGCCGATCTTTACGCGATCCTGGATGCTTATGTAGCTACGAATGAAGAATATGGGGCGATTTTGCCGGTGATTTTTTTGGAAATACCGCGTTATCCAGAGTTGAAAAATGTGCTGCAGACTCCATTGGCAAACATTCAAGGTATTGTGGATATCATCGCCCGCTACCAAAGCCAGGGTCTCTTGAAGGATGAATCCGCCGCTGACCAGTGTCAATGTCTTACTTGCCCCAATACTATTAAGTCAAATGCTCCGCCAGGCCAATATGGATTTGCCTGCGCCTGCGATTGACCTTCACGAATATGTGGCCGCTTTTTTGAATGGAAGAAAAGCACTGCTGCCCGCCACCGCAGGCAAGGCGTTGCCAAAGTGCTGCTCACCCACATCCTTGAAGAAGCCAGGCGGCGGGGCTACAGGCGGGTAAGTTTAGAGACGGGATCGCATGCGGCCTTTGCGCCAGCGCGCAGCCTGTACGCTGCTTTTGGCTTTACATCCTGCGAACCATTCGCGGATTACAAACTGGATCCGTACAGCGTATTCATGACGATCGCGCTTTGAGGCGGCAGGATCGATGGGGTAAGCGAATGCGAAACGTTCTCAGCAGATCTACAGATATTCTTGGAGGCAGGAATTAAAATCTCGAACCGTTCAAATCCCTGTGTTGCTCAGAAAATTCAGTAACCTTGAAATCAGCAAGGTCATTTCGGGATGGGTGACCTCAAAATGAGTGAGCGCGCTTTCCAGGTTTTGAACACCGGAGGGATGCATCTGCAAGGGCATCTCCTCCGAATGCTTGATCAATGCATGAATATCCCCTTCAAGGTCGCGCAGCAGCTTTTTGCCCTCACCATCAACAGCCTGGGCGTTTTTAATTTGATCGAGAAGTTGAAGGAGAAGCTTACTCAGCTCTTTGTTGTCCATAGGAATATATCTCCTGAATGCATTCAATCATGTATTCTAGCATGAAAAAGAATATCGTAAATAAGAGTGTGACAATACGCGGTAGAATAAAATCAGGCAGCCAAACCAGGGAGCACAGTTATATGGCCAGAGCCCCGTTTCAAGTTTTAGTTTATCCATATCGCCAAAGCAAAAATGGACAGATTGAATATGCCTTGCTGAGACGGTCCGATCAAGGATTCTGGCAAGGGATCGCAGGCGGCGGCGAAGACGATGAAACGCCGCTGGATGCCGCGATGCGAGAAACCTACGAAGAAACGGGCATTCCCCCAACCGCCGAGTTCCTGCGCTTGGATACGGTTGAGCCAATACCGGTTTATCATTTCAGTACCAGTCATATCTGGGGAGATCACATCTATGTCATCCCCCAGTACACTTTTGGAGTGGCTACCCCGAACCTGCAAATTGTGCTCTCTCACGAACATACGGCCTATCGATGGCTATTCTATGAAGAAGCGTATGAATTGTTGAGATATGATGGAAACAAGACGGCTTTATGGGAGTTAGACAAGCGATTAAAAGGGAAAGGCCCGCGCGGGTAGCCGGATAAAATGCATTCATCCAAGAATTTTCGTGTTTACGATACCAACGCAAAGGGTTCTCATGCCTCGTGAAGTGGTCAGATCGTTAGCCAACATAATTCTGGAAAGCCGGCGAGGCGTGCCGCTGCGGGTTGGAATAGACGGGATCGACGCCGCCGGAAAGACATCTTTGGCCAAAGAGATCGCTGCTTATCTGATCGAGGAAGGGGTTCCCGTGATTCGCGCATCCATTGATGACTTTCACAACCAGCGCCACATTCGCCACCAGCGCGGAAGCTATTCGCCAGAAGGATATTATTACGATTCGTTTAATTACGAACGCTTAAAAACGTGTTTGCTCGAACCCTTATCACCCCAAGGCAACCGGATTTATCGTCTAAACGCCTTTGATTTAATCACAGATTCGGAAACGATTACGGATGAACGGATCGCCACCCATGATCATATTCTCATATTCGAAGGTATATTTCTTTTTCGGCGTGAAATCCGCCATTATTGGGATTTGAAGATTTTTGTGGAGATCGATTTTGAAACGAGCGTCCAACGAGCGCTCGAGCGCGATGTTTATCTGTTTGGCGATAAAAAAGAAATTCTGAAAAGGTACCAGGAAAGGTATATTCCCGGTCAAAAACTTTATTTGGAATCAGAAAAACCGCGGGCCCAAGCGGACATTGTGATCGACAACAATGACTTTACCCACCCAATTCTAACCATTCGCAGGCATGCTGCCCAAAAACCCCGCTAACCATGCCTTCGCAAGGAGTCTCCCCCATGAATCCATTCCCTGAAGTTTTAACCTTAAAGAAGCAAGATGAGCTGTCGCGCGCGATCCTGCGCAAACGTTTCGAAACCATCCTGCCGCTGGCCATGCGCGAGGCAAAAATCGATATGTGGCTTGTGATTTGCCAGGAGGACGACTATGACCCGGTTTTCCGCACGATGATCCCCCTGCGCACCTGGGCCCCGATCCTGCAGATCCTGATTTTCACCGATAAGGGCCCGGAAATAGGCGTGGAGCGCATCAACCTGTCGATGACCGACCTGGGCGACCTGTTCGAAAAACCCTGGGCGGGCGTCTATCACACCGAACAATGGCCTTTGCTGGCCCGGCTGGTCGCGGAACGGGACCCGCAGCGCATCGGCATCAACACCGGCGCCACCCAGTGGGCTTCCGGCGGGCTGACCCACAACCTCTACCGGCAGCTGTGCGCCGCCCTCCCGGCCGAATATACCGCGCGGCTGGTCCCGGCAGAAGCCGCCAGCACGCGCTGGTTGGAGACGCTGCACGCAGAAGAACTTCAGTTTTACCCGCACCTGGTGCGGATCAGCCACGCGATCATCGCCGAATGCTACAGCGCGCGAACGATCACCCCCGGCGTAACCACGACCGATGATCTGCAGTGGGCCTTCTGGCAGCACAGCCAGGCGCTCGGGCTGGAGCAATCCTTTATCCCCTTTTTCAACCTGGTGCGCAGTCAACGCCGCCAGCAGGTCTACCCGGCAGCGGATAAGATCATCCGCCCGGGCGACATCATCCACTGCGACGTGGGCAACCGCTACCTGAAGCTGTGCAGCGATCTGCAGGAATGGGCTTATATTCGCCGCACCGGCGAAACGGATGCCCCGCCCGGCCTGAAGAACCTGTTTACCCAGGTCAACCGCCTGCAGCAGGTGTTCATGTCGGCCTTCCAGGCCGGTCTATCCGGGGACGAACTGCTCGAAAAAATGCTGGCCCAGGCCCATGCCGAGGGCATTCCCAATCCGAAAATATATTCCCATTCGCTCGGATATTACCTGCACGAGCCCGGGCCGTTGATCGGGCTGCCCTGGGAGCAGAAATCCAACCCGGGGCGGGGTGACGTGCGCCTGGTGCCCAATTCCACCTTCACCATGGAACTGTCGATCGAGGAATCGGTCCCGGAGTGGGATGGGCAGGCGGTGCGTTTTAGCTGTGAACAGGATGTGTGCTTCACGGCGGACGGATGTATCCCTATGGACGGCGTTCAGACCGGGTATCATCTGGTTTAACCAGACTGCGCGCAGGCAATCGCGGGTTGAATGACGCAGCACGCAATGTGACTGCGCCGTTACTTGCCACCCACGCCGGCCTCGGATACCACGCCCGCTTACCCACGGTGCCCTGGCGCGCATGCAGCCCTGGGTTATCAGCGGTCGAACGGTACTTTGGAAGGATCTCTTACCGTCTACTTTTAAAAGCTGGTCGGCCTGGCGGCGACCACGCAGTACGATGGCTGGGAGGCTTTTTGGATCGGATTCTGGTTGACACATAAAAGGCCACAATATAAGATATATGTTCTATAATGTGTGTGCAGTCTGTCAAAAAGAACAAAACGAACTGGATGGTACCGGGAGGGAAATGTGATGAGTTGCGAAGGTAAAGTTGCCCTGGTAACGGGAGCGGCAGGCAGTGGACTGGGGCGCAGCATTGCGCTGACACTGGCTCGGGAAGGAGCCAGCGTGGTGGTCAACTACCGCACCAGCGAAGAGAGCGCCCAGGCGATCGTAAAGCACATTGAAGGTTTCGGCGGCCGCGCCGCGGCAGTACCGGCAGACATTTTCGATGCCGGCGAGTGCCACCGCCTGGTTGAAACCACGCTGGCGGAATTCGGTCAGATCGATATTTGCATCGTTGGGACCGGGAGGCGACTTCCAGGTTGAAGCGCTTGATCAACTGGATCCACAGGCCGGATTGGAAAATATTCGCCACGAAACTGCACCCCTGCTTTACTTGATGCCGGAGGTGCTGCCGGGGATGTACGCCCGCGGCTGGGGGCGCCTGATCGGGATCGCAACCCATCCCGGTAAGTTATCACCGTCTTATGCTTACAATCTGGGTAAGTTGGCCCGCATGCAGGCCTTGCTGCTGGCGCAGGATCAGGCCTGGTCGCACGGCGTAACGGTGAACGTGGTTGCGCCGGGACCCATATCCGGCCTGGCCGATCTAGCCACCGCGATCGAGCAAACCCGGCATGGAGAAACCTGGCAGAAGCGCACGAATGTTTCCCCGCAGGATATTGCCGAAGGCGTGGCATTCCTGTGCTCTGATTCGGGCCGGTATATCAGCGGCTGCGTGCTGCCATATCTCTTTCATTGATCAGCCTGTCCAGACCTGCCTCCGGAACCTTTTCTTTGTGAATAAAGCTGCCTGTTCTTTATCCACGATACCTTAGAGCAGTTGGAGAACATTTATGACGATTAACTTAACAGCACTTTGGGATCACAGCAAGCCCGAATTGAGCGAACAGCGCTTCCGAACCGCGCTTCAAACTGCATCTGAAGATGATGCCATCATCCTCAAGACCCAGATCGCCCGAACATATGGAATTCGGCAAAACTTTTCCCAGGCCCAACAAATCCTTGCCGACCTTGCGCCCCAAATTCAGATTGCCAGTTTTGAGGCCAGGGTGCGTTACTATCTTGAGTTGGGTCGGACTTACGCATCTGCAATGCATCCTCCAGAGTCGCAAACCACCGAAAATCGAGAGCAGGCACGCAAGGCTTACATGCACGCCTTCGATCTTGCTCAAGAAGGAAAACTCGACGACCTGGCGATTGATGCGCTTCATATGATGGCCATCGTTGAACCTGATCCTGAAGATGGACTGGCATGGAATTTTAAAAGCGATCGCATTGATGCAGTCCTCATCACAGCAAGCAGCCAAAAACTGGGCAGGCACGCTGCACAACAATTCTGGTTATGGGCTTCACCTCTTAGGGCGCTATGAAGAAGCGCTGGTTGAATTTAAATTGGCACTCGCCGTGCGCGAAAAAGATGGCGATCCTCAACAAATTCCCATCGCTCGTTGGATGGTCGCCTGGACGCTGCGTGCACTGGGCCGCCTGGACGAAGCTATAGAAATTCAGCCGAGGCTTGAAAAAGAATGGGATAAGGCCGGAGAGCCAGATCCTTATGTTTTTGAGGAACTTGAACACTTGTATTGAGCGCGCAGCGAACTTGAACTGGCCGAATTTTATTTAGCACGCCGAAAAGCTGCCAGGTAATCCCCGTTAAAATGACAATGCAGTATGTGGGCAGGCGAGGATGAGGCTTGCTTTGTGTTCATCTAAGTCCATTTCACCTGCGGCATTTAATAAAGAATCTCCATATTTTTCTTTAGTGGCTTATATTATTTTGCATGGATGAAAAAGGGCCTTCCGAGATACGACGATCTGAATGCGCAAGTATGGCGCACCTACCTGACCACAGGTGGAACACTGAAGCATTTGAAAACGTCCCTGGTTGGAGCATCCATAATATGCGGCCGATTTTCGCGCGCTACCTGCCGATCCACGCTGTCAGATCTGCTATATTCCTTTTCAAAAGAAATGTGGCGGTTCTCTTCTCGCCAGGCGCCTGCTCGATGTTTGCCTCCTCCCAATTGAACCCGCACATGTGCGATGTGTGCGAACGGTTTGCCGAGCTGCTTCCCCGGCGGGCGCAGAACTGGAAATCTCAATCCTGTTCGCGGATATCCGCGGCTCGACCCCGCTCTGGCAGAGAAAATGGGGACTCTTGAATACAGCGAGTTGATCCGGCGTTTTTAAAGAGCAGCCACAAAACCGCTCTACTCGAATAATGCCCTGATCGAAAAATTTGTAGGCGACGGCCTGAACGGTTTTTTCCCGCCAGCCTTCGCCGGGCCGAATTATGCTCTGGCTGTGATCAAAGCGGCCAAAGAAATCCTGCAAGCCACCAGGACATGGACGCTGGTAAGACCCCCGGATTCCCCGTGGGAATCGGGATCAATACGGGGATCGCCTATGTTGGGTCTGGATGAAGATGGAGGGCGGACGGTCCGACATCACAGATTCTGGCGGGATGCGGTCGACTATAACCGCCCGCCTATGTTCGCAAGCCGGTGCCGTAGACTTAATCCTGTATCATTTGAAATAACTTCCAAATCAGGTATAAGTTGTTGTTTTTATCCTGCCCATGCGGAGATTATTCTAAAATCTGCAACCCCCAGGTTTTCTACAAATTTAGTGAGAAAGGTTCATCTCTAATCAAGGAGTGCTCAAAGAATGGAACATGCAGTCATGTGCCCCCAATGCAACGCCCCGCTCGCGCCGCACCGCTTCGCGACATCGATTGTGTGCTCCTTCTGCGGGACGACGGTTCGCCTGGACAATCGTCCGTTTCGGCGTCTATTTTTCACGATGCATTCCGCACCTGGAACGCGCCGGAGACTTACCAGGTTTCCTCCTGGATCACGATCGGCGGTCGCCATTGGGCCCTGGAAAATGATCGCCCAGGGCGACATCTCGGACGTGTATACCGCCCGCCTGGCTCGCTGGCCAACCGAGCTTGTGATCGTGAAGCTGCTGCGCGATCCGCAGGATGCTGGCCGCCTGGACAACGAATGGCAGGCCCTGCAGACCCTCCACAAAAGCAGCGCTCCCGGCGCGGATACTTTCACCCGGCTGATGCCCCAGCCCGTGGTTCACGGCGACATACCCGCCGGGTTATTTGCCGGCCGGCGTGCCAGCATTTTTCGCTGGGCAAGCGGGTTTTACCACACTTTCGAGGCTGTCATCCAGGCATACCCCCAGGGAATTCCCCCGCGGGCGGCGATCTGGGTCTGGCGGCGCATCCTGGAGATGCTCTCGTTCATCCACGCCTCGGGCATGGCGCACGGTGCCGTCTTGCCGGCGCATCTGCTGGTTCAGGAGAACGACCACGGCGTGCGTCTGGTCGGATACAGCCTTGCCGGACGGCTCAACCAAAAACTGACCGCCCAATCCGATCTCTCAATGAGCGCGCGCTGCATCGCCGCCATCCTGGGTGGAGATCCTGAGACCGCATCGCTGCCCAGGACCGTTCCCGCACAGCTGGCCGGGATTGTGCGGCGCATTGCCCTTTCCGAACCCGCCAGTGTTCCCGGCCAAAATGCCTGGGCCATTCGCGAAGAACTGGGAGAGCTTGCCAGTAAAGTCTTTGGCCCGCCCCAGTTTATCCCAATAGTGATGCCGTCCTGATCTTAGATCGACTTGCAATCCAAATCAATTATCGACGCCAAAAAGGAGATTTTAAAATGGGAAATGGTAACTACAGCCTGGCCGCCCATCAAGCGCTGCTCCACAAGCGCAAGAATATTCCCCAGCAGCAGGTATTTACGCAGAACAAATGCCACCCCCTGATGAACCCCAAAGGGGTGCGCCTGCGCGAGAGCCGCGACGGCACCGATCACCCGCAGTCGTTGGGCATCGTTTTTGCGTTGGATGTCACCGGATCGATGGGAGAAATCCCAAAACTTCTGGCCAGCCAACAGCTTCCCACTTTTATGAAAATCCTGTTGGATTGCCAGGTCCGCGATCCGCAGATCCTTTTCATGGCCGTTGGCGATGCGGTCAGCGATAATGCGCCGCTCCAGGTGGGACAATTCGAATCGACAGCTGAGTTAATGGATCAATGGCTGACCTGGTCTTATCTGGAGGGCGGCGGCGGTGGCAGCGGGGAAGAATCCTATGAACTGGGAATGTATTTTCTCGCCATGCACACCGAAATGGACTGCATGGTCAAGCGCAAAAAACGCGGCTACCTGTTTATGACTGGTGACGAGATCCCTTATCCCACCCTTTCGAAGCACGTCGTGGAAGCAGTTGTCGGGGACAATCTGGATGAAGACCTGACCTGTGAAGAGATTGTGGCCGAACTGCAAAAAACCTTCATCCCATTTTTCATCATTCCAGACAGAGCGCGGGCGAAGCGCTGTGAACGCCGCTGGCGAGATTTGCTGGGTGATAACGTGATCGTCCTGGAAGCGCCAGTGGATGTATGCTTCGCCACCGCCGGCGCCATGCTGCTCAATGAAGGGCGCGTTTCCAGCATCCGGGAACTTACCGCGCTCTTGAGCGAAGCCGGCATGCCATCTGACCGCCAGAGCACAGTGGTACAGTCCCTGACACCATTTGCCGAGGTTGTTTTTAACACCAGGCATTCTTGACCACCGCCTTGCGCGCATATGTCGTTGTCGATCTTGGTTTCGGAGACGCCGGAAAAGGTCTCCTGACCGATTTTTTGACCCGTCATTTTAACGCGGGTGTGGTCGTGCGCTATAACGGCGGCGCGCAGGCCGGTCATAACGTCGTGGCGCCCGATGGTCGCCACCATACGTTTTCTCAATTTGGATCCGGGACGTTCATCCCGGGCGTAAAGACCTACCTTTCTAAACATGTTGTCGTTCATCCTTCGGCGCTGCTGGTGGAGGGAGATGTTTTAATCGGAAAAGGCGTCCGCGATGCTTTTTCCCGGATCCGCGTGAGCGATCAGGCGCTGATCATTACGCCTTTCCACCAGGCGGCCAATCATATTCGCGAAATCGTACGCGGCAAAAACCGGCATGGGAGCTGCGGCGTTGGCGTGGGTGAAGCGGTTGAAGATGCCCTATCGAATCCCGAATACCGTGTTCTGGCCGGCGATTTATCCAATCTGCCAAAGCTGCGTCAGAAACTGCGAGCGATTCGTGATGATAAACGCGGGCAGCTGACAGACCTTATTGAGGGTAAATTACCAGAAAAGGCACTCGCCAGAGAATGGGAAATTTTCGATCGAAAAGATGTCATCGATTCGTGGATCACCAATGTCTCGCGGATTGGCAAGCTTGGCCTGGTGGTATCCGACTCGGTCTTGCAGCGCTGGTTAAGTCAGGCGCAGTCGGTGATTTTCGAGGGTGCTCAAGGTGTTTTGCTGGATGCAGACGCAGGTTTTCATCCATATACGACCTGGTCGCGCTGCACTGCAGCCAATGCTTACGATCTCATCCAGGAAATGGCCCCCGATTTACAGGTGATCCAAATCGGCGTAATGCGATCCTATACAGTCCGCCACGGGCCTGGCCCGCTGCCGACTGAAACGGATGATTTAACGTCCGCGGTTTCCGAACATAATCAGCCGAATGAATGGCAGGGGCCGGTTCGTTACGGATGGTTCGATGCGGTTTTAGCTCGCTACGCCCTGAGCCTGACCGGCAGGCTGGATTCTCTGGCAGTGACTCACCTGGACGTGCTCTCGCGCCTCAAAACCTGGCGCTGTTGTACAGGTTATCAAGGGCAGCTCAATTTCGATCCGGCGTTCGTCGACTCACCCGGTTCCACAGGTGTTCTGGAAAATTTTCATCTTCCCCGGTTTCTCCCGCTTGCCCAGCGGGCGCAGTTCACTCGGGCGCTTTCTCGTGTGACGCCGGTACTTGAAGATTGTGAACCGGACGACCGGAAAGTGATTAAAAAGATTGAAAATCTTATCCGCCAGCCGGTTGGCATGCTATCCAGCGGTCCAGGTGCAGAGCATGTCAGGATATTACACTCAATTCTCTCATGAAGCATCACAAGTGAAAGACTTGAGCGCTCTCCCGCGGTTGCGTGAAGAGCGCTCTTTTTCTGCCGCTGCTAAGGGCAATGCGATTATTGACGTACCCTTGAACCAGGCGCCTTTAAAGATTTGAGATTTGGCGGCATCTTGCGGCGTTTTTCGTGCTTCTGCAGATCAACTCTCGCCGGTTGGATCGAGTTCCCAGCGGATAAAGCGGCGGATGACAATGTTTTCACCAACGGCGGCGATAGCCCGAGCGAGCAGGTCGGCAATCGTAAGGGAATCATCGCGGATATAAACCTGGCGCAGCAAGACGTGCTCATCTTTATATTTTTTGAGGTAGCCCTCAACGATGCGCGGCAGGATAGCCGCAGGCTTGCCCTCGGCAAGCCCCCTGGCGTTAGCCTTCTGCACCTGCGCTTCCAGCACATCGGGTGGAATATCTTCCTCACGCAAATAGGCGGCCTCACTGGCGGCGATTTGCAGGGCAATTTCGTGGGCGAAGGTGCGGAAGGCAGGCGAGCGACTGGCAAAATCGGTTTCGCAATTGACCTCCACCATGACCCCGATGCGCCCGTCGCCGTGCGAGTACAGCTCCAATATTCCCTGGGGGGTCTCCCGGCTGAGCTTTTTATTCGCCGCAGCCTGGGCTTGCTCGCGCAGATCTACCAGGGCCAGGGCATAATTGGCATTGGCCCCTTCCAGTGCCCGGCGGCACGCAAGCACGCCGGCACCAGTCTCTTCCCGTAACTGCTTGATTAATTCAATGGTCGTTGTCATTCCTGTTTCCTCCGGGAGATTCCGCCACAGAGAACACTGCGGAATCATACAGAATAACAGCCGCAAAGTCGCGCTGTTATCAAAGAATAAAAAAACGCGGTGGCTGAAATTAACTTTGGTTTTCGTCCAACGCACGCCAGGCGCACCCGGTCCAGCCCGTGCTGGTACTCAGATCACTGCGCACCTGGCGCACCCAATCCAATTCGTGCTGGTATTGGGCGAGCATATTTTCTGCGATTTTCTGCCATATGTATTGTTCGCGAGCCGTCCGGTTGGGGATAGGCTGGCGGGCCTCAGACCCCGGATCAGAGGCCGGCTGAACGCCGGCCCGCACCTGCCTCATTCGCAGTTGAACTGAGATTTCTTCTTCGTAGCTCGCCAGGAGGGTGTCGATCTCTTCTGGGGAGAGATCACCGACCCAGGCAAGCTGGATAAGGAAATTGTTGTGGCAATCGGGCAGCTCGGGGGCCACCAGCATCTGGCGGTGCAGTTCGGCACGGCCTTCCTGGGTAATCGTATAGATCTTTTTGGACGGCAGGCTTTCTTGCAGTTGAACTTCCTTGCTGACCAGACCGCGTTTATACAGATCAACCAGGCTGTTGTAAATCTGGTTGTTGTTGCCCGACCAGTAAAATAGATCAGACTCGGAGATAAGTTTTTTGAGGTCATAGCCCGAGAAAGGCTGCCAGGATAGGTATCCGAGCAGGGCGTATTGGATGTCCATAGTGAATTCTCCCGTTTAACATATGTTATATATAACATATGTTACAAAGAATAGTCAAGGTGAGAATCCCGTCCTTCTCCAGGTTCCCGTATAATATTAACGATCAGGTTTGGCACCCTGCAAATTTGCTGTCGTAAACGCTCCTGAAAATGACCGGTTCGACGTGCGCCTGGAGGAAAGGCATGAAAGCGATTGTATTCACACGATACGGATCAGCGGATGGCCTTCAGCTTATCGAGGTAGAAAAACCAGCTCCCAGGGACAATCAAGTCCTGATCAAAATCGCTGCAACCACTGTAACCGCCGGGGACTGTGAAATTCGCAGATCTGATGTCCCTATCCTATTCTGGCTCCCGATCCGAATCTGGATAGGTCTCAGACAACCCAGAAAAAATACAATCCTGGGGATGGAGCTGGCCGGGAAAATTGAATCAACGGGCAGTGCTGTCAAACGCTTCAAGAAAGGTAACAAAGTTTTTGCGGCTTCCGGAATGGGGCTAGGTGCCTACGCCGAATATATCTGTCTACCCGAAGACGGGGCGCTGGCCATAAAGCCGGCCAACAGCAGCTATGAGGAAGCCGCAGCCGTCCCCATCGGTGGGCTGGAGGCGCTGCATTTTCTTCGAAAGGCGAATATCCAGCGCGGGCAAAAGCTTTTGATTGTTGGCGCGGGGGGCAGCATCGGTACTTATGCGGTACAGATTGCCAAATACTTTGGGGCCGTGGTGACCGGCGTGGACCGTACCGGGAAATTGGACATGCTGCGCGCCATAGGGGCCGACCAGGTCATTGATTACACCCAGGAAGATTTCACCCGAAGCGGTCAAACCTATGACATAATTTTTGACGTGGTGGGCAAGAGTTCGTTTTCAGGCTGCATAAGATCGCTCAAACAAAACGGGCGCTATCTCTTAGCAAATCCTGGGCCGTCACACATGGTTCGAGGGCTGTGGATTTCCATGACCAGCAGCAAGAAAGTAATCATTGGAGCCTCAAACGCAAAGGCCGAAGATCTGGTTTTCCTTAAAAATTTGATTGAGGCGGGCACGATCAAACCGGTCATCGATCGAAGCTATCCATTAGAAGAAATTGCCGCGGCTCACCGCTATGCCGAAAGCGGGCAAAAAAAGGGAAACCTGGTCATAACTGTTTAGGATGATGGACTTCGTTTGAAGATGAAAGAGAGCATGCGGGGGCATGGCAAACACATCCGAAAACCAGTATATCGGAAGGAAAGAATGAATCAAGAAGCCAATAACGAGCCGGTAGACCACCTTTTTGAGCAGTTCACCCAACCCGGATCGCCGGGATGCGCCCTGGGGGTCATGCAGGGTGGGGAACTAGTCTACAAGAAAGGCTACGGCCTGGCCAACCTCGAATACGATATCCCCATTACACCTGCGACCCTCTTTCCCGTTGCATCCATGGCCAAGCAGTTTACCGCCCTGGCGATTGCTTTGCTGGCCGATCGAGGCGAATGTTCCCTAGACGACGATATCCGCACTCACCTGCCTGAAGTGCCAGACTTTGGCAAGCCGATCACCATCCGCCACCTGATCCACCATACCAGCGGACTACGCGGCGATCTGATGCTGCTGCTCTCGGCCGGCTGGCGGCTGGAAGACGCGATCACCCATGCCGATGTGATGGCGCTGGTCAAGAGGCAGCGCGACCTGAACTTTTCTCCCGGCGAGAAATTCGCCTACTGCGGCACCGGCTACGTGTTGTTGGCATCTATTGTGGCCCAGGTAAGCGGCCAATCTTTTGGGGAGTTCTGCCGGGCAAACATTTTCGACCCGTTGGGCATGCACCATACGCAGTTCCAGGAAGATACCCTGCTGGTGATCAAGAATCGGGCCTATGCTTACTATCCTGCGGGCGACAACCGCTACCAGAACGCGATTTTGACCTGTGCCCTGGTGGGCGGCACCGGCTTATTTACTACGGTCGAAGACCTTGCATTGTGGGATAAAAACCTGGCTACAGGCCAGGTTGGCGGCCAGGCCGTGATCGAACAGATGCACCAGCGCGGCGTGTTGAACAGCGGTCAGCAAATCGACTATGCATTTGGTCTCATTTGCGACACCTACAAAGGTTTAAAGGCCTTCGTCCACGGCGGCGATGGCGCGGGCATCCATTCCTACATGATGCGTTTCCCTGATGAGATTTTCAGCGTGGCTGTCCTGGGGAACTGCAGTACGATCAATGCCCGCGGATTGGCATCGCAGGTGGCAGACCTGTATCTGGCCGATCGCTTTCAGGAAGCCGCCGGCGAAGCGGCCGTCCCTGAAACCATCACCCTGACCGAAAAGCAGCTCGTTGCCAGGGCAGGCAGGTATTACGATGCGGACTCTTCCTCTTTCGTGGATTTCGAAACCAAGAACGGCCATCTGCGCGTGTGGGGCTACGACCTGCTGCCGGTGAGTGAAAACAGCTTTGTCTTTGCCGTGTCTCCTGATGCCACGGCGAATTTTATCCCTGCCGCCGAAACCAGCCCGCAGCAGGTTCAACTCGACCTGGGTCTGGGGGCCACAACCTATGCCTGGTCTGAACCCGTTACGCCCATCCTGGATGACTTGAAAGCCTACCTCGGGCGCTTCTACAGCCCGGAATTGGGTGTACATTGGACAATTGCGCTCGACGGCGACCGGTTAACGATTCGCCGCCGGAGACAGGGATCCAGTTCGTTGACCCCCATGATCGCCGACGTCTTCAGCGATGCCTGGATCGGGCAGATCCTGCATTCCGCTGCCAGACCCTGGACGCTGGCATTCGATCGGGATGATAACTGCGCAGTTTCAGGGTTTCGAGTTTCCGATTCCGGAGGCACCCTGATCAATCTAAAATTTATCAAACAGGCCAGCGAAGATAGGATTTCTTACGACCACAAGACACGAGAAAAATATGAACAGCAAACCGAACATCATTTACATACTTGCGGATGACATGGGATATGGTGACGTTTCCTGTCTGAACGAAAACTCCCGGATTCACACCACCCATCTCGACCAACTGGCGGCCGAAGGCCTGATATTTCGCGACGCGCACGCCAGTTCCGCCGTCTGCACGCCCTCCCGCTACAGCATTCTCACCGGGCGCTACAACTGGCGCTCCTGGCTCAAACAAGGCGTAAACTTTGGCTATGACCGGGCCCTGATCGAGCCCGGACGAATGACCGTCGCCTCGCTGCTCAAGCAGCACGGCTATAAGACCGCTTGCTTCGGCAAGTGGCATCTCGGGTGGACCTGGCCAAAAAACAGCGCGGCCCCGGAGGATGTGAATTTTTCCCAACCTATCCAGGATGGCCCTACCAGCGTTGGTTTTGAAACCTTCTTTGGGATCAGTGCTTCGCTGGATATGCCGCCTTACGTCTATGTTGAGAACGACCGGCCAACTGCGGTTCCGGATCGGATTATTCCGGAAAGCGAGGGCAAAGCCTTCTGGCGTGAAGGGCCCATCGCGCCGGATTTCAAGCATGAGGAGGTCTTGCCAGAATTAACCAGAAGAGCACTGGCCTGGATGGAAAGCTGCGCTGATCAGAATGCCCCCTTCTTCCTCTACTTCCCGCTGCCTGCCCCGCACACACCCATCCTGCCGCTCGCCCAGTTCCGCGGCAAATCCGGAACAAATGCCTACGGCGACTTTTGTTTGCAGGTGGACGATATCGTCGGTCAGATTATGAACACCCTGGATCGCCGCGGCCTGAAAGACGACACCATCGTCATATTTGCTTCCGACAATGGATGTTCGCCCATGGCCGATTTTGAGGAACTGGCCAGGGTTGGCCACAAACCGAGCTACGTTTTTCGGGGCCACAAAGCGGACATATATGAGGGCGGCCACCGCATCCCCCTGCTGGTTCGCTGGCCGGCCCGCATTCAACCCGGCATTAAAACCGATGAAACCGTGTGCCTCATAGATCTGCTGGCGACCTGCGCGGACATACTTGGCAGCGAGCTTCCTGAGGATGCCGGAGAAGACAGCGTCAGCAACCTGGCAGTATGGACCGGCACGCCCGTGGACGGATCGCTGCGCGAAGCAACCGTGCACCATTCCATTGATGGGTCGTTCTCTATTCGCAAGGGAAAATGGAAGTTGGAAATGTGTCCGGGATCGGGTGGCTGGAGCTACCCGCGCCCGGGCAAGGAATGTGAAGGGCTGCCGCCCATTCAACTTTACGACCTGAGCGCCGATATCGGAGAACGCCGGAATGTATACCACGAACACCCTGAAACGGTCGCTGAATTGAAGCTGCTGCTTACCCGCTACGTTGAAAATGGCCGCAGCACGCCCGGGGCAAGACAGGGGAACACCGGCGGCGTTGTATGGGAACAGTTATGGTGGATGCTGACCCAGACACCCGGCAGGGATAAACCAACCGGCGCTGGCGACGCGTGAACCAGTATATGGTGTTGCCACCCCTCAAGAGTTGTAGCTCGATCCTATGTACCAGCCATCCATCTTCTCCCTAGGGGAAATATGTGCCTAAATATTCAGTACCATAACGGAAATTCACTATCCTACGCGGAATACGGCGATATGAACGGATTCCCAATACTCATCCAACATGGTTTAATTGCGAGTATTAAGAGCTTTGACCTGTTTGAACCGCTGCTTCGCTTGGGAACCCGCCTGATCTGCATCGCCCGTCCTGGTTATGGCGAGTTCGTCGCCCTATAAGATGAAGAATATTGCCGAATGGGGCAGCATTGTGGCGTTTCTGGTTGAACAACTCGAGCTCTCGCAATTTGATATTTTGGGAATGTCCTCGGGTGCGCCCTACAGCTACGCCATTGGGCACCGACTTCCGGATAAAACAAGAAACATATTCATTCTGAGTGGCACCCCGGCACTTTACGATAAAACCGTGGTCTCGCATTGGCCTTGGGAGGTAAAAAAGAATGCGAGCATTGCCGAAATGGAAAAGCTGGCCTATGAATTGTTCTTTTCACAGGTATCGCCACAAGACGCAGCAAACGACGATATTAAAGATTCGATGGCCAACAATTGTTTCGGCATTGCGCAAGACTTTACGTTGCGCGGTATGCATTGGGGCTTCGATTTATCCGAGGTTAGTGAAAATGTATGGATGCGCCACAGTAAAGCCGACCATTCGGTTCCGTTTATTACGGCAGAACTGACATCCAAATTGCTGCCCTATTGCAGGCTGGAAACAAAAGAAACCGATGTCCATTTTTCAACAGCGGTATTAGACGATTTCATCCAAACGACCATGGCAGAATGGTACCGGACGCAAAAATAAAATCCACTTCAAGGGGCGAAGTATGCGCCAAACCGGCTCTCTCATCCAACGTTACCAGCTGGCTATCTTCTTTGTTTTAACCTTCGGCTGCTTCTGGTTGGCCACCCCGCTCGCAGCAACATCCGTGGCGCTGCCGGGCCTGGTGGCCTCCTTTGCGCCAGCGATCATCGCTTTCCTGCTTACCGCCATTTGTAGCGGTAGACCAGGAGTCAACGCCCTGGCAGGTAAGATCAAAGTGTGGCGCGTGGGTCTGCGCTGGTACGGCGCAGCCATCGGCATACCTTACATTGTCAGTACGCTCATTTATTCCGTCATCTTGCTACTCGGCGCAAGCCCGACGCTGCAATTTGGCGCGATTTTGGCCTATATTCCCGTGATCTACATCCTGGCAGCCGGCGAAGAGTACGGTTGGCGGGGATATGTTTTACCGCAATTGTTGCAGCGGATGCCCCCGCTGATCGTCGCAGGCATTCTGGGGGTGATCCATGCCGCTTATCACCTGCCTTTATGGGCAGCACCTGGGTTCCCCACCCCAGCGTATTCGCTGCTCTCCTTCATGGTTTCATCCCTGGCTTTTGGCGTAATCTGGACCTGGATTTACCAAAATACCCGGGGCAGTGTTTTGCTCGCCGCACTGTTCCACGGCTCGATTAACAGCGCCGGCAACACCTTCTTTGCCGGAATTCCCTCAGCGCAGCTCAGCTGGTTGATGCCGGTTGCATTCGGCACGGCCGCGCTCATCGTTATCGCCAGGAACGGTCCCAAGCTTAAGCGTGAACCGGCCGCTTAATCCTTGTCCGGCGTTCAAGGCTGAAATTTACAGCTTGATCACAACCCGCTGGCGACTTGCCTGCCCGAAAAAACATGATCGTCGGACCATGCAATTAGCAGGATAAGCTAAAATAAAATTGTAACCTGATGATCAGCCAACCGTAAAGAAAGGAAAAACTTTCATGAAGAAGACTGACCGCAATGCCCTGATCGTTTTTCTTGTTGTGGTGTTGATCGGCGTTCTGGTCGGTATGGCAGGCAGTCAGGGTGGGCGGCTAATTTTCGGCGTTCCCTTATTTGGCCTTTTAGTAGGGTTGATCTTTCTAATCCAATGGCTGGCCTTTATTCCGGCATATTTGCAGCAAACCGAAAAGTTCTACGATCTCACCGGTAGTATCACCTACATTTCTGCAATCACACTGGCCGTTATTTTAAGTAATGGTGTCGATGGCCGCGCGCTCCTGCTGTGGGCCCTGGTCGTGATCTGGGCCCTCCGTCTGGGAACATTCCTCTTTCGGCGCATCCAAAAAGCGGGCAAGGACGACCGATTCGATGAACTCAAACCTTCCTTGATCCGTTTCCTGAACGCCTGGACCATTCAGGGCTTATGGGTCACATTTACGATGGCTGCCGCGCTGGTTGCCATCACCACCACCAACCGCAAAGAATTGGATTTTTTCGCCATCCTTGGTTTCTTGATATGGGTTTTCGGGTTTGGTTTTGAGGTAGTCGCCGATGCCCAGAAAAGCCGGTTTAATGCCAATCCGGAAAACAAAGGCCGGTTTATTCAAACCGGATTATGGTCTCGTTCTCGCCATCCTAATTATTTTGGGGAGATCGTACTCTGGGTAGGTATAGCAGTGATTGCTTTGCCCGTCCTGCAAGGCTGGCAGTGGGTGGCCCTGATTTCTCCGGTTTTTGTGAGCGTGCTTCTCACCCGCGTCAGCGGGGTTCCGCTATTAGAAAAAAAAGCGGATCAGCAAATGGGGCGGGCAGGAAGACTATGAAGCGTATAAGAAGCGGACGCCGGTATTGATCCCCCGCCTCTGATTTTCATATCCATGAATGAGGCGTCTTTTCTGGTCTTATCCGCCCAGGTCGTTTTGGGGAACGCATTTGGACCATCAGCAGATCGGCAACACCCACTGGGAGATATTCAGATGTTTGGTTTGAGGTTCCAAAGTGAGATGGTGAAAAAGCACCCTCCAAGGGACTGAAAAGCGTTTTTTAACAGAAACCCTCCCATTTTTCTCTAATTTACGATATAAATGATACAAAAGATCAAGGTTGAAACAACAAACATTTCAATCGTTCAACGAACAAAGGATTAACAGGAGCGCCAAATTGTCTGCTACAACGAATACCGTCAGCAAAACTCCCCCGGAAACATCCTCGCGCGCTGTGCAAGGGACGAGAAGCCTGCGTTTCACGCAGCACCGTAATTTCCAAAAAACACTCAATGAGCGGGTGAATGCCTACCTGCGCGAGCACAACCTGCCGGGGCGCGACGTGCCGGCCATGTATCTCAAGACCGCGTTTGCGCTGGCCTGGTGGTTGGCTGCCTACCTGCTCATACTGCTCGGCCATTTCTCCCCGCTGGTAAATCTTGGCCTGTGCCTGGTGTGGGCCCTGGCCATAGCCTCGGTCGGTTTCAACGTGATGCATGACTCCAACCACGGTGGATATTCCAATAATCCCCGCATTAACCGCCTGATCAGCCTCAGCGCCGAGATGCTGGGCATGAGCGGGTTCCGCTGGCGTACCAAGCACAACGTCTGGCACCACACCTACACCAACATCGCCGGCCTGGATGATGACGTGGAAACCTTTGGCTTGATGCGCCTCACGCCCCGTGCGCCGTGGAAACCGTTGTTTAAAGCACAGGTCTGGTACTTCCCCGTGATTTACAGCCTGATCGCCTTCGACTTCATCCTGCGCGACTTTATGATGGTGCTGTTCGGCAAGTCCGACGCCAATCATGTTTATCCGAAGATGAGCGCCACGGACAAGGTCACGTTCTGGTCTGGCAAACTGTTCTTCTTCGTGATCATGTTCGCGCTTCCCCTGCTGGTCTTCCCCTGGTGGCAGGTGCTGGTTGGCTTTTTCATCGTGATGCTCACGGTCGGCCTGATCATGGGCGTCGTCTTCCAGCTCGCCCACATCAACGGCGATGCCACCTTCCCGGAGCCGGTAGGCAGCCCGCAGCACATCGAAAACGAATGGGCCGTACATCAGGTTGAGACGACCACGGATTTCGCGCCGCGCAACTGGCTTTTGAATTTTTATGTCGGTGGGTTGAATTACCAGATCGAACATCACCTGCTGCCGCATATTTGCCATCTGAACTACCCGCGCCTCGCGCCGATCGTGCGTGCGACGTGCGAGGAGTTCGGCATCCGCTACAACTGCTTCAGCAGCTGGCGCGAGGCATTTGCTGGCCACCTGCACGAGCTGCGCGTCCTCGGGCGCACGCCGGAATTGGAGCAGGGATGATGCGAAACGGGGGCATCAAGATCCACGATCACTCCGGGTGAGGCCAATCCGCAAATCTGAATGCTGCTTCTGGTAATCGTGCGGGGCCTATATCGTTAACGAACCATTGCAGTGGGGCAGGCCCGATTGGCCTGCCCCACTCTCGTATTATTCAGATCAGGTTCGTACCTGTTTGCAATTATGCCGCGGGTGCAGCCGGTTTTTCGGATTCAGCAGCGTGCGCCCGGCGGTGCAGTTCGGCAAACATGGGCGGCACGTTGTTTTTCCATGCTTCACGCCGATGCCCGGCCATGTAAGCATATTTACGGCGCGCAAAACCACGCATCAAGCCGATCGCCAAAGGGATGGCTAACAAAGGCATAATGTGCCTGAAACCAACGTGCGGAGCACTACCGCAATCATGAACCAGATTGTTTTCCATTTGCTTTTCTCCTATATTGACCATTTCGACCGGCAGGTTTTCTCCTGAAAGAGGGCTGGGGAGGATCCCACACCGGTCAAATGCTAGTTCCGGCCAAAACTGTAAGCCGGATTGAACGCTGATTCAATGATAAACAGAAATTGCGTAGGAAATATGGAGGGTCTGTGGAAATATTGTGCAAGTGCGTTGTTCCAAGGGTTCGCCTGGTGCGCCAGGTGCCGTATTTGTGAGACAATAAGAAAAACGTTCTTGTTAGAAACCTGGTATAGAGGGAAGATTTTATGCAGAAAATTCAAAAAGTAGCCATCCTGGGCGCCGGGGCAATGGGATCTTATTTTGCATCCCGATTTTTTGACACGCCTGGTTTTTCAACCGTTTTGATCGCTACCGGTCAGCGTCTTGAAAAGCTGAAAGCGGATGGCATCGTGGTGAACGAGAAGCCTTATTTTATTCCGGCCATTTCCCCCGACGAAGCCGGTTCAGCGGTAGACCTGATTATCGTGGCGTTAAAACACCAGCACCTCAAAGAAGCCGTCCACGACCTTGGCAAACTGGTGGGCGATTCGACCACTTTCCTTTCTGTGATGAATGGCTTGGAAAGCGAAGAAACGATTGGGGCGATCTATGGGATGGAAAAAATCGTTTACGCCATATCCGTAGGGATCGATGCCGTGCGCTCGGAAAATCGGGTAACCTATACCAAACCTGGCATCCACTATTTTGGCGAGGCGACAAAATCACCCCATCAGCCCCAAGGTGCGCCGAATTCAAAAAGCCTTCGATCAGGCCGGGATCGCCTATAAGACCCCAGAGGACATGATGCGCATGTTGTGGTGGAAGTTCATGGTAAACGTCGGGGTAAACCAGGCCTCGGCCGTATTGCACGCGCCTTATGGTGTCTTCCAAACCAATCCCGAGGCACAGGGATTGATGAGATCATTGATGCAGGAAGTGGTTGCACTGGCAAAGGCATTAAATGTAAACCTGACCCTGCAGGATATCAATGAGTGGCAGCTTGTTATGAATCAGCTGTCTCCCCAGGGGAAAACATCCATGCTGCAGGATATCGAGGCCCGGCGCAAAACCGAAGTAGAGATTTTTGGCGGAAAGGTGATCGAATTGGGCAAGACCTACGGCGTTCCCACGCCGGTGAACCAGACGATTGTGCAGATTATCCGGGTATTAGAACAGTGACACCCCGTTCCATGGCACAAATTTCTTGTTTCTTCAGCTTGCGAGTGGCAGCGGCACCATTATGCCTTCATCCATGCTGATGTTTACTGCTTCCGTAAATTCCATATACTTGACCCCGTCTTCAAAGGTCGTGTATTTGATTGATTCTATTCCGCGGATAGCATTGATAAACTCTTCTTCAACGCGCCACGCGCCTTCTTCTTCTGGGGGAATTCTGATTTCTTCTAAACTGCGATCCCCAACCTGACCGCCAAAGAGCTTTTTATCTTTATATCGCAGGGTGCCCTTGCTCCCATATAATGAAATTTCAGAAGCGTCCCCCAACCCTGACACTTGAGAAAAACTAAAATGAGCTTGTGCACCACATTCCATGTGGGCGATTACGTCGAGATGTTCAGGAATTCGGATTGAAATCATTTCACCCGTATCGGGGTCTGGTCGCATTTTTACAAACGTTTTTCCCATCGCTACCAATCGTTTTGCAGGGCCAATCCAACGCATCAATGTTTCATACCAAATGCCCAGTCCCATGATGTTATAGCCACTCAAACCGAAATTTTGGCGCCAGCTAATGGCCTTATTCTTATCCAGAAATCCGTGTTTCTCTTGTAACTCCACCGCCAAAATATCTCCAAGAAATCCTTCAGCGATCAATCTTTTTATGGTGGTATCGACCCGAAAGGAAAAAGGTGCCGGGACGATTTGCGTAATCAAGTGCGGTTTTTCAACTGCTGCTCGCAGCATTTCGCGTGCTTCCACTACATTTCTAGCCATACGGGCTTCACACATGACGTGTTTATTGGCCGCCAGGGCAGCCAGCGTGATTGGATGGTGTAAATACGGCCACGTCCCAATCACAATTGCATCGGTATCCGGCGCCTTGACTAATTCAGACCAATGCTTGTACACATTCGGAATGTTAAATTGACCCGCTATCTTTGTTGACGATTCAATGCTGCGGTTACAGACACTAATAATTTCCACCCCTTCAATAGCTTGCAAGCCAGGAATATGCTTTTCTTTTGTGTTTGTACCTGCGCCAATAATGCCAATTCGGATTGGGTTCGTTCATGATGATTGAATCTCCTCTGCAGCCCACAGCCAACTGCTCATAAAAGGCTAAAAGTCTTATTAACGATCTATTTCCTAGGAACAGTTTTGCCAGAATAAATCTGTTGTGACGCGAACCACGAAAAAGGTCAAAATAATTCCTCCACAAAACCAATATCCTGATCATTATGCCACAAGATAACCGGCGATGCGAGCCATGAAAAGCCCTGCTGGATGAAGGTCAAACCTCTTACTGATGGGATATTCACTGGAAAATTCATTCCTGAAGCTTCGTATGAGCGCCATCAAGAGCGTCTAAAATGGTATTAACTGCCATGTTCAAAAATTGGATTACGCGTGCAGCAGGCAATTCGGCACCAGTTATAATCTCTGAAGAAAATAATTCAGTATACAATAACCATATGACCGGTAAAGAACCCCAAAACAATCGACGAGCAAACTACAGATCGCCATTTAGCCTGGGAGAACTGCTACAACACGCGCGACCTGGGAGGGCTGCCCACCCGAACGGGGAAGAAAACGTGCTGGCGATCCGTGATTCGCTCCGATATTCTTGGCCGTCTGACAGAAACAGGGCAGCAGGCTTTGTTCGACTACGGCATCAAAACAATTATTGATTTGCGTTCTCCAAAGGAAGTGGCCGAAGAACCGTCCATCCCGCTGAAAAGGCCTGATCTGGTTTATTTGAACCTGCCGCTTGAAAAATATTATCCCCACGTCAGCGCCTTAATCAGCCAGGCAAAATCGCGCGGCGAAGTCTACTGCATCATTCTGGATCACTACCCGGACTCCGTGGTTGAGGTCATGCGCGCCATTGCGCAGGCGCAACCAGGGGGAATCATCGTTCATTGTCACGCCGGTAAAGATCGCACCGGGATCGTTTCAGCCTTACTGCTGGGATTAATGGGCGTGCCACCAGAAATCATCACCGCAGATTATGCTGAAAGCCAGGTTCGCTTGTGGCCGCTCTACGAAAAAATCATCGCAGAGTCCGCGGGAAAAGAGGATGTGGACTTTTGGCAGAAACCAACGGCCACTAAAGACATGATGGGACAGATGCTGGAGCATATCAATGCGCGCTATGGCGGCATTGCACAGTACCTGCAGGCATCCGGGCTGGCGGCTGAAGAAATGGGTAAGATCAAGAGCCGTTTGCTGGGCTTGTGAATAAGAATTTGAGGTTTCCCAGGAACAACCGCCAACCAGCAGGACAGTAGTTTAGCGGAGATGCGCCTCAGCAGGTTATGGATGAAGAGCGCATGGATGGTAAAAATACAGGCCACCGTCCGACGAATCGACCTTCAATAAATTCTTTTTGAAGGATTCCAGAAAATCAATCAAAGGAACGGAAATGAATAAAGTGCTTTGCTATGTTTCCAATGAAATGGCCGACTTTGAAGTCACGCTTACTTTTCAATTCTTAAAATCCAAAGGCAATCGAGAAATTGTGCCAGTTGGAGTCGATACAACACCTATCGTCGGCCAATCTGGGCTCACCTACCTTCCCAGACAAACGCTCATGCAAGCTCTTGATCTGACCGGAGTGGAAGCGCTAATTATTCCCGGCGGGCCTATCCGACCGCAGCCCGAAGACCTGACGCAGCTGATCCGAAAAATACACGCCGAGAAGAAGCTGGTGGCAGCGATTTGTTTTGGCCCGCAGTATTTAGGAAGGGCCGGGATCCTGGACGATCACCGCTTTACGACCTCATGTTCTGTAGACCATATAAAATCTCTGCAGGTGAGCCGATCCTTACCCCAGACATAACTATATCGAAGAACGTGTTGTTCGGGATGGAAACGTAATCACCGCCAAAGGCAGCGCATTTGTCGATTTTGCGTTTACCATTGCCAAATATTTGGATATTTTTTCAGGCCGGAACGATGAGCAGGAACGCCTGTATCACGAAATTATGGACCGGTAATTTTATTCGATTTAGAACGGGAAAATTTTTGAGACAGGCTGAAGATAAAAATGACGTCAGTTTTTGGCTCAAGCCAACCGCGACAGCGGATATGATGGTTACGATGCTGGAGCATATCGAAGCTTGATTTGGCGGTATCGAGAATTATCTGCATGCTTCTGCATGTCATCAATTGAAATCGGACTGCTGAAAAACCGCATGTTGCGGACATGACCGGAGATCCACAATCTGCCTGTTCTCCCTGCTTACCCCTCTGCACACAGAGATGGTCGCAGGCGAAGCGGAACGGTCAGGCGCCTTTTTGAACACGAAGGTTGTGATTGAAATTGAAATGATGTGAAATGAGTATAATTCTGGGTATGAAAGTTTTTAGTGGTTATGAAGTCTATCGCCAAAAGGTGCGTTACCGCCTGGTGCCGTATATTTGGTAGATCATAAAGCTTGAGGACCCGCCTGGCCGGATCTACGCCGGCCAAAGGAGCAAACATGGTTAACGCAGATTCCCGACCCGCATTTGGGGTGATATTCCACCCGAGTTTTCCACCCGAAACGCTGGCCGACTACGCCCGCCGGGCCGAAGCTGCCGGTTTCGATGAGCTGTGGCTGTGGGACGACTGCTTTCTGCCGGGCGCATTTACCTCCGCTGCCCTGGCCTTATCCGCCACACAGCGCCTGAAAATCGGGATCGGCCTGCTGCCGGTGAAAGCTTATAACCCTTTATTCATGGCCATGGAAATCACCACCCTGGCGCGCGCCTTCCCGGGGCGTTTTTTGCCGGGCTTTGGGTACGGCGTCGATACCTGGATGGCCCAAATCGGCGCAGCGCAGAAACCATCCATAAAAGCATTAAAAAGAAATCGTGACCTCCGTGCGCCAGCTTTTGATGGGTGAAAGGGTGACGATCCACAGCGACCAGGTAAACCTGGAAGGGGTTCAAATGACGTTGACGCCAGAAGATGTTCCCCCGCTGTACATTGGGGCGATGCGCGAGCGATCGCTGCGGCTGGCAGGCAGCATCGGCGACGGCACGATCTTGACCGGGATGTCTTCGCCTGCTTATATCCGCTGGGCAATGGAACACATTCAAGCCGGGATGACCGCCGCCGCGCGCACCCGCCACCGGGTGGTGGTTTATCTGGACGTAAAAGTGAATCAGGATGGCGCCGCCGCGCGGGCCGCGATGCGCCAGGCGCTTGCCGACCGGCAGCCATGGGCAGATGTGCATACCCAGGCGCTGGGCATCACGGATAAAGCCGCCGCCTTCTTCCAGAAATATGGGCCCGGAGCCGGCGCCCAGCAAATCCCGGACGAATGGCTGGATGCTTTTTCCGCCGCCGGAACGCCGGACCAGGTGCTAGAAGGCGTGCAACGCCGGGTTGAAACCGGCGTAGACAAGATAATTTTCCAACCCTTGAACGGCGATCCAGACTGCCTGGATGAGTATATCCGCTTGCTGATGCCGGGGTTGAAACACGCTCATTAACCACCTGGTTTTCAGTTTACATCAACCATGCGGGGATTATTCAACCGGTTTCAGTATGTAAACCCTGGCGCTGGTCTTTTCGGGCAGATGGACTGCCACCCCGTCCCCAATCATATCTTCTCCGTCCATCTCGGCATAAAGCTCATTTAGCATGTCGCTCTCATAGATCCGGTAGCGGCGGACCGGTGTCAGCGGCTCGCACACCGCATCGGCAATAAATTGCCGCCAGTCTTTATAAAATTGATTCAACTGCTTCAACCGCTCGAACTGTATACCCGACAAACTGGCCAGGTCTCCGCTCAGACCCGGTACCCCGGGCAGAGCCGCCCGGTAGCAAAAATCCAGATCGGCCACAAAAGCAGATTCCCAATCCGCGCCGGCGAGGTGTGATCACCCGTTCCGGGGCCTGCTCCACCGGCAGGCTGTAACGCGGCGCGGCCTGCTGAATGGAACGCAGTACCGCCCATTTCGTCATCCGCCCCAACGGCTGGCCAGTTTAAGCCCGGTTTCACCGGCCAGAAATGAGAGCCGGACAGCGTCACTTTCGATCTGGCAGTCGAGCAGGCGAAGATCGTCGGCCTCGAAATGTTAATCAATGGTGTCGACGACAAACAAACCGCGCGTGCCTTTTGGGCCTGCATCCTGCCCATTCAACTCGCAGGGCAGCCCGCACAGGCTTTTTAGAAATATCGCACTTTCCGACCGGCAAAAAATCGTCCTTTGCCCGGCCTGCCCAAACTGAATGATGGAATTGGCATTTTATATCTCCCGCCGCGAAGTTTAATATATGATTATTTTGATCGAATTTGTCGTTGCGTTATGGTAGAATGAAATCGACAAGGGGTATAGCTTCTGGAGTTGATTGGATTTATCCAAACACTTTAACACCGGTACTATTCCCATCAACTCTACTTTAACGTGAAGGGGTACATATCATGGCCAAAACAAATACAAGCCCAGACAAACCTGCCAGATCCAGAAAAGGTTTGTTTTTGGTGTTGTTCATCATCCTTACAGTCAGCCTGGCCTGCAATTTTTCCAGCATCCAGCCGGGTGCGCCCACCGCCACCCTGGGACAGGCCACACCAACTGCGGGACAACCCACCGGCAATCCGTCAAGCGACGGCTCAGTGGACACCTTCGTCGCCGATCTGCCCAGTTGGAATGATGTTTCGCCGGAAAAACCAGAGAATGATGGTGTTCCCACCGGAAAGGCACCGGTCACCGATGAAGAAAAGGGCACTACCGGCGACCTGTATACCTGCACCACCACCCAGTATGACATGACCAAAAACCCTGGCGAAATCGCCATGTATAACCCCGACGCATCGGTTTTATGGCCCGGCGCGTTAATTCGCGGCGGGTCGCACCTGAAATCAGGTTCGCTCGAACTGCTCGCCGTGAGCCGCGAGAAGCGCGCCCCCCTGGGCATCTCCATCCAGGGCGGCGGGGTGCTCGGCATCCCTGGCGGGGTCAGCGCCGTCGTCGATCAACCGGTCGGCAGCACCATTCGCGAGGGCATCAACCAGATCGTCGCCAACACCCTGGGGGCCGACGTTGCCGTTGGCGCCGGGTTCAGTTCGTTCACTTCGGTCGAAAGCTTCAGCAGCACGCAAACCCTGCTTAAACTGGGACTGGACGCGCGCTATCTGGGCGCCGAAGTTTCCGGGCGGCTCAACTACAAAAGGTCGGCCGATCAGCACACCTATACCGCTTATTTCGTGCAGCGCCTTTTCACCGTCTCCATCGATTTGCCCGAAAAACCCTCCTCCTTGTTTGCCGATAGCGTCACCGCCAGCGACCTGCAGAGCCTGGGGATCAGCGCCGACAATTTACCCCTCTACATCGACAGTGTTTCCTACGGGCGCATCCTGATGTTCTCCTTTACCTCCAGCGCCAGCAAGAAGAAGATCGCCGCCGCCCTTGAATTCTCCTACAACTCGCCCGTCGGCGGTGTGGATGCCTTTTCTGAGGCGGAGTTGAAAGAGACCCTGAGCACCGCCCGCATCGAGGTCTTTGCCCTGGGCGGCCCCAACACCGGGGTGCAGAACCTCATCCGCGACGGCAACCTGAAATCCTATTTTGAAACCCCGCTTTCCATCAACCAGGTCGAGCCGATCTCCTTCACCCTGCGCAACCTGGGGGATAATCGCCTCGCAAAAGTCGCCAACACCACCGAATACGATGTCAAAGAGTGCACCCCCTTTGTTGGCAGCCTGCCCAAACCCATCCACTGGTGGACGGCTGACGGCACAACCGATGACGCAGTCGGTGGAGTTGGTCTGGGTGGATTTGGCGGTGCCTACGGCGCCGGTTGGAACGGGCAGGATGCCAACAACAAGGCCTTTGTCCTGGATGGCGAAAACCAGTACCTTAACACCTACCCTACAGAGCAAACCGTGCCCACCAATGGCGCTTTTACGGTCAGCGCCTGGATCAATCCGCGCGCCATTCCGAGTGTACATACGATCATCAGCCAGGTTGGGGGAAGGCTGGTCGCAGGGGATTTCGCCTTGCGCGTACTCTCCGGTGGACGTTTGCAGTTTTACCGTCGTCCCAGCAGTTACATTAAATCGGTGGATGTAGTTGTCACCAAAGGCATCATTCCTGTCAACAAGTGGACTCACGTGACCGCCGTTTACGGCAGCAGCGGCGGCGGTGGCAATATGCTCCTCTACGTCAATGGTGAGCTGGCCGCCAAAGACGTTACCCTTTCTAACTACGAACCTGCCAAGCCGCGGCCCGATACCGACCTGACCATGACTCGCATTGGTTCAAGCGAACTCACCGGAGATGGTCAAAAAAGATTCCTTTATAATGGTTCGATCGATGAAGTGATGATCTTCGACCGCGCGCTCTCTGCGGATGAGGTGAAGACCATCTACCAGAACTTCGATCAATATAAACCCTGATTGTCGTTCGGTAGATCACCAGGGCTAATATGACACACCCCGAAATTTATATTTCAGGATTGTCCTGGGGACACTTCATCCCCCACCCCCTGACTCCCGCCCTCGCTGGGCGGGGGAATCGAGTTGAAGAGGTGATTTTCGGCGCTTTGCGCCGAAAATCACCTCTTCATATTCTCCTCCCCTTCACCGAACTTCCCCCGAAATAGTAGAACCTTCCCCCGAAATAGTAGACACAAACAAAGGGAGAATGAGGTACAGTGAAAGGGAACGGAGGAAGGTCATGATAGATAAGAAATATCGAGAATATACCGATGAATTCAAACGTGAAACGCTTGAGCTGTTGAAAAACAGCAAGAAAAGTGCTAGCCAGCTGGAACGGGAATTGGGGATCACCCCCGGGTTGTTGCTGAAATGGCGCCACCGGTACCAGGTAGTATCGTCTGAGAATCAGGCGCCGAGACTGGCGCCGAGTGATTTGGAAGCCGCCAAACGGGAGATCCAACGCTTAGAACGAGAATTAGCGGAGGTAGCCGAGGAGCGAGAGATCCTAAAAAAAGTAGTCAACATTTTCTCCCGGAAAGGCGAATGAAGTACACCTTCATCGCGGCCAACGAGAGAGAATACCAGGTCAAGCGCATGTGTCACGTGCTGAGCGTAGGACGCAGCGGGTACTATGCCTGGCGGCGGCGTTTTCCCAGCACGCGCGAACAGGCCGACCAGGCCCTGCTGGGGCTGATCCAGGCGGAACACGAGGCTAGCCGGAAGACCTATGGCAGCCCGCGGATCCATGCGAGCCTGCAGCGGAAAGGGGTGGTGTGTGGGCGGAATCGGGTGTCGCGCTTGATGCGCTTGCATAAAATCACCCCTGAAGCCAAACCGAAGTATCATCCGGTGACCACCCAACGCCAACCGGGCGTAGTTCCGGCCCCAAACCGCTTGAACCAGGAGTTTTCGGCCACCACTCCCAACCAGAAATGGGTCAGCGATTTTACGTACATTGAGACCGGCGAATCCTGGTTGTACCTGGCGGTCGTGTTGGACCTGTTTTCGCGCAAAGTGATTGGCTGGGCGATGAGCCAGACCATGGACACCCTGCTGGTTTTGGACGCCTTGCGTATGGCACTGCGGGATCGTCGTCCGCCAGCCGGGTTGCTGCACCACTCGGATCGGGGCAGCCAATACACCAGCTCCCCCTACCTCCAGTGTCTGATCGCGGCTCAAGCTCAACTTAGCATGAGCGGCGTGGGGAACTGCTACGACAACGCCGTCATGGAAAGTTTCTTTGGCACTCTCAAAACGGAATGTGTCACTGGCCCTTTTGATACCTGTGCCCTGGCCCGCACAACCATCTTTGAGTATTTGGAGGTTTGGTACAATCGTCAACGTCTACACTCGACTTTGGGCTATCTCAGCCCCGTTGAATTTGAACAAAACTTCGCCTTTTAACCCTGTCCACAAAACTGGGGAAGGTCACGGGGAAGGGGCTGGGGGATGGGGAAAAAAGAAACAAAATCACCCTCAAAATTAAAATTGGGGTGATTCGTGTTAGCATCTTTTTTTAGATATAAAGGAGAACGCAGGATGCCTGGAAAACATTTTTGGATCGGTGTGGTGTCGCACGCTCATGTCCAAATCGGGTTGAAGGGCGGATTTGTGCAATTAAATCACGGCAAAAAAGCGCCGCTGCAAAAGTTGCACGCCGGTGACGGCTTTGTTTTCTATTCACCCAAAACCAGCTACCCGACAGGCGAGCCCTGCCAGATGTTTACCGCGATCGGCATTGTTAAAAGCGGCGAAGTTTACCAGGTAGATATGAGTGACGCTTTTCACCCCTTCCGGGTTGATGTTCAATTCTTTGATGCCAGAGAAGCTGCCATCAAACCCTTGCTCGCAAAGCTTTCATTTATTAAAGATAAGGCCCATTGGGGTTCCGCTTTTCGCTTTGGACACCTCAATATACCCGCCCAGGATTTTAAGATCATCGCCGAGGCGATGGGCCTTGACTTTACGCGCGACTTCGGGGATTAGCAGCAATTACCGCACCGATATTGCCTTCTAATTTTTGTTTTTTGAAGGGGGCAGTTGACTTTCGCATCTGGAATGTGGCCGGAAAGTGGCTGTTGACTGCAATGAAAATACTCATTACAATTGAACAATCACACAAAATTTACCGACATTGTGCAATTCCTGATCTAGAAATCTTAATATGAGGTGGGTATGAAGCTTCGTCTGCTTTCGGGCATCCTTTTCCTATCGTCATCCTTTCCGCCTGCCAGTCGACCGCTGTTGATACGGCCGTGCCGGCCAATTCCACAGCTGCTCCTACTGCTGTCGTCCAATCCGCCGGTAGTGCGGCCAATTACCAGTACATCTTCCACCCCCCCAGCGACCCGGCCTCTGCCGTGGTAAAGCTCGACGAGAGCACCGCCGTCGAAGCCGTCATCCCGCTGGAAGGCGGTGTGCTGCGCGCCACGGGCGCGGACGGCACGCAGTATGCCCTCGAAATCCCCGGGGATGCGCTGCTCAATGAGACCAAAATTCGCCTGATCCCGGCCGCGGTCAGCGGGCTGCCCTTCGGCGGCGAACAGACTTATGCCGCACAGTTGGAACCGGAAGGGTTGTTTTTCAACAACTTTGTGACTCTCACCATTACCCCGCCCCAGGAAATTCCGCTCGACGAGCAGCTTTTCTTTGGGTATCAAGGTGCCGGTCAGGAAGTGATCTTTGCCCCGCCGGTGGTCGATTCGAAGGAGATCAAGATCCAGGTCCTGCATTTCAGCGGGTATGGGGTCACCAAGGGCCTGCTGGCCGATCCCGAATCGGTGCGCGAGCGCCTGGGCGGCAGCGCCGAGCGCCGCATCGAAAGCCAGGCGGCTGAACTGCTGGGGCGCGAGCGCCAGCGACAACTGCTGGGCGCTGGCGATAATGATTCCAGCACCCTGGCCGCCGATCTGCAGGCCTTGTTCGACCAGTACCAGAAGGAAGTGGTCGACGTGCGCGTGGCTGCCGCCGGTGAAAGCTGCGCCGCCGGGCGGCTGGCGCTGCAGACCCTGATGGGACTGGAACGCCAGAAACAACTGCTGGGCATTGGGGAGAGCGGGATGGATCAATTTCCCGGTCTGATGGACACCGTGGCCCGGGTGTGCATCAAGGAAGAGTACGAAATGTGCGCCCAGGATCACATCATCCACCGCATGATCCCGGTCTGGTTGGGGCTCGAACGGCAGATGCAGTTGTTGGGCTTTGAGAACAACCCGTTGGCCCAGTACGCCAGAGAAATGACCCAAAAATGCCTGACCTTCGATCTGGAATTTCAGTCGCAGGCCACATTTGACGACGGTAGCGGTGGCGGGTTTGATTCGTCTGTGAAGGCCAAAGTCCCGCTGCATTTTCAACCTGGACACATTTAAGATTGAGGGAACTTCCGCCCTGATCAACAATACCTTTACCTTCAAAGTGCCCGGCTGCAGTGTGACCAGTACCCGCGGCGGAAGCACGATATCGGTCAGTTCACTGGTGTATGTCCCCGACTACCATTCGCCAACGGATGACCTGGGCTACGTGCGCGATTTCAAACTGAGCTATTATCCTGAAGGCACCAAGGAAGTTTTTTCCGTCAAATGTCCGGATGAACCCCCCTATACCAGCCCGCCATCACCGTTTATGGGCTGGCCGAGTACATTGTGCTGCACCAGGATGAAATTCCATGGGGCAGACCCAATCTCTGATGCCCACCCGCGGCACCGATCATGCCGGATATGTCCGATATGGAGGCCATGATGGCTGCAGCCCAATCAGGGATGAATTTGCCCAGCTTTCCTGTCCCTGCGGTTAACCCAGGCGGCGGATTACCAGTTGGAAGGCTGGGAAATCCTGGGTGGCGAATATTTTGCCAAGAAGGAATGGACCAAAGAAGACGCCGACCTGGGGCTGGTGGAAGTTGGAACATTCAAGCTTTACCACCGCCCGGGGCAGTAGCATGCATGTAGGATGTTGTTGCGGCTTCGCCGCAACAACATCCTAAAAAATTTTTTATTTTCCCAACCGCCATTCCAGGGCCGTAAAACGCTGGGTGACCTTGTTGTTGCGCACCGCCATGCCGATGGCGCGCTGGTTGCCGGCCAGCACGCATAATTTGCGCGCGCGGGTGATGGCGGTGTACAGCAGGTTGCGCTGCAGCATCATATAATGCTGCGCCACCAGCGGCATGACCACCGCCGGAAATTCCGAACCCTGCGCCTTATGCACCGAGACGACATAGGCCAGGGTCAGTTCATCGACTTCGTTCCAATCGTAGGTCGCGGCGCGCCCTTCGAAATCCACGCTGAGCGTGTGCTCGATCCCATCCATCCCGCGAATGAAGCCAATATCCCCGTTATAAACGTCCTTGTCGTAATTGTTGCGCGTCTGCATGACCTTGTCGCCGGCGCGGAAGGTGACCCCAAACAGGCGGCGTTCATGCTTGTTGGCCGCAGGCGGGTTGAGCTTTTCCTGCAGGCGTTCGTTGAGCGCCATGACACCCGCCGGACCGCGGTAGATCGGCGCCAGCACCTGAATTTCACGCACCGGGTCAAACCCAAATTTCTGGGGAATCCGTTCCGTGACCACCGCCACCACCCAATCGGCGGCGGATGCGGCATCCTCGGCGGGAAATAAGAAGAAATCGCCGCTGCCACCCTGCCCGGGATTGGGGAGGTTGTTGGAGAAGATAGGCAGCTTCCCCTGGTTGATGCGGTGGGCATTGGTAATGATCTGCGAATTGGCCGCCTGGCGAAAGATGGTCGTCAGGCGCGTCACCGGCGCGACCCCGCTGGCGATGAGATCGCGCAGCACATCCCCCGCCCCCACCGAAGGCAGCTGGTCGACATCCCCTACCAGCAGCAAATGCGTGCCCGGGCGCAGGGCCTTGAGCAGGTTGTTGGTCAGCAGCAGGTCCAGCATTGAGGCTTCGTCCACAATTAGAAAGTCCACGTTGAGCGGGCTCTCCTGGTTGTGTTTAAAACCCTCCACCGGGGAAAACTCCAGCAGGCGGTGGATGGTCTTCGCCGGGTGCCCGGTAGCCTCGGAGAGGCGTTTGGCGGCCCGTCCGGTGGGGGATGCCAGCGCGAAGCGTTTGTGCAGGGCCTCAAGCGCAGTGATCAGGGCTTTCAGGCAGGTCGTTTTGCCGGTCCCCGGCCCGCCGGTGAGCACGCTGACCGGGTGGCTGAGCGCCATCTGCACGGCAGATTGCTGCTGCTCAGACAGATGCTCGTCCGGAAAGGGCAGCTGGTTGGTGGTATAGGTCAGGTTGGCCGCCTCGCCCAGGGCCTGCAGGCGTTCGGCCACGCCTTTCTCGCCAAAGTAGAGCGGGGTCAGGTAGATCACCGGGGTGCCGCCGTAGGCTCCCCCTGCCTCGGCCGCCTTTTGGGTTTGAGAGTTTTTCCCCCGGTCGTCCAGGGGCAGCAGTTCGGGGTGGATGCGTTCATCCTGGGTCAGGCGCTCCAGGGCCGGGGCGATCAGTTCCGCGGGCACTTCCAGCAGTTCCACCGCTCTTTTTGACAGCAAATCTCTGGGGGCATATACGTGACCGTCGTTAATCAGCTCGTTCAGGGCAAACACGATCCCGGCTTCGATGCGCGAGGGATGTTCAGGCGCCAGGCCGAGGGCCTGCGCGATGCGGTCGGCGGTCTTGAAACCCACCCCGTAAATGTCGCGCTCGAGCTGGTATGGGTTGGCTTTGACCGTTTCCAGGGCTTTATCCCCGTAGGTCTTGTAGATCTTGACCGCCAGGTTGGTGCCGATCCCGTGGCCGTGCAGGAAGATCATGATCTCTTTGACCTGCTTCTGCTCTTCCCAGGCGGCGGTGATCTTCCCGGTGCGGTCCAGGCCGATCCCGGGCACCTCCAGCAGGCGCTCCGGCTGCCCTTCGATGATCTCAAAGGTTTTTTCCCGGAAGCTGGCGACGATGCGTTCGGCCAGCCTGGGGCCGATGCCTTTGATCAGACCGGAACCGAGATAGCTTTCGATCCCCGCCACGCTGCCGGGCAGCACCTGTTCGCAAACCTCGACCTTGAATTGTTTGCCGTGCTTGGGGTGGGTGTCCCAGCTGCCCTGCAGGCGCAGGTGCTCGCCCGGCGAGAGTTCCGGCAGGTTGCCGACCACCGTGGCCAGCCCGTCGAAGCTCACCCCGGGGAGGCGCTGCCCCCGGGCAACCTCCGGGCGCAGGCGCAGCACGGTGTACCCGTTTTCAGGGTTGTAGAAGGTGATGCGCTCGACGGAACCGGAGAGATTATCCACAGGAATAAGTATACCCGCCAGGGAAAGGATTTAATGGCGCGTTTGATCATAAACGGCAATTTTTCGATCGAGGTTAACCCTGGCCTGACTTGGAAACCGGAGGCTGTATAATTAATCAATGGGTGGTAAATAGAAAAGATTGAGTAATAATGCGCGATAACTGAAGAAATTCATCAGGCAATCGCTTATCCTCAGCAACAGGAGGCCTATCATGTTCAAATCCAAGAATAGGGCAATCGTAACGCCACAATCAGAACACCTGAAGTTAGTAGGCGCACTGGCTATGTTATGGGGCAATGTTGACATTGATTCTCCGCCCTTTGACCGGAATTCCATCATCGCAGGAATGGGATTGCACGACCGGGGCTATGGCTGCATCGATAATTTTGCTATTGGCGGCATGAGCGAAGAAGAATGGATCAAAATCACGCGACGAAGTTTCTATATGCAATACTCGGATGTGGTCGCAGACACGATCGCCAAATATCATCTCAAGCGACTCGCCAGCCATGATAAATCGGTGGGACGTAAAGCCATAACGGCGGAATTTTCGCAAGTAATCGATGAACAATTGAAACAGCACAATCTTTCCAGGGAAATATTTGATCGAACGGACCGCATTACCGAGCTATGCGACATGATCTCATTCGACTTTTGCATGGACGATCCCGGTTCGGGGAGCGTTTCAATCTTTCAACGGTACAGTCAAGATCAAGAAGTACCTATCCAATACCACGTGGAAAATGGCGTCATTCGCGTCACGCCCTGGCCCTTTTCAATCTCAAGTTACGAAGGTTACCTGATCGCATATCGAACCGATGGGTATCCGGAGAAGCTTGACCCGGTCATCCTACCCTATCAGCTGGAGCAAACCAGGTAACGCTGCATGGCACATCCTTCTCAAAGGATAGTTCGAGACCATTAATTAGCTTGTTTAAAAAATAAATGACGGCTAAAATAAACACAATATAACAACCAGGAGGGAATTTTATGAAATTAATACCTTGGCTCACGATATTGTTGATCTTAGCGTCATTACTGCCCCATATTAGCGAAACCACGAATAGAAAAAGCCTTCTTTCAACTCCCTCCATCGAATATTCCATCCCCGACCAAATAACGGATGGCGATGGGAGCGATATCGATTATGACACCTGGCAGATTTATTTTCCGTTGATTTTTGGGAAGGGGGGAATCCCTGATGGTATGGTGTTCATCCCAGCAGGAACCTTCCAAATGGGCTGTGATCCAGAACACAACGGAGGGTTTGAATGCGACTCGTATGAACTTCCCTTACACACCGTTTACCTTGATGACTATCTCATTGACAAAACCGAGGTCACGAATGCCCAATACGCTCAGTGTGTAGCCGCCGGAAAGTGTATCGCTCCAACATACAATTTTTCCCGTACCCGTTCCTCCTACTACAATAACCCGGCATATGCCAATTACCCGGTTATTTTCGTAGACTGGTATGATGCCACCAGCTATTGTACATGGGCAGGTAAACGCCTGCCGAGTGAGGCCGAATGGGAGAAAGCTGCCCGAGGTAGCAACGATACCCGCGCATTCCCTTGGGGAGATCAAATGCCCTCCTGTTCATTAGGAAACTTTTATATAGACGGCAACAAATGTGTTGGTGATTCCAGCGAGGTTGGCAGCTATCCGGAGGGCGCCAGTCCATACGGAATATTGGATATGGCTGGCAACGTAGAAGAATGGGTCAATGATTGGTGGCGAGATGATTATTACAGTGTATCGCCTGCCAGCAACCCACCTGGACCAGCGTCTGGCATGTACAAGGACCTGCGCGGCGGAAGCGGTTGGGTTTTTGATTTAACTGAATACGTGCGCGTCGCGATGCGAAATGGCAACGGTCCAACCAATCGCTTCAGCGACGGTATAGGATTTCGATGTGCGGGTTTGCAAGGGCCGAGTGTTATCAATACAGCTCCCAATCCTCCATCAAATCCTATCCCGCAGAATGATGCTACATTGGATGGATTGGAAACTGAATTAAGCTGGACTGGAAGCGATCCGGATAATGACGAATTAACCTATGATATTTATCTTGAAGCGAATAAAAATCCGCCTGAGACAAAAGTATCAACAGATCAGACTGCGACAACATTTAATACCGGAATATTGATGAATAACGCACCTTATTATTGGAAGGTTGTTGCCCGCGACCAATACGGAGATACATCTTCTAGTCCGATTTGGAAATTCACAACTGGCGATGGTGAAATCTCACCTGGATCCATGATCCTAATTCCTGGCGGTCTCTTCCAAATGGGCTGTGACCCTGATCACAATGATGGTTTTAATTGCGAATCGAATGAGCTTCCTCTCCATACTGTTACTTTAAACACCTACTTTATGGATCAAACTGAAGTAACGAATGGTCAATATGCGCTATGTGTGGCAGCGGGCGCGTGTGAGGCCCCGTATGCTAATTATTCTGAGACACGTGATTTATATTATGGCAACCCGACTTATGCCAATTATCCAGTAATTTGGGCCTCGTGGTATGACGCCACCAATTATTGTACATGGGCCGGCAAGCGCCTACCGACAGAGGCTGAGTGGGAAAAGGCCGCACGTGGTTCCACCGATACGCGTGCATACCCTTGGGGCGACCTCAGCCCCACATGCAATCTGGCAAATTATTCTTTTTTTAACGGCGTATCACACAATATGTGTGTAGGTGATACCAGTGCGTTGGGTAATTATCTGTCAGGAGCCAGCCCATATGGATTACTGGATATGCCTGGCAATGTAATGGAATGGGTAAATGACTATTACCAATCTAATTATTATGGTGTATCAGTTACTGACAATCCTCAAGGGCCACTTTCTGGATACAAAAGAGTAGCACGTGGAGGTAGTTTTAGTTATTACAATGAATATGTGCGCGTGGCTTACCGTGGCAACTACGATCCGGCGCAAAGAGGCACCTGGATAGGTTTCCGTTGTGCTGCTTCCTTACCATAAAGGCCTGGGTCAGCGGCAAGGGACATCTTATTAAAGTATGATATCCTGAATAATGACTTGGATAACAAGATAAATGATGTGGCCTGAAATTATTGCACTGTCGTTAAAGACTGCTTTCAGGGCAATGCTATAATTTGAAACATGAAAACTCCTCCCTCTCTCGAACCTCTACCGCTCGATACCCCTGACCGATCAATTTATCAGGTGCCGACCCACGCCCCCGGGCCGCAGGGCCACCTGCCGCTGGACGCTGACCAGGTGCGCAACAAGGCCAGCGGTGATATCTTCGGCCTGACCCAGAATGCCGGTATGGGCTGGCAGCCTTCGCGCCTGCTGGCCAAGGAATTTCTGATCCTGGGCACGATGGGTGGAATCCGCGCCCCGGACGGCACACCCATCGCCCTGGGCTATCATACCGGGCATTGGGAAGTGGGCCTGCTGATGCAGGCTGCCGCCGAGGAATTCAACCGCCTGGGAATGACCCCTTTCGCCGGCTACGTCAGCGACCCTTGCGACGGGCGCACCCAGGGCAACACCGGCATGATGGACAGCCTGGCTTACCGCAACGACGCTGCCATCGTGCTGCGCCGCCTGGTGCGCTCGCTGCCCTCGCGCCGCGGGGTGATGGGGGTGGCTACCTGCGATAAAGGCCTGCCGGCGATGATGATCGCGGTTGCCTCTCAACACAAGCTGCCAGGGGTGATTGTGCCGGGCGGGGTGACCCTGCTGCCCGAAGAAGGCGAAGACGCCGGCAAGATCCAATCGATCAGCGCCCGCTTTGCCCACGGGCTGATTACCCTGGAAGAAGCCACGGAGCTGGCCTGCCGGGCCTGCGCCTCACCGGGCGGGGGCTGCCAGTTCCTGGGGACGGCTGCCACCAGCCAGGTGGTGGCCGAAGCGCTGGGGTTGACCGTAACTCACGCCGCGCTGTCGCCCTCCGGGCAGCCGGTCTGGCTGGATATGGCGCGCCGCTCGGCCCAGGCCCTGGTGCGCATGGAAGCCGCCGGGCTGACCGTGGCCGACCTGCTGACCGAGGATGCTGTCCACAACGCGATGGTGGTGCACGCCGCCTTCGGGGGCAGCACCAACCTGCTGCTGCACACACCGGCAATTGCCTATGCCGCCGGGCTGCGCCGCCCGGTGATGGAAGATTGGGCGGCGATCAACCGCGCCGTACCGCGCCTGGTGGATGTGCTGCCCAACGGGCCCTCCGGCTATGCCACCGTGCAGGTCTTTCTGGCGGGCGGTGTGCCGGAGGTGATGCTGCACCTGCGCGCGATGGGCCTGCTGCGCCTGGATGCGCTCACAGCCCAGGGCGGCACATTAGGCGCCGCGCTGGACGCCTGGCAGGGCAGCCAGCGGCGCGCGCAGCTGCGCGCCCGCCTGCAGGAATTGGACGGGATCGATCCCAATGAAGTGATCATGAGCCCGGCCCGCGCCAAAGAACGCGGCCTGACCAGCACGGTCACCTTTTTGCGCGGCAACCTGGCCCCGCAGGGCGCGGTGGTTAAGAGCACGGCCATCGACCCCAGCGTGGTCGATGCCGACGGGGTCTACCGTAAACGCGGCACGGCACGCGTCTTCACCAGCGAGCGCAAAACGATTGACGCCATCAAAGGCATCCACGGTCAGCAGTCGATCAACGCCGGAGAGGTGATTGTGCTCATGGGGCGCGGCCCGCTGGGCAGCGGCATGGAAGAGACTTACGAGGTAACCGCGGCTCTCAAGCACCTGCCGTGGGGCAAGGAAGTGGCCTTGATCACCGACGCCCGCTTCAGCGGGGTGAGCACGGGGGCTTGCATCGGGCATGTCGGTCCCGAAGCCCTGGCCGGCGGCCCGTTGGGCCGGGTGCGCGAGGGCGACCAGATCCAGATCGTCATCGACACCATCGGGCTGAGCGGCAGCCTGGACCTGGTAGGCGAGGGCGAGCGCAGCTTCGGCCCGGAGGAAGGGACCGCCGTACTGGCCGCCCGCCCGCCGCACCCCGACCTGGCGCCCGACCCCGACCTGCCGGACGACACCCGCCTGTGGGCCGCGCTGCAGAACCTGGGCGGCGGCACCTGGGGCGGCTGCGTCTACGACGTGGACGCGATTATTGCGGCAATTCAACAGAAAACGACTGACCACGAAGTACACGAAGGGCACAAAGCATAAAAAGATTGTATCTTCGTGCGTTTTGCGGTTTGAAAAAAGAGGACGATTATGTACCTGACCCGACACGACACTCCCACCGGCCCGCGCTGGGCCTGCGACGGCAGCTTTCTGCCCAACGAGCTCGACCTGAGCGCCCTGCTGGCCCTGCCGCGAGCCGAGATGCTGGCCCGGCTGGCCGCCCAGCCGCAGGATGCCCCCGCAGAAGGGGCGTTGCTGGCCCCGATCGATGCTGCCCAGGAAGTATGGGCCGCGGGCGTAACCTACCTGCGCAGCCGCGAAGCGCGGCGCGCCGAATCGGCCGTCGCCAGCGTATACGACATGGTCTACGATGCTCAGCGTCCCGAGCTATTTTTAAGGCCGCCGGTTGGCGGGTGGTGGGGCCCGGCGCCCCGGGCCGGGTGCGTGCCGACAGCCGCTGGAATGTGCCTGAACCCGAGCTGGTGGTGGTGGCCAATTCCAGGTTGGAGATCGTGGGCTACAGTGCCGGGAACGACCTTTCCTCGCGCGACATCGAGGGCGAAAACCCGCTCTACCTGCCGCAGGCCAAGGTGTACGACGGCTCGTGCGCCCTGGGTCCGGGCATCCACCTCACCGCAGCCGATGAATTGTCCGCGCTGCCCGTGCGGCTGGAAGTGCAGCGCGCGGGAGCGGTGGTTTTCCAGGGCGAAACCAGCATCACGCAGATGAAACGCCCCCTGCCCGAGCTGGTCGGCTATCTGGGGCGCGAGCTGGCTTTCCCACAGGGGGTGCTGCTCATGACCGGCACAGGCATCGTCCCCGGCGACGATTTCAACCTGCAGCCGGGCGACGTGGTGCGGGTTCAGGTGGGTGCACTGGCGCTCGAAACCCCCATTCGCTGAGACCTGCACTCAGTCCCATTCGCTGAAATCCCAATGCGCCAGCTGGTCGCGCAGTTCATCGCGGCTGTGCACCCCAAACTTTTCCAAAACACGGTGGGCATAGCCCTTGATCGTGCCGTTCGAGACCGTCAGGCGGTCGGCGATCTTCTGCGTGGTATAGCCCAGGCAGATCAGGGCGGCCACTTCCTGCTCGCGCGGGGTCAGGCGGTACCAGCGTTCCAATACGCGCCCGGCCTGCTGTTCCCAAATGGCCTGTGAAAGCAGGCGGTTGGCCAGCTTCTCCGGCGCCTGGTGCTCGCGCTGCGACAGACGCTCCAGACCAAGGAGCACCTCGTCCTCCAGATAGAAGGTCCGCGGCTCCGGGGGCAGCTCCAGACCCAGCCATTCTTTCACCTTCCGCCAAAACGCCATAAAAACATTATAGCAGAAATTTTGTTCTATAAGCAATGATTGCGAATTTTCGGTGCTGTATCTTAAATGAGGTTTGTTGTGTTTTTGAAGTCGCTGCGCGATTTCAAAAACACAACAACCACCATGCGCCGCTAGCGTTGGTAGCGCAGGTAGACGATCCCCGTGTGGAAGGTATGCGTTTCCACCAGTTTCAGCCTGAGCGCCTCGTTCAACGCCGGGTATATGGGCCTGCCGGCGCCCAGGATGATTGGCTGGATGAAGATGCGGTATTCATCGACCAGCCCGGCCTGGATGAGCGCGGAGGCCAGCTGCACTCCGCCCACGCTCAGATCCGGGCCAGGCTGCTCTTTCAGGCGGGTGACCACCGCGACGGGGTCGCCTCGCTCCAGCCTGGCGTTGCCTTCTACCCGTTCCAGTGTGCTGGAAAAAACGATCGCGGGGATCTGTTTTACAACCTGCAAAAACTCGACCACATCGGCCGGATCCGACTGGGGGTCAGCGGTCGCCCATAAAGCCTGATTGTTCTCGTACATCCCCCGCCCCCACAGATAGCCGCCGACCTGGCGTTCCAGGTTGCTCATATAGCGGAGCAGTTCCTCATCCGTGATGACCCAGTCCGGCCTGTCGCCCGGCAATTCAATTAAACCGTTCAACGAGACGTGGGTTCTGTAGATAATCTTGCACATGTTTGAGCTCCATTTTTGATGTTATGTTGTGGTGTGAAATCTCTGCGCATTCCGCGCGCGGGCTCGGGCGATCTCGATTTCGCGATCGCGCGGGGGAGCGTTGGTTTCGAGGGAGCGCAGCAGCGTGCTGGAGGCGGCCGCGACCGCGTCGACGGCGGCCTGAAAAGCGGCTTCGTTGGCTTTGGATGGTTTATTGAAACCGCTGATCTTGCGCACGTATTGCAGCGCGGCCGCGCGGACCTCGCCATCGCTCACCGGCGGATGGAAGTTAAAGAGAGGTTTGATGTTCCGACACATACACAACTCCTTGGTTGGGCCAGAAAGTCGTCAGGTTGGCCTGAGCAAGCCCCAGAAATAGAACGCATGTTCTTTTAGATATATAGTGTAATATTTTTATCCAAAATGTCAATAACCCGGTTCCCTCTTTCGAAGTTTGACAAAATCCGGATAAAATTGGATTACAATTTTCGTATCAGGCAGCCTCGCCCAGCCGTATCTTAGAACCTGGACCAGGCGATGAAAATACCCACGAGGGAGACAGACCGATGGACGATAAAATCCGATCCAGCCTGGATCATCTGGGCGCTGGCGATAAGGAAAACCAAAATAAGGCCTACCTTTATCTGCTTGAGGTGACCGAAAAACCGGTCGATTGGGCCTATGCTGCCTGGGACAAACTGGTGGCCGGATTAAGCGATCAAGACAACCACCTGAGATCGATTTCGGCTCAGCTCCTGAGCAACCTCGCCAAAAGCGATCCGGATAACCGGATGCTGAAAGACTTCCCAGCCCTCCTGGCAGTGACCCGGGATGAAAGGTTTGTCACCGCCCGGCACGCCCTGCAGGCGCTGTGGAAAATTGGCGTCGCAGGAACGCTGCAGCGGCAGATGGTGGTGGACGGCCTGGCAAATCGTTTTCAGGAATGCGCCGCAGAAAAGAACTGCACCCTGATCCGCTACGATATCATCCAGGACCTGCACAACCTGTATGGTGAAACCAGGGATGAAGCCGTGCGCGAGAAGGCGCTGGCGTTAATCGAAACCGAAGCGGATCTCAAATACCGCAAAAAGTACGCCGGCGTATGGAAAGTGCGCTGACGATTCCATAATAAATCTGAGGTTCCTCATGAGTTCTCATCCCATCAATCTGGCATTACGTTTCTTGCTCGAAATCGCCGCCTGGGGGGCATTAGGCGTCTGGGGCTGGCACAAGGGAGATAATTGGCTGCGCTTCGTGCTGGCAATTGGCATTCCCCTGGTTTTCATGGCGGTCTGGGGCATCTTCCGCATACCCAACGATCCGGGGAAAGCGCCCGTCGCCATACCGGGCATGCTGCGCCTGGCATTTGAATTGGCCATGTTTGCTTTTGCGGTTTGGGCCCTGTACGATGCGCAGCTGCCCACCTACGCCTGGATCCTGGGGGTCGCGGTCGCAGTTCATTACATTTCTTCCTACGATCGTATTTTGTGGATGCTCAAGCAGTAACCGGCACTGCCGCGGCCCTGAGCGGTTTGAAACCGCACAGGGTCGGGTTTTGTAGAAGAATGGAGCCGGTTCGGGAAATTTACCGTACGGCAGCAGGATGGTTGACCGGCTCATCCTGTTCAATCAGGGCAATGTAGCGCTCCGCCGAGCGATGGACGGCTTGTTTGGCATCCTGGTAGGTCACCTTATCCCACCAGGCGCTGTAGATGCGGTCATAGGCAAAGGGTTCGACGGCTGCCACCACCCGGCGCACGGCGTTGGGCGACAGCGGAATCAGGTTGGGAAAGCTGTACATAAAGCTCACAAAGCGCCGGTCCTGAACGACATTGATAATATCGCCCGTCAGCAAAACGCCCCGGCCCTCTGCGCCGGCGGGCCAATGCAGCACCGTTCCACCCGGAAAGTGCCCGCCGCAGCGCACCAGGGTCAGCCCATCGGCCAGCGCCTGGGTTTCACCTTCCCAGAAGATCAGCGCCGGGTCGGGCCGCATGACCCATTCCCGGTCGGCGGCGTGCAGGTAGATCGGCGCGTTGAAGGCCCGGCTCCACTCGATCATGGAGGAATAATAATGCGGGTGCGAGATGGCAATCGCGGAAATACCTCCCAGCGCATTGACCGCGGCGATGGTGGCTTCATCGATCAAGCTGATGCAGTCCCATAAAACATTCCCGCCCGGGTTTTGCACCAGCAGCGCGCGCTGCCCGATGGAAAAAGAAGGACTGGTGCCGATCCCGGTCAGCCCCGGCTCGACGCTGCGGATGACGTTGTGGTGGTTTTGCTGTAAAGCCTCCAGCGTGGTCCACTGCTGGCCTTGCCAGCCGACGTACTGGCGCTCATCCTCGCAGATCGGGCAGATCTGAGGCGGCTGCGCTGCCGGAGGAAACTGCGTGCCGCAGGTCTGGCACATATAAACGGTTAATTTTGGTTCTTGTGCGATCATCGAATCGACCCCTTTTCAACCTTATAACTTTTTTTATCTATATTTGAGATATTTTATCATTTTTATAAAAATTTCAAAACCCACGCCAATGGCTTTTTTCTCCCGGCAGTACGATGGTTGCCACAAACTAATCCCCCATCCAGGCCGTCACCCGGTTGCGCCCCGCATGCTTGGATGAATACAGCGCCTGGTCCACGCGGTTGATCAAAAGATCCAGGCTTACTTTCGCGTCTCCGGTTGTCTCGGCTACTCCAAAGCTGGCAGTGACAGAAATTCCCTCAAGACCCTCTTCCATAACCTCAATCGCGCCGCGTAAACGCTCGGCCACCAGAAGCGCGCATTGCAGCGAAGTATCAGGCATCGCCAGAATGAACTCCTCACCGCCATAGCGCGAAAAAATATCCTGCGTGCGCACCAGGCTTTTACATAAAGCAGCCAACCTTTGCAGCACCTGATCTCCCTTGACGTGACCGTATGTATCGTTAATTTGTTTAAACTGGTCGATATCCAGCATCATCAGCGATAATGGTTTGTGGGAGCGCAGCGTCTGGTTGTAATAGGCAAGCGCGATTTCAAAGAAATATCTACGGTTGTAACATCCGGTAAGCGGGTCCCTAATCGCCATCTCATTCAGGCGCATTTCATAATTCTTTTGATCCGTGTTGTTATACAGCGTCAGCACAGATCCAATACTCTCCCCTGCATTGTCCGCCAATCGTGAAGTCGTTAAGCGAATATATTTGGCTTTCTCCTGTCCCTGAACCAGTTGGACATCTTCCTTGCCCTCATTCCAGGCCTGATGAGCCTCCGGCAGCCAGTCTGCCAGAACCTGAGCGACAGGCAGGTCATTCAACTGGGCATCTTTTTTTCCTAAAAACTGTTTGGCTGCCGGGTTGCTGAAGAGGATCCGTCCCTCAACATCCGTCACCAGGATGCCTTCCTGCATGCTTTTGATGATCGCATCCGAAGCTACCGGCAGCAAATAAAAAGCATTGAACTGGATCGTCGTCCAACCGAAGAGAACAATTGTAAACACGATACTGAAAGCAGCCTCATCAAAATAAGGCAGCGGATCCCAGCCCAAAAAATCGGTGGCAGCGCTGACCACCATCGGGATTAAAATTCCGACCAGTAAAAGCACCGTTTGCCTGCGCAGGATCCCGGTTGAACGCATAAAAGCGCAAATCAGCAACACCAGGCTGGCAAGACCTAACAAATACGCAAAAGCCAATTGAACCTGGTAAAAAATCCCCTGAACCTGGGTCATGCTTCCGTTAACTTCAACGATCGTCCACGCCAGATGGTGGAACGGATTCGTCGCCGAAAGGGCAGCCATCACCACGACCAGGGTGACTGTTGGTAGTAAAACCACTTTGGGAACTTTGCTCAGACGAAGGCTGAATTCCAGGGAGAAGAAAAACAAACCGATGAGCGCATTTAGAATTGCGAATGGAATCAGCGCCCACAGCACCTGTTTCCAGGCGAGATTGGAGATCAGGATAGACAGCGAAGTCAGCAGCATCCAGGCCGCAGCACAGATTGCCATCATTATGAATGATTTTGCCCTTGCCACCTTGCGCCGCAAGCGGTAGACCCGAACCGCACTACCCCCACTGACCAATACCGAAAAAATCATCAGCAAAACATAGGGCAGCTGATCCACAAATGTCATCTCGCACTCCAGTCCGAACCAACAGCTAAAAGGATTGCTATGAATTTATAACATTCTTAGGCGCTTTTTCATGGATAAAGGGGGCCAGGTATCATTACCCCAAAATCTACCTTAGGCTCTTATAATATCATTAAATGTACACCAATTTAACTCAGGCAGCCAAAAATTTTCCGGTGGCTATTTTCTGGTTAAAATAGCCACCGGTCACTCTTCATCCAATATCCGGATTGACAATGAAGGCGCGTGCGCCAATCAATACCTGGTGTTTATCCAACCACGCTCGATCAGTCAACTACACGCATCTATGCCGCAGAATTACTGGTCTGGCTGAACACTCTCCGGCAGCACCTTATAGGTCACGCGCACCTCTCCTTGCCGCTTCGGATAGCTGCGCTCGCCGTGATATTTCAGATTAAGATCGCTGATCTGGTCGTATCCGCCAGCTTCGGTCTCCTCCACCACCTGCCCCATGACCTGGATATAGCGGTAGGGGTCCTGCGGATCGGGGATGGCGAAAGCTACCGCTGGGTGGCGGTGCATAATGCGATCTTTCACCCGACCGCGGGCAGTGTTGAAGATAAAATATTCGCCGTCGTAATCGAACCAGATCGGCGTAACTTGAGGCGTGCCGTCGCTTTTTACCAATGCCAGGAAGGCAATTGCTTTTGTTTTCCGCTCAAGCAGATCAGCCAGTCGTTCAGGAATGGTTACAGACATAAAAACACCTCCATTAGTATATTGTTGTATATAACAATTATACTGGATCACCAATCCGGGTAACCCTCACCCACAACAAAGCTTAAACAATTCATCTTCTTCACCCTTCAGAGAGAACACGCTGGGCAGCTTTGCCCTAATTGAAGACGACCAACAGTATCACGGCGATAACAGCGGGATCAGGCTGAGCCAGCGCCCGGCGCTGGTTGCCCAATGTAGGATCTTCGTCAATATCTTCTCATTGGTTCTGAATCCCCAACAACCGTAAATTACCTGGACGCATAGTTTAAGCAAGAAACGCACGGAAAGGTTGATTCGTTTACCAAAATCCATTGGGTTCTGACCCCTTCACGCCCTGGTAAACCAGGATGTGATTGCACTTAAAATCTCAGGATCCAGCATACTGCCATCCGCGTTATAAGCCGCCGCCTGCTCGGCCGCAGTTAACTGGGCGCGATCGCGCGGCTCATATTTGAGCACATGGTTGGCATTCTCAGCATAGACAACGGTGACATTGTTTTGTTCCCTGGATGCTGCCTCGAAAATAGCACCGTCGGCTTGCCAATCTACCTGAACATCCTTCTTGCCAATCACAATCAGGACAGGTACGGCGACTTTCTTAAGCAGTGCCGCCGGTTCAGCCTGCCATAATTCTCGGGTGAACGGCAGGTTAACCGGATTGATCAGGCCCTGGATCATATTGCGCAGTCCTTGCGGCAGGTCTTCATCGATTTTCACGGGGCGACCTGCCATAAAATCTGCCATAGCGGCATCGTATGACGCCAGCCACTTCTCGCCGCCAGGAAGGGGTTGTAATTGAGCCTCGATTTGGGCATGCGCGACAGCGCCCACAGCCCGGGCGGGGGGTGAGGTGAAGACAAGACCCGCGAAAAGCTGGCCCGCGCCCTGGATCTGATAGTTCAAGGCATGGATGCAGCCCTCGCTGTTAGTCAAAGCAAAGATTCGCCCGGCATCGACCTCTTTCCGTCCTGCCAGCAGGCCGACGCCGCCCGCCAATTCATCTACATGGCCCTGCATGCTGATTTTTCCAGCCAGGCGAGCGGCATTTTCCTTACCCTGCGGTCCGGCAGCGCGCTTGTCATAACGTAGGGTGACATAGCCCAGACCCGTCAGGGTTTGGGCTAACAGGGCTGCGCTGCCGTTCGTGCCCGGGATAAGGGGGGAGTTCCAGTTGCGGTCGGTAGGTCCGCTGCCGGCGACCATAATCACCGCCGGAAAGGGACCGCTGCCAACCGGGCGGGTCAGGGAGGCATTGACGTCGATATCGTCTACCTGCCAGGACACTTGAACCTCATCAAACGTAGTTGTTGTCATTTTATTATTTCCTTATGGTTTTAACTGTGAACAGGGACAGCCGCGGACCGGGTAGGCGCATTATCCGCGGGAAAGAACACATGCGAACGGCTTAAAAGCCATAACGCCAGCAGCGAGAAGGGGATCGACCCCAGCAAACCTACCACAGCCGGCCCGAGCAATGGGTTAGGCTGTCCGGTCGAAAGGTAGAGTGCCAGCGCAGCAATCCCGTTTACTGAACCATGGGCAATGACCGCCGGCCACACATTTTTGGCCTCCAGAGTCAGCCAGCTCACATAAACCCCAAAGATAAATGTAAACCAAATGAAGACAATCGGTCCCAACCAGGGCGCGCCAGGGTAAGACAGGCCGTATTCGTACCCCATCAGAATAACCGGCCAATGCCATACCCCCCAGATGAAACCCATCACCAGCATCGCCTTGCGGCCGCCAAGGGGCATTAACTTGGGAAGCAGGTAGGCGCGCCAACCGAATTCCTCGCCCAGCACAGCCAGGCTGTTAAGAATGGGGCCAAGCACAGCAGCTTGAATAATCTGGACTACAAGAAACATCGCCGGGGTCATTGGAATAGATTTACCCGTTTGCTGCGCCGTCTGGTCCAGCAATTTACTAAAAGCTGCCAGTGTCGGGTCAAAATTCTTCGGGAAAATAACAAAATAGATCACCAGTCCAGCCAGCACCAGCAAAGGCGTGCCCAGCCAGGCGACCAGCCAGAAGCGCTTAACCTGCTTGAAATGAGGCCTCAGAAAGAGCTCCCTCCATCCTTCTTTCGTCGTAATGCGGGTGAGGAGGTTTGCCAGCGCAGGGGCAGCCATACTAACAACCATTAAAGCACCGGTCGGGCTGAGAATGCTAAAATTGGTCAGCCCACCTGTAAGGTAAATGACCAGATCCACCGTCCAGGTAATCCCGAAAGCGAAAGCCATGAAAACCCAGATTTTTTTTAATTCAAGATGTGCTTTCATTTTTTATTGTGTCCTTATTTGATCGTGATATCGAGAGAATAATCGGCAATCTGTCCGGCATTGGGCACCACCTGGATGACATAATCCTCCGTGGCGGGTAATTTCATGTTGAACGTCTGTGATCCGGCCGCGGAGCGCAAGTAGGGTTGCCCATCCTGAAAACCGTAGACACTCAACAGCGCACTGGTGTTGGGTGCGTCCAGCGTGATATTCATCGTCTGGTTGGCGCTGGCTCGCAGGATGTACGAAACAACCCGGCCGCCCACGGTCTTGCCGGTTTCCTTTACCGATACCGCCCCAGCGGCAAAGGTAATTCGCGCCGGGAGGATCACGTTTAATGTAAATTTCTCCGTACTTGCTCCGGCGCTGACCCGGATCAGGTAATCCTGGGTGACGGTCAGCATGGTTTGCCAGGAGCTCAGTTTTTGAGAAGCGTCTAACAGAGTTTTCCCGTCTGTAAGCCCCTTGACAGAGAAGGTTACATCGTTATGAAATGAGCTTGTCGAGACCATCAGCGGCTGTTGGGCCGAGGCGCCGACCACAAAATCCTGGGTTTGGCCCGGTTGAAGCTCACCGACCACGTCCGTGGAGGTCGTTCCGGCGGCAAAATCTATCCGCACCGGGCCGGAAGTCACGGGGATGATTGTGGGAGTGGGTACAAAAGTCGGAGTGGGCGGTGCTGCCGTCGGCGCCACAGTTGTGGGCGGAACGATGGTAGCGGTAGCGGTCGCGGGCAGTGCCGTGGGCGTGTTTGTCGGTTCTGAGGTTGGGGGCGCCGGCGTGCCTGGCGAAGCACAGCCGGCAAGAACTGCTACAAACATTGCTAAAACGAACAAAGTAATCATTGGGTATGTTTTCATTTTCGCTTCTTTATCGTCAAAGAAATTTTCGACCTGAAATGGCGCGCTTTTACTCACCAGGTTCGGTTGCTTTCTGGCCGGATTGCATCGGCATCCGGTCAGAAAGCCGGTAAATTCAACTGCCCGAACCGATTTTATCGATTTGCCAGCTCTTGCCGTTCTTGATCAGAACGAAAGAGCGTGTATTTTTCCCTTCCGACCATCCCGCTGCCGGGTTTTGGGTAAGACTGACCCAAAGCTTGACTGAATAAGTCAGTTGATCGGTTCCAGGTTGGTTCAGGGTAATTGCTACCGCCGAGATCGATTTAAAGCCTTGCGCTTCTTTTTCCAGGTCAGACTGTTGGATGCTCTTCTGGGCTTGCGTGGAAAGGAACCCCCAGGCATTGGCTGCGTTTTTGTCATGTAAAGCCTGCACATACTCAAGAATGACCTGATCCGCCGCCAAAAAATTTCCTTCTGGGGTCATAGGCGGCACGGCATGTACAATGAAAGTGTTGATTCGCCAGGCGCCGTTTTCCTTGCCCAGCACAAAAGCGCGGTGGATTGGGCTGACAAAATTGAGTCCGACATCTACCAGCACCTGCCCCGTTCCAGCCAGCTCCTGGGTACTGGAAATTCCGAAACTGAGAAAGTTGTTTTGGATGCCCAGCAGGTCTGGCAGCAGGTCGCCGCTTTGAATATCGGCCTGCAGCATGCTGCTCAGGTCATGCAAGCTGCTTTTGCCTGTGGGATCTGCTTTAAAGGTCGTCAGAAAATCCTCGACCACTTTCGCGGCTTCATCTGTATTCACGCTTACCGGCGTACCACTGGCTTGAGCATACAATTGTTCCGCGAAAAACTCGATAGCTTGCATATCGCTCTGCGTGGCGCTTGTGCTGCCTTTGCCGGAAAAAACCAGTTGAATGTTCAAGGCATCCGCCGTGGCTTGAGAGCTGGGGGCATAATCGAAATTATTTAAGCTATCCACCCATTGATAAAGCTGGTTAAGCTGCTGGCTGGTCAGCCAGGTTTGGCCGAGATCGGTGGCTTTCCCATTTTTGCAGCTGGTTGCGCTGGCCACCCCGGTTACGTATACTGAAAGGTCATCACAGAAACCGGCCAGCCCGCCGGAGCGGTGCCAGCCGATTGCCAACCCGGCCGCCGCGCTGGAGTGCCCACTCTGGGTTTCATCCGCGACAATCTGCGCCCAGGCAGCCATGCTGCGCTGCTCGAAGCCTGAAGCCTGGGCAGAACCCGTGCCTGAGAAATTCAAGAAACCCTGGGAGTTGCTCATGGAAAAGGGCTTATAGCTCTGGAGATAATGGGATAATTCTTCCGTCCGCATTTTCTCGACATACGGAACCCTATTAAGGACGCCATAGCATGGACCGGAGGCCGCTTCCTGGTTTTCAGTAAACAGGTAGGTCTGGCATTGGTCACCTTGTCCAACCGAGTAGGTCATACCAGGTTCGGTCAACACCGGCCCGGGGACAAATATCATCTGGCTTCCATCCTGGTTGCTGTGTGCCTCGTACTGCAGGTTGTTGACTGAGAGGATCACGCGGTAGCCATCGACCACGTGCATGGCGCACATAATCCCGTCCTGGGGCACCCCCAGGCAGCTATCCGGCCACTGCACGGGCTGAATGTCTACAACCTGGATGGCATCGATCGTCGTTTTCGATTTTTCGGCGAGCATGGTTTTGGCCGCCAGGACAACTGAGTCAGCGCTGCCGGTGGGTGTCACCTCCGGCATGGGCGATGGCAGACGGACAGGGGTGGTCGTCGGCTGTGAAGTGGGCCTACTCGTCTGCGCGGTCTGGGCACAGGCAACTAAAAGAATGGCCCCCAATGAAAGCGCCAGAACGGCATACAGCCCTCTGGCAGGCAGTTTTGTAAAAATTTTGAGTCGATACATATTTCACTTTACCTTTTAAAAATAAAAAAATGTTTATCTTACGATCAAGGCAGCTGGCATGGTCAGAATCCATGAAAACTTAGCAAGGTCGGGATGAATAAAGGCCAACCCCACCGACAGCAGAAAAACAACCGGAACGGTGAGGATGGAAAGCAGGTTGCGCCGGGCCATCCCGGCATCAAAATTCTTTTCAAGCAGATGATTTTCACGCGAGGCGTACCACCATAAAACCGCAGACAGCAACCCGGTCGCGGCAATGCTCAAGGCATAGAAGATGGTCGCCGTACGGTTGCCATTCTCGCTGATCACTGCCGTGGGGAAAGGGATGAAGGCGATGGACATTAAAACCAACAGGTTGAGCAGCAGCAGATTGTTGTCATAGCGCATGATATAGCGGTAGCGGCGGTGGTGGGCAATCCAAAAATTGCCGATCACCAGAAAACTGATCGCGAAGCTCAGATACTTTGGCCAGATACCTGCCAGGTTGGCCAACAGCTGCTGGTCCGACAGGCCAGCCGCATCCGTTGGCAGGCGGATCTCCAATGCCAGCAGCGTGATGGCAATCGCGAAAACCGCGTCGCTAAAGAAGACCAGCCTTTCCAATCCGGCTTCATCCTCAAATCGCTGGGACAGGTTGCTTTTTTTACCAGAGAATAAATTTGAAGGCATACCAATTACTCCAATGAGGTGTCCAGGTCAATTCTGGTATTTTTAAAGGAAACGCACGAACAGTGGCATGAAGACCCATCAGATTTTCTTCCTGCTCATTCCACATCCTTACCGGTGTGCGAATAGGCTGCCCGGATGGCGGCAATCAACTCACCGTCGGGCTTTTGTTTGCTGACAAAGGCAACTGCGCCCACCCGAGCGCTTTGTTCCTGGGTAGCAAGATCGTCGTACAGGCTAAGGATAACCACGGCACAGTGCGAGAAGTCGCGGGCCAGGCGCTCGGTCACAGACAGGCCATCCAGTCCTTGCAGACGTATGCTCATCACAACCACATCCGGCTGAAGATCGCGCACCAACTGCAGCACTTCCCAACCGTCATTCGTCTCGCCGACCACCACAAAATCCGGCTCCAATAAAAGCCGCATGCGCACGCCGCGCCGGATTCGGGCTTCCTCATCTGCAATTAGGATCTTGATCATATGCTTAGTGTAGGACGGTGCCCGCTGATTTGCATCGGGCATAGGATCGGACTGCATCTAGGACTTAAGACTGAGACCCAATCGGGGGCAAGAAAGTTATAATTATGAAGAAAGGGAAACATATATGACCATCCGAATATTGCTTGCAGATGATCACGCCGTCGTCCGACAAGGTTTGAAAATGTTTCTGGGTTTGGATTCAGACCTGGAAGTGGTTGGCGAGGCGGAAAACGGCGAAGAAGCCATCCAGTTGACCGAGGACCTCCACCCCGATGTGGTCTTGATGGATCTGCTCATGCCCATCATGGATGGAATCTCAGCCACTGCCGCCATCCGGCGGGATTTTCCGGATACGGAAGTGATTGCCCTGACCAGCGTGCTCGAAGATGCTTCTGTCACAGGAGCCATGCGGGCCGGCGCGACCGGCTACCTGTTGAAGGATACCAAGGCGGATGACCTCTGCCGGGCGATTAAGGCGGCGGCATCCGGGCAGGTGCAGCTTTCTCCGCAGGCTGCCGCGCGCTTGATCCGGGAAGTTCAAGCGCCGGAGAGTCCCGAAAAACTAACCGAACGTGAAACCGAAGTACTGCGCTTGCTGGCATTGGGGCGGGCCAACAAAGAGCTCTCGCTCGAACTGGGAATCAGCGAAAAAACGGTTAAGACCCATGTCAGCAGCATCCTTGCAAAACTAAACGTCCCCAGCCGGACGCAGGCCGCCCTGCACGCCGTGCGCATTGGACTGGTCTCCATCGAGGAAACCGGATAGCAAGCCATGTTCAAGCAATCCAAACTGGGAATCAGGATCAAGATCACTGCCGGGCTGCTTGTCTTCCTGCTGATTCTGGCTGCCGCCACCAGCTGGTTGGTGACACGCGGTTTCAACCAGGCCGAGCAAACCGCGGTCGGGCGCAGCGCAGAAAGCCTGCAGAAGCAGAGTAAGGCGAATCTGGTCCAGTTGACCACGTTGGAGGCACAGCTCTACAACGCGGCGCTGGTTAATGCCGCTAACCTGACCCAAATCGCCGCCAATTACGTCGTCAATGCCCACTCCGAGGGGAAAATCATCGATTGGCAAAACAGCCCCATCCATACGGTATGGTCGAGTTCTCAGTTGACCCGCAGCCCGGATGGCTTGCTTTACTATGATGCCAATCCAGACCGGCGCACCGAAGTATTGCACCCGGGGAACATCTCGCCGGATGCGCAAACCGACGCTTCTTTGCGCAATACGGCCATTTTGGACGACCTTTTCCCATCCTTGCTGCCGCGGGCCGCAGCCGGTGTGGGGATTTATTTTCAAGGTTCGCAGTTAACTTTCCGCTATTATCCGGTGCGGAATTTACCCCAGGTCGAAATCGAAAATGGAGCTGCCAAGGCCGCCCAGAACATGCACATTGAAGATTTTCCTGTCGCACCAGGCAACAACCCGGATCGCAAGACCGTCTGGCTGCCGCCCTATGTGGACGATGCCGGTCAGGGGTTGCTGGTTAGCGCCAACACTCCCATCTATTTCGGCGACGATTTCCAGGGCTTCATCGGCATCGACATTTCATTGGCGCAGCTGATCGAGCAGTTAAACAGTCTGAAACCCACCCCGGGCAGCTTCGCCTTTCTGATGGATGCGAACGGCCGTTTGATCGCGGCCCCGCCTGCGGGCGCCGCTCTGCTGGCCGGACGCAACCTCTCCGCCCAGGAATCCTCGCCAACCGGCTTATTGGGCCTGTCCCTGGCTGAAATGAGCCCACACTTGCCCCCCCTGCTCTCAGCTGCTCAGGCTTCAAAGACCGGCATCATGCAGATCGACCTGGACGGTGAAACCATGCTCGTGACGTACGCCCCGCTCGCGGACCAGGGTTGGAATCTGTCCATCGTGGTACCGCTAAGCGAGGTTACCGGTGAATCAAAGTCAGCCGCCCTGGCAATTCGCAGCGATGGACTGGTCACAGTGCGCAACACCCTGCTAACCATGGGTTTTTTCTTCCTGCTCGCAACGATTGCCAGTCTTTGGTTCAGCCAGCGTTTTCTCAACCGTCCACTGCGCCAGCTCATGCAAGGTGTGCGCGAGATTGCTTCCGGAAGCCAGGGGGTGTCCGTTCCGGTCAATTCACAGGACGAACTGGGGGAGCTGGCCGCATCCTTCAACCAGATGTCCGCGGAACTCAATCAGCGCACCCAGCAGCTGACCCAGACAAACAACGAGCTCCAGGTCAAAAAAGCCGAGGTCAAGTTAGCCGCGTTGGAAGAACGGCAGCGCCTGGCGCGCGAACTGCACAACTCAGTTTCCCAGGCCCTGTACGGAATCGCACTGGGATCGCGCACGGCCCGCACCCTTCTCGAGCGCGGCGAGCCCGCCAAAGCCGCCGAACCGCTGGATTACGTCCTTTCTCTGGCCGAAGCGGGTCTTTCCGAAATGCGCGCCCTGATCTTCGAACTGCGGCCGGAATCGCTCAAGAACGAAGGTTTGGTCGCCGCTTTGATTAAACAATCCGATGCCCTGCAGGCGCGCCACAAGCTGGATGTGGTTACCTCGTTCTGCCCAGAACCGGATATCTCGCTGGATGCCAAAGAAACGCTCTACCGGGTCGCCCAGGAAGCCATGCACAACATCGCCAGGCATGCCAAAGCCACCCGCATCACACTGTCGCTGCTGCATGCGGACGGTAAACTTACCCTCGAAGTGCGTGACAATGGCAAAGGCTTCGACCCGGATGGTGATTTCCCCGGCCATCTGGGGCTAAAATCCATGCGCGAACGGGTGGCGAATATCGGCGGGGCGTTCCACATCACCAGCCGGCCCGGCGAAGGAACGGTGGTGACTGTGCATTTAACCGCTTAGCCCATAGGGCGAAAGATAGAGGGCTATCTCGGCCTTAAGACGGATGACGAAAATTTCCGGTTGACTAAAATGGTTTCAAACATCCCAATCGTTATTTCACCTGGAGGATCCATGAAACCTGAACTGACCGCTTCTTCGCTTTCGTCGCTTGAAAGCCCCCACATGCCCTGGCGGGCGCTTATTGAAAGGCGCCCAATTCTCTCAGCCGTGATCATTTCTATCGCGGATATTCTGATTTCATTTGCAATTGGATTGGCTGCCAAAGCGCTGCTGCCCCAGTTTCAGCCCGACTTCGTGACCCTGGTCGTCATGACTGTACTGGTGGCCCTGGCGCTGTCTGCCCTGGGCTGGTGGAAAGCCGCCGGTTTCAACCCACCGGCCGAATGGCGTAATGTGGGCCTGGTTGTGATTCCCTTCGCGATCGTGATCGGGCTGCCTTTCTTGAAGGGCATCCAAACCAGCGATTGGGGCACTTTCGCTTATTTGGTCGCCGGCTACGCCATGACAGGGTTCATGGAAGAAGGCCTGATGCGCGGCATCGTTCTGCGCATGCTAAAACCGACCGGTATCACCCGCAGCGTGGTCATTTCCTCCTTATTGTTCGCGATGCTGCATATGACCAACTTTCTTTTTCGCAGCCCGGCGATTGTCCTGGCACAGATGCTGGGCGCCTTCGTGCACGGCATTGGGCTTTCAGCTATCCGCTTGCGCACCAACACCATCTGGTTTGTGGTAATTTTGCACGGCTTGCATGATCTTTTCTTGAAATATACCAACTTCCCGGCGATCCCGCTGGATGTGGTTCAGGTAACTTTGATCATGGTGTATGGAATCTATATCCTGCGCTCCTGGAAAAGACAGGACGCCGCAAAAACTGTAACGGTCTAAAAATACTGATTCACCTTTCCAAAGAAGTACACCGAAAAAATTTACCCCACTCAAGCGCTACCACCGGTAGCGCTTGGATCAGGCTGAGCCAGAGTCCAGCATCGGTTACCCAATAGTGAATGATTGCCCCGGTCAGATTGGCAGTGGCGTGAAACAAATTGACCAAAACCACGCTGCTGCCAATCTTGTTGTGCGGCCCAGTGTAGCGCATAATTAACAGGATCGTTTGCAAAACAAACTCCTAGATTCAGATAACCGACTGTGTGGTGCCATCGATAAAATGCAAAGGTAGGCGCCGACACCCCACACAACCCCCAGGATCAGGCTGGCTTGAAGCGGGCTGAAACGGTCCTGCAGCCGGTCGAGAGTCCAACCGCGCCTCCATAACGTCTTGATCCCATCCAAATTGATAAATTCACCCGCGACAAGCATTTATAGGCGATTATCTTTTCAAGAGTTTTTTTCATAAAGCAGTCTTTTAGATCGTCTATAATATACAAGAAAGGGGAGTTCACGCCTATAAAATCAGGTTCATTGAGGAGGAATTTTCAAAGAGGGAAGATGCATGGTTTGACTAACCCGGTCGGATGGCAAACCGCAATGGGGCCGGGTGGAGCCTTACAGGCATTTATTGAATCGCGCGAAAAAGGTCTGGTCCGATTCCTGGATGTGACCTCCACGGCAGCAAAGTACCGGCTGTGCATAAACAAAGCCTGGAACGCTTTGATTTCGATACAGTTAGTTTTACTGCCGGACAATTACCGGTCGATGCAGAATCCTTGTTATGCAACTGCCTTTGATGAGTTAGCTGAAATGTGCCGGTAGCGCAACGCTGCGCTGCAACCGAATAAATCCATTGCCCGTCGGCCGTGGAAATGAACATGGATGCCGTTGAGTATGTTTTCGAACCGATTTTTTTTGCGAGGTCTCCCGCCTTATCCGCACTTCGCTCCTATATGTTTCTATTCAGGAGGAATGATGAAAATCTGGGCACCCGTATTCACGATCTGCGTCACCCTGATTGCAGCATGTAACCCAAGTGCAGCCCACCCCATATCTACCGCCACAGCAGTATCCCCCACAATTGCTACCCATACTGTCCAACCTACGCTCACCCCCATCCCTACCCGGCCTGCCACAGCCACGATTAAAGCCACTTCTATCCAACCTGCCACAGCCACCCTCTCGGCCACTGTCACACCGCTGCCCTCATCCTCTCAAGAAAAACTCAAGGATGAATGGCGGTTCGTTTTTAACGGCTCAATGGTTTTATTTTCCTCATGTGAATTGATGTACGAAACCCATGTACGGTACCAGAATGGCGAGATCGATGAGGCGAAAGCCAAATCAGATCTGGCGGTCGAATCAGACTTCTTTACCATCATCTATAAACAGTTCATTAAGTGGTTAGATCCAAGTCAATCGGTTGCGCCTTATAAAGAAGATTTAGAGCGCGATATGGACGCTTGGATAGGATTTTGGGAACAGATGAACAGTGGCGATATCGGTTCTCCGGCAATCACAGATCCATTATTTGAGACTTGTTCTTCACTTTTTGAAACCCAAAATCGTATCATTACAGCCGCGATGGACGCAGGCATGACCGGGGATTCCGCCGATGAGCTGGCGCTCGAAATAGAAGAACTCCTGAATGATTTATATAACAGCGTGAGAGGAGATAATTAATTCATCCAACTCCGGCTCTAAGCATAAAGTCGTCATCCTCCGCACAGATGACTGTTCAACCCACACTTCTCTTAGGGGCTGGTATTTCCACAACCTTCATAATATAATGATTATTATGATATAGAATATCATTTATTCTGCCGACCCTTTCAAACCAGTTTTCAATCAATCGCGGACACTATCCGAACATCCCGAAAGTAAAAACTGTATTCATAAAGAACCTCTCAAGGAGATTCGAATGTTCCTATTCAAGCTTTTCATGCTGCTGCAGGTCGCCATTTTTCGCCTGACCAATGGTAAACTGGGCGCTTCCATGCGCGGCATGCCCGTGCTGCTGCTCACCACGGTCGGACGCAAAACAAAGAAAGTGCGCACCACCCCGCTCATCTACATCCGCGATGGCGAAAACTATGTCATCACCGCTTCAAACAACGGGAGTGACAGGCACCCATCCTGGTTGTATAATCTGAAAGCTTCCCCGCAAACCATCATTGAAGTTCCAGGAAAACAAATTCAGGCTGTTGCCCAGGTCGCTTCGCCCACGGAGCGGGAGCGGCTCTGGTCGCTGTTGGTAGCCCAGGCCCCTTATTTTGAAAGCTACAGGAAAGGCACTTCTCGAACCATACCGGTTGTGGTTTTAAAACCGGTCTGACCGGGCCACGTTAATCCACGTAGAGGTATCATGACTGACCATCAATCTTTTCACGGCTGTTACTATATGATGGGCATGGCCCTGGATGTACGGGATGTGGATGGCCAGCTGGCGGCAGCCGTCCCCGGTGTGCCTGCCGGCTTTGAAATCCTAATGGAACCCATCGACACCGACCGTTTTCGCCTTTACGGCGGCCCGTTAAACGGCTCAGTGGTGGAATTCGTCCGCGCAGATGGTGGCGAGGTCAGTGCTTTGCGCGCCGGGGAGTTCGAACTGACCAAAGTCTCGCCAGAGAACGCCAGGACCCTGCCGGTTACCGAAAGACTGCTTGCCCCGGACCTTGACCTGACCGCGGAGAAAGAAGCGGCGTTCAAGTCGCTGTTCCAGAACCTGCTTGCGAAAAACGACGGCGGCTGGGTGGATTATGATCTGCCCTACCCCAAATACGAATTCATCCAATATCTCAATACCCAGGATGCCGTTATCTTTCACGGTTCGAACAATACCGGGATCGAGACCTTTTCTCCTGTCCGCACTTCGATGGAACTGTTCGACAAGTCCGGTAGAGGCAATCTCCAGGCAGTTTACGGCACGCACGATGGATTGTGGTCGATGTTCTTCGCAATTGTAAACCGCAAACAACTGCGCGGCAGCATCCGCAATGGGGTTATGAATTTCCACAACCGCGCCGGAGAAACGCTCTCCGTCTACAATTTCTCGATCAACCAGGACCAGCTTGCCGAACAGCCCTGGTGTGCGGGGGCCCTGTATTTGCTGCCGCGCGGCACCTTTGAACGCACAAAACTCTCTGAAGAAACCTATTCCAATGAATGGGTCAGCGAAGAAGCGGTTAAGCCGATCGCCAAACTGGCTCTGCAGCCCAAAGACTTCCCTTTTTTGAAGCAGATCGGAGGTCATGATGACGGGGAGCTCATCCGGTCCGGGGAATTGGCCAAAAATATCCGCGAGGCGGCCCTGAGTGCCGCATTGAAGGATGATCACTTTACGGTTCGCCTGCCGGTCGAGATGGATGGTCAACTCGAGGAATACATCGAACTTCAGCGCAAGTACATGCCCGCGGCACGTTTTGGGATCAGCGTTTCCGATGATGCTGTCGTTTTGGAGATCTCCGCACTCCCGCCGGCCGTCCGCCAGCTGATCGCCAAAGAGTATGCGGATCTTCTCAACGGATGAGAGACGCAATCCCGTTTAGCAGATTCACCAAATGTGTTGCTGATTTAAAAACTGATTGGATTGAAAGAAATGCGGGCGGCGCCCTCGGAAAGCACGCCACAACCTGCGCGGCGTAAGAAACTGGTAGGAGAACTCATCTTAATCAGCACATCCACTTTATAAATTTTTGTTAGAGGTGAGAAATTAGCATGAACCAGCCGCAGACCTTTGAAACGACCAATTTTTCGATCCACCCAGATACCCGGATTGGGCACGTGGCCTTGAGCGTGGCCAACCTGGATAACCAGATTGCCTTTTACCAGCAGGCGCTGGGCTTTGTATTGCATTGGCGGGATGGAAATTCGGCCGGGTTAGGCGCGGGCGGGCACGACCTGCTGCGCCTGGTGGAAAGGCCCGGTTTTCACAGGGTTCAAAAGGTGACCGGGCTGTACCATTTCGCGGTATTGTTCCCCGACCGGCGCGAATTGGCGCGCGCCATGGCGCGCCTGTTCAGGCTCAAATATCAGAACTACCCGACCGACCATATCATGACCAAGACCACCTATCTGGATGATCCCGAAGGCAACGGCATCGAGCTGTACACCGAATCCCCCGAAGACGGCTGGATGGGCATGGAAAATGGCGAATATATCGCCCGCCGCGCGGACGGCTCGCTCAGCAACGGGCGCGAACCTCTGGATGTAGAAGCGCTGCTCGGTCACCTCACCGCTGATGACCGCCTGGATGTTCCCGCCCCTGCCGAAACACGCATCGGCCACGTCCATTTGCACGTGAGCAACATAAACGAAGCTCTGGATTTCTACCACGGCGTGCTCGGTTTCGACGTGATGGGCAACGCCAAAACCATGCGCGCGGCTTTCGTTTCAGCCGGCGGGTACCACCACCATATCGGCCTGAACACCTGGCAGGGTGAAGGCGCTCCGCCTCCCCCACCGGATGCGCTCGGCCTGCGGTATTTTTCGGTAGAACTGCCCGACCAGCCCGCGCTGGATGAAGTTCTGGCGCGGGTCGAAAAGGCGGGCATTCCTGCCAACCAGACCAAGGACGGCCTGCTCGTTTCCGACCCTTCTCAAAACGGCGTCGTTTTGACTCTCAAAGGCTGATCGACGGGTTAAAATAATCCAGATCGATGCCTTGTTTTTCGGGTGTACGATCATCCAAAAAGCGCTTTCCATTGCACAGGAAAGCGCTTTTTTGAAGAAACTCACGCTTTGTTAAACCAGGAATGCTTCCCATAAAAAGGGATATAATGCGTTTAAGCGTTTCTTAGGGGTATCCAAGGAATTCAAACCGCCAAAATCGCTGCCCGGTAAAATCCTGGCATGCCAAATAAACCGTCTGGTACGAAATGGTTAACAAACTTTCAATTCATAGGAAAGGGTTGCTATGCCGGGAAAAGCTCATAAAACGCAGAAGCCAGACCAGGCCACGAGCCGTGGCCTTGTTCGGCTCGTTTTCTTCAGTGATGCCGTATTTGCGATCCGATCACCATATGAGCCCTTGATATCCGGCTGCCTTTCACTGGAAGCGACCTGAATGACGGCCAGCTGGCAGCCGCATTGCTGTCGATCTGGCCAAAATATATCGGGTATATGCTCAGCTTTCTGGTGATTGGCTCTTACTGGATCAGCCACCACCGCAAATTTCGCTATATCCGGCGCTATGATCGGCGCCTGATTCTCCTCAATTTGCTTTTGCTGATGGTCATTGCCTTTATCCCATTTCCCACCACTGTGCTCAGCGAGTATGGAAATCGAACCGCCACTATATTTTACGCCTCCGTAATGGTTCTCGGCGGTCTGCTGTCGGTGCTGATCTGGTGGTATGCGGCTTATAAAAACCGCCTGATCGATCCCAATATGGATGTGAAACAGCGCCGTAAAGAAATACAGGTGCCCCTGGTGACGACAGGTATATTTCTGCTTTCGATTGGCATCTCATTTATCGATCCCAACATCGCCCGGTTCTTCTGGATCTTGATTTTCGCAGCCAACGTTTTGTTTCGATAAATCGGCAGGATCCACAATAGATGCTTTGACCGGCGAAATATAGACTTGCTTGGGGCCGGACTATCGTTATATAATTAGATCAACAAAATCCAAATTATATAACGAGGACCTAATGCAGTACGATTTTGATCAACTCGATTATCTGTTTGACCTGCGCGGGTACATTATCCTTGAAAATGCCGTCTCGCCCGCCCTGGTGGAGCGCTTAAACTCGGCGATCGATCCATATCTGGATCTGCAGTATATGCAGTGGCGCGGGAATGTTCAGCGCTTCGACAACAACGGCGATGCGGGCATCGAGCTGCAAAATATCGTGGAAGGCGGCAAGCCGTTTGAAGAGCTGATCGATCATCCGGCCTGGTACGACCGCTTGTTGCGCTACTGCGGAGAAAAAGATTCCTACGTTGAAGGTCTTTTTATCGACGAGTGTTTCGCGTCCATTCGCCGCCAGGGCGGGTTCTTCCCCGTCCATTCCGGCAATCAGGACGGCGTGGTGCGCAATCAATACCGCTTTGTGAACAACATGTTCCGCTGCGGGCAGGTCAACATTTTGCTGGCGCTTACCGACGTGGGGCCGGGTGACGGCGCCACGATGGCCGTCCCCGGAAGTCACAAGTCCAATTTCGCCCACCCGGATATGTTGAAATCCTGGGAAGAACGCAAACATATGGATGCGATGGTCGGGGCAGTGGAAATCCACCTCAAGAAAGGGGATGCCTTGATGTTTGTCGATGGGCTGGCACATGGCGCCTCGACCCGGACCAACCCAGGGGAACGCAGGGTGGTTATCTATCGCTACGGGCCGACCTGGGGAAATACGCGTTATGGCTATCGCTACTCCCCCGATCTGCTCAACCGTCTCACCCCGGCCCGGCGCAAAATTCTGGAACCCATTCAGCCCCGCTACCCGAACCCGCAGTAGCATTTAATAGACCTCGCTCTAAACGACCGGCCTGCCGGTTTTCGAGCGGCTGTATTCAATCTAGTGGTTTGTCAAAATTCAAATTCATAATTGGTTGGGCTTACTTTTCCAAAAATACGTTTCCTTGAATCTATAACAATCCGTTTATAATCCTTTTACCCCCAATTTTCTAAATCCTAGGTTTGAAATAAATGTTAAACCGGCATCCTCCTGCTTATTTGTCTATTTTTAAATCAAATCAGAAAATATTTGAATATAAGCCCCTTGGGCTGCGTTTTAATAGCAGATAGGAGAAATGGATGACGAATATAGAAGACCTCATCAGACAGTCCTCTCCGGGTGATTCCCGTCTTTACGAAGCATTAATGAACAATTATTACAATTTTATCTATCGCCTGACATATACGATTTTGAATGACGCTTGTGAAGGAGATGATGCGGCTCAAGAAACAATTATCCGCGCTTACAATCATTTAGGTACTTATCAAGTGGGTACAAATATCAAAAGTTGGTTGGCAAGGATAGCGATAAATATCTGCCGAGATAAACTTCGACGGATGAAAACTCGTAAGCGTTTACAAGAGGTATTGAAGTTATTTTCCTGGCAAGCAGCCCAAGAAGCACATTCCCCGAGGAAGGCATTATCCGTAATGAGAGATCGAAAACGATCCTAAGTTTAGTGGAGGAACTCGATGAAAAGCACCGCCTGCCTATCTTACTTCGCTATGTTCAAGATATGAGTATCGCTGAAATTGCTCAGACACTCGACCTGAAAGAAGGAACGGTGCTTTCTCGTCTACATTATGCCCATCTAAAGCTGCGCAACAGGTTGGTCATGTTTACACAGGATCAAAAATCAATTATGGAGGGTTTAGAATGACTCCCCTCACTCATCATCAAGCACAAGAAATGATTCTATTGGGGCGGGAAGTTCCGGCTTCAGACCAGGCAGCTCTGTTGAATCACCTCTCAATTTGTCCAGACTGCCAGTCCTTTGCATCTCTCACTGGAGAACTCCATAAAATATTACCCACCCTCTATCCATCCTCCGCCTTTTCACCCCAAGAAATTCGCACAAAAACAACAGAAACCCAACCTATTTTGAGGAGAAATGCTATGGCTACCAAGATTTTCGGCGGAATACGTCAGAGTTTCATATACTCATTAGCAGTTGTGCTGTTCGTGGCAATGATTTTTGTAATTTTCACTTCCTTGCCGGAGCAATCTCCAAGTAAAACAGGTGGAGCAGGAAAAGTACCTCTACCATTGGCAACAGACTTGCCAACAGAAACAGTCAGTCCTTCGCTGACCCCGATGCTTGCTCCGACCGAAACCCACATCCCAGTTGACTTGAGCCAAGCTCATGTATCGAAGGAGACTTTTACTGACCCGAATGGGGAACAATGGACTGCGGAAATGCTCTACCTCCTTCATAATGAGACTGGGACGAGTGAATCTCCTGACGAGGAATATCACAAGGTAACAGTCCACGGGGCGTCTGGAGCAGAGTGGGTGTACGAGCAGTGGATAAAAGCAAATACCGCCCGAACTTCTTGGAGTAATTTGAAATGGGTGGGGGAAAGTTTATATTGGTATGAAAATGTCTCAACGATGAATATTCCCTCAATGGATTGGTCAACGAACCTGCGGGTGATGAACCTAAAAACAGGTGAAGTAAAGAGCATCCCCGGTTTTGGCCCAGACTGGCAGAGTCAAATGGTTTTCGCACCGGATCGAGATTCGTTTGCTTATCTCGATGGAACGACGCTTGTGATTAGAGAGCTGAGAACAAACGGGATTGGTGAGGAAATTCAGCGTATACCCTTTGAACCTATTGATCGAAAATCATGGTATGCTTGGGCGCTCGTCTTTCAGCCAGAAGACAATGGCGTCGTAATGATGCAACGTAGCCCAGCCAATCAGATGAACCATGTTGACGCAGTTTTCTTTGATATAAAGAAAAACCGGGCTTTCCAACAGAGCATTCCGAAAGGATACCAGTTTTACGATATAACAACATCTGGAAAAGTCGAGCTGCGTGGCTCAGATGGAAAAAATTACTTGCTTGATATATTTAACGGTTCTATCGAACCAGTGGCGCTTCAACCGAATTAGGGTGTATGGAATGCAAGCCCTTTTCTAAGGATTACTCTGAGTTTATTCGTAAATCCTCGTAATTGTGCGGAAAATCAATATTACCTCCCGCTAATTGATAATCCTTGGTGGGAGGTAATGTTATTAGAAAAGCGATACTGGTTTTATGTCAAACGCGAATTATTGGATAGAGGTGTTTTAATTTGATACGTGCATCCGATGTCTTGAATCGCCAGTCTATCTTCACGAACTTCGCGTTCCGGTCATCCTGCCAAGCCTTCACTTCTGCTTCTAATTTCAGTTTTGTCGAAATGCGGCGGCTGAGACATTGCCGAATTAAGACGCCTAGTTCAATCTCCGCCATATTAAGCCAACTGCCATGTTTTGGGGTAAAGTGAAACTCAAAACGCTCAACTAATCGTCTGGCTTCGTCTGGTTCAAACGTTTCATAAAAAGAAGCGGGGGAATGAGTGTTTAAATTGTCTAATACAACCACGATCTGGAGTTACCCCACTTTAGTGGACGGGTAATGTCTTGGCGAAATAATAAGATGGGCATGCAACCCCTCGAACTGAATGGGTGAGACATAGCCCAGGGCAGAGTGCAGACGATGGGGATTGTACCAGCCTTCGATAAAGGTGAACACCGCCTGGCGTGCTTGTGAGGTTGAAGAGAAGGTTTCCCGATCCAGCAATTCACACTCCAAGGTGGCAAAGAAGCTTTCACACAGGGCGTTATCGAAACAGTCACCGATTGAGCCCATGGAGGGTCGGACACCTTTTTCTTGGCAGCGCTTGCCAAAAGCCAGTGAGGTGTACTGACTACCATGATCGGAGTGGTGAATCACCGCTTTTGGACGGCGCTGCCTGACAGCCATCGCCAACGCATCCAGCACCAGTTGGGTACGTAGATGAGTGGCCATCGCCCATCCGACGATCCGACGGCTCCAGGCGTCTAACACCACCGCCAGATACAGCCAACCTGCCCAGGTCGGAACATAGGTGATATCGGCCACCCACAGGCGATTGGGTCCTGAGGCGCTGAAGTCGCGCTGCACCAGATCGGGAGCGACAGGGGCCCCTGGCTGGCGCTGTGTGGTGCCAAACCGTCTGCGGCGGCTGACCCCTTGCAGGTTGGCCGTGCGCATCAGACGCGCCACGCGCTTGCAACCCACATGCACCCCTTCCTTGCCCAGTTCGGCGTGGATCCGCGGGGCTCCATACGTCCCTTTGGAGCGGCTGTGGATGCGCTTGATCCGTTCGGTCAGTGTCTTATCTGTCTGCGACCGCCGGGACGGCTGCCGCTTGCGCCACGCATAGTACCCGCTGGTGGAGACTTCCAGCACTCGGCACATCGTGGTAATCGGATATTGCTCCTGGTGCGCTTTCACGAACTCGTAGACTTGGGTGGTACCGAGCCGGTCTCCTGTGCGAACCAGGCGGCTGCTTTTGCCAGGATCTCCCGCTCTATCCGCAACTGCTTATTCTCGCGTCGTAAACGGGCTAATTCCTGCTTTTCGTCTGTGCTCAGGCCATCCCTGCGTTGACCGTTGTCGATCTCAGCCTGTTTGACCCAATTCCGGCTACTCTCGGCAGTGGGCTCGAATTCCTGAGCTAATTCATTGGGTGTACGTCCAGCACGCACCAGCTCAACCATTTGCTGGCGAAACGCTGGATCGTACGGTGTATGACTTCTTGGCATTTTTTCCTTTCCTTTCTGCCAAGCTTACCACTATCCACTTTACCGGGTCAACTTCAATCTTCTTCGCATCAGGATAATTGACATCGGCCAGCTTGCGCATCGCCTCAGCCCCATCTTTACGAGTGCGATGATCCGTTACCTTTACATAGCGCTTGCCCGCTAAGGGTTCAAAAAACATAAACAGGTCCGCAACCCCTTCCCTCTGGTACTCGTAATCTACGCGCTCAGGCTTGCCAGGTAACATTGGAAGCGGTTCTACGACATCTGCCAATAGCTGTTTACTGGTCTCATCCATGCAAATCTGGGGGCGTTGCGGGTCATAGGGTTGAGTATAGACTTCTAATACATCCTCCATATTACAGACAAATGCTGCATTGGCCTTGGGTGGAATGCAATATTGTTCTTTCAGCCAAGGCTTAAGTTCATTTTTTTTAGCGTTGTGCGAATGGTCTCATGTGAGACTCTCTCGACAATCTCCAATTTCACAAATCGTTCTTGTAACAACCGCAATGTCCAGCGGTCGTATCCCTCGGGAACTTCACCACATACTAATGCAATTAAATGCGCTTCCGCATGCCCATCTAAACGATGTTCATATTCCCGTTCTGGCTTTTTTCGGTTCAGTGCCTTCTCCAATCCACCTTCGCTAAAGGCTTTCCGGATATTGGTGACCGTCACAGCATTAACATCAAATGCATTACAAATCGTCTCGTAGCTCCAATTCAGCCCACCTTCACTACAATCCGACTTTAACAGAATTCTGGCTCGTTGAATTTTCCGAGCAGGAGCGTTACCAGCTGAAACCAGTTTTTCGAGATATGTCCGTTCTTCGCTACTAAGAGAAACAAAATATTTCTGGTTCATTTACCTTTTCCTTGAAAGAGTTTTCTCTCAAGGAGCAAGTTCCGTACCAATTTTGATTTTCACTTTTGACAAACCACTAGATCCTTCGCATAAAAAAACAGGGCATGGATTTTTTATTCCATGCCATGCAAGATAATCAAAGCTGGCCTATGGCTGGCTTTTTTCCTTCTCCACAAATCCACCGGCCTCGGCCTGGTTCAATACCGCCAGGATGGTATCCACCAGGGTTTGGGCCGCCTCTGCGCTGAGTTCTACCGCCACCCGCGCACCCGGGCCCTGGGATTCGTTGACGAAGTCGATATTCAAGGCATGCTCAAAAGGCGCATTAAAGGGATGATCGTAAGATACATTGGCCTCATGCAGGGTGAACCAGCCGCCGGTTCCTTTTCCACTACCGGCAATTTTTACTTGTTGGGCAATCATTGTGCACATAAAATTCTCTCCTCATGCCTATCCGGCGTTCGTCTTGAGATATTTTTCGAGAAAGGTAAAGGTCCGGTTCCAGCCGTCGACTGCCTGTTCCTGGCGGTACATCGGGCGGTTCTCATAAAAGAAGCCGTGCCCTGCACCCGGGTACGTGTGAAACTCATAATTCTTGCCCAATCTTTTCAACTCCTGCTCGTGGATCGTTACCTGTTCGGGCGTGGGGCCATGATCCTCTTCGCCAAAGAGACCGAGCAGCGGACAGGCCAGGTCCTTGGTGTAGTCCAGGGGGGCAACCGGCTGCTTGGGAGAGAGATCCTCCGCGTTCATGACCACCCGTCCACCCCAGCAGTCCACCACACCGGCGAAGATCGGCACGCGGCAGGCTGTCAGGTAGGCGTGGCGGCCTCCCGAGCAGGTGCCAAAAATACCCACTTTGCCATTGGAAGTAGGCAGCGACAGCAGCACGTGCGCAGCCTCCGCCAGATCCGCCACCGCCTGATCGTCCGGGACTCCGCCCGCGGCGCGCACTTTGGCGGTCACATCTTCCGGGGTGCCGTGCCCCGCCCGAAAATAAAGGTTCGGGCAGATGGTGGCGTATCCATGCCGCGCAAACTTCAGCGTAGTTTCCTTGAACCACTCGTCCCATCCGGGCATATGGTGAGCTAAAACCATCCCTGGAAAGGGCCCTGGGCCCAGCGGACGCGCAAAATAAGCATTGATCCGGTCCCCATTAAATCCCTGGATCATAATTGTTTCGGCCAGCAAACCTTCGTACATATCTGTCTGGTACATTTTTTCACTCCTTTTCATCCCGCCATACTAAAAACAGGCTCTCTTGTTGATAACGATATTGTACTATTTTTATCAAAATTAATCTTGCTGCTTCCGCGCTTTAATCGAAAAAGTCAGGGGAATGATGCCCCGCAGCTCGGGTTTGAGGTTGGGGAAGATGTTCCAATACGGGTCGGGATGCTCGCCCAGGATTTCAATGGTCAGCCCGGCGCCGATCAGGGCGTTGGTAATATCCATCAGGTTCCACCCCATTTCGTACTTGGTGGCTTGCTCCTCCTCCGGGATGCCCAACGAGTCGCCAATATACGTACTCGGCCAACCCTTACTCGAATCCTGATGCCCGAAATAGCTGGCTCCATAGAACTCGTACGTCTCAGGCTCCAACTTGAACAGTCCGGTGATCGGGTGATCGTCGAGCACGTGATATACGCCGCCCGGTTTAAGCAGGCGAGTAACAACCTGTGCATAGCGCCGCAAGTCGTGCAGCCAGCACAGCGCCCCTCGCCCGGTATACACCAGGTCTGCGCTTCCATCCAGTTCGTGCGGGGTATCGAGCACATCGCAGCGCAGCCATCTAGCCCGCACGGGGTGCCCCATTTCCTCCAGGGCAGATGTAATCTTGCGCGCATTTTCGATATGCACGTCTGAAATATCCACCCCCACCACCTGCTCAACCCCTTCATTCAACAGAGATAGCGTATCCCTTCCGGAAGCGCACTGCAAATGAATGGCAGTCTGGCACCAGGCACCCAGATCGCCCAGATTGCGCCGTTCAACCGGGTGCAGGTTGGATTTCCCCTGACGGATGAAGGCGATTGTATCTTCGATCATGGCAGTGTAATGCAGTGCGCCTTCATTCCAACCCGCCCGGTTGGATTCATGCCGGGCATGGACTTCGGATTCTGATATGGAATTTTCCGATGGGTTTGTTTGCGTCATGTTGCTTTCCTTTCTCGATCGGGATATTTTCACAGCCAGAGAAAACCTATCCAGGGTAGGTATTATAGAAGACCAGTTCGTCCAGGCTCTTCTTGGGAATGGGCCTCTGCCGCCCCTCAGGATAGCCAAACACCAGGATCTCGGCCGGGATGGTCCTCGGGGGCAGGTTCAGCAGTTCCGCCAGCTTCTTGACCTCAAAAAGCGAGACCCAACAAGAACCGACCCCATGCTCCAGCGCTGCCAGGGCCATGTGCGTGCCGGCAATCTTGGTCTGGTGTTCTTCCTGATTTAACGCCCAGTAAAGCTGTGCATCCATCGCGGCGATGCTTTGGGCATACTGTGGATAGCGCCGGATTTGAATATCCCGCCCACCGCGCGCGTCATCTACCGGCAGCGTACACAGCACGATCAGCAGCGGCGCCTGACCAATCCAGCGCTGTTGGTGCGCAATCCGGGCAATTTGTGCGATCAGGTCGCTCTCGGTGATGACTCCAAAGGCCCAGGGCTGTTCGTTCCCGCCCGAGGGTGACAGCCGCCCGGCTTCCAGAATATCGTCAAGAACAGCCTGGGGGATGGGCCTGGCCTGGAACCTGCGCACGCTGGTTCGATTCTTCAACAATTCAATGATCATCCCAACGCCTCCTGGTGACTGGTTTCTACCGCCCTTTATTATAATTAAACAATCCTCATATTATTTGATGCTAAAATATGAGTTCGAAAAAAACGTGTGGTGTCCTTCCACTGGTTTATCGACTTTGCCCGTCACTTCTTTGGTTATTAATGGCAAAAGAATCTCGAAAGTTTGCCCAAATCGTTGAGAAGATCGCCCCACACAGCCAGCTGCTGCGCATCTGGTCCTTGGCCGGTGGGATTTCGGCCCAGATGACCGCGCTGGAGATCCGGCGCCCGGACGGACAAACCCAAAAGCTGATCGTGCGCCGGCCCGGGGCAAACACCTTCGGCCACAACCCGCTTGCCGCCGAGAATGAATTCCAAATGCTGCAGATCGCCCAATCCCTCGGGTTAGCGGCACCCTTTCCAGTTGCGCTGGATGCCTCGGGTTCGATTTTTCCCACCCCATACCTGGTCAGTGAATACATCGAGGGCAAAATGGACTTTGCGCCCGCCCATGCGCAGGATTATGCCGAACAAATGGCCGCGCACCTGGCAGAGATCCACCACGTCGATGGCACGCGCGCAGATCTTTCTTTCCTTCCCCGGCAGCCGGCCGATTTAGCCGCCCTGATTGGCAGACGCCCGCCGCAGGTCAATGCCGCCTTCGAAGAAGGGCGCATCCGCGACACACTGGAGCGCGGCTGGCCGGACCTGAAGCACAACCCACCCGGCCTGCTGCACGGGGATTTCTGGCCGGGCAATATCCTGTGGCAGGGTGAACGCCTGGCAGCGGTGATCGATTGGGAAGATGCCTGTATCGGCGAACCGCTCAGCGACCTGGCGATCGGCCGCCTGGACATGCTGTGGATCATTGGCCGGGATGCCATGCAGACCTTCACCCGCCGCTACGTATCCGATATCGCGTTGGATATCACCAGCCTGCCGTATTGGGATCTGTACGCCGCGCTGCGCCTGGCGCGGCTGGCGGGCGGTGACCTCGCCGGGTGGGCGGCATTCTTTCACCCCTACGGCAGGCGCGACATCACCCCACAATCCTTTCTGGAACACATCCGCTATTTCATTAACCAGGCGTTTGAAACCATCGCCACAACCTGACCAGGGCTGGCGCCTGTCGGTTTTACAATCTCAGACTACAATAGGATGAAAGGGACCAAAATGGATACACTCGGCCCATTGATTGCCGTACTCTTTATCGCCGGTTTTATCGGCCTGATCGCCTGGGTCATCCGCCATGAGAAAAACAAGAAGCAGGCCCGCGAGAATTTTCTTTCCGGGTTGGGCTTCACCAAAGCCCTGCCCGCGCCCGAACTTCTTTCCCGCCTGGATCAAATCCACCGGCACAGCCCAAACCAGAAATTCGAGCTGCCGGCCGCCTTCCGCAAGCGTACCGCGCAGGGCATGTTTTACATCTTCGACCTGCTGGAAACCAGCGGCGATGAAAACACCCAGGTCGGATCGAGCAGCGTGGCGGTGATTTCATCCGATCTCAATCTGCCGCGCTTTTTGGTGACCGGGCGCATGCTGTTCCCGGGCAAGGCAGCCGGGTGGATGGTGGGTGCCGCCGAAAAAGTGATCGGTTGGGCGGCATCCCAGGGCGGTTATGCGCGTCTGAACCTGGAAGAATTTCCTGAGATCGATTCAAAGCTGATGGTCTTGACCCAGGATGAAACTGCCGCTGGAGATTTCCTGACCCGCGAACGCCTGGCGCGCCTGACCTGGCTGGCCAATACGGAGCGCCTGAGCGAAATTGCTTGCAGTGGGGATTGTTTCGTGGTGAAACGTTCCAGCGTGCAGGCGCGCGTGAAAATGGAAACCGAACTGCTGGCGATCGTGGATGATGCCCAGAAGGCGTGGGTGGCGCTGGTGTAAAGCGGCATACAGGCATCACATGGTTTAAAATTCAGGGTGTGCAGCGTCAGGCGGCAATCGAGAAAAATGCCGGTTTTCTTAACGTCTGAAGCAAGATTTGCATTCTAAAATGGGTTTTGATATGCTTAGATCAATCATTTATAACGGAGGATTTATCGGTATGGGAAAAGGGTTTACAGCTAAAGCAGAAATCACGATCAACGCCCCCGCTTCGAAAGTGTGGGAAGCGCTGACCAGTCCCCAGATGATCCAGCAGTATCTATTCGGCACCCAGGTAACCACCGACTGGCAGGTGGGCAGCCCCATCACCTACCGCGGTGTGTGGCAGGGCAAGCCCTATGAAGATAAAGGCACAATTCTGCAGGTCGAGCCGGAAAAACTGCTCGTTTCTACCTATTGGAGCGCACTCTCCGGCCTGGCGAATCTCCCTGAAAACTACAATACTGTCAGTTATGCACTTTCCAATGATGGACAGGCTACCCGGCTGACCATCACCCAGGATAATAATGCCACGGCGGAGGATGCCAGCCATTCAGAGCAAAACTGGAAGATGGTGCTGGACGGGATTAAGAAACTCCTCGAGAACTGAAAGGGTTAAGACATGTACGGCATGGCCGGAAAACTGTTTGCACAGGCCGGAAAAAGGGATGCCTTGGTCGAAATCTTACTGCACGCAGCGCAACTCGTTGGAAAAATGCCCGGCTGCCGCCTGTATGCGGTCAACGAAGACCTGGCGGATGAGAGCTGCATCTGGGTGCTGGAGATCTGGGATAATAAAGTCGCCCACGACCAATCGCTTAAAGACGAGCGGGTGCGGGCGTTAATCTCCGAGGCCAGGCCGCTGATGACCGGCGCGCCCCAGGGATCGGAGTTTCAGGTCATGGGCGGTCACGGCCTGCCCAACCAGGAGGAAAAATGAGCCAAAAGCAACCTGCGGTGCATCCAACCGGCCAGCGAGCAAACCCAGAACAAATCCAGCGCAAGCAATTGGAAATCGCCTACGCCGCGCTCTCCCCGGCGCAAAAACTGGATATCTACTGGCCGCCGGAGGGCGGCGGTCCTTTCCCGGTGATTCTCCACATTCACGGCGGGGCCTTCCTGGGTGGGGATAAACGCGACACCCAGCTCAACCCGATGCTGGCCGGGCTGGAATACGGTTACGCGGTGGTGTCGATCAACTACCGTTTGAGCGGCGAAGCCATCTTTCCCGCCCTGGTGCATGACGTGAAGGCAGCCATCCGCTGGGTGCGGGCCAACGCCACAATCTACCAGTTTGACCCCCAGAAAATCGCCGCCTGGGGTGGATCTGCCGGAGGGTACCTGGCCCTGATGGCCGGCGTGACCGCCGGGATTGTTGAGTTGGAAGATATGAGCCTGGGCAACCCGCAGCAGGCAGCCCACGTGCAGGCCGTGGTGGATTGGTTTGGCCCGACCGACTTTCTCAAAATGGATGAACAGCTTACCGCTTCCGGGTTAAAGCCGGAGCCAGGCGAAGAACACAGCGGGCCCGATTCACCCGAGTCGCGCCTGCTCGGCAGGCAAATCACGCTGGCGCCCGAACTGGTGCGTGCCGCCAACCCTGAAAGCTACATCCGTCCCGGTGCGCCGCCTTTTCTCATCCAGCACGGCACGCGCGACGGCACCGTCCCATTCCAGCAGTCGGTCAACATGGCGGAGAAACTGACCCGGGTATTGGGCAAAGAAAAGGTGGAACGAAACCTGCTGGATGGGGCGGGCCACGGCGGCCCTGAATTTCAAACGCCGGAAAATATTCGCAAGGTTTTCAATTTTTTGAACCGTCACCTGAAATAATTTTTTGGAGATGGTTGAAGCGAATCAGATCTGTGATCGAAAAGCTTCACTCATTCTACATTCCAGCCGGGAAAGCAAAAATAGACCGCCAGCTTCAGGAACTTGAAGCTGGCAGCCTTTTATTTTAAGACAAGCCGGGCATGGGGGTCGCCTGCCTGCGACGGGCCGACTTCCAGCGGCTGCCGATCAAACTGACCACCCAGGCGGTGGGCACCAGGCTGCCGGCCAACTGGATGAACTGGTTCAGCCTTCCGGGGATGCACACGGCTTCGCCTTTCAGGGCGGCATTCAGGGTCAGGTTGGCGACTGAACCGGTGTTTTGGGTGGTCAGCTGCCCGAGGATGCCCTGGGCATCGATGGCGCGTACGCATGCCTGCGTGGTCGGCATCCCGGCCGGACAGAGCACGGTCACACTGACGCCCATCTCACGCAGTTCATTGCGTAAAGCGAGAGAGAAATCCATCAGGAAGCGTTTCGAGGCGGCATAAGTGGCTTTGACCGGCATCGGGTAAAAAGCCGCCAGGCTGGCGACGTTGATAATGCGGAATGGCAGGGTCGGGTCGCGGTAGGCCAGGATGGCATGCGTCATTTCCAGCGTGCCCTCAATGTTCAGGCGCACGATGGTGCGGATATGCTGGCGCGACTGCTCATAGAAAGGACCCTCGAAATCCATACCGGCCACGTTGATCAGGCCCCAGAAACGCCGTCCATCTTCCTCGATGCGCTGGAACAGCCCGGCCCGCGCGGCCGGGTCGGTGAGATCGCAGGCCTGGACAGACACATTCACGCCGTATGCCCGCTGCAGGCCGCCGGCCAGCGTTTCCAAGGGTTCGGGGGACAGGTCGGTCAGGAACAGGTTCCACCCCCGGCTGGCGCATTCGACGGCGAAGGCTTTACCCAACCCGCCGGTAGCCCCGGTAATCATAATTGCGTTTTGGCTGCCAGGCCGAACCTGGCGATCAGAATTTATGGTCATTTCAACTCCTATTCGATCCCGCACAACCGTTCAGAATGCGCCCATAAGCGGGCGGAAGCCTGGGTGTCCAGCGCGCGCGGGCTGGCGCGCCGCGGCTGGCAGTCTTTCCAATAGATCTCGCCAGAATCCTGCAAGGCAGGCTCACTGAGCAGAAATACGATCCCTCTGGCAGGAACTTCCGGTGATGTGCCGGCCGAGCGGCGGCGATCCCACAGCCAACGTACGAGCGGCGGCGTACCTTTGAAACCGATATCCGTTTTCACCAGGCCCGGGTCGGCCGCAAAGGCCTTGACGCTGGCGTGTTCGCCCAACAGGCGGTTGAATTCGAGGGTGAAGAGGATATTCGCCAGTTTGCTGTTCTCATAGGCGCGCAGTCCATTGTAGCGGCGGCGCTGCTGCAGGTCGTTCCAGTTCAGACGGCCGCCGGTATGCGATTCGGAACTGACCGTCACCACGCGCGCGCTGGGGGCGGCCATCAATAACGGCAGCAGGACATTGGTCAGCAGAAATGGCGCCAGGTGGTTGACGGCCCACTGCATTTCTACCCCTTCCGGGGTGAGATCCAGCCAGTAGGTGAACGTGCCGGCGTTGTTCACCAGCCCATCCAGACCGGTTTTCCCGGCGGCCTCCAGGATGTGTTGGACGGCGGGTCGTAAGCCGCGCACCTGGCTCTGCAGGGACAGGTCGGCGGTGAGAAACTCAACCTGCGCCTGCGGGGCGAGAGCGAGCAGGCGGCGCGCGGCCAGGCGGCAGCGTTCATCCGACCGGCCCACACCGATCACAGCGGCCGCGCGCCGCACCAGTTCTTCGGCAACCGCCAGGCCAATCCCAGAGGTGGCGCCGGTGACGACATACGTTTTACCAATTAAGTCTGATTCCATTTTGATGCACTCCTAAGGTGAAAAATGATTACCACAATGATCGGATGCATTTTCATGCACCCATTTGGGATAAAGCTTTACCTGATATAGCATTTTTGGGGGTGGAGATGCATCCGCTAAATGGTGGAGTGAGGAGTGGATTCGATCAATCCACCTCAAGGTGGAGATAGCAGGTCAGCCTACAGGCGGACCGTCTGCAGGTTTCTTATGATCCTGTCCATCCAATTTCATCTTTCGTTAGGGCAGTTATTTTATTTTGTGTGCTTTATGGATAAAAACTTAACGCCTGGCCGCCAGGTCGCGCCGCGTGACCAGTGGATCAGACCATTACCAATCTGGGATCACGCGCCGCACGATTTGCTCAAAAAACTGGATTTTGGCTCGATTCTCCTCATTCATCTGGCAGGCCGCCAGAATGGCCAGCCACTCTTGCAAATGCTGGACCGGCCCACAGGCACGCTGGTAGCTCGACAGATAGACCTTTTCTAAGCGCTGGCCAATTTGACGTCCTATCCAGCCGCGCGGCCCGCTGCCCGTCATCAGTGCGGAGCGGAAGAGCAAGCAGGTGTACGCCACGTCGCCATCCGGCTCGCCGTGCAGGCTGCCCTCCCAATCAATGATCATGGGGCCTTTATCCGTCAGCAGAATGTTCTCGGGGTGAAAATCGGCGTGGCAGAGGGTGGCACTATCGGGCAGTTTTTCGAGCAGCTCGCGAATGGCGGCTTTACGCCCCTCATCCAGCAGGTTGGGTTGGCCCAGGGCCCAGTAAACTCGTTCGTGAAGGGACGGTAAGCGCGAATCAGACAGCCGGTGCAGCTCAGCATGCATGCGCCCCAACAGCTGCGCGTAGTGGTCCAGCCGCCAGAGTGAGCGCCGGATCGCCTGGCCCATGGTTTGTCCTGCAATGCGCTGAAACACTACCCCGCGCCGCCCTTCGATTTCGACCAGCGCTACCGGCCGCGGCGCATGCGCCCCCTTCTTCCAGGCTGCCTCAGCCTTCCACCATTCCTGATCCGCCAGATGAGCGGGGAATTCCGCCCGAATCAGCTTGAGGACACAATTGTTTTCCCAGGCAAATATTTCCGCGGTGCGACCCACGCCAATCGGTACGCCAAGAGAAGACATACCAACCTCCAAGTAGGGAAAAATTCCGGTTCAATCGATTCGATTATAACCCCGTGGCGATCCGTTCGCCTGTTCAGGGGATGCAGGAAGTTATCCAGGCCAGGGTTTGTTTCCGAATTCTGCGTGGTAGCCCAATACCGGGCACTGCCCCGGCTTAATTCTTCTCTTCGCACCGGGCGCTATTGGCGCAGCAGATTGATCTCCTGGGCCTGTTTGATGGCCTGAACGCGAGTCCGCACGCCCAGCTTGCCGTAGATATTATTGATGTGGGTCTTGACCGTGCTGGGAGCCAGGGTCAGCCTGGAAGCGATTTCCTGGTTGGAGAGACCCTGCTCGATCAGGCCAAGCACCTCCAATTCGCGGGCGCTGAGCGGTTCGACCAGCTGGGCCTGGTCGGGCGCAAAATGGGCGCCTTCAGCCGGGAAAGGTTCTACCAGTTTCAAGCGGCGCAGCAAACCTTGCGGCAGGAACGTTTCCAGGTGCAGCCAGCGCAGCGAGACTCCGCCCATTACCAACAAAATGGGTGCCATCACCTGGGCGAAGCGCCCCCCGGCAATCGCACCGAATAGTAGCGCCAGGGTCACGCCAGCAATCACCACCGCCGAGGCAGCGATATTGACGATGCGCGGCCAATGACCCGCGCGGTTCGCCAGAATCACACCCACTCCCAGGCCAGCCAGCGCCAGCATCCAGGCATAAGCCCAGGCATTCCAATCGCCGGTCAGTATATTGAGCAGAAAGATCAGGCCCATACTCGCCAGCAGCGAACCGGGCAGATGGAGCAAATCGGCCCAGGACCATTTTTCTCGCAAAACCTCGGCCAGAATGGTGAACACCCCACCCAGCATGGTCAGCGCCAGCGGCCAGCCGATGTTGATCCGCCAGCCAAAAAAGATATCCATGGCCAATGAGAGCAACCCCAAACTGACGAGCACGATACTGGTTATGAGGATCACCCGGTTAAATTTTTGCATTTCATCCAGACCTTTCTTGCTGCATTCAACTGGTAAAGGTCAAACATGGTGTACACGACCCAAGAAGGTCAAAGCAGACGGTCGACCAGGCGCGAGACAAAGCGTTGCCGCGATGAAGCATCCTCAAGATCCAGGCCAAAACTGGCCTGAAATAATTTCGGGGCCAGGATTGCCATCAAGATGGTGTAGGTCATCTGGACGCAAGCCAACTGCAGTTCTTCCGCGTCCACTTCGGCCCCGCGCTGGGCTAAATCCTGGGCCAGACTGCGCGCGAATTCATTCAATTTTTCCACCGCCAGCGCATCGTACTTGCCCTCATTGAGCAGGCTAAAAAAATGAGCGCGGGTGATGCCGGGGTACTGCACGCCGCCAGCGATCAGATCGTTGAAAATCGCGGCGCAGCGTTCGCGGGCGGAGGCGCCGGGCAGGCGCTCAAAATCCTGGAAATCGAAGGCATTTTCCAGGGTGACCTGCATACAGCGCTGGATGAGCTGCTCTTTGCTGCGGAAGTAGTAGTTGATCGCCGCGTTATTAACGCCCGCCGCCAGGGCAATTTTGCGGTTGGTGGCACCCTGAATGCCGTATTTTTCGATGCAGTCGATAGCGGCGGTGATGATTTTGGTTTCTACACTGGTGGGATCGTTCATATTGCCTGCCTTTCGTTTGTGGATTATTTTAATTCAATCAAGTGATTTAGTCAATTGATTGACAAGATGACCTTCCGCATTTATATTTAACCAAACGATTGAATCGTATGATTGAAAGGAATGAGAATGGACAAGGAAATGAAAACTGTATCAGGCCGGGGTGTATTCATCACCGGTTGTTCTTCAGGCATCGGGCGCGCGACGGCCCTCCGCCTGGCGCACAGCGGTTTTACAGTATTTGCCAGCGTACGCCAGGAGCGCGACGCTGCCATGCTGAAGGCCTATCAGGAACCCAATCTAATCCCGATCTGCCCGCTGGATCTAACCCGGCTGGGCGATATTCCCCCCGTGATGGAATTCGTTCAAGCAGAATTGAATCGGCGCGGGCTGACCGGGCTGCATGCCCTGGTCAATAACGCCGGCGGCGGTCAGGTTGCTCCGCTGGAACTGATGGATCCGACCCTGTTTCTGCGCGAACTGCAAACCCGCCTGGTTGGATCGACGGCCCTGGTACAGGCTGCCCTGCCCTTCTTGCGCCAGGGAAGCGGGCGCATCGTGTGGATCATGACGCCGGCGATCATCCCCACGCCTTACGTGAGCAGCATCCATGCCTGCGATTTTGCCGCCAACTGCCTTGCGCGCACCCTGGATATCGAGCTGAAATCCTGGCACATCCCCAACATTCAGGTGCGCTGCGGGGGGATCAAAACGGCCGCCGGTTTAGAAACCACAAGCCAGGTGGAGGCGATTTCCGCCATCCCCGGGCAGCATTTTACCGCCTGCAGCTCGTGCGCTGGGCAAAGGAGATGAATGCCTTCGACCAGAAGCGCACCTCTCCCGAAGCGGTAGCGCAGGTGGTCGCAAAGTCCCTGCAGGCGCGTCACCCAAAGCGGCGCTACAGCGTGGGTTATATGTCCGGCGCAGCCGCCGCGCTGGAGGTGCTGCCCCAGGGATTAGCCGATTTTATTTTGAAGATGCGTTTTTAATCAGCGAGCGCTCGCTGAAAGGCAAACAGGGCATAGCTCAGCCCGGTGATGGAACCTTGAGCATTTTCATGGAAGGTCACCGCCGGAAATTGTGTACCGGGCGGGCCAAACTGGTGCGGCCCCACCGCAGCCAGGGAGAGCGTTTCGCTGATTTCGCCGCTCACCGAAAAACGCAACTCCCGGCCTTGAATGCTGACCTCTGCGGAAGCCGCACTTCCCGGCAGGCGGTAATGACCGGCATAGCGCGCCAGGTCGACCGCCGCCGGGTCAAACACCGGCAGGCTGGATTGGGCGGCAGGGATCATGCGGGTCAGCAGTTCGCGGGCCACCTCGGTGCTGTCCTGGGTATCGACGACCGGGTTCCAACGGTTGGTCTGTACAGCCACCACCAGCTTGAGTTCAGGCACAAACAGTGCGGTAGAGCTGAACCCGACATGCGCCCCGGCGTGCCCGAAATTGGCATACCCGGCCTGCCAGCCCTTCCACCAACCCAAATTCGTATCGCCCATCGCGCCGGGATGGATCATGCGCTGAATACTATCAGGACGCAGCACGTGCGCATAATCCTGTCCGGGCAGGAAAGCGGCGCAGAAACGGGCCAGGTCGGCGGCCGTTGCGTAGATTCCCCCGGTATAGATCGCCCCGCCTAACTGCCAGCGCGGAGCAGGGAAAGATCCGCTGCCGTCAGGAGAGCGCCCATAACCGGTGGGGAAGCGCTCATCCCAGGCACCTGGTTCGTCCAAAAAACCGGCGCTTGCCATCCCCAGCGGAACGAAGATATTCTCATGCACATAACTGCGAAAATCCTGGCCGCAGGCACGTTCCAGAGCGATGCCCAGGAGCATGATCCCCAGGTTTGAATAGTGTTTAGCCGTATCCGGCGGCAGTTCGAGCTGTACCTGCGCCAGGCTGGCGAGCACCTGCTCCGCCGAGGCATACCAGTGCAGCGCGGTCTGCCCGGCGCTGAATTCCCAGGCCGCCAGGGACTGGTTCATCGGGAAATTGATTGCGGCATCTCGCGGCAAGCCGGAAGTGTGCGCGGATAATTGGCGCAGGGAGGTGGGCGGCGTTTCTCCGAAAGGCGAGATCACCTGGTATTCGGGGAGAAATTTAACCAGCGCATCTTCCAGGTGGACGACACCCCGTTCGACCAGCTGCATAAGCATCGTCGCTATAAACACCTTGGAAATCGACCCCAAGGGGTAAACCATCTCGCCTGTTGCCGGGCGTGCTGCTTCAAGGTCCGCCCAACCGCAGGCATCCTGCCAGGTGGTTTCATTCCCAATCCTTACCGCCGCGCTCAGGGAAGGCAGTTCACGCTGCTGGCGGATGGTATCAAGCCACCCGGAAAGCTGGTTGGTTTTTAGATCTGCGGTGTTCATCCGGGTTAATTTCCATCCTGTGCTTGAGCCGCAAAATAGTCCCAAAATAGCGCGATCCGCAGCACGTCGTTGATATGCTCGGCTGTATGCTGGTAGGTTTTGGATACGACCCACAAAAAAGACACCGGCCCCCAGTTAGTATGGCACACACGTTTCCAATCTTCTGCGCCAAATTGAGGCAGCAGGGCAATCTGCTGGCTGCGAATTTCTAAAAAGGCAGGCAGCAGCGTATCGATGTCCTCGCTGCCTGTCCAGGCCGGATCTTCATCGACAATTTCAGGCAGGGGACCGCCCAACCACTGGCGCATACCCGGCAGCGCGATGTGCTGTTCGTAGAACAGCATGTGAAATACATGCCGCGCGGCAGACCATTCGCCTAGTGCCGCGGGGGGCTGTTGTTCCCTTCGCGCCAACGATATCTGGCGGGCAGACCAGACCAGGCCTTCGGCGCTGGAAGATAATTGGCTGGCAAACCACTGGGAAATCTCATCCATTTGCGCTCCTTTGATGGCTTGATTATATAAGAACATCACCAGCTCCATATCCGCATTAACTGCAATTTATTCCTTCGTAAAGGCAGTTTATTCACAACCACGCAGCAGGGCCCATTGTATATACAAGCCATCTACGGTAATATATTAACTAAGTTTACCAATTATGTCATTTTTGGTTAATCGCATATATATTTCGCCCCATTTTCCCTTAGCACTCAGTCAGCCCCAAGCACTGAAAAGGATCACAATGGAAGAAAATCAATCCCTCACGATCGATACAAAGTCCGCTGAAGACGCCCCCTTGCCCGGTTTTGAAGATTGGGCCGGGATGGTTACTTTCCAGCCCAAACTGTACTACCGACCGCAGACCATAGAAGACCTGAAGGCCTTTCTGTTGGGAATCCAGATGGAATTCTTGCCGCAGAATGCCCCGCGCGTTCTGGGTGGGCTGCACTCCTGCTCGAATATCTGCGTCTCGGATACGATCATCGACTCCAGTGCGCTGCCGCGCACGATCGAATTTGACCCCGATCTGACCCGGGTCACCGTTACAGCAAACTGGCATCTGCACGATTTCTTGCTGGCCCTGGGCGAACGCGGCAAAGCGATCAGCGCTACCGGCGGCACGGATCACCAGACGCTGGGCGGGGTGATCACGACCAACACGGCCCCCGCCTCGGCCCACCATTTGATCTACGACCTGGTCGAGTGGATCGAATACCTGACCATCGCCGAGGATGGCAAATCGGTGGTTGAAAAACGGGTCAAATACACCGAACCAGGCTTTCGCGCGGTAGTCGCCTCTCTGGGCGCGATCGGCATCCTGACCAAAGTTCAATACCGCCTGATCGACCAGCCTTATTTTGAAACCATCCAGAAAGTCATTCGCCTGAAGGATGTCCTTTCGGACCTGGAGCGCACCTCGCGCGAGTACGATTTCTGGCGCATCGACTGGATTCCGGACACGACCAACGGGCTGCTGTGGGCTGCCAAACGGGTGCCCTCGGCCGATCCCAACGGAGATTACTCTGAAGACCAGTCCGAAAATATCCTGGTGTCGATTTTCAATGTGCTGGATAAAATCGAATCCGCCGGACCACTGCTGGACGATGCCATGCGCCTGGTCTATGCCGGGATGAGCCTGGCTTACGGGCAGGTGAAAGCCAGCGGACCGCTGCGCACCATGCTGCCGGTAGACCGGCGCGCGCCGCTGAAGGTAGCCATGGCAGAATGGGGCTTCAACCCGGCCGACCTGGACCGCCTGCTGGCCCACTGCCGGCAGTACTTCGAGAAGAACGGCTGGCCGAACCTACCGATCGAGATCGAGCTGACCCAAACCGATAATTTCTACATGTCACCCTGGAACTGGCCGGGCCTGGATTACATCGTTAAATTCAACTTCATGTATCTGACGGACGTGTGCCAGGCACCGGGGGAAAAAGACGCGATCTACACTCACCTGCGCGGCCTGTGGGACTATCTGATCCAGGTTGGGATTCCTTTCAAAGCCCATTGGGGAAAAATCAACTTCATGGATTATGCTTTCGTACAGTCGCACTTTGACCTGGAAGCTTTTCAGCCCTTTACCCGTCCCATGTTCCTCAACAGTTATTTAAAAGAACGCCTGCTCCCGCCGGGTTAGTCTTTACCGGTCGATTATCAGGCGCTTGTTCGCGCACAGAGCGTACACAAGCGTGGGTAAACCGCGCCTCAAACCCGACCCATTTGTGATATAACCGAGTTAATCACCGCTGACTACAGCCAATCAGAAAAAGCAGCGGGGGTGCGGCGATCTTTGCCTGGTGGCTGCGCGTCGTCCAGACGCGGTAAAAGTGTAAAATTAACACAGAGTCACGAAGACGCAGAGAAAGTTACTTTTCAGAGGAGGGAGTTATCCCATGGCTTCATCAAATGAACCTGCGGCACAATCCGCCGGCAAGCCGGAATATAAATTTTCGAACGAGGGAATTGAATCCAATGCGCGAGAATTGTTAGCGCAGCTCACCCTGGACGAGAAGATTGGCATGATGGACGGCGACCTGCCGTTTTGGGGTGGGATGGTGGAGATGATGGGCGGCGGCTATGCCGATCACCCCTGGAATGCGGGCGTAATCTCTCGCCTGGGGATCGCCGGGATCCGCTTTTCAGACGGGCCGCGCGGGATCGTGATGTCCGGCGCGACCACCTTCCCCGTCTCGATGGCGCGCGGCGCGGCATGGGACCCGGCCCTGGAAGAACGGGTGGGAGAGGTGATCGGGCGCGAACTGCGTGCCATGGGGGGTACTTTCTTCGGCGGGGTGTGCATCAACCTGCCCCGCCACCCGGCCTGGGGGCGCTCCCAGGAAAGCTACGGCGAGGACCCCTATTTGTTGGGCGAGATGGGCGCAGCCCTGACGCGCGGCGTGCAGAAACATGCCATGGCCTGCGTCAAACACTACGCGCTGAACTCGATGGAAAACGCGCGCTTCTCGGTGGATGTGCAGATCGCACCCAGGGCGCTGCACGAGGTCTACCTGGCGCACTTCAAGCGCGTGGTGGATGAGGGCGTGGCGGCGGTGATGAGTGCCTACAACAGTGTCAACGGCGAATGGTGCGGGCAAAACCCGGAACTGCTGACCGACATCCTCAAAAAGAAATGGGGCTTCGAGGGCTTCGTGATGACCGACTTCATGTTCGGCATGCGCGACGCCAGGAAAGCGGCCCTGGCCGGGCAAGATGTGGAAATGCCCTTCCAGATGCACTTCCACCAACACCTGAAGAACCTGGTCGAGCAGGGCGAAGTACCCCTGGAGCGGGTAGATGATGCCGTTATGCGCATTCTACGCACGCAGCTGCGCCTGGTAAAGCCCGTCGATTACAGCCCGGATCTGGTGGGCAGCCCGGAAAACCGGGCCCTGGCGCGCGAAGCCGCGCAAAAATCAATCGTGCTGTTAAAAAACCAGGGCAGCCTGCTGCCGTTGAAGGACGTGCGCAAAATCGCTGTGATCGGACGCCTGGCAGCCACACCCAACACCGGCGATGATGGGTCCAGCGATACCCGTCCGGAATATGTTGTCACCCCGCTGGAAGGCCTGCAGGCCGCGCTGCAAGGCCAGGCAGAGGTAGTGTATGACGACGGCAGCCAGCCAGAACGCGCCGCCGCGCTGGCAAAATCGGCCGACGTTGTGCTGGTCGTCGCCGGCTGCGATCATAATGATGAAGGGGAATTCCTCGACCCGGCCACCATGCAGAAACTGACCTATCTTTACCCGCCGCCCACGCCAGAAGAAGAACCGGTCGTACAGCAGTTCATGCAGGCTGCAACCGGATCTGCTTCAGACACTTTCCTTTCCGGCGGCGACCGCGACCGGCTGACCCTGCACCCTTCCGATGAAGCATTGGTACAGGCGGTAGCAGCGGCCAACGCAAAGACGATTGTGGCAGTGATGGGCGGCAGCGTGATCATAATGGAAGCCTGGCGCGAGTTGGTTCCGGCCATCCTCATGCTGTGGTATCCCGGCATGGAAGGCGGGCATGCCCTGGCGGATATTCTCCTGGGGCGGGTAAATCCCAGCGGGAAACTGACCCAGGTCATCCCGCAGCGGGCGGAGCACCTGCCGTTCTACGATAAAAACGCCACAAGCATCACCTACGACCTGTGGCACGGTTACCGCAAGTTGGAGCGCGACGGCAACGCCCCGGCCTTCCCGTTTGGGTTTGGGTTGAGCTACACCAGCTATCGCTATGCCAACCTGTCCCTCGCCTCAGACACACTGCTGGCAGACGGTACGCTGCAGGCGGCGCTGGAAGTCACCAATACCGGTCAGACGGCCGGGGAAGAAGTGGTGCAGCTTTACGTCTCCGCCCTGGGTTCGTCCGTGGAACGCGCCCCCAAGGAGTTGAAGGCCTTCATGCGCATCGCCCTGCAGCCCGGCGAGACGAAAAAAGTGCTGTTCAGCGTGCCGGTTTCGCGCCTGGCCTACTATGATGAAGGGCTGGAAGATTTCGTGGTGGAAGCTATCGAGTACGAGGTCTTCGTGGGAACGCATTCGCTCGACCCCCAGGCCCTGAAAGCGCGCTTCGCCATACAGGACAGTTAAACCTGATATATGCACAGCGCCCGGCTGCCTGGCTGTATGCCAGATGACCGGGCGCTTTTTTGTAAAGAAAGACCTCAGCCGTTCAGCGGCTGAGCTGCTCGCTTAGTGCCATCAACCCCAGCCCCTGGGTAAAGGGGGTCACCACATAGGGCACTTCGTTGTATTCCACGGGGCTGGGCTTGACCCCTGTCCCGCCAGAACCTTTGAGCACAGTGCCCTGCGCGTCAATGTTGGTCATAAAGGCCTGCATGGCACGCTGCGCCATAGGCAGATAGCGCCGGTCGACCATCCCCAGGCGGACGCCCTTCAGCACGCCGTAAGCCACCCCGGCAGTGACCGAGGTCTCGAGATACGTCTCGGGGTGGTCGATCACGGTATGCCAGAACCCGCTCGCGTCCTGGTACTTTTCAAACGCCGCCAGCTGGCGGTCAATGATTTCGAGAAATTTCTGCTTCTGGGGAAAATCACGGCCAATGCCCTGCAGGATTTCGATGGTACTGACGGTCACCCAGGCATTGCCCCGCCCCCAGCGCTCGCCAATGAATTTGCGATTGTCGTCATCCCAGCCGTGATAGAGCAGGCCGGTTTCGGGGTCAACCAGAACCTGAAAGTGCAGTTCCATCTGGCGGATGACTTCATCCAGATAGCGCGGGTCTTTCAGTTCCAACCCGCGCTGGGCCAGGTAGAGCACGCACATGAACAGGGTATCCGCCCAGACCTTGCCCAGGTTCTGACTGCGCAGGGTGGTATGGGCAATGGCTCCACAGGGGGTGTGGGGCACCTGGTTGAAGATATAGTCGTCAAACTTCTGACACAGGCGTTCGTATTTCTGGCTGGGATAGAGCTTATTGAGGCGCAGGACGGTGGTCAACGGGGCGCAGGTATTGACGTTGAGCGCCTGGATGCCGCCCTCGATGCGGCTGTCGATCCACTGCCTCATCTGGTCGATAAACACCTGGTTGTGCAAGACATCATTCACCTGCCACAGGCCGAAAAAGGCCACCCCCATATTCCAGTCCCACAGGAACCATTCCCAGGCGTTTGCCACGCCATAAGTCTCGTCTTCGGAATACTTAAAGGCCAGTTCCAGGGTGCGGTGCGCCACCTTTGACGCAAGTTCATTCATCTCCATGATTCAGGTCTCCTTGCAAACGGTCTAAACGCCTGGTGTCGTTGCATATAAGCGGTCTTTCATGCGATGGACCAAGTACCTGTCCGAAAATTTACAAACCAGCCCATCCCCCTTACCCCCTTCCCTAGGGAAGGGGGTAAATATATGGGGAAAATAATATTCAGCGATACACTAAATCTTTTGATCGCCGGCGTAATCGATGCCCTCATTTAACTGCGGGAAGTAGCTGGCCCGGTGGAACTCGGGTGCCCCGTCAAACTCCAGCTCCAGCACGGCGATCCCGGCATGCGGGTCGGGCGATTTACCCGGCAGATTCTTGAGCAGGATGCGGTGCCCGCGCTGTTCAAAGGTCACCGGGCTGCCGTCCCGTACCAGGCGCACGGCCTTTACCGGGGAGGAGAAACCGCCCAGGGCCATTTCGCCGCTGCTGGGCCAGATCCAGTTCCAGATATAGACGTGCGAGCCGTCGAAAGACGCGCCAGCCACGCCGCTGGCATTGGCATAGATGGATTTTTGTTTGCTGCCGTACACCGCCTTGCCATTTTCTGCCAGCCACTTGCCCACCGTCGTCAGCGGTTCCACCGCTTCCGGGGGCACCGATCCGTCGGGGGCCGGGCCGATATTGAGCAGCAGGTTGCCACCGCCCGCCGTGACCGTGTTGATCATGCGGATGATGCGCTGGGCATTGTAGCTGTATGGCATCGCCTGCGCCGAATCGACGTAGCCCCAACTGATGCCGTTGAAGGTCATGCAGGCTTCCCAATCGCGATCCAGAGCGGTGAGGTGTTCTTCGGGGGTGCCGAAGTCTTCATCCAACCGGCTGCGGTTGTTGATGATCAGGTCCGGCTGCAGGGCGCGCATGGCCTGGTTGCGTTCCAGCGAATCCCAGCCCTCCCAATTCTCCATGGGGCGGGGCACATCGTACCAGAGGATATCGATCTTGCCGTACTGGGTCAGCAGTTCGCGGTTGAGTTCGGTAATATAGGCATTGAAGCGGCGGCGGGCCTCAGTGTCGAAGGCGCAGCGCCAGCCGTCGGGATGGTGCCAGTCCATCAGGGAAGAATAGAAACCGATCTTCAGGCCAAACTCGCGGCAGGCATCCACAAACTCGCGCACGATATCCCGTTTGGGCCCGTAATTGACCGAATTGTAGGGATTGGCTTTGGAATCCCACAGGCTGAAACCCTCATGGTGGCGCGTGGTCATGACCATATACTTCATGCCGGCTTTGGCAGCCAGCTCTGCCCATTTGCGCGGCGCGCCGGGTTGAGGGTTGAACTGCTGCGCCAATTTCTCATACTCGGCGATGGGATAATTCTCCAGCGACATCACCCACTCGTTGCGCCCCACCAGGGCGTACAGCCCGAAATGCACGAACATTCCCAGGCGGGCCTCGCGCCACCAGGCCATGCGCTCGGGCCGAGTCTGGGCAACCCAATTCTCGTATTCGGGTTTACTGAGCAAACCAGTCATTTTTCTTCCTCCATATGAATGAATTAATGTGATTATAGAGGTATTTGGCTTTTAGGCAATCTCGTCAGGCGCGAGGGATAATCACAGGCCAACAGTGAAAAATTATTAATCTCCTGCAAAGCAGGTGGACGCGCCGGATAAATA